>JAFTHZ010000003.1 GCA_017457155.1 Ruminococcus sp.
GCTGATGCCCATTTTTGTGGGGCTGGGCGGACTCGGTTTCCTTTTGATGCTCGTTACCGATTACGTTCCCGCTTTTGCCCCTGTTGCCTGCGGGCTGATAGGATTCGGTATGACTGCCGCCATATTCGGGCCGCTTTACGGTGTGCCGATTATGAAGTCCTATCCATCCAAGTTCATAGCACCCTCTATAATCGGTCTTGCTTTCTCGGCTGTTCTCGTTCACGCCGTTATCGCCGAGATCTTCCTTGGTTCGCCAATCGCGCTGTATATCTTTTATGCCGTAGTCACGGCGGTGCTTGTGTTCGTGTTTACGCAGATTGAACCTTTCTTACTATTTTCTCTGCGCAGAAGAAATGCCGAAAACAACGAAACCGCACAAAAAGACATTTCGCCTGTCAGTGAGACTGTTACAAAACCTGCACAAACTCCTGCACAAACCCCTGATATTCTTTCTGTTCTTACTCCAAAGGAACGGGAGGTTACCGAATTTATTTGTATGGGCTACACCAACAAGGATATTGCCAAGATAATGTTTATTTCCGAAAATACAGTTAAAGACCACACTAAGAAAATTTACCCCAAGATGGGCGTTCACAGCCGTTTCGAGCTTGCAACTCTTGTCAGCAAAAACCGTCCGCAAGACAACTGATTTTGATTTAGTTTTCTGAGACACCCTCTTACAAAAACGCATCTTAAAGACAAAACACAGGACATCATTTCCGATGCCCTGTGTTTTTCTTTACTCAGATTTCGAAGCTATCCGTTATCCCTCTCAGCTTTGAGTCATCTCTTTTCACATAATACATTTCCGTTATCTGTGAGGTGCTGTGTCCGAGAAGGTCACCAGCTTGTCTTGGTGTTAGGCATTTTATACTGCCGTCGGGTTGTTTATACCATTATTTCAAAACCTCTTTTTTCTTTGTTTTCAGTGTCACAATTTTTGAGCTGGCAATAAAGAAAAAATGCAACACCGCAAGTAACTAAACCTACAATGTTGCATCTGAGATTATTTATTAACTTTTCTAATACGAATTTGAGGTTATCAAAGTGATATCATCTTATCATCTTTAATCTGTATTTGCTCGACTACTTTACTTCCGCTTTTGTAAATCAGTTGCTTTTTTTATGTGAATATTATATAATGCAGTTATATTAGTCAATTAAATGATCAGAGCATTCACTATCGAAAGCGTCGATACAGAGGTATATAATGGAACTTAGAAATTTAATTACATTTATTCACGTTGCCGAACTTGGAAGTTTCACAAAGGCAGCAGAACAGCTTGGTTATTCACAATCTACCGTTTCTTTTCAGATAAAGCAATTGGAAGAAGAATTAGGATGCCTGTTGTTTGAAAGAATTAACCATACCATTACTCTCACCGAGCGTGGACACAAACTGATTACTTATGCTCACGGAATTCGTGCGCTGATGGACGAATTCAAGGAAAACTTAACAAAAGAAGAACTTTCCGGGTCTATTCATATTGTTGCGCCTGACTCGATATGCGACGATATGATAAACTCCCACTACATCGACTTTCATGAAAAGTATCCGTCGATTTCAATTCGCTTTACCACAGGCGACTCAGCGCTGATGCTCGAGATGCTCGATCATAACGAGGCAGATTTTATCATCACGCTGGATAGTCGCTTATACAATAAAGATTATGTCATCGCTAAAGAGCAGCCACTTTCTATGCACTTTGTGTCAAGTACAAATTCAAAGTTTGCCGGCAAGAAAAAGTTATCCGTTAAGGATATTATTAACGAGCCTTTTATCCTGACCGAACATGGCCAAGGTTACAGGAGGGTTTTAGATCGAGAGCTTGCAAAAATGTCGCTGGAAATAACCCCTGTTCTGGAAATCGGACGAACCGATATTATAACCACAATGATCGCCCAAAACAATATGGTTTCTTTCTTGCCGGATTTTGTAACCAAAGACTTAGTAGATTCGGGAGTACTTTGCTACCTTGACGTGTGCGACATACACGTTGATATCTGGAAGCAGCTTATTTATCATAAAAATAAGTGGATATCAAAAAGCATGAAAACCTTTATTGACTATGTAAAAGAACAAGAATTTTCAGATTAAACATAAAAACGAGAGATTCATTATTGAACCTCTCGTTTTTTTAATTAAGTATAGCACCCTTTGCTCCGCCTGAAACAAGGGCGGCATAACGTTTGAGATAGCCCGAGAGTTCCTTTTTCTTGGGCACAAAGTTTTTCATACGTTCTTTAAGAACATCTTCATCAACTTTCAGCTCAATGGTATTCTCAGGGATACTGATGCTGATGATGTCGCCGTCCTCAACCACACCGATCAGACCGCCCGACGCGGCTTCGGGTGTTACGTGACCGATACAAGCTCCACGGGTAGCACCGCTGAAACGACCATCGGTGATAAGGGCAACGCTGTTTCCGAGTCCCATTCCCATAATCGCAGAGGTGGGGTTGAGCATTTCGCGCATACCGGGACCGCCTTTTGGACCTTCATAACGGATAACAACAACGTCACCTGCCACGATCTTACCACTGTTAATTGCCTGCTGTGCCTCTTCTTCAGAGTCGAACACCTTAGCAGGACCCTCGTGCATAAGCATCTCGGGAAGTACCGCTGAACGTTTCACAACACTACCCTCGGGTGCAAGGTTGCCCTTAAGCACTGCAATGCCGCCTGTTTCGCTGTAGGGATTATCGATAGGACGAATAACATCGGGATTGAGATTAACACAGCCTTCGATATTCTCACCAATGGTCTTTCCTGTAATGGTCATACAATCGATGTTTAGCAGACCTTTTTTAGTAAGCTCATTCATTACGGCATAGACACCGCCTGCTTCGTTCAGCTCTTCCATATACGTGCGACCTGCAGGCGCCAAGTGGCAGAGGTTTGGAGTTACTGCACTGATCTCATTTGCAATGTCGAGATTAAGCTCAACACCGCACTCGTGAGCAATAGCGGGCAGATGAAGCATTGAGTTTGTGGAGCAACCGAGAGCCATATCCACAGTAAGCGCATTCATCAGTGCTTCCTTTGTCATAATATCACGAGGACAGATATTTTTTCTGACCAGATCCATTACCGCCATACCTGCCCTCTTTGCAAGCTCGATACGAGCAGAGTAAACAGCAGGAATAGTGCCGTTGCCGCCAAGTCCCATTCCAAGTGCTTCGGTCAGACAGTTCATAGAATTTGCAGTGTACATACCACTGCAAGAACCACAGGTCGGACAGGTCTTGCACTCATATTCATAGAGCTTTTCGTCGTCTATTTTACCTGCATTATATGCACCAACCGCCTCAAACATAGAAGAAAGACTTGTTTTCTTGCCCTCAATTCTGCCTGCAAGCATGGGACCGCCGCTGACGAATACTGTGGGAATATTTACCCTTGCCGCCGCCATCAGAAGTCCGGGCACATTTTTGTCGCAGTTTGGTACCATAACAAGACCGTCAAAGCCGTGAGCCAGTGCCATAGCTTCGGTGGAATCCGCTATAAGGTCACGAGTGACAAGGGAGTACTTCATTCCCGTATGTCCCATAGCAATGCCGTCGCAGACCGCAATAGCAGGGAACACTATAGGTGTTCCTCCTGCCATTGCAACGCCCAGCTTTACGGCGTCTACTATCTTATCAAGATTCATGTGTCCGGGGACGATTTCGTTATATGAGCTGACAATGCCTATAAGGGGACGGCTCTGCTCTTCTTCGGTAAGTCCCAGAGCGTGAAAAAGTGAGCGGTGAGGAGCATTGTGTACTCCTTTTACTACATTTTCTTTTGACATAAAATTCACTCCTTATCAGTTGTTGATAAGTTTATCCTCATCACTCCAACTGTAAAGCTTGCGGATATCTGCACCAACAAGCTCCGATGGGTGTTCACTTGCAATTTTTCTCATAGCATTGAAGTGTACCTGAGAGCCTGCTTCACTCATATCAAGGAGGAATTCCTTAGCAAAGGTACCGTCCTGAATATCTTTAAGCACCTTCTTCATGGTTTTCTTGGTTTCTTCGGTGATGATCTTAGGACCTGTTACATAGTCACCATACTCTGCAGTGTTGGAAACAGAATAGCGCATACCTGCAAAACCGCTCTGATAAATAAGGTCAACAATAAGCTTCATTTCGTGAATGCACTCAAAATAAGCGTTTCTCGGATCGTAGCCTGCCTCAACAAGAGTTTCGTAGCCTGCCTGCATCAGCGCACAAACGCCGCCGCAAAGAACTGCCTGCTCACCGAAAAGGTCGGTTTCTGTTTCGGTGCGGAATGTGGTTTCAAGTACACCTGCACGAGCACCGCCAATACCAAGTGCATAAGCGAGACCCAGATCCCATGCGTCACCTGTTGCGTCCTGCTCAACAGCAATAAGACAGGGCACACCCTTGCCTGCCTGATACTCAGAGCGTACTGTGTGACCGGGACCTTTGGGTGCGATCATGATAACGTTAACATTCTTGGGGGGCTTGATACAGCCGTAGTGAATATTAAAGCCGTGAGCAAAAGCCAAAGTCTTGCCCTCGGTGAGGTTAGGCTCGATGCTTTCTTTGTAAAGCTTTGCCTGCTTCTCATCGTTGATGAGGATCATAATGATGTCGGCTGCTTTTGCAGCTTCAGCGGAGGTCATTACTTTAAGTCCCTGAGCCTCAGCCTTTGCCCAGCTCTTTGAGCCCTGATAAAGACCTACGATTACATCCACACCGCTTTCTTTAAGGTTAAGTGCGTGTGCGTGACCCTGTGATCCGTAGCCGATGATAGCTACGGTTTTACCGCTGAGTTTCTGAAGATTGCAATCCTGCTGATAAAAAATTCTGTTTGCCATTTTTATTACCTCTTTCTAAATTATAAATTTAAGTTTTGACGCAAAGTAGATGCGCCTTTTTCAATAGATGCCGTACCTGTTCGGCAAATTTCAAGAATGGTCTGATCACGCATAAGCGAAATAAAATCGTCCATTTTTGTACTGTTTCCAATTACACGAAGTACAATAGATTCCTTTGTGTAGTCAATCGTCTCCGCCTTAAATGCTTCTGCCGCGGCGTGAATCTCCTCACGGGAGGAAGGTTCATTTTTAAGTTTAATCAGCATCAGTTCACAGCTTAGAGAATTATCGACAGTCAGTTCTTTAATAGAGCAAACGTCGGGTAATTTGTAGAGCTGATTTATAAGCTGCTGTTTTTCGTTTTCCTCACTATAGAAACCGAAAGTGATTCGGGAATATTCTTCTGATTCTGTTTCGCTTGCAGTGATAGAACTGATGTTGAACTGACGGCGACGAAACATACTGGTAAGCCGATTTAATACACCGAACTGATTTTTAACAAGCACAGCTAATGTGTATCTGTTCACTTTTGCACCTCCAACTGAGTAATTATGTCGTCCATACTGCCGTTTGGCGGCAGCATGGGAAGAACAAATTCGTCCTTGTCGATCTTGCAATCGACGATATACGGACCTTCTGTTTTGAAAGCACGGCCGAGTGCCGCATCTAATTCTTCAGGCGTGGTTACTGCTTCACCGTCTGCACCGAAAGCTTTTGCAAAAGCGGAAAAATCTGTTTTGCGCTCTAAAACCGAATTGGAATAGTGCCTATCGTAAAAAAGCGTTTGCCACTGTCTGACCATACCGAGTACACCATTATTCATGATGATAACCACTACGGGAACATTGTACCTTACAGCGGTTGCAAGCTCATTAAGATTCATACCAAAGCTTCCGTCTCCGGTAATTAAAACACTGCGTTCGCCTGTACCGTACGCCGCACCGATTGCTGCTCCGAAGCCGTAGCCCATCGTTCCGAGACCGCCGCTGGATGCAAAGCGTCGGGGATTTTTGAAATTAAGGTTTTGTGCTGACCACATCTGGTGTTGACCGACATCGGTACAAACGGCGGTATTTTCGCCTAAATGCTTATTGAGTGTTAAAATTGCTCTTCTCGGAGTCAGTCCTTCACGATTATCAAGGTAGTTTTCTTCTTCCTTTCGTAAAGCATCGACCTTTGCCATCCACTGGTCCTTTTTGCTTTCATCAAGAAGCGGAAGAAGCTTTTGCAAGGTAAGCTTTACATCGCCTCTGAGTCCGCAAACCGAGTTCACTGTTTTATTTAGCTCTGAGCCGTCCACGTCAACATGAACTATTTTTGCACCCACCGCGAATTTCGTGCGGTTGCCCGTAACACGATCGTTAAACCGAACTCCTAACGACAGAATTACGTCCGCATTGTGCATGGACATAGAGGATGCAAAGTGTCCGTGCATACCTTGCATCCCAAGGAATCTCGGATGATCGGTGGGTATTGCGGAAAGTCCCATTAGTGAACAGCCGATAGGTGCATCTATCTTTTCCGCAAGAGCAAGCACCTCGTCCTCTGCATCCGCTGTAATCACACCGCCGCCAAAGTAGATAAAGGGACGTTTTGCAGAATTGATAATCTCTGCCGCTTCTTCAATGCGCACATCCTTTGCGGCATAAGGTGTTTCCTTTTCTGTGGGAGAGAAGACTTCATATTCACACTTTGCAATTTGAACATCCTTTGGAACGTCAATCAGCACAGGTCCCGGTCTGCCCGACATTGCAAGCTTAAATGCTTCACGGATAGTATTTGCCAAGTCAGCAACGTTGCTGACAAAGTAGTTGTGCTTGGTGATAGGAAGGGTCACACCCGTAATGTCAATTTCCTGAAAACTGTCTGTTCCGATTTGTGTTGTCGGTACATTACCGCAGATGGCAACCATTGGAATTGAGTCGAGGTAAGCCGTTGCGATTCCTGTTACAAGGTTGGTAGCTCCCGGTCCTGAGGTGGAAATTACAACTCCCACCTTGCCCGTGGTGCGTGCATATCCGTCAGCAGCGTGTGCCGCACCTTGTTCGTGTGCAGTCAACACGTGGTTTATTTCATTTTGATATTTATAAAGGCTGTCGTACACGTTGAGTATCTGACCTCCGGGATAACCGAAGACGGTATCAACCCCTTGTTCAATTAAAGTTTTAACTAAGATATCTGAGCCTGAAAGAAGCATAAAATCACTCCTTCGCTAAGTAATTTACAATCAGGTCACCACACTGTTTACATCCGACGAGTGTCATCCCTTCGCTCATAATGTCGGCAGTGCGATAGCCTGCATCAAGATATTTCCCTACAGCATTTTCTATAGCATCTGCTTCGTTTGGCATATTGAAACTAAAGCGAAGCATCATCGCCGCAGAAAGTATCGTTCCGATAGGATTTGCCTTGTCTTGCCCTGCAATATCAGGCGCAGAGCCGTGAATCGGCTCGTAAAGTCCGCAGGTGGTTGCTCCTAAACTGGAGGAGGGAATCATACCGATAGAACCTGTAATCATGGATGCCTCATCGGAGAGAATATCACCAAACATATTCTCGGTAACTACCACGTCAAACTGAGCAGGATTTTTAACTATTTGCATGGCACAGTTGTCAACAAGCATATCGGAAAGCTCTACGTCGGGATATTCCTCTCTTAGACGGTGCATCACCTTTTTCCAAAGGCGACTACTGTCAAGCACGTTGCTCTTTTCTACTGAGCAAAGCTTTTTATTTCTCTTTCTTGCAGTTTCAAAGCCAATTCTGCCTATGCGTTCGATCTCTGCTTCGCTGTATTTAAGCACGTCGGTGGCGGTGTCTCCTTCGGTTTTATGTTCACCGAAATAAATACCACCGATCAGTTCTCTGACAATGATAAAATCAATACCCTCTTCAACGATTGATTTCTTCAGAGGTGAAGCATCGGAAAGCTGCGGCCAGATCTTTGCAGGGCGATTGTTGGAATAAACACCCATACCTTCTCTGAGTCTCAAAAGTCCTTTTTCAGGGCGCATATTTCCTGGTACATCGTTCCACTTGTCCCCGCCCACAGCACCAAGCAGTACGCTGTCCGATTCTACACATTTTTTCAGTTCCGACTCAGGCAGAGGATCGTTGTATTTATCAATGGCGCATCCACCCATATCCACATCGGTGTAATTGAAGGTATGTCCATAAAGCTGCGCTACCTTATCGAGAACTTTAAGTGCCTCATTTACGATCTCGGGGCCGATGCCGTCGCCACGGATAACTGCGATATTCTTAACCATTTACTTCGCCTTCTTTCAGGGATTTTAAGAGTCCGCCGCTTTTAATAATGTTCTGAATAAAGGGCGGAAAAGGCTGAGCCTTGTATTCTTTATTTGTAGTTAGGTTTGTGATGACGCCTGTATCAAAATCCACCTTGACCTCATCACCTGCGTTTATCTCTTCAGCGGCTTCTTCGCATTCTAAAATCGGTAAGCCAATGTTGATAGCGTTTCTGTAAAAAATTCGTGCAAAGCTTTTGGCGATAACACAACCTGTACCGCAGGTCTTAATAACCATAGGTGCGTGCTCTCTGGAGGAGCCGCAACCAAAATTGAAGCCTGCTACCATCACATCGCCAGCATTTACGTTTTTAACAAACTCAGTGTCGATATCCTCCATACAGTGAAGTGCGAGCTCTTTGGCATCGGGAGTATTTAAGTATCGGGCAGGGATGATAACGTCGGTGTCAACGTTATCGGGATATTTGAAAACTTTTCCTTGTGTGTTCATCTTTTATGCCTCCTTATACTCTGTGATATAGCCTGTCAACGCACTTGCGGCGGCAGTGTGAGGGGAAGCAAGATACACTTCACTGTCAACGTGTCCCATACGCCCCACAAAGTTGCGGTTAGTAGTGGCAATGCACCTTTCACCTGCGGCAAGAATACCCATATATCCGCCAAGGCACGGACCGCAGGTAGGAGTGGAAACAATCGCACCCGCATCAATAAAGGCGGTAACGAAGCCACGCTCTACACATTCACGGTAGATCTGCATAGTGCCGGGGATAATAATTACTCGGATACCGTCAGCTACATTTTTGCCGTTAAGGATGCTGTAAGCCGCTTCCATATCCTCCATTCTGCCATTGGTGCAGGACCCGATCACAACCTGATCTATTTTAATATTGTGAAGCTCCTCTGCAGGACGGGTATTCTCAGGAAGATGAGGACAAGCTACGGTAGGAACAATTTTACTTAAGTCTATCTCATATACCTTTTCGTATTCAGCGTCACTATCTGCTTTGTAAATAACAGGCGTTCTTTCGCTTCTTCCGTTAAGATAATCCAAGGTCACGTCATCAACAGGGAAGATGCCGTTTTTAGCTCCTGCCTCTATTGCCATATTGCAGATGCAAAGGCGGTCATCCATTGAAAGATTCTTAACACCCTCGCCCGTAAACTCCATACTCTTATAGAGAGCGCCGTCCACACCAATCATGCCGATAATTGTGAGAATAACATCTTTACCGCTTGTGTTTTCGGGGAGCTTTCCTGTGAGATTAAATTTAATTGCGGAGGGCACCTTGAACCAAGCCATACCTGTTGCCATTCCTGCCGCCATATCGGTAGAACCTACACCGGTAGAAAATGCACCTAAAGCACCGTAAGTACAGGTATGTGAATCGGCACCAATAATGCAATCACCTGCGGTCACAACTCCTTGTTCGGGAAGAAGTGCATGTTCAATGCCCATTTTACCAACGTCGTAAAAATGGCTCACACAGTGAGAGCAAGCAAACTCACGGCAAGTTTTACTCTGTTCTGCCGCCTTGATGTCCTTGTTAGGCACGAAGTGGTCAAGCACGATTGCCACTCTATCCTTATCAAAAACCTTTTCAAAGCCTGCTTTCTTAAATTCATTCACCGCAACGGGTGTAGTTATATCGTTTCCCAGCACAATATCAAGATTTGCGCCGATAAGCTGTCCGGCTTCTACCTTGTCAAGTCCTGCGTGGGCAGCAAGGATTTTTTGAGTCATGGTCATTCCCATTTTTATTTACCTCCCTTTGTCATATTATGGAAAGCACTCAAGAGTGCTTTTGTGTTGGCAGTAATCACGTCGTTATCGGTGCCTGCGCCCCAATACATCCTGCCGTCCTCTCTCTGAAGTCCGATATACGAGGCGGCAACGCTGCGGGAGCCGTCGCCCTGCATACTGTGCTGTGTGAACACCTGCAAAGTGTACTGCTCGCCTGTAAATTCACAAAGAGCATTGTTCACTGCACTGAGCGTTCCGTTGCCAACCGCTTCAAGTTCGGTCTCCTTACCATCCTTCAGGAAAGTAATATTGATTTTAACAGTATCGTTTTCACGCTCAAAATCAAAATCGGTCACTTCAATACCGCTGTTAAGATTCAAGTAATTAGCGGTAAAAATATCAAGCACTTCATCCGGCTTGAGTTCCTTATGCTCGTGGTCAGAAACACCTTTGCACATATAGCTGAAATGCTCACGCATTTTTTGTGGCAGATTATATCCAAATGTCTGCTCCAAGAGATAGCCGATACCACCCTTGCCCGACTGGGAATTTACTCTGATAACATCAGCATCGTAGGTACGGCCGATATCCTTGGGATCAATGGGAATATACGGAACACTCCATTCGAGAAGCTTATTCTTCGCTCTGTATTTCATACCCTTTGCAATGGCATCCTGATGAGAGCCTGAGAAAGCGGCAAACACAAGTGCGCCTGCATAAGGAGCTCGTTCATAGACGTGCATACGAGTACATCTCTCATACACTTCAACAAGCTCGTTCATATTGGAAAGGTTAAGCTTTGGGTCTACACCATGAGAATACATATTCATAGCGAGTGTGATAATATCTACATTACCGGTGCGTTCTCCGTTACCAAAGAGTGTACCTTCCACACGGTCAGCACCAGCAAGGAGTGCAAGCTCGGTATCAGCAACGCCTGTACCTCTGTCATTATGGGGATGAATCGACAAAGTCACAAACTCACGATATTTAAGATTTTCGCTCATAAATTCCACCTGAGAAGCGTACACGTGGGGCAAACTCATCTCAACCGTTACAGGAAGATTGATAATAACATTGTTATCTATACTCGGCTCTAACACATCAAGAACAGCGTTGCAAACCTCGAGAGCATATTCGGGCTCTGTTCCCGTAAAGGACTCAGGAGAATACTCAAAACGGAAGTTGCCTTCATATTCACTTGCAAGCTTTTTCACAAGCTTTGCGCCGTCAACAGCAATCTTCTTAATTTCTTCCTTGCTCTTCTTAAACACCTGCTCACGCTGAGCCACGCTTACAGAATTATAAAAATGAATAATAGCACTGGGCGCACCTTTGCAAGCATCAAAGGTCTTGCGGATAATATGCTCTCTGCACTGAGTAAGCACCTGGACTGTTACGTCTTCGGGTATCATATCATTGTCTATGAGTGTCCTCAGAAATTCATACTCAGTCTCAGAAGCAGCAGGAAAACCAACTTCGATTTCTTTGAAACCTACATCAAGGAGAACCTTGTAGTACTCAAGCTTTTCCTGAAGGCTCATAGGAATGACCAGAGCCTGATTTCCGTCTCTCATATCAACTGAGCACCACACAGGGGGCTTTTCGATATGGTCCTTCTCCACCCATTTATTGTATTTTTTATCTACGGGGAAGTACCCCACTCGGTATTTACTTGAATCCAGCATCTCTGTTTACTCCTTTTCAGCAACCACTTCAACCTCAACCAAAGCTCCTTTGGGAAGATCTTTTACTGCCACGCAACTTCTTGCGGGTTTCTCAGTAAAATACTGTGCATATACCTCGTTAAATGCGGCGAAATCCGCCATATTTGCAAGAAAGCAAACGGTCTTCACAGCACTTTTAAGGCTGCCGCCTGCAGCAGTTAACACTGCCTCCAAATTTTTGCATACTCTGTGAGTCTGTTCGGAAATGTTTTCTCCCTCCAGAACTCCTGTTTCGGGGTTCAGAGGAATTTGTCCTGAGGTAAAAATGAGATTACCCGCTACTACTGCCTGTGAGTAAGGGCCGATTGCCTTTGGTGCCTTATTTGTCAGAACTTTATTACTCATAATTTTATCTCCTTTATACTAATTTGAAGCCTTCATCGCGTAATGTCTTCGTGATCAGGTTAACATGTGAGAAATCTCTTGTTTCCATTTCAATACGGAGGAAGCAACCGTTTACGCTCTCGGTATTGCCCTTTTCATAATGAACACCGGTAACATTGCCGCCACAATCAGCGATGATACGGGAAATCTCTTTCAGTTGTCCGGGTTTGTCAATGAGTTCAATCAGTAGACTTGAGGAACGTCCGGAATTAAGAAGTCCGCGATCAATGACACGGGACAGGCTTGTAACATCAATATTACCGCCGGAAACAACAGCAACCACTCGTTTGCCTTTCAGGTCAAATTTACCTGCCATAACAGCGGCAACGGCAGTTGCACCTGCACCCTCTGCAATCATTTTTTGCTTTTCGATGAGAGCCAGAATGGCTTCGGAAACCTCGTCATCAGTGACAAGGGCAATTTCATCAACATACTCGCTGACATAATGAAAAGTGTTTTCGCCTGGTTGTTTCACCGCAATACCGTCGGCAATAGTAGAAACGGAAGAAAGACATTCAATTTCTCCACCCTTCACCGAGTTATACATACTGGGTGCGCCTGCGACCTGAACACCATAAACCTTAACGGTCGGTCTGATTTGTTTTGCGGTATATGCAATGCCAGAAATCAGTCCGCCTCCGCCAATCGGAACTACGATAGCATCGATATTATCAAGGTCACCCAGAATTTCCAGAGCAATCGTACCCTGACCTGCGATTACATTTTCATCATCAAAAGGATGAACGAAGGTGTATCCCTCACTGTCACGAAGCTCCAACGCCTTCTCATAAGCATCGTCATAGCATCCTTCCACTAAGCAAACCTCAGCGCCAAAGCCTTTGGTTGCTTCGACCTTAGAAATAGGAGCCGTATCCGGCAGGCATATCAGGGATTTGATGCCGTTCTTGGTCGCTGCAAGCGCCACGCCCTGTGCATGATTTCCTGCCGAGCAGGCTATAACACCTTTTGCCTTTTCTTCTTCACTCAGCATTGCGATTTTATATGCAGAGCCTCTGACCTTAAAGGAACCTGTAATCTGTAGGTTTTCAGGTTTCAGATACAGTTCGCAGTCATTTGCTATACCATAAGCTCTGACTACGTTCGTTTCACGAATAATGTTTTTTAGCACTGTCTGTGCATTAAACACTTTGTCGAGAGTTAACATTTTCATTCCGCCTTTCTGTTTTAAGTGTATGCGCTCCGGATTCGCTTTAAGGCAAAATAAAAACCCGCCTCAAAGCTTATACTTGCTTTGAGACGGGTGTAAATCTAAATTTAGCACTCGCGGTACCACTCAAATTGCAGATATAAAATCTGCCACCTCTTCGAAGTCAAACAACTTCTATGCACTAACGTAGCATGCACGAGAAACGCCTACTGGGTGTTTGTTCCTTTGGGGCTTCCGGCTCAGAAGGGATGGGAAGTCTACAGTCTTTTACCGGGATCGCACCATCCCCGGCTCTCTGGGAAAATCACTCGTAGGTTCCGTCTTCATCGACGCCTTTACTTTATTCGAAGTCAAGCAACTTCTATGCACTGACGTAGCATACACGAGGTTCCCTACACACCATAGCTTCAGGTTCCCGGCTCGGAAGCGAGAGGACAAAGATAATAAATACACTGATTCGCACCAACCATCAGCTCTCTGCACTGTTTTTCTCTATGACCATTCTTCGTCACAGCCTTTAGTAATATTTAGTTTGTGTCATATTTTAATCTTTAACGTAAGAAAAGTCAAGGAAATCTAGTAATTAATATCACGAATCTTTTCGAAGGTTGCTATCGAATATTCCGATGATAACTATAAATAAAACAACAAATACTGATGGGAATTTTAATATTCATGCGGAATATAAAAACGTTGATATGAAGTAAGAACAAAACCACAGGACATCAGAAACGATGCCCTGTGGTTTCTATTATCTATTCCGATTATCTGTGAATATATAGTCTGGTCATATCGGGTTCGCCGTCCCCCTGAGCCATACAGTAGAACTCCCAACCATACCTCTCATAAAAACCTGTGTGGTCTGTGACCAGATATACAGGGGAGATACCCTTTGTTCTCAGGTCATCCACCACCATATTCAGAAGCTGACCTGCGATTCCCTGTTTGCGGTGGCTTTCTTCTGTATATACGGCGCAGACATTGGGGAAAAGATCCTTTCGGTCATGAAAGTCGTTTTCGATAACTCCCATTCCGCTTACAATCTGATCTCCGTCCAGACACAGATACCAACCGTACTCTGTGTCTCCGCTAAGGTACTCCTCCATACACTCAAGGTACGCCTCCTTGGGCACACCCCACTTGCTGTTGAACCAAGAAGCGGCCAACTCCATAAGCTCGGGTCTTTCTCTCAATGTTATGTAATGTAATTCTGACATATCAATTCTCCTTTTGATTATTTTAACGATTCATAGTATGTGTAATCCAGGACACCGCTGATTCCTGAAAGAGCATTTTCTTCCAGCTCTTTTACCATCAGACACTCGGGTGCAGGGAGACCCACACTCTCTGCTGCGGTAATTCCGAAATCCTCGGACGTCACAAATCCACGGCTTCGGTAATTCTGAGGGTTTCCCTCCACAATAACTACCTTAAAGCCCATTTTCTTTGCTTTCTCAAAGCCTGCCTCAATTAGTTCCTTGGAGATATGCTGACGCTGCAGGTCTGTCTTCACTGCAACGGGAGTGAGGATAAGAAGCTCATCGGAGAACCTGCCCTCAATATGAAAACGAGAGAATTGTGCATAGCCGATCACCTCGTCATCCTCATCCACCATAATCAGCTCAAGCTCGGGCAGGTAATACTCCTTGGCTCTGATTTCCTCAATCAGGTTTACAACAACCTGTGCCTGTTCTGCATTCTCGCTGTCTGTAAATGTGTTTCTTACCATACAGAGCGAACTATGCAGATATTTCTTCTCCATTGGCTTAATGGTTCTTGTCATATTACCATACCTCCTTTTTCTTTTGTTTCTCGTATTTTCTGATATTCTTGCCCCACTGTTGCTTCTGTCTGAGAAAGTCGGTTTTGTCCTCAGTGTATTTCGCCTCAGCCCTGAGCTTCCTGTAGCTTTCAAATCGGGCAGAATCAAGGCTTCCATTCTCGATGGCTTCTCTCACAGCACATCCGGGCTCGTTTTCGTGCTTGCAGTCACGGAATTTGCAGTAACCTATGAACCTCTCAACATCTGCGAAAGCTTCGCTTAGACCTTCGGTAACATCCCACATTCCCAGCTCTCGCATACCTGGGGTATCAATAATCATAACGCCATTTTTGAGCATAATAAGCTCTCTGTGAGTGGTGGTATGTCTGCCCTTGCTGTCGTCCTCTCTGATACCATTCACATCCATAATCTCCTCACCCGCCAGAGCATTGACAAGGCTTGACTTGCCTACTCCCGAGGAGCCCAAAAACACAAGTGTGTTTCCTTTTTTCATATACGCCGAGAGAGAATCCATACCAAAGCCTGTTTTTGAACTCACTATATGAGTTTCCGCTCCGTCTGCCACTCGGCTCACCTGTATAATATAGGGCAGGTAATCATCGGTCAGGTCGGCTTTTGTGAGTATAACCACAGGCTTTGCTTTCGACTGAAGGGTCGCGGTCAGGTATCTTTCCAACCGCTTCGGGTTAAAGTCGTCATTCAGCGACTGCATAATAAAAACGTAGTCAAAGTTCGATGCAACCGCCTGCTCTCCCTTACCCTTGTCCGGGTCACGACGAGAAAAATAGGTTTTTCGGTTAAGGGTTGCTGTAATTCGGCTATCGCCGTTCTCAACATAATCTATCAGCACAAAGTCGCCTACCGTGGGAAAAGCTTCTCCATCATAATAATACTCCTTTGACTTCAGCTGAGCGAAGCCCTCGCCAAAATCAGACACAATGCCGAAGCGCCCCTTATGAACAGATGTTATGCGTGCAGGGGTGCCGTGGACTTCCTTTGGCATCAAGTCATAAGTGAAGCCGTAATCTGTTATTTTCAACTTTTGTTCCTCCATAATCAGTTGTGGTCTCTATAAATTATCAACAAGCTAACTGAAAAAAAGGCACAAAAAAACACCGCAGAAAGTCACCCTCAAAGGATTCCTGCGGCTGAAAAAGAATATAAAAAGACACACCCCTTCCGAGTGTGTCTGAGCATCAGGCATAGAATTCGTGAAAGGTCACTTAAACGGCACGACAAACATAGGGGCCAAATATTAGTCCCTGAGCCTTAGAAAATCGTGCCAATATTCAGTTAGCGATTAACTACCTCTCTGTAAATCATACTGAAATTCTCCTTTCACGTTTGCTTCAAGTATTCATAGCAAACTTTATAATTGAAGTGTACCTCAATTACTTAGTTTTGTCAATAGCTTTTCGCGGTCAAAACAGCATAGCCAGTGTCTTCAGCTTTCAGAACCCCGAGATTCATTTCAAACTGATTTTCGCCTTTGGCTTTACCTCACACAAGGTTTCATCCACCAAAAACCACAAGCTTTCCTCGCTGTTATTTTCAATATACTCCTCAGTGATTTCTGCCTTGTCCATAGCCCTGAGGTAACGGACAAGCTCTATGGTAGTCATGGAAAGTACGTCACTGTTGTTTCCGATTCTTCTGAGGATATTCTCAATACATTCCCACTTGTCTTCTGTATCAAGGTCATATGAATGCCCCACAATCTGGAAGAGTGCCAGCTCCGAGTCGGAACGTACAAACCTCTCAGCCAGCTCCTCAAGAGAATCATCCAGATGAAACACCGTTGCCTTCCAATTATAGTAGTCGCTCTGAGGACTGAAGCACAAGCTCTCCTCTGATATGCGTGCGTACTCAAAACCGCACTCTTTCACACACTCCTCAATAAGCTCGCTGTAATAATCAAAAGGAACGGCAAATCCGCTGACCTCCTCAGAAAAAATCTCCTCAAGCCGTCTTTTGTCCCATGAAAGTTCACGGAGGATCTCTTCTTTTGTGAGGTTATCCATATAGGGATGAGTCGCAGTGTGACTTGCTACCTCGTGGCCTTTGTA
Source organism: Ruminococcus sp. (assembly GCA_017457155.1). Lineage (GTDB taxonomy): Bacteria > Bacillota > Clostridia > Oscillospirales > Acutalibacteraceae > Ruminococcoides. The sequence goes on from JAFTHZ010000003.1 coordinate 16,968, forward strand.
CAGAGACGCTACCTCTTTTTGATTCAGTCTCTTCACCACAAGGCCGCTCTCGTGTGTCCATTCAAATTCCTGCTCCATCAAGGCCGAATTCAGATTGAAGGTGCCTTTGAGGTTGTATTTATTGAGAAGTTCCACGAAACGAACATCCTGCTCAACTCCGTCATCATATGTGACATTAAAGGCTTTTTTCTTGCCGTATGGATAAAACTTCCGAATCATAAGGCACCTCCTGAACTCACACTGAGTTTTTCCTTTAGTTAACTTCCTTTGTATAGTAGCTGCGGGTGATACCCTGACGAGTAAAACCGTTTTTCTCGTAATAATGCTGAGCCACGAGATTCCTCACAGCTGTGTCGGTATCAAATCTCCTGACGCCCCTTTCATAGAGAAATCTCCTCAGAGCCTTCATACACCTTGTACCGACACCTTTACCTACCATATCTCCGTTGACATAAATCCAACGCAGATAAGCTGTGGTATCATTCACATAATGCACCTGACAACCTCCGACCTGTGTACCGTCGATACTGAAATCGACACACTGCTGTGCACCTTCTGTCAGGTCTCCCGGTGCGATTACTGCATCTGTATTTTCGTCCCCGCTGAGTAATGTCGAATAATAAACATTCTCGTGTTCTACCTCAAATCCACTTTGTCTGAGCAATGTGTCAATATGAGTATTCGCCTCAAAGAGCTTTCCGTGTCGGGCAAAACAGCTCATCCCGAAATAATGGAAGAAAGCGTATACCCTTTCATTTTCCCCTGAACATTTCATCGCTTCCCTTAACAACAATTCACCTGCATCTGCCCTGTCCTCTCTGAAATACAGGTTGCGGATAACAGGGTATGAAACATCACTTGAAATCTCTCCCCCTATCATCAAACCCAAAGGCAGTTTTGCCGTACTGTACAAAACCTGCAAGTTTATCGTTATCATACACAGCTTTTAAAAAAAGCCCTTTGAATAGCTCTCTGCCCTCGCCATCGATATCCGCCTCAAAAGACTTTTTCCAATCTTCAGACTCCACATCAAAAAAGTATGGTGTTTTGAAACCAAGCTGAAAATCATAAATATCTTTTAAATTATATGTATCAGTTATCTTTAACATTTCCATTCTCTTTTCTGTCATACAATTTAGGATTTGTTGATTATATCGGTGTCCCTACTTCGATTAAGTTACCGTCCAAATCGTAGAATCGAACTACTCGTTGCCCCCAACTATGTGTCATAAGACGATTTACATATTCAATCGAGGGGTATAATCTTTCTAATTTTCGGACAAACGATTCGATATCCAGCTCCTCAAAATACAATTCGCAAGAGTTGTTCTTTGGAACAACATCTCTGTCTAAAAACGATTTCCATATTTTCTCATCCTGAAGAACAAGACCTTCTGTCAGAATCATATTGCCATCGTTATCAAGCACCAAATCTATACCAAACAAATCGTGATAGAATTTTCTCGATTTTTCTATATCTTTAACAACAATCAGAATGTTCTTCAATTTCATATCATTTCTCCGTCAAATTCAAGTTTATCAACTCAACTTTTACTTCTTTTTACAAACGACCGATATGCACATAAAGCCGTTTTCGATTTCTGCAAAAACATCTCCGCCCATAGCCCTTGTCAGCTGACGGCAGATGTAAAGTCCCAGACCGTTGCCGCTTTTTGAGCCTGTATTCGATCCCCTGTAGAAGCTGTCAAAAACATGAGCAAGCTCACTTTCCTCAAGAGTGCAACCGCTGTTTCTCACGGTGATTATACGGCAATCCTCCTCATCAGTGAAGTGCAGAGTTATGCTCTCACCATCGCCGATAAAAACCCATCAAGCTTATTATACCACGCCATAGTACAAACCTCAACCGCTGACAAAATCCTCACACAAAAAAGAGTGGCTACGCATCACCGATGAATAGTCACTCCTTGGTCTCAGTTTTTATTACCTTTTGCCTTCATAGCCTCCACAACACTTCTGACCATCATATGATAACTCTCAGTTGTATCAATCTCAAGGTGATCAAATACCCCCAGAGAATCCAGGGTAGAGAAGCCGTGAGTTACAACACGCATTGCCACATACATATGTTCCATAAACTCTTTATCCTCTACTCCATACTCCTTAAGTATATAGAAAATGGGTGCTTCGAATCCCTTGATAGCCTGCTGAAAACCCGGGTCAGACAACAGGCTCTCGTCTATGAGCAATTCATAAAGATACCTGTGATCCTTCAGAAACGACCTGAAGGCATCCGCCGACTCTGTTGTTGCATCATCAAGTTCAATTCCTGAAACAGCCTGCACCACATGCTCCGTATACTTTGCAGCAGCAAGTTTCGCCACCTCCAGCATAAGCTCATGCTCGTTCTTCACGTGGTTGTACAGAGATGACACCTGCACCCCAAGCTTTGCAGCCAATTGCCTCATGGAGAAATTATCTTTTCCTTTTTCGTCAATCATGGCAAAAGCACTTGATATGATCAGTTCTTTTGTCAAGCTTTTCTTAATCATAGGATCACCTTGAACCATAGAATCACTAAAGCAGTATACAATACCTTCAGATAAATTTTATACCAAACTCAAGCTGTAGTCAACAAATATCAGAATTCACCAAAAGAATTATCACATCCGTCTCTGGTTCTGCGTTATTACTTTCCCATAAATATCCCTTTATTGAAACATACACCTCGAAAGCATCTGACTCTCGAGGTGTATGTCACATCAATAAATGTATTCTTTATCTTTTCAGTTTACGGAAGATACCATCACTTGTCAGGAAGCAAAGACGATCTCTCCAATGTCAAAACCTGTATCCATACCTGCCACGTGCTTCTGGATAGCGGTGGCATCCTTGATATTCACGCTACCGTTGCCGTCAACATCCGCAAGGATACGACCTGTATCGGAAAGGCTTGCAAGGTATGCAATATCCTTCTGGATAACAGTGGCGTCCTTGACGTTCACCTTGCCGTCCTCATTGGCATCGCCGAGCAAACCTAATACAACAGGAATTGTTGGGGCAGTAGGTATATCCTGACCACCTGTTGAAGGTTCGGTAGGATCAATGGGATTACTTGGATTTGTACTATCTTCTGGGATGGTAAAATCCATAGTAAAGCCTGCAACTTTGTCAGAAGAAGCATTCAAAGTCTCTGCAGACTTGCCGTTTATCTTTGCATTTACGTTGAGATATCCGTCCCTATCCGTATTCATATAAAAACCATCATTCGCTTCAAGCCACATCTCAACCTGATATGTGCGACCAGCCTCAAAGGTGTCTGTATTATTCATCAAAACACGCTCTCCGTCGGTTACGTCATACCAATACATATTGCTGACAACACAGCCAATTGTTTTGTTCAAAAAAGCTATTTCCGCATCCTGACCCGCTACAGGCTCATCAACCTCAACTGACAAATCCATAATAATTACCGGTGTATAGACATTTACGAAATAACACACAGACTCCGTTGCTATCTCATTTCCCTCGGGATCAAGAAGGAAAAGCTCATGGTAGATATAATACTTTCCCGGCATAGTTGCCACATCTATAAGATTCACTCTGTCTCCCGAATGGGCATAGTAAACTCTTTCTCCGTCACGCTGGATTTCTGTGCTGCCATAAACTGTGTAATCTGCAAGTGCCATATTACTGGGCAAATCCTTTATTTTAAACTCAAACGGAATGTCCATCGAATCAGTGCCTAGGTACGCATTGCCTAAATTAACATTAGTTGCTGTATCAGACGGATTTCTCGACTCAAAGTCCAGAATTCCGTCAGGGACAGTTCCCTTATAAGATACAGTGTAAACACGGTCTACATAATAAGCAATTGTTCCGTCTTCACCTTTTTCAGAATACACATTGCAAATAATACCATCCACACTACAATCTGAATTCTCATTGAATGTATATCCCTTTGCAGGGTCAAGGTAGAATCTGCACTTATACTTACCTTCAACGTAAACATCAGTACTATCCATCAAAGGAGCATACGAGTCACTTATTGGTCCATACCACACCATTGAATCCAAGTCGTCTTGTTTACTCTGAAGATCATCAGTTCGGTATTGTGGAGGGCATCCGAAAACAGGAGCATCCACACCTACAACGTATGCCCTGCTGATCACCTTAGGTTCAAGGAAGGTAAAATGGAAAAGCTGACTATAAGTAGAACCGCCGTCATAGGTAATCTTGCAACGGAACTCAAGAGCATCAAGTTGTCCTGATGCCAGAATTTTAAAATGGTTTGTTTTTGTTCCGATATAATACTCGTTGTCATCAAGATCCTCAGGGGCATGCACACTGTCATAATAACCTGCCTGCCATTGATAAGTTACGTTAGTAGCTCCTGTAACCTTAAGCTTGATTTCTCCATAAGAGCCCATATAGGGAGTGAGTGACATACTTTCAACAGATACAACAGGTGCTGCATATGCCGTCATTACGGACACAGCACACATTATCATTAAAAGACTAAGAACAAGGGAAACAACTCGTTTGGTCATAGCAATTAAATCTCCTTTTCGATATCGTAGCCTGTATCCATACCTGCAATATGTTTCTGAATTGCAGTTGCATCCTTAACATTCACCTTGGTGTCCTGGTTGACATCTGCAAGCTCAACTCCGCTGTCTGTCAGTGTGCTAAGACTTGCAACATGCTTCTGGATGGCGGTGGCATCCTTGACGTTTACCTTGCCGTCCTCATTGGCATCGCCAAGGACTCCCTTGGGGTCAGTGGGATTTGAAGGATTGTTGGAATCTGTTTTTTTCTCGTAGATAAAATCGCAAGTAATAATCATTTGCTTATTGTCAGACAAATCATTATCAATCATCGCAGGCATATCGTTGATTGTAGCGGTAACATCAACACTGCCGCTGTTGTCTGTTTTGAATTCATATCCATATTCAGTCTCAATCCATATACACATACGATAGGTATGTCCATCAATAAAATCAGTACCTGCCGGGACATATTTACCGTCCAATGTCATATCATTCCACGCTGTAGAATTCACCCTTACACCGGAAGTTACTGTAACAGGAGAATACAAAGGTCGTACCCAGTTTTCGATCTTGTCAAAATCAACACTTACCTCTGTAAGTATCTGGGGTTTTACTATGTCTACTATGTATGACTGTGTACGAGTTGCCAACACCTCCAGTGTAGGAGACATCAGGCATATTTTCTGCTCCAGCGTACAGCTTCCTTCTTCGCCATAAATCAGTGAGTTGAGTTTTACGGATGCGCCTGTTATGTCACGCAGTACTCTGCCATCTTTTATAAGACTTGTTTTTCCGAATATATAGTAACCATTACTACTCATGCTTGAGGGCAAAGCCTTGGTGGTAAAGCTGAACTCAGTATCCATGTCCGATGTACCAAGACAAAAAGTCCCCGCATAAACATCGTGTTCTCCCAGGGGAGCATCAGGAAATCTCGACTCAAAGTCCAGAATTCCGTCAGGGACAGTTCCCTTATAAGATACAGTGTAAACACGGTCTACATAATAAGCAATTGTTCCGTCGCCATTCTTTTCAGAATACACATCGCAAATGATGCCATCCACGCTACAATCAGAATTCTCATTGAAGGTATATCCCTTCGCAGGGTCAAGGTAGAATCTGCACTTATACTTACCTTCAACGTAAATATCAGTACTCTTCATCTCAGGGGCAGATGAGCCATTTATTGGTCCATACCACACCATTGAATCCAAGTCGTATTGTTTACTCTGAAGATCATCAGTTCTGTATTTTGGAGGGCATCCGAAAACAGGAGCATCCACACCTACAACGTATGCCCTGCTGATCACCTTAGGTTCAAGGAAGGTAAAATGGAAAACCTGACTGTATACCTTACCGCCGTCATAGGTAATCTTACAACGAAAATCAAGAGAATCAAGTTCTCCTGATGCCAGAAGCTTGAAATGATTTGTTTTTGTTCCGATGTAATACTCGTTATCATCAAGATCTACAGGGTCAAATGTACTGTCAAAAAAGCCTGCCTGCCATTGGTAAGTTACATTGGTGGCTCCTGTAACCTTCAGCTTGATTTCTCCATAAGAGCCCATATATGGAGTAACTGCCAGACTTTCAACAGATACAACAGGTGCTGCATATGCCGTCATTACAGACACAGCACACATTATCATCAAAAGACTAAGAACAAGTGAAAAAACACGTTTAGTCATGACAGTTAAATCTCCTTTCCGATATCGTAGCCTGTATCCATACCTGCCACGTGCTTCTGGATAGCGGTGGCATCCTTGATGTTCACGTTATCGTTTGCGTCAACATCCGCAAGGATTCGACCTGTATCAGAAAGATTTGCAAGACCTGCTATATGCTTCTGTATAGCGGTGGAATCCTTGACGTTCACCTTGGAGTTACAATCAGCATCTCCATAGATTCCTATGGGTTTATTGGGGTTTTCTGCACAGGGAGCAAACACAAGTCCAAGTTCCAGCTCTGTCTCGTCGTGTGAGCCGTAGGCTATGGCACTGACTCCGTTAATGTAACCTGTGGCTTCATTGTAGCCGTCTACCATCAGGAAGGTGTGGTTGCCCTCTGCCTGAACTAACACATCCACTCTGTAAGTGCGACCTACCCGGAAGGTATCATCCTCTGACATCAGAACCCCTCTGCCCTCGGTCACGTCGTACCACCTAACTCTTGACACATTGCAACCCTGAGTTGTGCAGAATGCGTCCAAATCAGGAGTTTCGCCCTCTAAGGGAGTATTCACATTGATAACATCTACTATGGATACTATGGTTGGTTCGGACATTGTGTATCTGACAGAAAGCTCTGCAGAAATCTCCGATCCGGGCAGGAGAACATCCGCCTGCTCACCGCCTACGAGAGCCATAATATCCACGTAGCCATCCTCATCTATGCTGAACTTATGGTCCTCATTTGCTCTTATCCATACCTGAAGCTCGTATGTGTGTCCTGCCTTAAAGGTATCGGTTTCTTTCATTGAAACTTCTGTAGAGTTTGTAACATCTGTCCAGTAAACACCGTTTATATAGAAATCATCACCTGCCGGAGAAACGAAAAAGTCGGGGTTTGCACCGACAGAGGGAGTCTTGAGGTCCGTAATCTCTACATACTCTACCTCTTCTCTGATATCACCAAATACCACGCAGGAAACTTGGATATAGTATTTATCATTTTTACCTGCAGTGTTTGCTTCCCCTTCCTTACCATTGATTATTACATTGACATCAGTCATATCGTTATTTGTAGAGAAATAATAGTCACCAATGGTAGTCAGAAAAACGTTAACCTCGTAGATACCATCTTCCTCGAAAGTATGAGACGGGTCAAGGAAGGTCTGGTTTACACAGTCATACCAAGCAACACTCTCGATACAAAAGGGAGAGTCGGTTTCATCTTTAACAACGCCGGCTGTAAGTATCTCTACATCATATTTGGGATATCCCCCTGCCACAGGCTCCTCTACATTAACCTCGACATTAGAAATCTCATAATTGTAATCACATGGCTCAAAGGTGTATTCTATAAAAGCCTTAGATTTACCTGTGAGGTCGTCGTGGACAACTGCTTCTTCACCGTTGACCGTAGCACTTATGAAGGGTGTGTTATAGTTATCGACACGGAATTCGTAACCCTCTGTGGGCACAAGCAAAATATAAAGGGTATAAACGTGGCCCAGCTCAAAAGTATCGGAAGGAGAAACTACCCACTGTTCTGTTTCATCATACCACCACTTGCCGTTATACACATCAGGATCGTCCTTCATCTGATCATCGTATGTGTAAGAGGTACTGCCGAGACGGCTTGCGTAATCGGGATGGTAGCCTGCATAGGGAGTATGAACACCTGTTATTTCAACATTTTTTATGATACTGACATTAGGAGAATTTGCCGCATAAACCACAGAGGGAATCATGGCAAACATTAACACCAAACATAAAATAAAACTAACAATTCTTTTTTTCATAACACTCGCCCTTTTGCTTTTTTCTTATTTCACAGACTGACCGATGGGATAGCCTGTTGTCATTCCTGCCACGTGCTTCTGGATAGCGGTGGCATCCTTGATGTTCACGTTGCCGTTTGCGTCAACATCTGCAAGGATTCGACCTGTATCGGAAAGACTTGCAAGGCTTGCGATGTGCTTTTGGATAGCGGTGGCATCCTTGACATTTACCTTGCCATCCTCATTGGCATCGCCCAGAAGCCCTGTAACATCGGGCTCTGAAGGGTCTTTCTCGCAGATGGGGAACTCAAGTCCAAGCTCCAGCTCTGTCTCATCGTGTGAGCCGTAGGCTATGGCCTTTGTGCTGTTTATGTAGCCTACAGCTTCATTATAGCCGTCAGCCATCAGGAAGGTATATCCTTCATCCGTTTTAACCAGAACAGTAACTTTGTAGCTGCGACCTTCAACAAAAACGTCGTCAGCATTCATCAGTGTTCCTCTGCTCTCAGTCGCATCGTACCAATTAACCTCAGAGACACTGCATCCGTCGGTTGTGCATACAGCGTCCATATCGGGAGTCTTGCCTGCTACGGGTGCGTCAATTCCTGCTACATACACCACATCAATAACTTTTTTCTCGGGCTCTTTTTCGATAGGCTCGTAATAAATCCGCACTATATCCTCGTATGTTGACAGGTCGGAGTTTGTAACAACACAACGGATAACATAGCATCCCCCTTCCTCGGGGCGTTCATCCGGCTGCCAATGTGAGACATTATATGCATCGCCGATATGGGTCCACTGAGTATCCTCTCCACAGTAATCGGACTCGTCACACATATACCAGTTGACGTACTGATGGTCTAAGGTACGGTTACGCAGTTCAATGATGGGAGACTCTTCCTCGTCAGCATCTACGTAGATGGTATCTATCCTGTCGAGTATATAGTCGAATTCTTCCTTATGAAGATCGTACACAGAGCTTCCGTAGCTTTTTACAATTTCCTTATCACACAGACCGATCAGTCTGTAATAATAGTCCAGAGACTCAGACACAATCATGGGAGGTGCGGTTACCTTATAGTATCCGCCTGTGTAATCATCTATGGTCTCTGTAAACAGCTTTTTTGAGGAACCGCTGAGGAATCTCTGGTCTGTATAGTTGAGACACTTTGAGAGTACGATACCCTCTGCAACTATAACTCGTCCCCAACCGTTATTGCAATATGCAAAGCTGGCGCTGTCTCCATCCTTGCCTCCGTTTGTAACATAGAAGTTACCGCCCAGCACATAGACACTGGGGTAAAGGCAACCGTATTTGATAAAACTATCAAAAGGAGTTACGTCAATGCTTTGATATTTGCCGTAGAAGTCGCCGCCTAAAATAACCACCTGAGGCACATCATACATATAAGCATTATGACCAACAGAGATAGTATCGCCAACCCATGAAGAGCTGGAGTCAAAGGTACCGCCACGGATATATGTATTACCGCTTGTAGTTCGGATTACGCTGCAATCTCCCTGCTCAAAGGGAGAGAGTATCTCGTAGTATCCGCCAAAAATCTCCAGGTCTCCACCTTCATTGTAGAATACCGCCTTGCTGTATGAGCTGTAACCCTCAGAGAAAGAGCAGTAGCCTGTTTGAGAAGATGAGGTATCTCTGATACTCATCACACCGCCGCTGCGAATACGGAACAGCGCAGAGTCGTTGCCCTGGGTACTTCTCTGGATGCTGTATCCGTTAAGGTCAAGGTTGAAAGTTGCTCCCGTGGGAATAACAACCTCCAGGTCGTTTGTGTTGTCATCCTGAGTGATGTCGTCATTCAGGATGTATATATAACCCGACTGTGCATTGCTTGCGTGGTTACGAAGCTGTTCGTAGGTCTCGATATAATACACAGGTGCCTCACCTACTGCTTCAGTCTCTGCCTGAGCCGCAGACGTAACTGCTCCGCTTATGGGCACCATTGTCAGAAGCAATACAAATACCAGTAATGAACTACATGCTCGTTTTAAATTTTCTTTCATAGTCAGCCTCCTGTTATTTCACTTGCCATCAATCTGCTTTTGTAACAACCAAATCTTTGTCAACTTCAAGTGTAAATGTTTCGGTCTCGTCCTCGCAGGTCGGATACCCATAGGTAATAGTCACCTTTACTCTGCCCTCTCTGAGTCCTGCAAAGTAGATATCTGCGCCCCTGTCCTTCATTCCGCATTCGTTCTCAGCCGCAGGTCGCACATAGCTGTAGTGCTCAACAATTCCCTCTGGCTCAAGGGTCAGCCTGACCCTTCCACCCGCTATCACTCCCTGACGGAAGAAACAGAAGGCTTTTTCCTTGCAGAAGGGATACTCAGGTTTTTTGTCTTTGCTGAAAAGTCCCGAAAAAATTCCCATAGGCACAACTCCTTTAATAAGCTGTATTTTTCGATGTCGGATTTGACGAAATCTCTTCTTGATAAAAATATATCATTTGCAGGCCCGTGAAGCAAGAGATAAACCTTATTCAGGGTACAGAGCATCTCTCATAACAAGGCTCAGATCGAGAATCCGAAAATACTTTTTCGAGTATATTATATATGATCCACCATCACTTGTCCCCACCCCAAAATAAGAATTAGTGTGGGAAAATAAAAAATAGAAAGCAAAAGTGTTGGAAAAAGTGTGGGACAATTCCAAATGAGGGGACAACTCATCTGCTGTCACTCGCAAAAGGGAGTCAATACTAAGGCAGAAACTCCTTCAGCTTTCACCATCACCACATAATAAAACCCCGACTCCATTGTGCGGAGACGGGGTTTTTGTTAATTATTCAGTCAATAGAGAATGTCTACGTTGTCATCAGTCGTTAACTCTGTCAACTGTGTACATATCAGAGTAAACTGTCAGGATCTCTCCATCTGCTGTCTGATACTTTGCCCATGCCTTAACAAAGTGGATCTGATCATCGAAGAAGGGACCTGTCCATGTGTATGTACCGATAGCGTTAACCTTGTCAACCTCTCTGTCGTACATACCGCTCTGGCCTGAACCTGTGTAGAACTTGCTCTCGTCATAGATTGTGTTCTGTACGGAGATAAGTCCTGCAGAGATGAACTTGACACCCATCTCCTCAGTAGGTACATACCAGCTGATGGAAACCTGACCGTAGGGATCTGCTATGTTGAAGGTATCAACATTAGCAAGAACAGAGTACTCTATCTCTTCGTCCTCTGCTACGAATACAGCCTTGAGGATTGTGTCTGCTGCAGGATAGAAGCTAAACTCTGTTGCGTAGCTCTTGATGGATACTACGTTGCCCTTTGCGTCAACTGCTGCCCAGTAAGCGAACTTCTGGCCAGGCTCTGCTGCGTCTGCAACTACAGTTGTCTTGGAGTTTGCAAGATACTTGCCGTCCTTCATACCGCCGTTTACTGTGATCTTACCACCCTCAACGGTGATAGCTACGTATACGATCTGCTTTGCCCATACAGGTGTAACTGTTACGTCCTCACCTGCTGCGATCTTCTCGGCGATCTCCTGTGCTGTCATGTTCCACTCTACGAAGTCGAAACCTGCGTGCATAGGACCATCAGGCAGAGCGATTGTATCTGTTGCGCTGTAGTACTGCTGATCCCAGATAGTGTTACCCTTGTCGTACAGGAATGTGACAAGCTGTGCGTCATCTATGGGAGTCTTAAACATAGCCTTGATTGTATCAGAACCTGATGCATAGAAGCTGTATGTAAGCTCTGTGGACAGGATCTTTCCGTCTGCTACATTGACCCAACCAACGAACTCATTGTCAGCGAGGCTCTGTGCCACAACTGTTACGTATGCATTGATTGGCATCTGTCTGTTGTAGTAGGAGGTACCCTGAGGTCTCTGTGGCCCATCATCAACGGAGATCGTGAAGCCTGAACCGCCTACGATTTCTATCTTCACAGTTCCTGCGGTTACGGGCTTGACTTCTGTAGCCTTCTTTGTATATATGGCTGTTACTGTCAGGTCGCCTGTAATCTCCTCAAACGAGAAATCCCACTCCTTGAAGGTATAACCCTCAACCTCGGGTGCCTCGGGAGCTGTTGCAGCTGAGCCGTATGCTACCTGCTGCTCGTCGATCACTGCGCCGTCCATAGCCTTGAAGGTTACGGTGTACTCGTTGACTGTTACGTCGTATCTTGCAACAGTAATTACATTTGATTTTATTTCAGTAAGATCTGCATCCCAACCCACAAATGTGTAGGTAAACTGTGCATCTGCCTCCATTGTGGGAGTAGGTGCGTTTACTGCGGGCTTGCCTTCCTCTACCTGCTCAACGCCAAGATACTTTCTGTCTGCATTCAGATAGACTACTGCGTAGCGTTTTGCTGCAGGCTCTGTTGCAGGAGGATCTGTCACTACAGGTGTTGTGGTGGCAGGCTCTGTTGCAGGAGGATCTGTCACTACGGGTGCTGTGGTGGCAGGCTCTGTTGCAGGAGGATCTGTCACTACGGGTGCTGTGGTGGCAGGATCTGTTACGGGAGGATCTGTCACTACAGGAGGAGCTGTAGTAGCTTTAGCTGTTGTTGTAACGGCCTGAGTAGTTGTTGTAGTTTCTTCCTCGGTCTTCATGGTGTATGTATCAACTGTCCACTTACCGGAGGAATCCTCCTTCAGATAGTAGCCGGTGTTCTCAACAAAGGGACCGGGGATATCAACTGTCTGAGGCTGGTTTGAGCCACCATTGAAGATAACATAGTCTACATCAGAAGGAACTGATATGGAATAAATATCCTGACCATATTCATTGGTAGAATGGTAGGTCATCTTTGTTCCGGGCCAGCTGGAGGTTACATCTCCGCCATCAACCCAGGAGTAACAATATACGCTGCCCCAGAAGTTATTGTTTGTGAAGTAAATTGTAGTATACTCGGGATCTGTGGGAGTTGCCGTTGTGGATGTCACAGACTCTGTGGGAGTCTCCACAGCTGTGTATGCACCTGTGACATTGTGGTAGGTACCGCCCCACTCAAAGAGGAGCAGGATCTGGTCTTCTGCGTAAGTTACCTGCTCAGAAGCCCACTTGCCGTTGGACCCCTTGTCCCAGGTCTTCATGGTGGTAGCCTCTACGGGTATTTCTGTTTTGTATACCTTGAAGTTCTGTTTTGCGTTGCTCCAATAAGAAGAACCCAATGCGTACTGTGCAGTCTCGTCAGTAGCCACAAGGTCTGTGTCACCTGCCAGTCCTGAGCTATTCCAGTAATGAAGTGTGGGAACAAAGTCCTTGATATACTCAATAACACCGACATATACGGTCTTGTGAGTAGGTGCTGTAGTAGCAGGCTCTGTTGCAGGAGGATCTGTCACTACAGGTGCTGTAGTAGCAGGCTCTGTTGCAGGGGGATCTGTCACTACAGGTACTGTAGTAACAGGCTCTGTTGCGGGAGGCTCTGTGGGTTCCTGCTCCACATAGGTAGCGGATACATTGTGATACAGGTTGCTCCACTCAAACACCAGCAGAATCTGTCCGTCCACATAGGCTACGGATTCCTCGGCCCATCTGTCGTTCGAGGACTGTCTGAATGTCTTCATCTCTGTAGCAGTCGCAGGAATCTCTGTCTTGTAGATATTGAAGGTCTGCTTGTCTCCGCTCCAGTAAGCTGAGCCTACTGAATACTCATCTGTCTTGCCTGTTGCCAGAAGTGTGGCATCTCCTGCAAGACCTGTGGAGTTGTTCCAGTAATGAAGAGTAGGAATAAAGTCAGTTATATGCTCAACAACACCAACATATACAGTCTTTGTTGCAGGAGCAATCTCAGCGTCTGACAGGTCGAAGGAAACTGTAAGCTTCTTGGTTGATGTATCAAACTTGAATACGTATTTTCCGCCTGTGGCGTTGATTGTGCAGTCGCCTGCAGTTGTCTCCATGGTCCAGCGGTCTGCTGAATCAGTGAATGTGCCTGCGTTTCCGTACCATGTACCGTTTGCATCAATCTTAAATGTATAGGTGCCCGCTGCCAGTTCCTTGGTGACAGCATAGACTCCGTCCACATCAGTCTTGAGAAAGGCATCTGTTGCTTCCCAATCGTTGAAGGAACCCTTCAGATAGATTGTGGAGGTAGTCAAGGACAGGGTGTTGGCATTATTGTATGTGATGGTATATGTACCATCGCTGTTCATAACAAAAGTGAAGGTGCGGTAGGTACCATCATCATTGGCTGTGCCTATGATAGCCTTTGAACCGGAGGGCACTGTGTTGTCAATGGTCACTGTGCCGTCATCGTTAAGTGTCACAAATCCTGCAGTTGTGGATTCGCCCATAACAATTGTAGCGCCTTCATCAAAGCTGGGAGTAAAGGAGGTTACACTTGATGACATCAGGATGGTTGAGCCATCATTTGCAACTCCGCCTGCTGTGTTGCTGTTTGATGTGTTGTTGGCGTGGATTGTGAGTGTAACTCCATCAAATGCCTCTGATGTCAGGTTAACGATGTTCTTATCCATCACGCTGGCATTGGAGGAGAATCTGATTGTTACAGTTCTCAGCTTTCCATTATATACTCTTAAGGAGCTGTTTGCTCCACAAGCCTCAAGATACTCAATAAAGTCTGCATCTGTCACAGGATCCAAAACAATAGAATCTGCTGCAGTTGCACCCTTTGCCCAGTAATGGAGAGTGTTTGTTGAAGCGTCAAAATATACTCTGTTCTCTCTTGTCAGATATGTTGAGCCTGTAGAAGGATCCAGAATACGATATGTGCTGTTTGTGAGCACAGAGGGAATGTTCTGGACGGGTGTCACAACATTATCATCATCTGTAAGGTTGAAAGTATCAACTGCCTGATAGTTCATGCTTGTGAGGAGTGTATCCCATGCATCAGGAAGCTCAACCTTAACTGTTACACTCTTTCCGCCGGGCATAACCTGGGTCTTGTTACGGGAGCTGTCGCCTGTAACTATAAAATCGGTGTTGCCCTTGTACATGGTTGCGCCTGTCTCTACGGTGGGATTAGTGATACCGCTCATCCATGCAGGAGAAGAGGTAACAGCCGCTCCCTCAGACTCGGTCGCAACCAGCTGATCATAGACTTCTTTCAGGCTTTTGCCGCTTGTGAGGGCTCCGCCTGTGTTTGCATAGTAATATGCGTATGCTCGCATCCACATGGGACGGCGGGCAGTCTCAATAAGAGCATCCTCCAGGAGATCCTTGGTCTTGTAGCGGGTTCCAAGAACCTTTGCTACAGGCTCAGTGATGAATACTGTGCGGTGGGTGTTCTTGTAGTCCTCGGAGCTTGCGCTTCCAAGTCCGCCCAGGTTCTTCTCGGTGATATCCCATGCGAGAACCTTCATAACCTCCTCAGGAAGGTCTGTGGCAGGAGTCAGGTTATTACCCCACATTGAGAAAGTTGTTGCTGTGAAGGTGCTGTCGTTAAGATCATAACCTGCAACAACATTGTGAGGCTCCCAGCCTGCGTCCAGACATGCCTGGTCGTTCTCTGAGAATACCAGAGGCTGAACATTACCGAAGGCACTGTCTCGCTGCTGCGAAACACCTGCAAGGTTTATCAGTGCAAACTCAATAAATCTACCTAAAGCGATGTTCACTTCCTCAGTAGTCATACCCTGAGTATTGTCAACCCCAACCTGACGGGCAACAGGGCCGTTTGCAAAAGCCATGGGAGTCAGGTTGCTGTCAATGATTGAGCTCATATAGCCCTCATCATCCATTGCTTTGACATAAGCAATACAGAGAGGAAGATGCTCAGCAGAGCATCCTGCCATAATTGCATTGACTGCTACCTGATAGGTGTTGATTGTTCTGCCTGTGGCTTCGATTGTAGCGATAACCTCATCCTCTGCATAGGGAGTATATCGCAGGAACTTCTCAACTTTAAGAGTTGTGGGAGGAATAATAGGCATACCGTCTGTCTGGCCAAGACCCTCGTAATAGTCCTGCACCTCGTGGTATGCACCTGTCAGCACAATATCCTTATATGTTGTGCTCTGGCCTGTTGTGCTTACGGGAGAAACAACCTTGAATCTGTTGTTCTGAGGCTCAAGGCAGTCACAATCGTCCTCTGCACAATTCAGGTCTTCGTATGTACCGTCAAAGTCGTCTGCATACGCAGCGCTTGCTGTAAATGACATAGACATAATGCTCATCAGAGTCATCAGACACAGCAATATTGCGATAGCACGACTAAATAATTTAGATTTCATGTTACCATCCTTTCTGTAATAACGACAGGGCTGAAAAACTTTTCAGCATAAAGATTATCGTTTTCCAAATACTGCTGTACTGTTACTGTGATAGCTTGCAACTGTTAAGTGTGGGGTAGCCCAGCTCTCTCATGAGAGAGGACCACTCAGAGGGAAGCTCGATCTCATAGGATGCGCAGTCGCCGCCTGGCATAACCTGTGCCTCCTTGCTGATGTCGCCGCCTGTGATAACAATGCCTGTTGCACCCTTGTCCATGGTCTGGGTTGTATCGATCTTGTCAAAGGGAACAATCGCACTGAGCCAGGGAGGAGCTGTTGTTGAGCCTACGATATCGGCTTCAACGTTCTCTGTTGACTCACCACCCTTGAGTGCATAATAGTGATCATCAAAGGATGTGTTCAGGTGAATCTTGCTTCCTGTGTTTGCCCAGTAGTGAGCGTAGGTACGCATCCACAGGGGTCTGCGAGCAGTGTTTATGAGCGCATCCTCGAAGGTGTCCTTTGAGGAGTAACCCTCTGCCATAGTCTGGGCAGCGTCTGCTGTGAGCCAGAGCATACGGGGAACACGAGGATTGGTGTTACCAAGGCCATTCTGCTGTTTCTCAGTGATATCCCAAGCAACAAGCTGCATAGCCTTGTCAGGCTCTTCTGTACCAATAGTCACGCTGTTGCCCCATGTGATGGTGGATCCGCAGGTGACAACATTATCGTTAAGGCTGAAGCCCTTTGTTACGTGATAGGGATCCCAGCCGATATCCAGACAGGTCTGCTCATCCTCAGCAAAGGCAAAGGGTAACATATAGCCGAAGGTACCCATGCGGTTTTCCTTGATTTTGTAACCTGCAAGGTTAAGCATTGCAAGGGAGATGTATCTGCCGAGAAGCTTGTTAGCCTCTTCGTTAATCATACCATCCTCATAGGAAATTCCCAGCTGACGAGCAATAGGACCGCTGATAAGAGAATAGGGGGTCCATGCGTGGGTACTCTGGAGAGGTTTGTAGAAGTTACCGTTACCAAAGCACTTTGTAATTGCAATACAAAGAGGCATATACTCAGCAGGACAACCTGCCATAATAGCATTGACTGCCACCTGATATGCAGTGATGGTGCGGTTTGCAGGAGGAACATCCTGCAGCTCTCCGCTGTAGCTTGTGCAAACATAGTCGGTTGCCTCATAAGGAGTGAAGGTCAGATAGTAGTCAACCTTGTCCTTTGTGGGAGGAACAACAGGAAGTCCGTCGGACATCTCGTTAACTTCGAAGAACTCCTGTACTCTCTGGTAGGAACCTGTGAAGATAACATGGTCATAGGCAACATTTGTGGATGCTGCCAGGCTATCGATCTCCTCCTGAGTAATCTGTGTTGTGAGAGCTGTCACAACCTGATCATAGAGGATGTCACGAGCCTTCTGCTCCTGAACTGCTGTTTCGTCAGCAGCAAATGCTCCGGGGTATGCAGCAGTTCTCACAACAGGAACACCACGGCTGACGCCTGTAGACTGAATCTGTGCAATAAAGGTCTCTGCACCAACAACAACTGCGGGAATACCGATATACTCCGCAGCAAGTGCGTTACCTGTTTCCTTGACGGTACAGATACCGCAGCCGCAGTTACCGGAGATAACTGCATCTACGCCGTAATCCTTAAGCTTCTGCTGGAAGTCCTTGGACTGCTGGCTCTGGTTGTTAGGGTTGAATGTACCGCCCTTGCCAATCTCGTCCATGTAGTAGGTTTTGCAACCAAATTCTTCCTCAAGCATATCCCTGAGGATTGCATGTGTTACAGAGGCCGAGAAACTTCCACCAACAAGTGCGATTGTCTTGCCCTCAAGAGAATCAAGACGTGCCGGCTGCTCAATGGACTCAATTGTGGAACCCGAAGGCACAGGAGACACTATCTCATACTTATTCTCTGTGGGCTCAAGGCTTGTCTGTGCTGCTGTTTCTTCTGCCGCAAAAGCTGTCATTCCTATGGTAGTCATAGATATGACACTAAGCAAACACAGAATCAGCGATAACAAACGCTTTGAGATGTTTGATTTCATGAAACCATCCTTTCAAAATATTTTTTAATATAAAAACTGAATAATTACTTCGCCCTTTATTCAGTTTTATATACAGGCTTTGTGCAAGGTCCGATTTACTCCTCTGTGAAGTAGGAATTGTTGTCAGGCTCTGTGGCTTCGGGCAGGTTCTCGGGAGTATAGAAGGTAACATCTCCGAAGAACTCGTCCGCAAAGATAGAGTCCGTGGTAGTATCATCAAGGAACTTAATGTTGCCCTTGCCGTCAAACTCATAGCCCACTGTGTATTCAGTCTCCTTGTCTGTCACAGGGCTGAAAGTAAGCTTTCCGTCAGCGGCTGTGTAGGCATAGTACATATACCTGTCAAGCATCAGGTCCTCGCTCTCGTAGTGAATGACCATTATTCCGTCATCAGTAAACTCCACATTCTGAAGGTAGGAAATTGAATAGTAATAATAAGCCAAAGTACGCTCATTGGTTGCCCATTCTCCCACAAGGGACTTGTCTATGTTATAGCTCTCATAAGATTCCTTTGTATAATCAGGAACCTTTGCCTGCTCCAGAACATAAATCTCGTCCTCATGAACCTCTCCTGTCTCCTCATCGGTGTATCCGGGATACACCAGAGTCACCTTGGCATTACCCAAAAGCTTTGAACCTGTTATCTTATAATCCAGATCCACAGAGCCCAGGTTTATCATCTCCCCTGACTCTGTTTCAACGAATTTATACTCATAATACTCAATACCCCCCGCGTAGCAGGTCTTCCATGTGCCCTGTCCGTAGCGTCCGGGCTTTTCAAATACATAGTAGACCCTGTCTGCCTCCGCTACCTCATCGGCTGTAGACTGCTCTACCTCAGGGTTCACAGTCAGCTCCCATGAACCTGTAATTGATTTTGGAAAAACAAAGGAGCAGGCGATCACAACACCTGCAACAACAAGCACACATCCCAGTATTGAAAGTACCAGAAAAAGTCTATTTGACTTAAGCTTTGCAATTAAAGACTTCATAACAACTAAACACCTTCTATGTAATATATATTACAAGTATAAAACGAACACTGTTCGTGTGTCAAGGAAGCCTCAGTTTTTTCGGAGATAAGACCATATAAAGAGCCTTTGCTTTGTGCAACTTAAACAAGGGATTCGGAAACACTTCACAAAAGCCGTTGTGCCACATTATAACTATCTTCTGAGTCTGCTTAATTTTTCACAATTTATCTTATTTTTTGCTCACGCAAATACTGATTTTTCGTCGATAATCCCACTCCAATACGGTACAATTCTCGTTTATTTTATCAGACAGACCAAAAGGATACTCCCATCCTGTAAATCCGAATATCAGTCACAGAAAAAAATGACCGCCTGAACTTTACGCTCAAGCGGTCCTTATTATTACTATATTCGATTTTCTGAGTCTATGAAGAGTATCATTGCATCAGTCTATGAGAAGATTCTCCATAGACTTGCTTTTTGTGACCTTCTCACCCAGCAGGTTTGCCCATCGCTCTGTGAAGAAAGAAAAATACGAAACTCCTTCTTCCCGACGTTTTTTCTGGGCCGAAGGCAGAAACCCCCATAGGGTTGACGGAATACCCATCACCAAAAGGTAGAGGGGACCCAGTATCAGCGACTGGATGGTATGTCCGTACTCATGAACCAAAAGTCTGTGAGACAGCTCCTTCTCAGTATACTCGGGAGCCAGCTTAGGTGCGAAGTAGGGCTTATCCGTCACAAACACAAACATCCCCAGAGAAACGCTGGATCTGCTCTTCCAACAGGTGACCACCGCCGAGTGAAAGACGAAGTGTCTGTCCCTGATATGAATCAGAAACACCACCGCACCAAGCAGAGTCTGGAGCACTCCCCAGCTGCACTGACAAATAATATATAGTGCTGATTTCAGGCTGAGCTTTGATACCAAGGTCTTAGTCCTCAACTCTGATTGTGACAGAATTCATAACAGGGTGACGGTCTCTGGGAATGGTTCCATTCTGGTCGATGGGTCTTGCCTCATCGCAGACTCTGTCCACAACCTCAATACCCTCGGTAACATATCCGAAGGCTGCGTACTGGCCATCAAGGAACTGGCTGTCCTCGTGAACGATGAAGAACTGGGAGCTGGCGCTGTCAGGGTCCATGGAACGTGCCATAGAGATTGCACCTCTTGTATGGGACAAATCATTGCTGTAGCCGTTCATACGGAACTCGCCCACGATGTTCTCGTCAGATCCACCCATACCTGTGCCTGTAGGGTCACCGCCCTGCATCATAAATCCTGCGATAATGCGGTGGAAGGTCAGCCCGTCATAGAAGCCCTCCTCTGCCAGCGCCACAAAATTCTCTGTGGTAATGGGAGCAGAGTCCTGACAAAGCTTCACGGTGATGACACCATAGCCCTCAATATCAATATCTGCAAAGTAAGTCTTGTTGCTCTCAAGCATAGTTATCCTTCTTTCTGTTTAAGTTCAAGGAAATTATACTACACATCCCCGAAAATATCATTCTTCATAAGAAATATACTTTATTGCGTATCCTTCCTCGGCAAAATGAGCGCTCAAAAGATTTTTTATTTCCTTTACTGTTGCTTTTGCCATTCTGTTCATTCTCGGATAATCCCACCAGGAGAACTCATCCACCTTGGCGACCCTGAAGTCGTCATCCGTTTCGTACATAATAAGAACCCCTCGCTCTTCCCACTTCACATAGATATAGCCATCTTTTCGGATAACATCTCTGTGATTCATCTTTGCAAAGAGCTTTTTATCCTTCTGGACCTCAAGTCCAAGGTCTGTTTTAGTCTCTCTCCAAAAGCTCCACAGGCTTTGCTCCGGGTTGTAGTCTTTGGGAAGGTCAAGCATATACTCCTCCGAGTTAACAGGCAGACGATTTCCGAATATACATTTTCGTACGATTCGAACGCCACGGTTCTTCACAGGATACTGAAAGCCCGAATATGGAATCCGAAGGCTGTCAAATGTACAAATTCTTTTTTCTATATCTATAACACAAGGAATCAATGCGTTATCAAATCCATCTCCGTTACCTTTGCACAGGGTATTATATAGCTTAACACTCAGTTTCTCATCAACAGTTTTTGCAAAGATAAACACAACTGTCACCCTGTTAAGAGGAGATTTTTTCTGAGATTTATCAAGATAAAAATGCTTACCCTTGCCCTTGAGAGACTCTGAATTCGCCTTGGCAGAACAAAGTATCGAATCATACTCAGGCTTATCCAGATATTCGGAATTATAGGACAAAACAACTTTTTCTATTCCGCTGGAGTATATAGATACAGGAGTAGTACTTTTGTATCGTAGCATCTGAGGTTTAGATAAGGAGGAAACAGGTTCATACCCTCTGCCAAAATGAGAAATCTTACTCAAGGCATTCTTAACGGAAAAGTTTGTCGGGAGACCATACTGTTTTCGTGCTGTCTGATAACACCTGAGAGTCGCAAACCAGATATCCATAGACATCAGCAACACAAAATTCCTGACCAGATATCCAAGCAATCCCAGGGTTATTGCTACGCACAGGATTATCTTCACTGCCTCGGGAATAAACTTCAGGCACGTCACCGTCGCCATCAGCCCAATGTACAAACCCAACACTACTACATATACAAGCACTCTACACAGCAGCGCATTTTTCTGACGTGGAAATTTCATTTGTATCACCCCCGATAATATTTTACTCCCAAATTATAGCATAAGAACAGATAAAGTTTCAACCAACACAAGGGACAAAGCGCGTTTGAATTTCATTTGCATTATCGAAACCATCTGATACAACAATTTGTCTTTTTCTTGAAAAAGGCGAAAAATATGCTACAATGAAACCATAGTATATTCTTTCTGTACCAAGGAGGCTTCTCTATGAAAAAAGGTATCATTATCCTCATTACTGCACTCATCATGCTTTTGCTTTGCAGCTGTGCATCCAATGACGCCACAGAACCCGAGGTCTCAGAAACTACGGTGTTGCAGGCTACTTCTGCAGTCTCCACAGAAATCCCGACAGAAGCTACCACCAAAGCCACAGAGGCCACCACAGCACCCTTCACAAAAACAACCGAGCCCGCCACAGAAAAAACAACAGAGCCGACTCTGACTCCCATGCAAGAGGTTCCGTACCTGAAGGATCTCCCTGCAGAAGTCTGTATTTTTCAGCAGGCAGACCCCTCCTCCGCATATATGGGCAACATTGGAGCAGAGGGAGTATACACCATTGTTGAAGAGACACGTCATTCAGACGGTGACCTTTGGGGAAAGCTCAAGTCAGGAATCGGTTGGATCAATCTGACAGATCCCTTCTGTGACGGAGAGCTGCTCCCACCTGTTACTGCCAGCTACAGCAGTAGTCTCATACTGAACGGCAGCTACCATCTTGCAGGCATTCATACATATGACGACTACAAAGTCAACGTCACCTTCTATGCTCACGAAACAGTATATGACCTACAGATTACAGGATTCGACGCTTTCTCGAACAGCCCCACAGACACACTCTATACTCTCGGGGAGCTTGACTCCCAAAAGCCTCTTGTGGCACATCTGTCATTTCCCGGGGACTTTTCTGCCTTTGGTCTGAGTTTTCAGGACAGTAACAACCAAACTCATACCTACAAAATCTATCAAAGCGGTCTGAACGGAAACATCCTGATGACAGAGTACTGATTACTCTCCCCGAGTAAATCATCATCAATTACCAAATATCCTCCTTAAGAGTAATTATGGATATACTCTGACAGGAGTACCCCCTCATACAAAATCCTGTTCAAGGAGGTTCTTTATGAAAGACAACATAACCATCAAAGAAGAGCGAATTTCATCAGAAGAATACATAGATTTTCTGAAAAGAACAGATCTGGGCTCACAGTACCCTAAAGAGCGATTTGAGGAAAGAATCAAAAAACTTGTAGCTAATGTCTCAATCAGCCTTGTCGCCCGCAACAAAGAGGACAAGGTGGTGGGTGTTTTGTTCGGCCTGACAGACTTTGCCTACTGGCTCTATGTTACAGATCTGGGCGTAGACAGAGATTACACCGGGCAGGGCATCGGCAGACAGCTGATGAGAAGTGCTCACGAAATCGCAGGCGGCGAAAAGGACATCGCGGTTTATCTGATTGCCAACGAGAACGCCATCCCCTTCTACGAGAAGTTGGGCATGGAAAAATCCTCGGATGTTATGCAGTATAACAAAATTGAATGGACATCATTTGAGGTCAAATAAACCTGTATTTATGCGGGTTGCAACGAATTTTTACACAAATGTAATAGCACGTTGACATATTGCAAGGGATAGTTGGTGGCGCTTTTCTCTCCAAAATTCTACAATTATTTCATCACAAGAATTGATGAAAAAATTTTGGAGGAGATAATTATGAAAGCAAAAGAATTTGTCAAAAACATCAGTCCCTTTAACAACCTGGAGGAAATGCCCAAAACCTTATATATTATAAAAAAGGCGTTGCACATCATGAGAGATATAAAAACTCTCCTTCAGACTGCAACGCTTGTTTTTTTGCTTATTCATTTGGCTTTTCGCTACAAATTAACGACAAAGCAGCGATCCCTATACTACTCAATATATCAATAAAGGGGTCACGTTTGTCAAGTTATATCGTTTCAGATATCATTATGTTTGATACCAAGCTCATAGAACGCTACTGCTGATGCAGCAGCAACGTTCAGCGAATCAACACCATGAAACATAGGTATCTTCACAGTGTAATCGCAGTTGTCTATGGTTATATCTGCAAGTCCGTCCCCTTCTGTTCCCATAACAACGGCGAGCTTTTCTTCTTTTGCAAGCCTTGGATCCCCTATAGAAAGAGAGTTGTCCTTGAGAGCCATGGCAACGGTCTTGAATCCCATAGTCTTGATTTCATCAAGACTGTCATCAGACAAAAAAGCCCAGTCAATCTGGAACACTGTACCCATACTGACTCTTGCGGCGCGTCTGTAAAGCGGGTCCGAGCAACCCGGAGTAAGAAGCACTGCGTCCATTCCAAGAGCAGCGGCCGAGCGGATTATTGCCCCCACGTTTGTTGGATTCATAACCTTGTCCAGAATCACGATTCGTCTTTTGTCCTTGCAGATCCGGATTGCATCCGGCTGAGGCTTTCGCTTCATAGTGCATAGCATACCCCGGGTGAGCTTGAAGCCTGTGAGCTGAGTCAGAACATCAAGCTCTGAACAAAACACAGGGATATCTTTCATCCTTGCAAGGACGTGCTTGTTTTCGCCACCTATATGCCTTTTCTCCGTAAGGCACGATACAGGTTCGTATCCTGCATCAAGTGCGCGCTCTATCACCTTTGGGCTTTCTGCCACAAACAAGCCTTTTTCGGGGAATTCTTTGTTAAGGAGCTGTGCTTCGGTCAGCCGCGCATACACATCCAGCTCAGGAGCGTTAAAATCTGTTATTTCAATAATGTTATTCATATTCTTCTCCATCATATTGATGTGTATATTGTAGCCTTAACAATCCCCGTGTGTCAAACATTTTATAATGAATACGTAGTGAGATGAGTTACGCTTCTTGTGCGCGCTCCTCCTTCACAGCCGGCTTTTTGAGGAATTTATAAAGACACAAGCTAAGTGATACAATGAACGGAAATTCCCGAGCGTTGCATTCTTAAACGCACCACATCAGTTCCCATATTGCTCTTTTATACGTTCATTAACAATAGCATTCATAACAGGTATCTCTTTTAGATCCTCTTCTTTAACAGCAGGAGTAGCTATATCATCTTTTTCTCCGCATTGCGGAAAGTTAACAAGCCAATATCCATCAACACACTCTTCCATACAAATCCACCCTTGCATGCCTTTATGAACGCCCTCTTTTGCATAGGTGTCTTTCTCAACGATTAATTCAACACAATCCATCATTTTCATATTACTTACCTCCGTATGGTGTAGTGAGTTTTATTTTTCCATCAGGATAAATCATCCACCCAGTGATAAAAACTACGCTATTTGATACAATAAACGGAAATTCCCGAGCGTTGCATTCTTATGGAATAAAAATTACAGGTTCAGTCAACAAATTCGTAGTCAAACGGAGAACTGCAGTGAGCCCAATATTGTTTATTTTCTTCTAACAACTCGTGCATTATTTCAACGGATCCTTTCAGCTCATCAGCAACTGTCTTGCTTCCTTTTATAGTAATAAAGTTAAACTCTATATTACGATTAATATCGTCCCAAAAAGCGTCCCAGTTTCTTTCGTATCCGTCTTGCAATTTTAAGCCGTCTTTTATTCTTTCGTGCAGCTCCATTAAATATTTGCAATCTGTTAAATCAATAGTTGCTTTTCTCATGTATTTTACCTCCTTATCAGCACAAATAAAACAAGTCTTAATATCTAATACAGCATTCCATATTTTATAAGAAACACTTGGCTGTGTTACTGGAACGAACACATCATCTCTTGCTTTATCCGTATAATCATCAGTAAATTCCTCGTTTGTATATGTCTTTCTGATATACACTTTGTCACCTCCTAATATATCGTAAGGACAAGTACCCTCCATATATAGGAGATAAATAAAGAAAAATTGCACAGTGTTATGCAACTTTTCAAAAATATTTATAATCAGTTTACAAGGGAATGATCGCAATTCACGTATTCTAAATCAAGTGTAGCCGAATAACATATCTTTCTGGTATATTTATAACTCGTAAACTCAAAAAATGCAACCTCAAATAGACCCCGCCCCTGTGGCACACAACAGTTGATAAAGTCACAGTAAATGCAGACGAAAGCGTGGTGTTCAGCTTTAAGAATGGGAGTGAGGTGGAGGTGTAGTGAATAATAGCTTTATTGTTGCTTTCGTCTCTCGCGATATGTTATGATATAATAAGTACAGAACCTTGAATTTATGGAGGTGTTTTGATTGTTCGATAATAGCGTTACTGATATTAAGAATGTTTATGAACAACTAAAAGATAAATATGAATTGCTACTAACTACTACATCTGCATTAGATGAAGGGTTCACCGTTGATTTCCCTATCATTGTAGCTAAAGCTCACGGACAAATACTAGAATTGTATGAAGATGGTGGTATGTTCGTAATGGACGTAATGGACGCCGAACAAACTATGGGTACACATTGGCATCCATATGAAGTAGAACATGCAGTAAAAGATATTGTTGAATTCATGGAGGGTAAATCAGATTATAAAATGCATCCTTTTAAATATCTTTAAAGTTTTTATGTAAAGTTCAATGGCTTAATTTGCTATTGTTTTTGCTTATTAATAAATGACAAATGATTCGGTCGTTTAACGATAGCCCTATAATGAGCGTAGGTTTGGGGATTTTACCGGCAAAAGCATAAAACTACATATTTTTACACAACAAAAAGCGTTGCGGATGAGGGGAGATGTCAATTCATTCCTTCAAACTGCAACGCTTGTTTTTATTTTTGGCTCAACCTCAAAATTACTCCAACTTTATGGCATACAACAGTAGATGAGGTTACAGTTAATGCTGATGAAGTTATTGTGGTTCACTTTACGAGTAAGAGTGATGTCATTTTGGAGATATAAATACGAAGTATATAA
>JAFTHZ010000012.1 GCA_017457155.1 Ruminococcus sp.
TGAGGCCCAAGATCTTCTCGCAAAAGTACAAGAAGATCCGGACCTCTCTCAGCAGTTATTGCGCTTATTGCTATCCTCTGCAATTAGCAAACTTTGATGCAGAAAGAAAAAGTTTAGCTGACTTTTTAGCAAATTTCCGCGTTTTTGATGCTTTGTCAGAAATGCACAAAACCCCGTAACCATTGCGGTTACAGGGTTTTGTTGGAGCTGCTATCCGGATTTGAACCGGAGACCTCATCCTTACCAAGGATGCGCTCTACCTACTGAGCTACAGCAGCAAAAATGGCGACCCGGAACGGGCTCGAACCGTCGACCTCTAGCGTGACAGGCTAGCGTTCTAACCAACTGAACTACCGGGCCACATGGTGGGAACAACAGGGCTCGAACCTGTGACCCTCTGCTTGTAAGGCAGATGCTCTCCCAGCTGAGCTATGCTCCCACGTGGATGCCATTTTTCGTGACGCGTATTATAATACAACATCCATCGTAAAAAGTCAATACTTTTTTGAAACTTTTTTTGAAAAATTATTTTTTCTTTTTAATGAGCTTTTCCAGATCCTCTGTTGTGAAATTGTACTTCTTGTTACAGAAATGACAGTTAGCGCTACAGACGCCGCTCTCGTCGGGCAGAGAGTGGATTTCGTCCTCAGGCATACCGATAATCACGTTCTCAAGGGACTCCCTTGAGCAACCGCAGCGATAGCCTACAGGCATCTCATCCAGCACCTCAACCTCAAATCCCTGGAGGATCTCCTTGCACATATCCAGAGGAGTCATGCCCTCGCCCAGCATGGTGGTCACAGGGCGAAGCTTCTTGACGTTCTCCTCCAGCTTCTCGATAGTATCCTCGAACGCACCGGGCAGAAGCTGCACAAGCAGTCCACCCGCAAAGAGTGCGGTTCCGTTGTCCTTATCCACAAGCACACCCAGAGCACAGATTGTAGGCAACTGCTCGCTGGTTGCATAGTAGGAGGTAATGTCCTCGGCAATCTCTCCGCTGACAAGAGGCACCTGACCGATGTAGGGGTCTCCCTCCTTGAATTTTTTCATAACATTCAGCACGCCGTTCTTGCCCACACCTGCTGAGACGTTTATCTTGCCGTTTTCGTAATGCTCGGTAAAGCATCCGGGATTCTCCACATAGCCCTTGACGTAGCCCTGTGCGTCCGATGCGGCAATCACAACCCCCAGAGGGCCGTCTCCTGCCACACGCAGGCTGACTGTTGCCTCCTTCTGCTTGAGCTGTGCACCCATCATGGATGCTGCTGTGAGCAGTCTGCCCAGAGCCGCTGTGGCCACATTGGTGGTATTATGAAGTTTCTGCGCTGTATATACGATCTCTGAGGAATCAATGGCAGAAGCCATAACCGCTCCGTCGCTTGTAATACATCTGATAATCTTATCCATATATATTCTCCGTTATTATAAAATATTCCAATAAAGAATTAACTCAAAGTTTCTTTGCAACAAATATCATCCGCTGCTCGCACTCAGAAGGTGCATCAAAGCTCATATCCCCCAGCACATCCAGCACCTCAAACCCTGCATCGCACAGGAACTTCCTCAAAGTTTCCTCCGGATATGCACGCTCGGTGAAGCACTCGCTCAGCCGATAGTAGCTGCGTCCCTCGGGGATGAAAAAGTCAAGGGTGATCTCTGTGAGATTCTCCTCCAGAGGAGTGTTCTGCCACACACAGTACACATCATCTTTGTCATAGACAAACACATTGTCCGACAGCACACGTCTGTGCTTATACTCTGTATTCACATCAAAGATAAACAGACCGTCAGGATTCATAAAGAGGGACACTCTCTCAAAGGTCTTCTGTACATCCTCGGGACGGGTCATATGATTGATGCTGTCCAAAGTACACACACAGGTATCAATGGTACCGTAAAGATCCAGCGACTGCATCTTCTGACGAAGGAAGAGTATCTGATACCCTGCCTCTGAAGACTTTTGAAGTGCTACAGAAAGCATATCAGCAGAGCCGTCGATGCCGTACACATCAACCCCTCGCTTCTTAAGCTCCAGAGTCAGAGAGCCTGTACCGCAGGCAAGGTCAAGGGTCAGCCCCGGGTCGTGATTATATCGACCAAGAAGCTCCAGTATATACTCTGCCCTCTCCTTATATCCTACGTTGCCTGTAAGCCCATCGTAAAAATCAGCGAACGCCTCGTAAGCCATAACTCTCCTCCTCTCTTTTTCTATCAAACAGGATTATTTTATCACAGCTAAATAAAAAAGTAAATCCTATTTATTATCTGTCACTATGCACAGAAAAGAAATAGGAATTCAGTATATAATAACGAACAAATAATAATTGACAATTTGGTCTATTTACGATAGACTAAAACAAAGAGGTCTATCATATATAGACCAATCTTCATCCTACAACCAAAGGAGGACATCACAATGGACAACACCAGACTTGGAATGGTTGAGTCCCGCTTTGCGGATATCATCTGGAGCAGAGAGCCCCTGCCCTCAGGAGAACTTGTAAAAATCTGTGAGGCAGAGCTGTCCTGGAAAAAATCCACCACCTACACGGTGCTCAAGAAACTCTGTGACAGGGAAATATTTCAGAACAAAGACGGAATCGTATCTTCTCTTATCTCTCGTCAGGACTTCTATGCCTTGCAAAGTGAACAGTTTGTGGAAGAGACCTTTGAGGGGTCTCTGCCTGCCTTCTTCGCTGCATTCACAAAGAGGAGGAGCCTGTCCCCTGAGGATATAGGAGAGCTGCGCAGACTAATTGACTCATACGAGGAGGAATGATTATGGAAAGCCTTTTTCTCACCATCCTGAATATGAGCATTAACGCAAGCATTGTAGCGATTGTAGTCATCCTCCTTCGTCTACTGCTGAAAAAAGCCCCGAGATATATAATTTGTCTGCTGTGGATACTGGTAGCGGTGAGACTTGTGTGTCCTTTTTCTATCGAGGCCGCTGTCAGTCTTATCCCACGCGCCGAGCCAATCCCCACGGAAGTTATTTACACCGAACCGCCCGATATGAGCTCAACTGAGGAAGCGCCTGCCAATGCAGAGAACAACATCATTTACAACACCACCGCCCCCGAGTCTATGTCTCATATGACAACTTCTCAAATTATCTCGCTGGCGGGTACTGCTATATGGCTCACAGGCATAGGTGGTATGCTGACTTATGCATTCATAAGCTATCATCGTATCCGCAGACGGACACGGATTTCAATCTGCACAGAAGACAACATATATATCTGTGACAGCATAGATACCCCTTTCATACTGGGTATGCTGAAGCCTCGGATCTATCTGCCCTCTGTCCTGATGAATCCGGACAGAGAATACGTTATCGCCCACGAGAGGGCACACATAAAAAGAAAAGACTACCTGTGGAAGCCTCTGGGATTTCTGATGCTGGCTGTATACTGGTTCAATCCAGTGCTGTGGGTAGCCTACGTACTCCTGTGCAGAGATATTGAGCTTGCCTGTGACGAAAAGGTTATCAAAGAAATGGGCAGCGGAATCAAAAAGGACTACTCCTCGGCACTACTCTCTTGCAGTGTCCCCAGAAAGGTCATATCCGCCTGTCCTCTGGCCTTTGGAGAGTCCGGAGTAAAAAGCAGAATAAAAAACGTCCTCAACTACAAAAAACCTGCCTTCTGGATAAGCCTTGTGGCAATTATCCTCTGCCTTGCCGCAGGAGTATGTTTCCTGACAAATCCTCTGCAGAAGGGAGCATACGGGCTGAAGATAACCGACAGCGGATCCGACTATGAGGGTTTGTCTATAGATATCAAGGACCTTCAGCTTCAAGAAGAAAAACCATACATAGAAGTTAAATGGAGAAACAAAACCGACAAAAGCTTCACCTGCGGAGAAAGCTTCAGCCTCTATAAAATTAATGAAGAGGGTGAATTTGAAAACTGCAGAGAAAGAGGTATGAATACTTTTCCTTCCATCGGCTACAGCATCCCTGCCCGAGGCTCCTTTGAACATCAGTACAGCCTGTACGGAGTGAACATCTCCGAACCGGGCACATATAGATTTATGTCGGGATGTTCCCCTGATGGAGAGGCATATACAAATTACGATGTGTGGGTTGAGTTTGAGATAAAAGAAATCCCCGAAAACATCAGAGCATACGCCTCCCCCATAACCATCTCAAGCGGATCATCTCCTGATGCAATCACAGGAGAAGCAGGACCTATGACTCTCGTCCCAAGCAAAAACGGAAAGTACATCGACAACGATAGTTCCTGCATAAATATAGTATGGAAAAACAATTTGTCAGATAAAAAGCTGTCCACAGACGAACATCAGTACACTCTCTACAAGGAGTCAAACGGTGAGTGGGTAAACTGTATGATAACAGGGAAACTCTACTACACCTCAAAGGACTGTGTCATCGCACCAAACGAACAGGCATCCATAAGCTACAATCTGTATGGAAACGAGCCTATGGACACAGGAATATACAAGCTGGAGGCGCACTTCTCAGAAGCGAACAGTTCCGAAACTTCATACACCGCATGGGTTGAGTTTATGTTGTCCGCAGAGGATACCGTTTCTGCCGAAGCAGAGGAATACGTCACCTATTACTGCAACGAAACCGAAAGCCCCTATCCCCCTCAGCTAAGGCTGTACACCTCGGGGAAACGCTTTGAGCTTATGATCTCAGCTCTGAGCAGCTATATGCCTATGGGAACCTTCAGAACAGAAGGAAACCTGATGACACTCACCGCAAACGACGGAAACGTGTATGTATTCAATGTAATAGATGACACCACTCTGGAATTTGATGCAGACAAATCCTCTGATATTCCGAAATATAGTTTTTCTTCAGGAGAAGAAGCACAGGCACCTTTTTCCCATGGCTCACTCTTTCAGCGGACAGTACAGGCAGGAGACACAACCAACCTCTACCAAAGCGACAACCCCCTGAACGCAAAGTATGAGTTCGCCCTGAGGGATCCCGACCAAACCATCATCTATGACATTGACAACGACGGGATTATGAATCAGATAATCCTGGGACCCGGACCCACATCGGGCACCGCAACCTTCGCCATACTCGCAACAGAGGAGGGCGAAGTGGAATACCACAACTACTATCAGGGACCCTTCCACGAGCTATCCTTTGCAACACATACGGATGGTACGCTCTATATTAAGGGTGACACCGATCATGTTTTTGACATAATTATCGACGGAGATTCTCTCAGGCTGTATGAGGATTCTGTAGAGTATGGAGAGGAATTCTCTGCTGATGATATGTGGTCGCAGATAGAGCAGGATATGGAAAACCTCAGAAACTGACCCGACCCTGCATAAAAAAAACAGGATGCTTTCCCCTTGCGGCAGCATCCTGTTTTTGTTATCTATACAGTATCAGAAGGCCTCCCGCTTTATGGTTTCCAGAGCTCCCTTCTCAATTCGGCTGACCTGGGCCTGAGATATGCCGATCTCCTTCGCAACCTCCATCTGGGTCTTGCCCCGAAAGAACCGAAGCCCCAGAATCTTCTTCTCTCTGTCAGAGAGCTTTGCTATGGACTCCTTCAGAGCTATCTCCTCCAGCCAGTCCTTGTCGGTGCAGTTATCCCCCACCTGATCCATAACATAGATGGTATCAGACCCGTCAGAGAACACAGGGTCATACAAGGACACAGGCTCCACTATGGCCTCCAGAGACAACACCACGCTCTCCTTCGGGACACCCATCTCCTTTGCAATCTCCTCTACCGTAGGCTCCGAACCCTTCTGATTCGTAAGCTTCTCTTTTATCTGCATAGCGTGGTACGCAATATCCCTCATGCTGCGACTGACTCTGATGGGGTTATTATCCCGCAGAAACCGCCTGACCTCACCGATTATCATGGGCACTCCATAGGTAGAGAACCTGACATCCAGCGTCGGGTCAAAGTTATCGATTGCCTTGATAAGTCCTATCACCCCCACCTGAAAAAGATCATCGGGATTCTCGCCCCTGTTGGAAAACCTCTGAATCACAGAAAGCACAAGCCGAAGATTACCCTGAACCATTTTGTCCCTGGCGACCTTGCGCTGTGCTTCGGTGCCGTTTCGGATAACCTCCAGCAGCTGTCGCTTCTCGCTCTCCTTCAGCACCTTGAGTCCTGCTGTGTTCACTCCGCAAATTTCAACCTTGCTGTACTGCAAAACCATCTCTCCCGTCTTTTCTCTGAGAATAGTTTTGACAACACACATCTGATTAATGCAAGAAAACAAAAGGAAAACATCTTGATAATCAAACACAGCAGATATATAATGTATGTATATTTCACCAAAATCGAGGAGGATCAGTATGAAAAAGAAACTTTCACTGCTGCTTATTGCAGCTTTGCTCATCTGTACCACAGTTCTCACAGGCTGCCAATTTATGGACGTGTTGCTGGACGCACAGGGCGAATCTTCTCAGTACAGCGCAAAGGTGGGAGACATCATCGACACAGACGACCCCGACTCTCTCAACAGGCTCATCTACGGAGACGGAGAGCTTCGGGTATATGATGACCCCATGGAAGAGCTTCAGGCTCTGGCCCGAGGAGAGGGCGTTGCCATCAACACCTTGTCAAAGCTTGCAAGCCTGAGCATTGTTGAGGTTGTGGAGGTTACTGATGATGGTGTTGTATACAGCATCACATCTCCCGATATGTCAGACTTCTTCAATGACCGTGAGGATGAGCTTGCACAGGCAGAGAACGCTGACGAAGTCACGGACATTATCAACGACTACGCCCAAAAACAGCTTGATAAAAATAAGAAAAAACAAGAGTTGGTGGTGGTCGGAAACATCACTCCCTCAACTCCTGACGAAAGTTCTACCTCAGACGAGGTAAATATCGACTCTCCCTACAAGAACAAAGATTTTCTCAACGCTCTGCTGGGCGGACTTATCACCGATTACGAGGAGAATGAAGAAACCCTCTCCCCCGAGTCCACCGCCACCATCAACAACGGAAGCGCAGTAGTCAGAACATCTGACTATATATTCTACTTAATCGATGGAGACCTTATCAGAGAGGACTCACAGGACAACCGCGAGACAATCGCTTCCATCGAGAATGTCCAGAACAACATCTACATTCTCAACGATACAATTTACGTCTCCTACAACGACACTGCACTTGGCACCATCTCCACCATGAGCTTTGACTTTGACGGAAATCTTCTGGAGGAAAACCAGGACACCGTTGTGATTGGCATTGCTGAGGAGAAAGGTGTGCTCATCACAGGTGAGGTAGCCAGAAACAGCTGTGCCGACCCTACCCGCTGCGAAATCTACAACCCCGTTACCTCAACCGGGACAGAGATAACCTCTCTTGAGGGAAGCAAGAACTTCCTGCATGCAGATACACAGTATGCGTACTTTGCATGTATGGACAACACCGATTACTCTACTCAGATAATCTGCAGAACAGACCTGGATCTGGGCACCACAGAGGAGATCTCCCGCCTGACCGTAGAAACCGAAATGACAGAATTCCTGCTCATTGAGCATTCACAGCTGACCGATAAAGCTCTCTATGTATCATACGGCTTCCGCGGAGGCTCAGGCAACTTCTTCCAGAGAGGTGCTATTGCCAGAATCGACAAGGAAGACTGCTCCACAACCATCCTCACCAATCTTGGCTGGACAGACGGCTCCACCCCCTACTTCAACGTTTTCCTGAAGGACTCTGTGGAACATATACTCTACAAAGACAGCGAGTCAACCGCAGTTCTCCTTAACTGTGAGACACTGGAGTCAGAGACCTCCGCTATGAACGTAGGCCCCAACAACAAGCCCTTTGTTGTATCCACCTACTCCGACGACTACAGCATCGAAACCGCAAAGTGCCTCTTCTATCCCCTCATGACAGGTGAATGTGTGCAGTTACTCCCCGATATGACACTGACCTCCCTGGAGGATATCAACAAGGTGTACTACACAGGCGACAAGGTATTCTACACCATCCTATACATAAGAGAGGACCCCGAGGCACTGGCCTGGTGGGAACAGTTTGTTGATTATAAAGAAGAATACTACTCCTACGACACAGAAAGCGGCACAACTACCCTTCTGGGTACAGTTAATCTGGAGCAATAATTCAAAACAGCATCGCACTACCGCGGTGCTGTTTTTGTTATTTTCTTCTTGTCAACCTTCACAATGCAATATATAATATACTCATATCAAAACCATGAGGAGGAAATGATATGAAAAGATTTTTTGCGGTTGTGCTTGCTGCTGTGATTTGCCTGACAGCTTTCTCAGGTTGTATCATTAAGGTATCAAGCAACATCGAAGAAAACGCTATGGAAGCAATCAACATCCTGTCTTCAGGGGATGCGCAGGATATCAACGAGCTGCTCTTCGGCGACAAGGATATGGAGCTTGCAGATGATCCCCTGGCAGAGCTTCTGACCCTCTCCACAGGCGAGGGCGTGGGTGTGAATGTGCTCACAGAGCTGATCGCCATGAGTACAGTAGAGGTACTCTCCGTAGAGGACGACACCATCAAGTACGAGATCACCGCCCCTGATATGTCGGACTTCTTTGAGGAGGAATACACACAGCTTGACTCCACCGACAACGAGGCTGTCACCGACGCAATCTATGACTACGCAGACAACGCAGATGAGGCCACAACGAAGGTTGAGCTCGACTACGAGACCGACGATGACGAGGTTATCATCGACTACAACAAAGAGTTCAACAACGCTCTGGTGGGTGGACTTGTTGACGGATACGAGGACCACATCGGCATTGACAACAATGACGGCGATACCACAACAGATACCCCCGACACCCCTGCAGAAGAAACAAAAAGCATCATCGGCAACGGCGGCAGCGCCATCAGTGCAGGCGGCTACACCTACTACATTGTGAGCGAGACCGACACAACCTTTGTCCGCGAGGATAAAGACGGCAACCTCACAGATATCTACTACACCGATTTGCCCACAAACAGAATTTTTGTGCTGAACGATACCATGTACATAACCGACTACAGCAGCGAATGCATAGTCTGCTTTGACTTTGAGGGCAACCAGACAGGAACCATCGACGGACTTTCTGTTGAGGGTGTGTGCGAGGATACGGGTGTCCTTCTTACAAGCCCCATTGAAGACAGAGACTATTTTGCCGCAGCAGTATTCTATTCATTCTATAATCCCGAGACAGGCGCCACAACAGATATCAGCGGTACACCGGATTTCGCTACTATGGTAGGCACAGACGCTGAAACCGTATACTTCTCATATAGCACAGACGGAATTATAAACCTGTATCAGGTAGATGCAGCGACTGGCTCT
This sequence comes from Ruminococcus sp., assembly GCA_017457155.1. Classification (GTDB taxonomy): domain Bacteria; phylum Bacillota; class Clostridia; order Oscillospirales; family Acutalibacteraceae; genus Ruminococcoides. The sequence continues at coordinate 9,301 of JAFTHZ010000012.1, forward strand.
GCAGTCATCATTTCTGATGTTTCCTGGACTGAAGATATGGGAGACGCTTCCATCGAGTGGATGCAAGTGACCGACAAGTCTGTGTACTTCTCCTATGGAGGACGTGCAGGGTCCGGCAACTTCTTCCAGGGCGGCGAGATAGCCCGATATGACAAGAGCTCCACTACAACAGAAATTATCGCTGAACTTGACTGGACAACCGGAGACACTCCCTACTTCAACGTCTTCGAGAAAAACGGAGTAGAACACCTGCTCTACAAGGACAGCGAGTCTACCGCCGTCATCGTCAACTGTGAGACCATGGAGACAGAACCCTCCTCCATGAACGTCGGCCCCAACAACAAGCCCTTCGCAGTTACAGAGCACGCCTCTGACTACAGCTCCAAGACCACATCCTACTATATCTATCCAGATATGACAGGAGACTGTGTTCAGCTTATCCCTGAGACAACTCTCGATGATATGGAAAACATCAGCTATGTAAACTACACAGGAAACAAGGTATTCTATCAGATAAGATATTCAAAGGACAACCCCGACTCCGTTGCCTGGTGGAACGACACCGTGGAGTACCAGATTGAGTACTATGTGCACGATTTACAGTCAGGTGTCACAACAAAACTCCCCTACACCGCAACCCCCAGAGAAAGATAAAAAACGGCACCGCTCAAAAGGCGGTGCTGGTTTTTTATATTAAACTTGTCTTTGAACTCATATCAATATATAATATATTACATAACAAAGCACCATAAGGAGGATATACTGAATGAAACGTTACTTTGCAGCTTTGCTGGCTATACTACTATGCCTCACAGCTCTTACAGGCTGCCTCAGACGCATAAGCGTAAACCCTGAGGAGGACGCTCTGAAGGCAATCGGGATTCTCGCTTCAGGGGATGCGCAGGATATCAACGAGCTGCTCTTCGGCGACAAGGATATGGAGCTTGCAGATGATCCCCTGGCAGAGCTTCTGACCCTCTCCACAGGCGAAGGTGTGGGTGTGAATGTGCTCACAGAGCTGATCGCTATGAGTACAGTAGAGGTACTCTCCGTAGAGGACGACACCATCAAGTACGAGATAACCTCCCCCGATATGTCAGGCTTCTTTGAGGAGGAGTACACACAGCTTGACTCCACCGACAACGAGGCCGTCACCGACGCAATCTATGACTACGCAGACAACGCAGACGAGGTCACAACAAAGGTTGAGCTCGGCTACGAGACCGACGATGACGAGGTAGTCATCGACTACAACAAAGAGTTCAACAACGCTCTGGTGGGTGGACTTGTTGACGGGTACGAGGACCTGAGCAGTGACTCTACTGAAGAGACAGACACGAAAGCATACACCTTCGATGAGGTTGTCGGTGATGCCTACAGCTACACCTGGGAATTTGATTCTGTACAACATGAATACTACATTCCCGAGATTCTTCTCACAACCGGTAATATTCCCTCCATCAATCAGGAGATATGGGATACCTTCTACCCCGAGGTAGAATCTGTTGAGGACTCTGTAAACAACAATACATCCTACGGCACCACCGCAATGACCTACACAGGCCACGTTTTTGAGGATACTCTGCACCTGAATATCTGCGTCAACTCCTTTTATCATAACAACATTTACAACATATACAACGTAGATCTGACCACAGGCGAGCAAATCTCCGACGAGGAGCTCATAGCCTCCAAGGGACTCACTATGGAGGAATACGACCAAAAACTCCGTCTGGCAATTGAATCCAACCACTGGGATACATACCACGACAGTTACGGCTCAGGTGACGATTTCTTCACAGATGAGCTTATGGACGAGCTGCTGGACTGGTCACTCTCTGAAGAATATCTCAACGAGGCACAGCCCTACATCGGAGAGGAAGGTCATCTGTGGGTATACGCAAAGATTGCGACACCAGCAGGTGCAGGCTTTGTATACACACAGCTCAGGCTGGAGGACACAGAAATCTCTGACTATTTCGGCAACAACACCACCTACGATTACTCAGGCCACACCTACACAATGTATCAGAGCAGTATGACCTGGACACAAGCAAAATCATTCTGTGAGAAGCAGGGAGGCCATCTGGTCACCATTAACTCACAGCAGGAACAGGACTTTATCACCGACACTATCCTTGCAGATGCCCAGAGAAACTGCTACTGGACCGCAGGATACCTTACTGATGGCCAGTGGGAATGGACTACAGGCGAGGATATGAGCTACACCAATTGGGCAGAGAACGAACCCAACAACCAGGACGGCGTGGAGGCGTATATCCACCTCTTCGGCTTTGAAAAAACCGATGGCAGCGGTCCAAAACCCGTAGGCTCCTGGAACGATGTGGCCAACGAGGGCTCACCCTTTGCAGACGATTTCTATGACATCACAAATTATGGCTTCATCTGCGAGTGGGACAGCTAAGTTGAATCTGCACATATAAAACAAACATCCCCGACAAGACACGAAAAACTGTCCTGTCGGGGGTTCTTTTTTACAAAAAAAAGCGGAGTACAAAACTGCACTCCGCCAAAATTCAAAGGGATAAATTACTTATTGAAGATAGACATGATGTCATAGAAGTTGTCATCATCGTCATCAGTTGTCTCAGCCTTGGGAGCCTCTTCCTCAACCTTCTTGGCAGCAGTAGCTCTTACCTTGCCGTCTGTGGGGAAACCTGTAGCGATAACTGTAACGCTGATCTCGTCCTTCATTTCCTCGTCAACAACAGCACCCCAGATGATGTTTGCATCATCAGAAGCCTTCTCGGAGATCATTGTGGAAGCGATGTCAATATCTTCAAGGCTGACATCGGGAGATGCTGTGATATTGATGATAACACCCTGTGCGCCATCGATGGTTGTCTCCAGCAGGGGGCTGGAAATAGCAGCGTCAGCAGCCATCATAGCCTTGTCCTTGCCTGAAGCTCTGCCGATGCCCATGTGAGCATAGCCTGCATCCTTCATGATAGCAGTAACGTCAGCAAAGTCAAGGTTAACAAGACCGGGAACAACGATAAGGTCAGAGATGCTCTGTACACCCTGACGGAGAATATCGTCAGCAATAGTGAAAGCGTTCTGGAGAGTGATGCTCTGCTCAGAAACGAACTTGAGTCTTTCGTTGGGAACAACAATGAGAGAGTCAACGCAAGCAGCCAGCTGCTCGATACCCTGCTCAGCCTGAAGCATACGCTTCTTGCCCTCAAATGCGAAGGGCTTGGTAACAACTGCAACGGTGAGGATACCCATATCCTTTGCAATCTTTGCAACAACGGGAGCTGCACCTGTACCTGTGCCGCCGCCCATACCTGCGGTAACAAATACCATGTCGGTATCCTTCAGCAGAGCAGAGATCTCCTCTCTGTTCTCCTCTGCAGCCTTCTGGCCAACCTCAGGCAGAGAGCCTGCGCCCTTGCCGCGGGTAACCTTCTCACCGATCTGGATCTTCTGGGAAGCCTTGGAGAAGCGGAGTACGTGCTCATCTGTATTGACAGCGATGAACTCTACGTTCTTAACCTCCATTTTTACCATGCGGTTAACTGCGTTTCCGCCGCCGCCGCCGACACCGATAACCTTAATTACAGGCAAATAATCAACATACTCTTTCTCTAACTCAAAAGCCATTTACAATTCCTCCTTGAAGTCGTATATATGTTACAATCTGACGATAGATTCTTCTGAAATAAATACAATAATACACTATAATCCATCATATAATAAAGTAACATATTCCAAGCACAATTTCAACATTTTTTTGAAAATAAAGTGATTTTTTATATTTTATTCTTTTTATGAGGGCAGTTTTTTATTACATAGCACAGATAATTATTCTTTGCGAGAACAATCCCCTGTTTTTCTCTACCACCAAGCTCCCAAAATCAGTAGTATACCGTGTCATCCGAGCCTGAGTCGGAGTCCCACTGAGAGTCATCTGAGCCATAAGAATCATCAGATCCGCCATCGTCAGCGTAGCTGTCGTCATAGTACCCATCATCAGCGTAGCTGTCGTCATAGTAGCCGTCATCATAGTAGCTGTCATCAGAGTAACTATCGTCATAATAACTGTCGTCTGTATAAACATCATCATAATCGGATGAGTCGTCCCCGTACCAGTCATCTGTATAGTAATCATCCACCGCACTCTCAGGAGCCGTGGTCTCGGGCTCTGTCTCGGGCGGTGCCTCGTTCTCGGCAAGGATGGTGTACTGCTTGAAGTATGACTTCTTGCTGTCATAGCACATAGAAACATCCAGATCTCCTGCGATGTTGGTGCTTTCGCTCACATCTAGCTTCTCAGTGATTATCACGTGGGCGGTCTGGACCTTGTAGTTTATATGTTCGGGAAGTCCCAGATACACTACTATTCTGTTGTCATATACATATCGAAGCTCGATCTTTCCGTCGTCTGTGTTCATCACCTCAATAGATGTGACATTCTTGACAGAGTACTCCTTGAAAGCCGCAAACATCTCTTCAAGCGCTGTACCGATAACATCCGACCCGAAGCTCACATACTCGCCGGGGGTCTTTGCCTGGGCATCAAGTCCCTCAATAACAGGAACACCCAGCTCATCTGTAGTAGAGGTAACCTCCAGCACCTTGCCCTTGTTGCTGACAACACAATACAGCCCGTCCGCCTCAAACACACAGGCAGGGTTTGCAGGAGTCACATCAATATTGATTCCGTCGGGGAAAACACAGTACACATCCACCGACTCCATATAGGGAAAAGCCTTGAGGATATTCTCCTCTGCCTTGCTCTTGGGAGCCAAAAAGATATTGTCTCCCTTCTTCAGACCGCTGGCCTGGATTATCTCCTGAGCAGAATAGGTGCCATGGCCGCTGACGGTGATGGTCTGGGTCTTGAAGAGTACTGTCAAAGACAGTATCACTCCCACAATCACAACCACCGCGCCAATGGCAAAATACCTGAGGAAATTCCGCAGATCAATTCTGTGCTTTTGGGGTGTGGGAACCTCTCTGAGGGTCACATCGTCCTCCCTGACGGGAGGCATCCGCCGTGTGCTCTGGCTGACAGAAGGCTTCTCGGATGATACTCCCCCTACACCGTTGCGATGTCTGGCATATACCTTGGGAGCAGCTACGGTATCCGCAGGCTTTCTGCGTGTGGGGGCTGTGCCCTGATGTTTATCAGAAGCGGCCCGAGGAGAGGCAGAGGTCTTCTTCCCTCCGTTTCGGGCGGCTTTTTTGCTATCATTCTGTACACCAAATACCCTTGTGTCTCCCAGATTCTCTTTCTTTGGGGCGGGTTTTCGGTTATCGGAGGCAGACTTCTTCCCCTTCTGACCTGAGCTGATTCTGGTCATATCCTCCTGAGAGAAACGTCGGGTCTCATCAGAAACAGATTTCCCACGGGTCTTAGGCTCCGTTTTATCTGAGCTGCGCTGAAGCTGACTTTTGGTCTGCATGGTTTTGTTGCGCTGATTCTGAGCATCCCTGTCCCGACGCTTACTGTCGTATTTCTTCAGGGAAGGAATCTCAGCTGTCTTATCTTCCATGGGAGCACCTCCTTTTTTCATTAGTCCTATCTTATATGTTAATCCAAAGTAATCTATATGTCAAACGATAATCTTAAATTTTCTTCACTACTGCGCCAAGGTCTCTCAGGGTTACATCCAGGTCCTCATATCCTCGCTGCAGAAAACTTGTGGTGTCCATCTCTGTGACACCCTGTGCACAAAGTGCCGCCACCACAAGCGCCGCCGAACCTCTCAGGTCCCATGCCTGTACGGGAGCGCTGAACAGCTCTCCTACTCCCTCAACCACAGCCACCCTGCCCTCGGCACTCACATTGGCACCCAGACGCTTCAGCTCCTCCACGTGCTTGTATCGGTTCTCGAAGATATTCTCAACAAACACTGTGGTGCCCTTGGCAACGGTTGCCATAGCCATTACGGGTGCCTGGGCATCTGTGGGAAACCCGGGGTACGGGGTGGTACGCACCATACGGAAGGACCGCAGCCGCTGAGGGGCAGATATGTTTATTCTTCCGCCCTGTGTATCCACCTGACAGCCTGCCTCCTCAAAGACAGGAATAACCGACCCAAGGTGAGACGGAATAACATCACGCAGAAGAATCTCAGAGCCTGTGACAGCCGCTGCCGACATGAGGGTAGCCGCAACAATACGATCAGGAATGATGGTGTGGGATGTGCCGTGAAGGCTTCCGACTCCCTCGATAATCACCGTTCCCTCTCCTGCTCCGCTGACGCAGGCACCACACTTGTTCAGGTAATCAGCCAGATCCACTATCTCAGGCTCTCTGGCCGCATTGGTGATGATGGTCGTGCCCTTGGCAAGGGATGCGGCTATCATTATATTTTCTGTAGCGCCTACGCTGGGGAACGCAAGAGCAACAGACGCACCGCAGAGCCCCGAGGGCGCACTGCAACAGATCCTGCCGTGGTGCTCTGTTATCTCGGCACCCAGCTTGCGCAGGGCATCCAGATGCAGGTCTATGGGTCTGGGACCCAGCTCACATCCTCCGGGGAAAGACAGATACGCTCTGCCGCATCGGGCAAGGATTGCTCCAAGAAAAATTATGGAGCTTCGCATCTGACGCATCAGGGATGTGGGAATCTCATCCCCTGTCATTGGGCGACTGTCTGTCACCAGAGTGTGCCCGTGGCGGGACACCCTGCACCCCAGATACCTGAGTATCTCTACACACACGTCTATATCAGACAAACAAGGGCAGTTGTGCAGGACACTCTCGTCTCCACACAGAATCGTAGCCGCCAATATGGGCAGGGCACTGTTCTTGGCTCCCTGTACTCTGACCTCTCCACGGAGTTTTCTCTGTCCTTCAATCAGAAGTTTCGACATACGAAACACCCTTTCCGCACATAAAATTAAAGCTCACCGCTTCCTATTCTATGCATCGAAAGAGGGTGTTGTTACTTAACTGTATCTTACTTTTTCTCTTCTGCAAGCACCTCAGTAATAACAGCAAAGATACGCTCGTTGGCGTCGTCTATAGCCATAGACTTTGCCCCTGCGGCATACTCTGCAAGGAGTGCTTCGTCAGACAGGAGTCTGTCTATCTCGGCAGTGAGTTTCTCGTCTGTCAGGTCCTTCTCCTCAATCACCGAGGCTGCCTTGCGCTCTACCAGGGCCATGGCGTTGTGATACTGATGATTCTCCGCTACATTGGGAGAGGGTATCAGCACAGAGGGCTTGCCCATAATCTGAATCTCACTGAGGGTGATGGCGCCGCAACGGCACACAACAACATCTGCCGCCGCAAGACACACATCCATATTATCAATATATTCTCTGATATCAAGGTTACTGCATTTGTCAGGGTCCGCACCCTTCTCTCTCAGAAGATCGGGGAACCACTTGCCGTACTGGCCGTAGGCATGGATATGCTGATATCTGCCATCCTTGCCGCTTCTGGCAATAACAGAAGCAACGCTTTCGTTTATCTTGCGAGCTCCCATACTGCCACCAAAAGAGAGCACCATAGGTCTGCTGTCAAGTCCCAGAGTCTGTCTTGCTTTCTCCTTATCTGCAAGGATGATCTGAGGGCGGACAGGGTTGCCTGTCAGCACAAAGTTGCATCCTGAATCCATTCTGCTGCGGGCTGCATCCATGGCGAGCATAACGCGTTTTGCTTTCTTTGACAGCATCTTTGTGGTAACGCCGGGGTAGGCATTCTGCTCGTGGATAACTGTGGGGATACCAAGCTTCTGAGCTGCCTGAATAACAGGGCCGCTCACATAACCGCCTGTGCCCACACAGATATCGGGAGAAAACTCCCTTATTATCTTTTTGGCAGCAGATGAGGCGGACACAGCCTTAAACACAGTACCCACATTCCTGACAATTGCTCTGGGTCTTAAACTGCGCTGAAATCCGCGAATAGAAACAGTCTTAATATCAAAGCCTGCGCCGGGTACAAGTCTCTGTTCGAGACCACCCTCGTTGCCTACAAAAAGAATCTGCGCATCAGCACAGTGCTGACGGATGGACTGAGCTATGGCAATAGCAGGATTGATGTGTCCTGCGGTGCCGCCGCCTGCCAGTAATACTCTCATAATTACCTTCCTTACCTATATATGAACTTGGTTTATACTTTCTCTATTCTGGCTGTACGTGAAATGGAAAGAACGATTCCCATCTGTGCCAGAAGCATTATCAGGGAGCTTCCTCCGTAGCTGAAGAAAGGAAGCGAAATACCCGTATTTGGAAGCCAGTCTGTGATAACCAGAATATTGAGGACTACCTGAAGTCCCACCTGAGCCGTCAGACCGCATCCCAGAAGCTTGCCGAAGGTATCTCCTGCACGCTGAGACATAGTGATTCCTCTCCAGATAAGCAGACCGAAGAGAAGCAGGATAAAGCCTGCACCGATAAGACCCAGTTCCTCACAGACGATTGCAAATACAAAGTCGTTCTGAGGCTCGGGCAGATACAGATACTTCTGTCTTGACTGACCCAGACCCAGTCCCCACAGACCGCCTGAGCCGATGGCATACAGGGAGTTTCGGGTCTGCCAGGTTGTCTGCCACATTTCCTCTGTTGTATATATGAGCGCCTGTCCCCAACCGTCCATACGGGTCATGGCATAACCCAGAAGTCCTGTGGACAACGCAATCACAAAACATACTCCAACAAATATTCCGATGGCAACAAAATACTTGCCCGGCATACCGCCCAGATAAAGCATAATGAGTGTCAGCAAGAACACGATTACGATACAGGAGTAGTGAGGCTCCATAATCAACAACACAGCTGTTGAACCAAAGAGGATGATTCCTGGCACTAAGCTGTACTTGATGTACTTCATCTTGTCATAGTACTTGGTGCCCCAGTACGCCAGAAAGACTATCATACAGAACTTTGTGATCTCTGACGCCTGAATGGTAAAGGGTCCCACTCCGATCCAGCGCTGGATACCGGTCTTTGACGGTATGAGAAGAACTACGATCAGAACCGCATAGGAAACAACAATAAGTACCTTGGCAAGCTTGTAGAAGGTGTGATAGTTTACATAGGAAAGTCCTATCATCAGCGCCACACCCACAACCGCAAAGATAAGCTGACGCTTCAGGTAGTAGTAGCTGTCTCCGTCCTCTGTATATGCCAGTGGGTAACTTGCAGAGAACATCATTATTATTCCAATGGTGAGAAGCACAAGTATCAGCAGACAGAAGGGCATATCCAGTCCCAGTCCGATGGACATAAGATGGAACTTGTTCTTCTTGCGCCTGGTTTTTGCCATGCTTTCTCTTTTTTCAGAGGGAGCCTTTGCACCGCCGCCTGTGGCTGCCTGTGCGCTGTAACGACGCAGGTATTCCCTGTCAGGTGCATGTAGAGAACTGCCGTGTTTCATTATATCCCTCCATTTATGTATGTAGTAAATAATATTAACCGAATAATCTTAACCTGCAGGTGTAATATGAATAACACCGAAGTATGTGAGCAGAACAGCCAGTATACCTGCCACAGCAGTCACAAGGCTGAATACACAGACTATCTTGACCTCAGACCAGCCGCACATCTCAAAGTGGTGATGAATGGGGCTCATCTTGAAGAGTCTCTTGCCCTTTGTAAGCTTGAAGTAGCCAACCTGAAGAATAACAGAGAACATCTCTGCCAGATAAACAATTCCGATAAGAATTACAAGAACAGGAACATCCAGAGTAAAGAGGACAGCGCAAACTATGCCGCCCAGGAACAAAGATCCTGTGTCACCCATGAACACCTTTGCGGGATGGAAGTTCCACACCAGAAAGCCAAGACAGCCGCCTGCAAGAGCAGCACTCTCCATCATTCCGCCCACGTTCTTCAGCATGCTTGACATGAGCATCATGAACACAGCCGCAAAGAATGTGATGGAACCATCCAGACCATCGATACCGTCTGTCAGGTTGGTGGCATTGACTATTCCCACAATAACAACAGAAGCAATAACATAGAAGAACCAGCCCAGATCCACTGTGCCAACAAAGGGTATGATTGTAGATGTGAGGGATGTATCCTTAGCAACATATCTGAGTGCAAGCAGATAGAGAACTGCAACCGCAAACTGAAGCACCAGCTTCTGAGGAGCGGTGAGACCCAGATTGCGCTTTTTGACAACCTTAATATAGTCATCTATAAAGCCGATGAGTCCGTAGCACACAGCCATAGCAAGACCGATGTACACGCTATAGCTGTCAACAGTTGTTGCGAAATCCGCAGGCGCTGTCAGGAGTCTGACTGTATAGCACAGTACAACCGAAACAATGATTCCTGCGATAAACATGATTCCTCCCATGGTGGGGGTACCCTGCTTTTTCTTGTGCCAGTCGGGACCTATCTCCAGAATGGTCTGACCGAACTTCAGCTTATGAAGATAAGGTATAAGAATTTTTCCGAGAAATGCGGATATCACAAAGGATATCACCGCTGTTGCTACTGCCCACAAACTGTTTACCATAATTAATTTCCACCCTTTACTTTAAAAATCCGTTTAATGATGTCAGTATATCATCAAGAGCCGCTCCCAGAGCACACATCACCGCTACAGCAATGAGTATCTGATCCATAGAATAGTTACAGGAATAAGGCACATACACTCTGCCCATGGAGCTTCCGCTGAGAACCTCAAAGCTGCGACAGGTCTCCCTTTGCTGAAGATTCAGGGATGTTACGTCTGCGCTTGTATTATTGCGAGAGAAAGTCACAAGACGCACAGAAGGATCCACAAGCTGTCTCAGCTCATAATCCGCAACCGCCACATCTGCCTCAGACAGAAGGGTCGATACCCTATCCTTATCTGACAAGGTGAGCACCGCCACCCTCTCGGGAATAATCTGAACCCCATCGGCTATCCCTGCAATTATTTCTGATACCTTCTGACCTGTGTCAGAAGAAAGCTTTATCATATTCATATCTGTCATATACTCACCTACTAACAAGTGAATTCAGGTTAGTCGCTGACTCCGCTGCCTGTGAAGGTAACCTTCACAACCGTACCCGGTGACACCATCGTTCCCGGAGCTATGCTCTGAGAGGATGCCACGCACATTGCGTTGTCCGTCACACCTGTGATGCTTATGTTCAGCTCGCTGTTAGAAGCCAGCCAGTTCACGTTCATAATGTCATAACCCGTGAAGTCGGGCACCTCCACCTGAAGGGTTGCGCTCTCCGTATCCGTGTAGAGCACCACGTTGCCTCCCTGCGGAATGGTGGTTCCTGCGGCAGGCTCCTGATCAAGAACTGTCTCTCCGCCGCCCTTGACGGTTACTGTGTAGCCGTCTTCCTCGGCAGCAGCGGTAGCCTCGGATACTGTCATGCCCATATATGTTCCTGCGGTTTTGTCAAGAGCCGCAAGCTCGTCTTCTGTATAGTCAGTTGCAACCTGCAGATATGGCATAACCTCAGACATAATCTGCGCAAACACAGGAGCCGCAACCTGGCTTCCGTAGTAAGCGTTGCCCTTGGGTGTATCAAAGAACACCAGACACACAACCTCAGGGTCGTTGGCAGGTGCAAATCCGCAGAAGGATGCAATATAATCCTCTATGCCGTCCTCTGATGCAGGTTTTTTCTCTGATGTACCGGTCTTACCTGCTACTCTGTATCCGGGAACATAGCTGTTCTTACCAGAGCCGGAGGTTGAGTTTTCCTCCAGAATATCACAGAGCAGGTCAGCTGTTTCGGTAGAGATAACCTGACGCTTCACCTCAGTGGAAGTGGTTGAGGTTACGTTTCCGTCGCTGTCCAGTATCTGTGCAACCACGTGGGGCTGAACTATATATCCGCCGTTGGCAATGGCACATACCGCTGTGGCGACCTGAATAGGTGTAACCGCAAAGTTCTGACCGAAGGAGGCAGTCGCCAGCTCAACAGGACCCATTGAACCATCTGTAGAGAAAAAGATGTCGTCCGCTTCACCGGGCAGGTCGATACCTGTCTTCTCAGAGAAGCCGAATGCCTGATAATACTGCCAGAACTTTTCCTGCTGCACCAGCTCACCTATCTGCATAAATGCAGGGTTACAGGAATTGAGGATTGACTGGCGGAAGTTCTGGGTTCCGTGACCCAGACGCTGATGACAGTGCATCAGCTCTCCTGCCACCTCGTATCCACCATCACAGTAGAAGGAGCTGTTCTCATCAACGAGACCCTCCTCAACCGCCATGGCGGCGGTGAACATCTTGAACACAGAACCGGGATAATAGGTATCCATAACAGCCTTGTTTCGCCACATTTTGCTCAGGGCAGCACTCTTTGCCTGTGCACGCTCATCCTCAGGCAAGGCATCGATCTGTGCCTGACTCTCAGCGTCAAGAGTGAAGGGGTCATTCAGGTCATATCCGCCTACGGATGCCATCGCTCTGACAGCACCTGTGTCCACATCCATGATGATACACACACCGCGGTTGATAACCTTGTGTTCCTCGATTCCCTGCTGCATGTATTTTTCAACAATAGACTGAATTGTCTCGTCAATGGTAAGCACAAGACTTGAGCCATCCACAGCCTCGATGTTCTGGCTGTACTGGAAGGGCAGCGCTGTGCCATGGGCATTGGTTGCAGTAACAAGTCTGCCGGGAGTACCTGTGAGGATGTCGTTGTACTGATACTCCACACCATCCAGACCCTGATCATCAGAGCCTGTAAATCCGATAACCGAAGATGCCAGATTCTTGTAGGGATAGTATCGCTTGTAGTCATCCAGCAGATAAACTGCGTTGCCGTTTATTCCATACTGATCGGACAGCTGTTGAGAAAAGGCAAGGACCTCTTCCCTCACATCAGATTCGATCTGTCGTTTGATTTCCACATAGTAGCTGGATTGCTGAGCTTTCTCAAAGATAGTCTCTGATTCCATATCCAGTATCTCAGCCAGTCCGTCCGCCACAAGCTGACGGTGCTCGTCAGTTGTAAGATACACAGGGGCGATTACAACTCTCCATACAGAAGCAGAGGTTGCAAGTACCTTTCCGTTTACATCATATATCGTACCTCTCTGAGCAGAGATGGTAGTATCAGACAGCTGCTGGTCAACCGCCTTCTGCTGCAGCACATCCGCCTTGAAAATCTGCAGATATCCCAGTCTGCACATGGCAGCTCCGAGTCCCAACACCAACAGCATCGCAAGCAGTCTGTTGGATCTGGATATAAAGGTCTGTTTCACACCTTTTGCCATGGGCACTCAGCTCCTTTCCCTAGTCATATTGACACAAAATACCATTTTTCGTTAGTCCCTTACAATAGCAGAAAAAGAGTCAAGACATAATCTTAACTCTTGTTCTCACATAACATAACTATTATCCCTCAGGATATGTTATGACCAAAGCGAATCAAAGAAATTTCCCACAACAGTGAAGATGCTCTCGCTACTCTGCGTGTAAACCTCTGCTTTGTCACCATGTGAAAGGGTGATATATTCCTTCTGTTGATTGGTAGCCTTCTGCATACCCAGTTCTGTGCGGGCGTACTCCTCCACCACAGCGGTGGACAGGGAGGCCTCTACCTTCGCCTGCATTTGAGTGTACTCGCTGACCCTGTGAGACAAGGTTGTCTCTGCGGCGTTTATCTGCTGATTAAGCTCTGCAAGCCGTACCTGACCGTGAATCATAACTCCAACGATCAGTACGATTACAGCCGCCATCATAAATCCCCACACCAGACCTGCCACATTGTGCTTTCTGCGGCTGGCTTTGTCAAACTCCATCTGGTGGAGAAGAACTATATTATTCTCAGGTTTTTTCTTTCTTGCTCTTGCAGGAGCAGGCTTAGGCGCCGAGGTACCCTCTGTCTCAAACAAGCTCAGATCGTATCCTCTGTCGCTGTACTTATAAGCACTGTAAGCCATTGTTTATATCCCCTTCATATTCAGATGCTGATTCACAGCTTTTCACATACCCTCAGCTTTGCGCTTCGGCTGCGCTGGTTTTCCTCCAGCTCCTGCTCGGTTGCGGTCACAGGTTTGCGTGTGATGACCTTTGCCCGAGGAGTCTTTCCACAGACACAAACAGGAAAGTCAGGGGGGCAGGTACATCCTGTTGCCCAGCCGAGCATTCTCTGCTTTGTGATTCTGTCCTCGATAGAGTGGAAGGTGATGACCGCCAGCCTGCCGCCGGGTCTCAGAAGCTCAAAGGCGGAGTCAAGCCCACGCTCAAGCTCAGAAAACTCATCATTGACGGCGATGCGTATCGCCTGGAAAGTCTGTCGAGCAGGATGTCCCTCACGACGCACCCTCTGAGGTACAGAGCTTTTAATTATCTCTGCAAGCTCCAAAGTTGTCTCTATCTCTTTAGTTTCTCTGTATTTTATAATATTGCGAGCGATGGAGGATGCGAACTTCTCCTCGCCGTAGGTTCCGATTATCCGTGCAAGCTCGCTGTAGGGCAGGTTATTGACAAGATCTCTTGCACTGGTGCCTTCCTGGCTCATTCTCATATCAAGAGGTGCGTCCTCGTGGAAAGAGAAACCTCTCTGTGCTGTGTCCAGCTGGTGTGAGGAGACTCCTATATCAAGGAGCACTCCGTCAACCTGTGTGACGCCATAAGCTCTCAGCAGCTCTGTCATATCACCGAAGCGGCCCTTCACTATCACCGAGCAAGGTTCATCCTTGAACCTCTCTGTCACCGCCCTGATGGCATCGGGGTCGCGGTCTATGGAGTAGAGTTTTCCACTCTCAAGTCTTCTGAGAATCTGAGAGGAATGTCCCCCGCCTCCTGCTGTGCCGTCAACATAGACTCCGTCGGGTCTGATGTTGAGACCCTCGATAGTCTCGTTCAGCAGAACGGGCAAATGCGCAAAACTCATGATCACAGCCTCAGCAGCTCAAGAGCATCCGCGAAGGACTCCTGCATCTGCTTGTTCATGAACTTGTCGTAGGTCTCCTTGTCCCAGACCTCAACTCGTGTATCCATACCCAGAACCACCAGTTCCTTGGAGAGTCCTGCGAAATCTCTCAGCGCCTGAGGAATCTGGACTCTGCCCTGAGAGTTGGGAGATACCTCTGTGGCAGGAGAGATAAGCACATACTGAAGCTGGAGCGCTTTGTCCGCAGGAAGCTCACGTATCTGTGTGCGGAGTCGGTCAAACTGCTCACAGGAAAGGATCTGGATACATCTGTAATCTTTATTGAAACCGCTGGTCACGAAGAAACTCTCGCCCAGCTCATCACGGAACTTCTGAGGCAAAACTACTCTGCCCTTAGTATCCAGGCTCTGAAACAACATTCCCGTAAACATTTTGCCACCTCCGTTCCTTTTTGCTCAATTCATGTGCAATCCGTGCTACTTTTGTACACTAAATGACACTGTATGTACATTATACCTTATGGGTATCAAAAATGCAAGACAAATATTACGACTTTTTTACCAATAATGCGACCTGATTATGTTGCACAATAGACAAAAAAAGAGGCGTAACCGTAGCAAAACTACGATTACGCCTATGTTTTAAGAATGTTTGTTCGATTTTCTGTTCTCTCCGAAGAAGATTACAACGCCGTAACTTTTTGTGATCACATACCGCTGCCTGTCTTGTGGGTCATCTTGATGCTCTGACGGGTCTTGCGCAGGTCAGTGAGCTGTGCTGCAAGAGCATCATCAGTCTTCTTCATAATATCCTCAACGAACTCGCTGGCAGCCTTACGCATGTCAGAGGTCTTTGCCTTTGCGTCGTTGATAATCTCGTTAGCCTGAGCATGAGCAGCGCGAACAATCTCGTTCTGATTGACCATCTGCTTCTTTCTCTCCTCAGCCTCACGGATAATAGACTCAGCCTCTTTCTTAGCCTCAGAAACGATCTGGGATCTGTCAGCAACGATGTTCTTTGCCTGACGGATCTCAGAGGGCAGAGAATCCTGAATCTCATCCAGAATATCCAGCACAAGCTCTGTATCAACCAGAGACTTGCCGCCTGTGAGAGGAACAGCCTTTGCCTCGTTCATAATATCCTGCAGCTCATTGAGAAGCTCTTCAATTCTTTTCATTATATATCTCCCTTTCCTATCTGAACTCTACTTTGGTACTTATATATTATTTCACATATTTGTGAGTCTGTCAACTATTTTATCGTGAACACAAGCAGGAACAAACAGACTGATATCTCCGCCGAAGGAGGAAATCTGTTTGATGACACTGGAGCTTAAGTACATATACTCCTGACTTGTGTTGAGATACACCGTCTCTAGCTCAGGGTACAGTTTCTTGTTTATCATGGACATCTGGAACTCGTACTCAAAGTCCGACACAGCTCGCAGGCCCTTGACTACCGCCACGGCACCCTTCTCTCTGGCATAATCTACCAGCAGACCCTGAAAGCTGTCTATCTCCACATTATCATATTCTGCTGTGGCCTGGCGCAGAAGCTCCATCCTCTCCTCCACTGTGAAGCAGGGATTCTTCTCCTTATTACACAGCACCGCCACGATAACCTTGTCAAAAAGTCCCGAAGCACGTGCAATAATATCCATATGTCCCATAGTAACCGGGTCAAAACTACCCGGGCAGATTGCTATTCTCATAGGACTACCTCCCATCCGTAAATCACTCATCCATAGGACGTCTGTATGTGGTCAATTTTATTTTACCATAGCGATAGGTTCTGTCAAGAACAAATTCCCCCGCATTCTCGGGCAGTTCCTCCTCAATAGCTGTCTCGCACACAATCACTCCTGCAGGATTCATCACATGAGGCAAAAGTTCCAAAGCCTTCTTACACAACCCTTTGCCGTAGGGCGGGTCAGCAAACACCACATCAAACTTCTCGTCACATGCCCCCAGAAAGCCCAGCGAGTCTGCACACCTGACCTGAGCCTTATCCTCAAGCCCCGTATCTGCAAGGTTACGGCGGATAACAGACACCGCGTCCCTTCTCATATCCAGAAAGTATGCACCCTTTGCACCTCGGGATAGCGCTTCTATACCCATCTGTCCCGACCCTGCAAAAAGGTCAAGGAAAATTCTGCCGGGTATCTGAAACTGTATTATGGAGAAAACAGACTCCTTTACCTTGTCGGTTGTGGGACGCACATCGTCTCCTGACAGAGTCTGCAGTCTGCGTCCTCTTGCAACACCTGTGATTACTCTCATACTATTCTCCTTTGCTACCCTGGTCATCCGGGTGAAAATATCTGTATACTGCCAGAGCGGTCTGCTTTGTCATCCGCGGAGCAGACAGAAGCTCCTCGTAATCCGCGTGGGAAATGTTTTTTATAGTCTTGAAATATCTGAGCAGTTCTTTTGCCCGCTTCTCACCGATACCCTCAATATCCGTCAAAGAGCTTCGAAACGCTGCGGCGCTTCGGCGGCTGCGGTGATATCCGATGGCAAATCTGTGAACCTCATCCTGCACAGAGCTTATGAAATTAAACACTCTTTGTCTGGAGTTTATGGCTATCTCCTGACTGTCGCCTGTGATGGCACGGGTACGATGACGGTCGTCCTTCACCATACCGAAAAGCGGTATATCCAGCCCGTACTCTGACAGCAGGGGTCTGACGGCGTTCACCTGGCCCACACCTCCGTCAAGAAGAATCAGGTCAGGGAGTCTGCCAAAGCCCTCTCCCTCATCCTTGTGGGCAAGGTACTCCTCAAACCTGCGTCTGAGCACCTCGTTCATGGAGCCGTAGTCATCCTGACCCTCAAAGGACTTTATCTTAAATTTTCGGTAAGCTTTCTTCAGAGGCTTTCCGTTCTCAAACACAACCATTCCCGCAACATTCTCGGCCCCTGCGGTGTTAGAGATATCGTAGGACTCAATATACAGAGGAATACTGTCCAGAGAGAGAACCTCCTTGAGCTCCCTGAGCACCTCCAGCTCTCTGCCTGTTCCTCCGCTCTGCTGTGCCACACGCTCTGCGGCGTTCTGTCTGCACATCTGAACCAGCTTGTACTGCTCCCCTCGTCTGGGAATCGTCAGATACACTCTCCTGCCGCTGCGCTCTGTCAGATACTGCTCTATGAGCTGTTGATTCTCCACAGCTTCGTCAAGGGTAACATATTGGGGGACGGTGTTGCTTCCGCTATAGAAGCTTGTGAGGAACTCCTCTCTCGCCTCTTCGTCGCTGCCCAGCACACTCACAGAGAAATCCTGTCTGTCACAAAGTCTTCCTCCGCTGAAGCGAAACACCTCGAAAGCAGCCTTATTTCCATCAGAGAAATATCCTATAACATCCTGATCTTTCACTCTCGACTGGATAACCTTCTGTTTATCAGAGAGCTTTCTGATGGCATTTATGCTGTCGCGAAGAGACGCCGCCCGCTCAAACTCAAGATTCTCGGCGGCGGTGTGCATCTCCTGAGTGAGAGCCTTAAGGGACTCGCTGCTGCCACCTGACAGAAACTCCAGTGCCCTGTCCACGTTCCTTTTATATTCCTCAAACCTCACCTTTCCCGTACAGGGTGCACAGCACTTTTTGATGTGAAAATTCAGGCAAGGACGTCCCTTGCCAAAATCCTGGGGAAAGCGTCGGTTGCAAGTGGGAAGTCTGAATACGGTGTTAGCCTCTTCCACCGCCTGCTTCACAAAGTAGCCCGAATTATAGGGACCGATATATTCGGCTGAGTCATCATCCTTCTGGAGAGCACAGGATATCCTGCGCCACTTCTCCCCTGTCACCTTGATATAGCTGTATCCTTTGTCATCCTTCAGCAGGATGTTGTACTTGGGGGTATGTTGTTTGATGAGACTGCACTCAAGTATAAGCGCCTCAAACTCGCTGTCCGTGATGATATACTCAAAGTCCTCCACACGGGACACCATCCGGCGGACCTTCTCAGGGTGATTGTTCTGTGAGCCGAAGTACTGGCTGACACGGTTGCGAAGCTTCTTTGCCTTGCCGATATAGATAATCTCCCGTCGGGCGTCCTTCATAATATACACCCCGGGCTGAAGAGGAAGCCCCATGGCCTTGGCTCTGAGATCTCTCAATTTATCGCTCACATCAATCACCTCCTGCAAAAAATAAAAAAGGGCGGAGACATACTCCGCCCTGCAAATGCACGTTAATTACTCGGAAAAACCGGATTCAACCAGAGTCACAAGACCCTCAACTGCGTTGGTCTCATCAGGACCATCTGCAAAGATCTTGATAGTTGTGCCGCCGAGGATACCCAGTGACAGTACGCCGAGCAGACTCTTGGCGTTGACTCTTCTCTCATCCTTCTCAACCCAGATGGTAGACTTAAACTCGTTTGCCTTCTGAATGAAGAAAGTTGCCGGACGGGCGTGCAAACCTGTTTTATTCTGAACTAAAACATCCTTACCGTACATGGAAATACCCTCTCTTATCTTAATGATGAAATCTTTTGGCTGTCAATAACTTATCATCAGACAGCATACTTAAATTGTTCATTTTTTGTTATTATATCCACAAAAAACAGAGAGGTCAACATAATAAAAACATTTTTGTTTTGATACACTATTGCGACAAAAAACTAACAAAGTTTCTTGTGCAAAATAACAACATATCCGAGAGCACCTCAGAGGCTGTCTTTCTCCTGCTCCTGAAGCTGAGAAACAAAAGCTTTTTCTTTATCTGTGAGCTGAGCCTGAGAAAGCATATCGGGACGAAGTCTGACGGTGGCTGTGATAGCCTGCTCACGACGCCATTTCTCGATATTTGCATGGTGGCCGCTCATGAGAACCCCGGGCACAGTCTGATCCCTCCATACCTCGGGTCGGGTATACTGGGGATATTCCAGAAGGCCTCCGTAGTGGCTCTCGAGCTCAAAGCACTCGTCGCTGGAGAGCACACCGGGCAGCATTCTGCACAAAGCATCTGCAAACACCACCGCAGGCAGCTCGCCGCCTGTGAGTACATAGTCGCCGATGGATATCTCTTCATCCACAAGGCTGTCGAGCACACGCTGATCCACACCCTCATAGTGACCGCAGAGTATACACACATTCTCATAGGAATCCGTAATCTCACGGACAACCTGCTGAGTGAGGGTTCTGCCCTTGGGTGACATATAAATAAAGTGGGGTCTCGTGCCCAGTTGTTCGCATATATTCTCAAAACACAGAGCTATGGGCTCTGCCATCATCAGCATCCCCATACCTCCCCCGTAGGGAGCATCGTCCACACGGCGATGCTTGTCAAAGGCAAAATCACGCAGCTGATGGCATACTATCTCCACCGCCTTGCTCTGTCTGGCTCGTCCGATGATGCTTTCTGAGAGCACCGCCTCGCACATCTCAGGGAACAGCGTAATTATATCAATCCTCATCGCCGAACAGACCTTTCATGGGTTTGATGAGAACGACTCCGTTTTTGGGGTCCTTCTTAGTAACGATATCATCAATCACAGGGATGTAGAAGGCTTTACCCTCAGTATCCTTCACCTCGTAGACATCGTTGGCACCTGTACGCAGAACATCAGTGATATTGCCGTAGACCTGATCTGTGTCTGCATCCCTGACCTCAAGCCCCAACAGGTCCTGCACAAAGTACACATCCTTGGGGAGCTTTACGTCTTTTCGTCTCATATACAGGATTCTTCCGCGGAGCATATCTGCCTGCTCTACGGTGGTCACACCCTCTATCTTAAGCAGGGCGATATTTTTATGAGGACGACCCTTGACAGACAGCTTCTGTGCTCCTTTGTCAAAGTACAGGTTCTTAAACTGTGACAGAAAGGCGGGGCTGTCACACCAGCACTCGACCCTGCACTCACCCATAACTCCGTGGGTACCAACTATTTTTCCTATTTCAAGATATTCTTTAAGCATATTACTCTTATCCTATCCAAAAATTCAGTTATTACTTTTTCTTCTTTTTCTTTGACTTATTCTTCTGCTTTTCTTCTTTTTCTTGAGTCTTGCGCTTCTTCTCAGTGAAGGTTATATACAGATAGAGTCCTCCGAAGATAACCACACAGGATGCAATAATTATCACAATAACAACTGCGGAGTTGTTCTTCTTGAACCAGCTTGTCTTCTGCACAGGCTCGGTTGCACTCTCGGATGTGACCTCTGACAGGTCCTTTGCAACACAGGACTCGGGCTCAGGCAGCTCATCGGGAGTTGCGTTGTCTGCAGGAGAGCTGAGCTTCAGGTCATAGGTCTGGGCATACTCGGCGCCCAGAGTATCCTCGTTGGCATAAATAGTGAAGCCCTCATTCTGATGCTCTCCGTCTGCGTCGATGGAGTCATAACCGAAGGCGTACACACCCAGGTAGTTCACATCATCGGGCAGGCTTACGCTCTCAAGGTTGGGACAGTTAAAGAAGCTGTAGTCTCCCACAAAAAGCACTGTCTCGGGAATATTAACATAGGTTACGTTCTGATTGTCTGTAAAGGCATTTCCGCTGATACCGACCACACCGTAGGGAATGTTCACCACAGAAGCATCGCCCATATAGCGATAAAACACCTTTCCGCCAAAGATGATGGAGGTGTTGTCCTCAAATCTCTTGATCCAAAGGGTATTATCAAAGGCTCCGCCACCTACATAGAGGATATCCTTGGGAATATTGACACTCTCCAGAGCATAGCACTCTGCAAATGCCGCTGTGCCAATCTCTTTGACGCTGTCAGGAATTGTCACTGACTTTAGCATCGAGCAGTTCTGGAAAGCTCTGTCTCCGATGAACTCCAGATAGTCAGGCAGATCAACAGCTGTGATCTTGTCCTCATACCAGAAAGCTTCGGTCTCGATTGCAAGCACCGACAGATCATCAATCATATTGGGAATGGAAACATCTCCGCCATCACCTGTGTAGCCTGTTATCCAGACCACATTGTCGCGGATAACATACTCAAGGTATCCGTGTGTGAGGACCTCTTCCTCTGTCTCCTGGGCATGGGCGGTGAACCCAAAGCAACCCAGAGCCAGCACAAGAGCCATCATCAGGCAGAGGGACAGCACCTTCATATATATTTTTTTATTCTCAGAATAAGCCATAAATGTACACCTCATCTCATTGTACAGTATAAACTTATTTTTCCGTATTGTCAACAAAACCCCTTTTACTGCGGCAAATACCAACCACATCGCAAGAACCAACGAGCCCTTCTGTCTCACAGAAAAACGACAAAGGACACAAAGCAGCAAAAAGCCCTCTGACTCCTTGATACTCTGTGTCCTTTGAAAAAAGGTTATTAAAAGTGGGGATACAGGTGAATCAGTCGATCTCAACCTGAATCTTAACATCCTTGCGGATAGCTGCAGAACGGGCAACGGTGCGGATAGCCTTGGCTATTCTGCCCTGCTTGCCGATGATTCTGCCCATATCGTCCTCTGCTACATGGATATGATAGACAGTGGTGCCGTCCTCAAGGGGCTCGTCAGCGGTAACGTTGACCTCATCAGGAGCCTCAACGAGACCTTTAGCGATAATAGTAAGTAAGTCTTTCATCTACTTATACTCCCAAGCTTAGATAACGCCGTTAGACTTGAAGAGAGCCTTAACCTTATCTGTGGGCTGTGCGCCGTTAGCGATCCACTTCTTTGCTGCCTCAGCGTCAACCTTTACCTCTGCAGGCTCGGTGAGGGGATTGTAAGTACCGATCTCCTCGATGAAACGGCCATCTCTGGGATAGCGGGAATCTGCAACAACGATGCGATAGAAGGGGTTCTTCTTTGCGCCCATTCTGCGAAGTCTGATTTTAACTGCCATGGTGTTTACCTCCATAAAATAATTTGCGTTTTTATATTATAAGCCCGAGGGCTGATAACCTGTGTTACGTCAATGACGGATATCAGAATCCGCCGAAGCTGCCTGTGCCGCCTCCGTCAAAGGGCATACCGCCCAGTCCGGGGAGACCGCCTTTGCGGCGTTTCTTTGCTTTTGTGCCTGATTTGCCTGTCATCTGCTTCATCAGCTTCTGCATCTGCTCCAGCTGCTTTATCAGGCGGTTGACCTCCTCGACGCTGCGTCCTGAGCCTGCGGCGATACGACGCTTGCGGGAGGGATTCATGAGAGAGGGTTTTTCTCTCTCCTCAGGGGTCATGGACAGGATGATTGCCTTTGTCCAGTCTATCTGACGCTCCTCAATGTTTGCCTCTTCCAGCTTCTGCTGATTCATACCGGGGAGCTTCGAGAGGATGCCCTTGAGGGGGCCCATCTTCTGAAGCTGCTCGAACTGAGCCAGAAGGTCATTGAAGTCCATCTTGTTGCGCATCATCTTGTCAGCAAGTTCCTCTGCCTTCTTCTGGTCAAGCTTCTCCTCTGCCTCCTCAATGAGAGTGAGCATATCGCCCATGCCCAGAATACGGCTTGCCATACGATCAGGGTGGAAAACCTCCAGGTCAGAGAGCTTCTCTCCTGTACCTGCAAACTTGATGGGCTTGCCTGTGACAGCCTTGACGGACAGTGCCGCACCGCCTCGGGTATCACCGTCAAGCTTTGTAAGAATGACGCCTGTTATATCCAGAAGCTCGTTGAAGCTCTTGGCAACATTAACTGCATCCTGACCTGTCATTGAGTCAATAACAAGCAGAATCTCGGAGGGATTGACTGCCTCCTTGACGCGGGAAAGCTCACCCATGAGTTCCTCGTCAATATGGAGTCGGCCTGCTGTATCCAGGATAACGATATCGTTACCGTAGTCCTTTGCCTGACGGATAGCCGCCTGAGCAATCTTCACAGGATCCTCCTTGCCCATCTCAAAGACGGGCACCTCGGCGGTCTTGCCCACTACCTTCAGCTGTTCAATAGCAGCAGGACGATAGATATCACAGGCAACCAGCAGAGGTCTGTGGTTCTTAGCCTTGAGCATCTTTGCAAGCTTACCTGAGTGGGTAGTCTTACCTGAACCCTGAAGGCCGCACATCATGATAACTGTGGGAGGCTTGGACGCAAATTCGATTCTTGCGCTGTCGCCGCCCATCAGAGCCACAAGCTCCTCGTTAACTATCTTGATGACCATCTGTGCAGGGGTGAGACTCTCCATAACACTCTCGCCTACTGCACGCTCTGTAATCTTGTTGGTGAAATCCTTGGCGACCTTGTAGTTAACATCGGCCTCAAGCAGTGCCAGTCTCACCTCACGCATAGCGGTTTTGACATCGCCCTCTGTGAGCTTACCCTTATTCTTAAGCCGTTTGAAGACGCCGGTAATCTTCTCCGACAAGCTATCAAATGCCATAGTTATGCCTCCTGCTCATAAAGCTTATCTGCGAGGGTGATGATATCCTCGGCTGCGCCTTGTACGGAGGAATCCCCGCTTCTCAGCACAGACTCTGCCAGAGAGCGTATCTGTGATGCTGTCTCTCCGACCTGCTCAAACCTTGCAAACAAGCCAAGCTTCTTCTCATATTCATACAGCTCCGCCTCGCTGCGTCTGACCAGGTCCCTGGCACCCTGACGGGTGATACCGCACAGCATGGCCACCTCCGAAAGAGAAAGGTCATCGTTGTAGTACAAGGATACTGCCTGACGCTGCTTATCGCTGAGAAGCTGTCCGTAAAAATCAAACAACAGGGAGATCTCTAAATTCTTATCCATAGCTACCTCCCAAAAAAACACCTCAAGGAAGGAGCAACCTTCCCAGGATGTAAAGCTTTTTTCTTTACACCTATGAGATTATACTATTCCGCGAGGGCTTTGTCAATAGTAAATACGCACAATTTGTGTTGTTTTTTGCCTTGGGAACTTTATTTTTCACCAAACACAGCCCCGACTCTTCGGCAAGTTTCACAAAATATCGTTAAATGGGAACTTTTTTTGAAAATTCGGATGATTTTAATACAAACTTGTGATATACTTTATAAGATTAAATATATCAGTATTGGAGTAATCAGCTACGGAACAGATAATCAACATCGACAGAATGGAACAGGCGGTTGCACTATTCGGCAGCTTTGACGAGAACATCAAGCTCATCGAAAGAGAGTACAACGTCTGTGTCACAGGACGTGACAGCGAACTGAAAATCAGCGGAGACATTGAGAACGTGGACAAGGCCTGCAAGGTAATCGACAGCCTCCTCATGCTTATCAACAGAGGCGAGACCCTGTCTGACCAGAATATCCGCTACTGTATATCCCTTGTCAATGAAGGTTCAAAGGAGAAGATAGAGTCCATCGTAGGCGACTGCATCTGCATCACCTCCAAGGGCAAACCCATCAAGCCCAAGACCATCGGCCAGCGCAGATACTGCAAGTGCATACAGGAGAACACCATCACCATCGGTGTGGGCCCTGCAGGTACAGGCAAGACCTATCTGGCAGTTGCCATGGCGGTGACCGCCTTCAGAGCAAAGCAGATCAACCGCATCATCCTCACCCGCCCTGCGGTGGAGGCAGGCGAAAAGCTGGGATTCCTGCCCGGAGATTTGCAGAGCAAGGTTGACCCCTATCTGCGTCCCCTGTACGATGCACTCTTTGATATGCTGGGTGCTGAGACATACCAGAAGTACGTTGAGCGCGGTAACATTGAGGTTGCACCTCTGGCATACATGCGAGGACGTACGCTGGACGACAGCTTCATCATTCTTGACGAAGCACAGAACACCACCACTGAACAGATGAAGATGTTCCTCACCCGTCTGGGGTTCAACTCCAAAATGGTCATCACAGGTGACATCACCCAGATCGACCTGCCAAACGGAGCCCGCTCGGGACTTAAGGAATGCATAAAGGTACTGCGAGGTATCGATGATATAGCAAGCTGTACATTCAACGAAAAGGACGTAGTCAGACACAGACTGGTTCAGGATATAATCAAAGCTTACGAAAAGCTTGAGGAAGGAAGGAACAGACATGACAAAAGATAAGATCAAAGTAATCATTACCAACAGACAGAAGGATGTGGCTATTCCCACAGGACTGCGTATGCTGGTGCGCCGTTGCTGCACAGCTGTTCTCCAGATGGAGAAATTCCAGGGTCCCGCAGAGGTCAGCGTATCCTTTGTTAATAACGCACAGATCAAGGAGCTGAACGCTCAGTACCGCAACAAAGACATAGAGACCGACGTGCTGTCCTTTGTTATGGGAGAAAACGGAAAGTACGACCTTGACCCCCAGACAGGAGCACAGATTTTGGGCGATGTTGTCATCTCTATGGAGAAGGCTCTGGAGCAGGCAGATCTTTATGGTCACTCACTCCAGAGAGAGGTTGGGTACCTTACCTGTCACAGCGTGCTTCACCTGCTGGGATATGACCACGAGGACAATATGGAGCGCATCCGCATGAGAGAGAAAGAAGAAGCTGTTATGGATATGCTGGGACTGCCTGCATCATCCACATATGTTCTGGACGAAAACTAACATGAAAAAACAGCTTCTTAGCTTCAGGTATGCTATTGAGGGAATCCTCAGCGCCATAGCCACCGAATCCCATATTAGGTTTCATCTGGTTGCGGGATTCTATGTTTTTCTCTTTGCCTTTCTCGGAAGGTTCAACACAACCGAATGGGCGGTGCTCATTGTCACCGTCTGCGCCGTGCTGTGCTCTGAGCTTTTGAACACCGCCATGGAGAGACTCTGTGACCTGTACACCACAGAGGAAAACAAAAACATAAAATTCATCAAGGATGTGGCAGCAGGTGCCGTCCTTGTATTTGCCGTTGGTGCCGCAGCGGTCGCTCTGTGCCTCTTTGTATTCACAGGAAAACTGGCAGACGCCCTGCACCTGATTACAGCAAGCCATCCCCTGCTGCTCATCCCCCTGTGTATATCTGCAGTACTGTCAGTTATCTTTGTCACAAAGGGATTCGGGCTGAAAAGAAAATCCAAATAACAATTATTCTTCGTCACATCATCAGTATCCTCTGTGGTGTGGCGTTGTAGATTATAATAAACATCACCGAAAGGATACATATATGAACCAGAAAGACCGCTCCGCATTTATTGCCATTGTGGGCAGACCCAACGTAGGAAAATCCTCCATACTCAACCGTATGCTGGGAGAAAAGATCGCCATCGTCACAAACAAACCCCAGACCACCCGTACCCGCATTATGGGAGTGCTGACTCAGGGAGAGTACCAGCTTGTGTTCACCGACACCCCCGGAATGCACAAGGCACGCACATCACTGGGAAAATACATGGTCCGCTCTGTCACCGAGTCTGTCAGCGGCGCAGACGCCTGTCTGCTGGTTGTGGACTCTAACGACCCCGTATCCGACACAGAGCGCGAGCTCATCGACCGCATCAAGACCCTGGGACTTCCGGCGGTGCTTGCAATCAACAAGACCGACACCCTCAAAGAAAAATCCGTTCTGATGAAGGTGATACTTGAGTACAGCAAGCTGTACGACTTTGACGCCATTGTTCCTGTCAGCGCAAAGTCAGGAGACGGAATGGATGAGCTCATAGATGAACTGAAGAAGCTATGTTCCGAGGGTGGACATTTCTTTGACGAAGACACTCTCACCGACCAACCTGAGCGTCAGCTGGCATCAGAGATGCTCCGCGAGAAGCTGCTGCTCTCTCTGGACAAGGAGATCCCCCACGGCACCGCTGTGGTAATCGAGAGGATGAAGCAGAGAGAGGACGGACTGCTGGATATTGAAGCCGTCATCTACTGCGAGAAGGACTCCCACAAGGGAATCATCATCGGCAAGGGCGGAGCCATGCTCAAGAAGGTCTCCTCCAAGGCACGAGCCGATATGGAGCACTTCTTCGACTGCAAGGTTAACCTGCAGACATGGGTCAAGGTAAAGGAAGACTGGAGAAACCGCGATGGACTCCTGCGTAACTTCGGCTTTGACAGCTCCGACTTTGAGTAAAGACAATTAAGTCTTATAAATCAAAAATTATTTGCAGATGTTAATTTCTGACATCTACAAATTCCCCTCTATATCCCCCGTCGGTTTCGATATACTTTTATTGCGGGGTGATATTTATGAACGAACAAGAAGCCTGGAACCGATTTTTCCTCACAGGGAAGGTTCAGGATTATCTATGCTACAAGGGACTTTGGCAGCAAAACGCCGCTCAATCCCCAAAAAACTCTCAGCAACATGAAGATAGTCACGGACGGACTGATAATCAAACAACAGAATATCGGTGAGCAGGATAAGCTGTGCACCGTCCTCACAAGGGAGCTGGGTGTGGTGAGGGCATTTGTCAGAGGTGCCAAGAACATCAAAAGCCCCAAGAGTGCCGCCACAGGTCTGCTGTGCTACTCGCAGCTTTCTCTCTATCACAGCAAGGACGCCTATGTCATTGACGAGGCAAGAGTGCAGGAGATGTTCTTTGACCTGCGCAAGGACGTGGAAAAGGTGGCTCTGGCACAGTACTTCTGCGAGCTGGCGGCATACATCTGTCCCACAGAGCAGAGCGCCGACAAACAGCTGAGCCTTGTGCTCAATGCCCTGTATTTGCTCTCAAACAACAAGAAGCACCACAGTCTCCTCAAAGCATGTGTGGAGATGCGCCTTGCCTGCCTCGGGGGATATATGCCCGACCTTGTTATGTGTCGGGGCTGTGGAGAGTACTCATCACAGCAGATGTACTTCTCACTCTCTGACGGAAGTATCCTGTGTGATAAATGCTTTGCGCAGGCTCCGAGGGGCTCCTCGGTCCCCATTGACCAAGGAGTGCTGCAGGCGCTGAGACACACAGTCTTTTCCGAGGACAAAAAGCTGTTCTCCTTCTCCCTTTCAGAAGAGGGGCTGGAGAAGCTCAGCTACATTACCGAAAGCTATATATGCAGAGTACTGGAGAAGGATTTCCAGACCCTGCATTTCTACAAGACCATCAAGTCATAAAGGATAAGAAAATGAACAAACATCACAGAGCTTTAGAGCTTGATAAAATACTGAATATGCTGGCACAGGAGACCACCTGTGATGATGCCAGAGAAAGAGCCCTGCAGACAGAGCCTCTGGAGGGCAAGTTCCAGATTGAGGAACAGCTCAAGCAGACAGAAGACGCATACATACTCACAGGCAGATTTGGTGCGCCATCCTTTGGCAGAGTGAAGAACATGACCAACGCATTCCGCCGTGCGGAGGCAGGTGGCTGTCTCAGTCCCAAGGAACTTCTGGGCATAGCAGAGACCCTGCGTGTCACCCGAGGTATCCGCCAGTGGCGCAACCGCTGTGCAGGAATGGACACCTCCCTGGATCTGCTGTTTGAGAGGCTGGCTGACAACAAGCATCTTGAGGAGAGGATCACCTCCTGCATAATCGGAGAAGAAGAGATATCCGACAACGCATCTCAGGAGCTTATGAACATACGCAGAAAAATGCGGATCGCCTCCTCAAAAGCAAGAGAGATACTTGACAAAATCATCCACTCAAGCACATATCAGAAATATCTTCAGGATACAATCGTCACCCAGCGTAGCGGACGTTTTGTTGTGCCTGTCAAGGCAGAGTGCAGAGGAAGTGTGCCCGGACTTGTCCACGACACCTCCTCCAGCGGAGCTACGGTTTTCATTGAACCTATGGGTGTTGTACAGGCAAACAACGACATCCGTGTGCTGGAGTCCAAAGAAGCAGCAGAGATAGAGAGAATACTCTACGAGCTTTCTGCAGAGGCAGGTGGCCACGCTGACACCGCCGCAGAGAGTTTTGAGGCCATGGTAGAGCTGAACCTTATCTTTGCAAAGGCAAGCCTGGGATACAAGATGAAGGCAACCATACCCAAAATAAACGATCAGGGTCAGATAGACCTGAAGTCTGCCCGTCATCCCCTGCTTGACCCAAAGACCGCCGTTCCCACCAACATCACTCTGGGCAAGGAGTTCGACACCCTTGTTATCACAGGACCCAACACAGGAGGCAAGACCGTATCCCTCAAGACCATCGGTCTGCTGACTCTGATGGCAATGTGCGGTCTGATGATACCCGCTGCTGACAACAGCGAAATATCCATTTTCAGCAAGGTGCTGGTTGATATAGGCGATGAGCAGAGCATCGAGCAGTCTCTGTCCACCTTCTCAGCACACATGACAAATATCGTATCTATACTGAAAGAAGCCAACCGAAGCTCCCTGGTGCTTATTGACGAGCTGGGAGCAGGCACCGACCCTGTTGAGGGTGCAGCGCTGGCGGTGGCTATACTTGAGAAGCTCCGTCGCAAGGGCGCAAAGATCGCTTCCACCACCCACTACGCAGAGCTCAAGGAGTTCGCCCTGAAGACTCAGGGAGTAGAGAACGGATGCTGTGAGTTTGACGTGGCAACACTCCGTCCCACCTACAAGCTCCTCATCGGCGTTCCCGGACGAAGCAATGCCTTTGCCATATCCCGCAGGCTGGGAATCGAAGAGGACATCGTAGACAGAGCCAACACCCTGGTGTCTGTTGAGAGCCGTCAGTTTGAGGATGTTGTCAAGAACCTTGACAACCGCCGTCAACAGCTGGAGCAGGAGCTTCAGTCTGCCAGAAAGCTGGAGCAAAAGGCAAGGGACGCAAGCCGTCAGGCCGAAGAAGAGCTCAAAAAAGTCCGCCAGCAGGCAGAGCGTGAGCTTGAGAAAGCAAAGCAGGAGGCATCCCGACTCCTCGCCCGCACAAAGGCCCAGTCCGATGCCCTCATAAACGAGCTTGAGGATATGAAGAAGAAGGGCTCATCCCTGACAAACGAAGACAAAGCAAAACTCAGACAAAGCATCAGACAGATGGAGAATCAGGCGGACCCTGTCAAAGAGCAGAAAAAAGACGACTACGTCCTCCCCCGTCCCCTGAAGGCAGGCGACACGGTGCTGATGAAGGACATCGACAAAAAGGCAACCGTCCTTGAGACCCCTGCAGAAAACGCAAACACCGTACTGGTGC
The DNA here is from genome assembly GCA_017457155.1 of Ruminococcus sp. Classification (GTDB taxonomy): domain Bacteria; phylum Bacillota; class Clostridia; order Oscillospirales; family Acutalibacteraceae; genus Ruminococcoides. The sequence goes on from JAFTHZ010000012.1 coordinate 39,952, forward strand.
AGGCAGGAATCATCAAGACCCGAACTCCCCTGAAGAACCTGAAGCTTCTGGAAACCGAGAAGATAAGCGTATCAGGTCGCCCCATCGACAGAAGCCCCCGCAGCCGTATCGACACCCGACCCCTCACCGAGGTGGATGTGCGAGGCTACACCGCCGACGAGGCGATTATGGAGGTTGACAGAGCTCTGGACAACGCAATCCTCTCCAGACTATCCTCCCTCACCATCATCCACGGCAAGGGCACAGGAGTCCTCCGCCGGGAGATTCAGGCATTCCTGAGGCACCACAAGGCTGTCAAGTCCTTCCGCCTCGGCACCTTCGGCGAGGGCGAAGCAGGCGTCACCATCGTTGAGATGAAGTAAAGAAATATATAAAAAGAAAGAGGCTGACTCCTTATGAGTCAACCTCTTTTTATTATTCATAAAACCGCGTTCATCAACAAAAATCACACAAATCAGAATGCAACATATATTGTCATGCTGTGAGATGCTGTGTCTCCTGTGACCACATCCTTGACAGTAACATCAATGATATACTCTTCCTTTTCGCTGTCATAGGACAGCGTTCCAATACTGCAGACATTGTCCTGTGAGAAATCCCTGATAAGCTCTCCGTCCATATAGAATGCGTACTCATACTCTCCTGAGCCATATGCCGCATAGGCTGTCACCTCAAAGTCATCGGCTCCGACCCAGATATAGTCAGAACGCTGATTGTGACAAAGGGCGCTTACGGTCAGGGTATCCCTGTCCGCATTCTCCAAAACAGTATAACTTCCGCCTTCGCTGAAGAGATTGTTGAACCTCTCGCTTACTCCCAGCACATTTGTAATCTCCACGTCAATTTTGTAGTCTCCGGGGGAATCAAAGGTATACTCCAGCTTGTTGTCAGAAATATCGTCCTGTGCCACAGCTACATCGTTGATGTAGAAGGTATAGGTGAAGGGACCGTATCCGTTGTCAGCTTCTGTGATAAACACCACAGGGGTGCCGACTACTGCCCTGCCCGACTCAAAGGTTGAGTTAGCATATTCGTAATCAAAGTCCCAGTAAATCCACTCTTCCACAGGTGATAAGACAATTCCTGCAACTATCTTCTGTATCATGGTTGCATCCTTGACGGTGATTCTTTTGTCACCGTCCACCTCGCAGGCATATATCTGCCAGTCATGAAGGGACTCAAGCTCAGAAAGATGCTTCTGGGTGAGGGTTGCGTCCTTGACGGTAATTTTATCGTCCATATCCACATCTCCCGCACGGACAGGTGCGATGGATGCAGACACTCCGAAAGACGACAAACACAGGGACAACACCAAGGTAAACATCAAAACAAGGGCACCGATTTTCTTCATAAAACATACCTCCTTGAGTACTGCCGTACCTCTGATATCAGCGGTACCATTCTATGTCAAAAAAGCAACTCCCCATTCAACCACATTATAGTGCAAGTTATTCACTTTGTCAACGAGAAATAAAAATATAGATTTATAAAGAAAGAGGCTGACCCGAAAGACAGCCTCTTTTTTCTATCACATCAGGGACAGCAGGTCTGACACCTCCACACTGCTGTGGAGGGACAGGTTTATGGACAGGGACAGCAGCTTTGATGCGCGCTGTACAAGCAGGTCCACCTCTCTGGGGGTTACTACCATGGCGCGGCCCTTGGGGGACACCTTCTCCCGCAGGTCGTTCTGCTCGCAGTCGCCCTCCGGACACACAAGGTCACTGACAAGAGTCACCGCGTCCACCACCGTGGGCACTCCCAAGGCGATAACAGGCACACCCATAGACTCCTGAGATATCCGTGTGCGATGATTACCTACCCCTGCTCCCGGGGATATACCTGTGTCGGTAATCTGCAGGGTACACCCAAGCCGCTCGAGCCGACGGGATGCCAGAGCGTCCACAACCACCACCGCGGTGGGGCGGATACGCTTGACTACACTCAGCAGGAGTTCTCCCGTCTCGATGCCTGTCTGACCTGTGACCCCTGTGGACAACACCGCCACCGCTCTCAGTCGGTCAAGCCCCGTGCTGCGGGCTATCTCGCCTGTGATGTGTCTTGTAGCAAGCACCCGAGCCACGCACTTCGGACCAAGGGCGTCGGGGGTTATCTCAGGATTACCCAGTCCTGCCACAAGCACAAGGCCGTTAACAGGCAGGAGCCTACGTATCTCACGGGCAATCACAGGGAGCCTCTCGTCCGTATCCTGTATATTATCCGTCAGGGGCGGCAGGGTCACCGTCACATACCTGCCTGCTTCCTTCCCCAACAATTGTCCCGCACGCTTTGTCTTTATGTTCAGTCGCTCGATGCGCAGGCCCTTCTCTTCTTCGCAACCGTAGTCCACATCCCTGATCTCCTCAGGCGCCAGCTCTCTGGCTTCAACCGCCAGGTCGGTACGCAGTTCCATCTTTCATCCTCCCCTTTTTCTAAGGCTTATTATCCCATATTCTTTACTCAATATACTCTGTATAAATATCCTTTACAAAAAGATTGGGCGATGATATAATTTAGGTGTAATGCTATGCTTTTTTGCAAAGGAGTCCTTAACGTGAAGATTCATCGTAAACTCACAGCAGCAATTCTCGCAATATTAGTTCTTATTTCCACGATTTTCTGTGCATCTGCCGCCCAGAAAGAGATCGCCCTCTTGTCTGCAAAGACAGGTCTGATCCCTCTGGGAAGTGACGCAGGATTTTCGGCGACTCTCCCTGTCACCTACGCAGACCTGCCCTCCAGCTTCAGCTCTGCCGCAGAAGGACACGTCCTCCCTGTCAGACAGCAGAACGCCAACACCTGCTGGGCATTCGGCACACTGTCATCCTTTGAGACTCTTCTGCTTTGCAACGGCGAAGAGAACATAAAGGCCTTTGCACCTCAGCACGCAAACTTCTGGGGTTCAAAGAGAGCTGACGGCACAGGCTGGCAAAGAGACATAAACAACGGCGGATACTCATACATCCCCCTGGGATATCTCACAAGCTGGTACGGACCTGTCAACGAGGAGGACTTCCCCGAGTCTACAAAATCCAAGGATGTTTACAACGACTCCCTGAAGACCCTCACTCCCCAATATGGTCTGACCGCCGCAGTGTTCTTCAACAGCGATTCTCCCCGCGACTCCATCAAGTCTCTCATCTATAACTACGGCTCCGTTGTGGGCAACTTCAACGCAGACACACAGTATATGACTGACTACACCAACTTCTACTGTGGCGACCACACCATAGCCACCAACCAGCTTCAGGGACATTGTGTCAGCATAGTAGGCTGGGACGACAACTATCCCAAAGAGAACTTCACAGCCAAGGGCACCCCTGAGAACGACGGCGCATGGCTCATCAAGAACAGCTGGAGCAGATACATCAACGATATCGGCGGATACTTCTGGATCTCCTACGAGGACGCCTGGATCTTTGACAGTATCTTCGGACCCAGCTACGCTCTCACAGACTATACTGAGATCAACGACCAGACCAAGCTGTATCAGAACGAGCAGGACGGCGCAACCTATGAATTCAGCTACCTGACCGGGCAGAGTTCCAACCCTTACGCTGAGATCACATATATGAATGTGTTTGACTTCACCGAGGAGGACCGCACCCTTGACAAGGTTGTGTTTGAGTCCACCTCCTACGGAGCAGACTACACCGTATACTACATCCCTCTGGACGGAGACAAACCCTCAGGCAACAAGGAAGACTGGACCGAGCTTTACTGTGACATTATTGACCACACAGGATACATCTGTGCAGACTTTGAGGATATTATCCTCCCTGCAGGCAAGGGTGCCATCGGCATCTGCATCGATAACGAGATCACCTATAAATTGAATCACAAAAAAGAGGGCTACACCTACATACCCAACTCCATCGGCGTTTCCGAGTGGCTCAACTCAGGCTCAAGAATGCTCTTTGTCCCCGAGGCTGACTACGGAATGTGCTACTTCATGGACACAAGTTGGGACTCCAAGGTGAAGGACGTAATGTCGTTCTACAAACAGTATCTGGACGACGAGGTCGGCGGAACCTTTGTTATCAAAGCAATCACCCAGAACGAAGTCCCTGATGATATTCCCACATCAGCTACCTCTACATCTGCTGTGACAACTGCCACCCTGCCCTCAGAGACTACAACTGACAAACCTGCCCCCGTAACCTCGGCACCTGTTGTGACAGATCCCACAACCGCTCCTATCCCAACAGAGACCACCACATCTCCGTTGGTAACCGAGCCTTCATCATCCATCACAACAGACCCCACCGAGACTACAGCCCCCACAACCTCAATCCCCGTTACCTCTATTCCCGTAACATCCATACCCGTATTCACATCCGCTCCTGCTTCATCAGCCACATCTCCCTCAACCTCCACAACCAACCCTGATGTGGTACAGATGTACTATATTGGAGATGCGGACCTTAACAATAAGATCAACGTCAAGGACGCAACCCTGATTCAGAAGCATGCAGCTGAGATCACCCGAATGGAAGGTCTCCAGCTTGTCTCTGCGGATATCAACGGCAAAGGCGGAGTCAATGTACAGGACGCAACGCTGATTCAGAAATTCATAGCAGGAATTAGCAACCAATACAAGATAGGCGATCCTGTGTACATCTTCTCATAACAGATAATAATCATAAAACAAAAACCCTCCCACAGCTTACGTGGGAGGGTGATTTTTTTGCTTTGTATTCTCTTATCTTACGTAGCCTACGGTACGGGGATAGAGGATAACGTCACGGATGTTGGACACGCCGGTCACATACATGAGTATACGCTCAAAGCCCAGACCGAAACCTGAGTGAGGAACAGAGCCGAACTTACGCAGCTCGATGTAGTCTGTGTAGTCCTCCTCGTTCATACCGCGGACACGCATTGCATCCAGAAGCTTATCCAGGTCTGCCTCACGCTCAGAGCAGCCGATGATCTCGCCGACACCGGGAACCAGCAGGTCAGTAGCAGCAACGGTCTTGCCGTCGGGATTCTGCTTCATATAGAAGGACTTGATATCCTTGGGGTAGTTTATAACGAAGACAGGCTTCTTGAACACTTCCTCTGTGATGTAGCGCTCGTGCTCTGTCTGCAGGTCGCTGCCCCACTCAACGGGATAAACGAACTCCTTGCCGCTCTCCTTGAGCAGCTCAATGGCCTTTGTATAATCCAGAATCTCGAAGTTGCTCTCAACAAGAGCGTTCAGCTTATCCAGAAGGCCCTTCTCAAAGTGCTTGTCAAAGAACTGAAGCTCTGCGGGACACTTCTCCATGACCTCTTTGATGATGGTCTTGATCATATCCTCTGCGATACCGATAATGTCAAACAGGTCTGCAAAAGCCACCTCAGGCTCAACATGCCAGAACTCTGCCACATGTCTGGGGGTGTTGCTGTTCTCTGCTCTGAAGGAAGGACCAAAGGTGTAGATCTTTCCGAATGCCATAGCGGCAACCTCACCCTCCAGCTGACCTGATACAGACAGGCCTGCCTTTCTGCCGAAGAAGTCGTCTGCGTAGTACTCCTCCTCGCTCTTGTAGTCCTGAGAGTAGCCGATGGTTGTAACCTTGAACATCTCGCCTGCACCCTCACAGTCAGATCCTGTGATGAGGGGAGTGTTGACGTAGGTATAGTTTCTGCTCTGGAAGTAGTTGTGGATGGCGCCTGCCATTACTGAGCGAACACGGAAAACAGCGTTGAATGTGTTTGCTCTGACACGCAGGTGAGGGATGGTTCTCAGGTACTCAAGGGTGTGGCGCTTCTTCTGCAGGGGATAATCTGCAGGGCACTCACCCAGCACCTCAATCTCAGTTGCGTTGATCTCTACAGAGCCCTGTCGAGCCTCTACCACCTGACCCACAACACGCAGTGCGGTACCAAGTCTGAGAGCAGTAGCAGGATACTCCAGATTTGCTCTGTCAATAACTATCTGAATATGTGTAAGGGATGTGCCGTCGTTAAGCTCTGCAAAAGCCATGGTCTTGGACTCTCTGGAGGTTCTGACCCAGCCGCAGACTGTGACGGTCTGACCCAAATACTCTGCTTTTTCCAGTACGTGTTTAATATCAATGTGTTCCATAAAAAATCTCTCCGTTCCTATTTATGAAGCCTCACATTCCATGAGGTCCTGTTTTACTGTTTTGTCAGATAAGTGATGCCAGAACTTTCTGGATATATGTAGCATCGGTGACGGTGACCTTGCCGTCTCCGTTGGCATCTGCTGTCTCCTTATCAGGAAGCTCTGTCACAATACCTACCAGATACTTCTGAATCAGGGTTGCATCGGTGATGGAGGTTTTTCCGTCTCCGTTAAGGTCAGCCCAGTCCTCTTCCCTGTGATTGGGGTCTGCAGGCTCTGTGGGATTTGTGGGAGACTCCGTGGGCTTTGTTGTGTCAACATCAGGGTCGTCATATATAAGGGTGGCAAAATCCAGCACACACCAACCCGACACTCCGCAATAGGAGGTCTTGCCCCACAGGTACTGACCGTCATCATAGACCTCTGTCACAATGAACTCTGTGTTATAGGGCAAAGCACCCACGATAGAGTAGCTTGTCCCGTGGCCCTTGCGCAGGTTGACTCCGTTGGAGGAATCAACCCTATATCTGTCGCCGGAAGGTCTGATGGGTTCTCCCGGCTGAGCATTATCCAGAATGTAGATGTATCCCTTGAAGGTCCAGTTGGGATTCTGTGAGCCTCCGTTGGGTGCATCCAGGTCATACTCTGTGGTGTAGAAGTTGGTGCCGCTGTACGCGGAGTGGGACAGGGTCATGGTTGTGGAGGTGATAACCTCTACAACAGCTACATGGCCTCCGCCGTTATACTCCCAGCAAGCTATGGCACCAAGCTTGGGAGTCTGGCCATAGGGATAGTAACCGCCGTTTAAGTTATAATTCCACCAGCGGTGGGCACTGTCAACAGACAACTGTGGCTTCTCTCCCAGTATCTCGTATGCTCTGCCCCACGCATAAGCGGTACAGTTGGGCATACCGAATCCGTATTTATAAAAAATATTCTTGTCGCTGTAGTAGTAGTCGTTGTCAGCCTCAGGTGCAGTGAGTCTGGGTGTGAAAACCGCCTGTGCAGACGGCTGTGACGACTCTGTTGCATAGACGGCTGTGACGGGAATAATCATCAGCAAAATGAGAAGTACAACTTCCAGTCCTCTCTTCATTCATATACCACCTTATGTAAAAAATACGCATATTCATAAATATTATACCACAAGTGATTGGGATTTGACAACCTTTTGCAGAAATATATAGAAAAATACTTTCTACGCAGAAGTCAGCCTCCTCATCCTCTGTACAGAGCAAATAAACACAAGAGAAAAAACAGAACAGCTCCCCTGCAGAATAGCAAGGAAGCTGTGTAGTCACATGAAAATTATCTTCTGAATCAGAAGCCGTCATCGTAGTCCTTTGCAGAACGATCATCGTACTCGTACTCATCGTCAAAGGGGTCGTTGTAATCATCTCTGCTTCTGCCCGCAGAGTGAGAACCCGCTTTTGCAGCAGCCATATGAGCAGATGCCTTCTTGGGACCCTTGAAGAGGATAGCGAAGGTGATTCCGCCCAGGGCAACAAAGATAAGTACAAGACCCAGAATCAGGAAGAAGGGAGAAACCTCATCCTCTGCGGATGTATTCTGCTTGATCTCCTTGAAGCTCTTGATGCCGTCTTTGTCGTTGTTCTCAACAGACATACCTACGATCTCATCCACATCCAGAGGCACGAAGGTCTCCTCAACCTTCTCCTCCAGCTCAACGTCGTTCATGTGGGCGTTGCCCTCGTAGTAGCTCTGGGTTGCGGGAGGATTGAGCTCGTCATACTCCACAGGAGGAGTATATACTGTGGTGGGCTGCTCCACAGGGTCTGTCACGGGGACAGAGGTCATGGGAACAGTCACCTGAGTGGAAGGCTGGTCTGTGTAAGCAGGCTGTGTTGCTGTGGTAATAACCACAGGATCAGTCTGCATAGGGTTTGTAACCACAGGGTCTGTCACAGGAGCCTGGGAAGGGGTCTGAACGTTCTCCTCGGGGACTGCCAATACGGAGAATACTCCTACTGCAGTCATCAGGAGAATAACCACCAGAGATATGGAAAAAAGCTTAATTGTTTTCAATGTGAACCCTCCTTGAGTTTACATCAGAATATAGGAAAAATGCCTTTGACACGTTAGGCTGTAACAAGGGTGTCTGCCTGTGTCTCAAACATTGATAAGTCGTACTTTGCAATAGCGTCTGTGTTGATCTCGCGCTCAACACCCTCAACAAGACCATCAAGATAATCGAGGAAATCCTCACTTCTCAGCTCATCCAGCAGGGAGTTGTAGTTGTTCTCGTTGGCAACATACTCTGCTGTCTCGTCGGCGATGGGCTTCTTGTAGATAAAGTACACGATAGCTGTGTCGCCCTCTCCGACAGAGACGATATCAGCCTTGCCCTCCTGAAGCTCATCCAGAGCCTCGACTACCTTTTCGCCAAGGGTGCTGGACACATCGATCCGCTCGGTGTAGCTGGAATTTGACAAAAACTCCATCTCGCCGTTGGCAATTCCCAGAATATCGTCGTAGGAGGTACCGTTATCAATCATCTTCTGATACAGCTCCAGGTCCTCGGTAATATCCAGAATCTCTGCGTCAGAAAGCGCAAAGCTCTTCTCCTCGCCTTCAGCCTCATCAAAGGTGGACTCATAGAGAGCTACATTGAAGTAAGAGTAGCTTGTGTAGCTATCTTCGAAGTATGCCTCTATCTCTGACTGGGGAACTTCCTCAATACCGCCCTTGTTGTACAGATAGTCAAAGATGGCGGTCTGCTTGATGTTCATCAGGGAGGTAGCTGTGAAGTAACTGTCAAGAGAAATACCGAAGGGCTCCAGAATATCCTTGGTGGGAGTTGTGGAGTAGTCATACTCGGCATAATACTGGCTTGTGTACCACTCTGTACGTGCCTGCTCGTAGTATTCATCTATCAGAGCCTGGTCAATCTCGATGCTGTTATCAGCAACCATCTTGTCAATGGCAATCAGTCTGTCCATCATATAGTCAGCCTGCTTCTTGACCCAGTCACGTGTCAGGTACTTCTCATCTGTCTCGTCAAAGGTAGCGGATATATCAAGAATGGATGTGGTTGTGCTCTCGATGGAGCCTGCATCATACAGTGCGCTGTATGCCTCCTGATATGCAGCGTAGAGATAACAAACGTAAACTCCGATGGGATACTCCTGAGAATCTGTTCTGTAGCTCCACTCGTGGTTGAGGGTAGCGGGCACCTGGGGTGCGGTCTTTGAACAGCCTGCAAAACTCAAAAGCATAATTGCCGCAAGGACAACTGCCGCAATTTTTCTGAAGCTCTTCATATCTGATACCGTCCTTTGCTAAAAAAACTGAAACTTAACTAATTTATTATACACAACAAATCCCGAAATTTCAACAATTATCGGAAAATTAACATAATCTTCACGGAGAATTTCTTCCAAAACAGGAAGCTTACTGGGCAAATACCTCTTTCATAGCAGGCAGAGCATCCTGTTTGCTATGAAGTCGCAGGGCGATGTAGGGCTTTGAACCTGCAGAGAGGAAAGCGTTGCCCTTTGCCTTGGTGATGAGAGAGATAAGAGCAGGATTCTTAATGTCTTTTACGTACATCAGCAGGGTGGTGTCGTTCTGTTTTATCTCGTATATGCCCATCTGTGCCGCACTGTTTCTGATAAGCGCCACATCGATGAGTCCCATAACAGACTTGGGCACATCGCCGAATCTGTCGATCAGCTCATCCACCACATCCGACGCCTGCTCGGGTGTACGGATATCCGCAATCAGCTTATACACATCAAGTCGCAGAGACAGACTCTCGATGTAGCTGTCGGGGATATGAGCCACAATGGCAACATCGATGAGACAATCCTTGTCATCCCGCTCGGCGGTTGACTCTCCCCTCTCCTCCTTAACAGCACTATCAAGAAGCTTCAGGTACATATCGTATCCTACGTCCTCCATGTGTCCGTGCTGATGAGCGCCCAGCACAGAGCCTGCACCTCTCAGCTCCAGATCACGCATGGCGATCTTCATACCTGAGCCAAACTCAGTAAACTCCCTGATGGCGGTCAGACGCTTGCTGGAAATATCACTGAGGGCCTTGCCGGGAGTGAAGGTAAGGTATGCCCATGCACGGCGGTTGGAGCGACCGACTCTGCCTCTCAGCTGATGAAGCTGAGAAAGTCCGAATCTGTCTGCGTTCTCTATAATCAGGGTGTTGGCATTGGCAATATCCACACCTGTCTCTATGATGGTTGTGCACACAAGCACGTTTATCTTCTGCTCCAACATATCACGCCACACAGCGCTCAGCTCGGTCTCGGACATTTTTCCGTGACCTACCCCTACATTTGCCTCGGGGATAGCCTGCTGGATGCGTGCAGCCTTTGCGTTGATGGTCTCTACATTATTGTGCAGGTAGAACACCTGTCCCCCACGGCGAAGCTCCTTGCGGATGGCTTCGTTAATGATTCCGCTGTCGTGCTCCAGCACATAGGTCTGCACAGGATATCGGTTCTGGGGAGCTTCCTCCAGCACCGAAAGATCCCTGATTCCGCTCAGGGCCATGTTGAGGGTTCTGGGTATAGGTGTGGCCGAGAGGGTCAGCACATCCACATTCTTGTAGAGCTCCTTGAACCGCTCTTTGTGAGCAACTCCAAAGCGCTGTTCCTCGTCGATAATCGCAAGTCCCAAATCCCTAAACTCCACGTCCTTCTGAACCAGACGATGGGTACCGATTATCATATCGATTTCTCCGCGCTTGAGTTTCTTAATTATCTCCTGCTGTTCCTTTGGCTTGCGGAACCTGGACAGAAGTTCTACCCTCACAGGGTATCCGTCAAAACGACGCAGAACGGTCTGGTAGTGCTGCCAGGCAAGGATGGTTGTGGGACAAAGCAGCGCACACTGCTTTGAGTCGCCGATACACTTGAAGGCTGCTCTGAGTGCTACCTCTGTCTTGCCAAATCCCACGTCTCCGCACAGGAGTCTGTCCATGGGCGCTGTGCGCTCCATATCTCCTTTTATTTCTGAGGCACAGCGGAGCTGGTCAGGAGTCTCCTCATACTCAAATCCCGTCTCAAAGTCACGCTGCCACTCTCCATCACGGGAGAAAGCATATCCGGGAGCATTCATACGCTGACTGTACAGAGCAATCAGCTCCTTTGCCATATCCTTCACGGCGGAACGGACTCTGGACTTTGCCTTCTGCCACTCTGTGCCGCCAAGTCTGTTAAGCTTGACCTTTGAGTCCTCTTTTGGTCCGATGTACTTTGCCACCAGGTCCAGCTGGGTTACGGGAACATACAGAACATCTCCCTTGGCATAGCTGATCTTTATATAGTCCTTCACGACACCATGGGCGTCAATTTTGTTGACACCCTGAAAAATTCCGATGCCGTGAGCAGTATGAACAACATAGTCACCCACAGACAGGTCAGACAGGCTGTATATCTCCTGTCCGTTCTTAGGGAGCTTGCGTTTGCGCTCGTTCTGAACCACTCTTCTGCCCTGAGTATAGAGGAAGAACCTCTCATGAGGATACTCAAATCCCGAGGACAAAGCTCCCTCCATAAGGTACACACGGCCTGCCTCCAGCAGCTCATCCGTCTGAGCATATCGGGCAGGAAAACCTCTGCTGCTCAGAGACTGGGCGATGTTGCGAGCCCCCTTCTCGGTGCCTGCAAGGAACACCACGGTACTGTTTCTCAGCTCTATGGTACGAAGCTCCTCGCACAGCTCGGAGATAGTACCCGTAAAAGGCGGAAGCTGCTTTGCGGTCATACTCACCGCCTCAGACAGAGGAAGCTCCTTGCTGCCATGAACAAAGTTGTCCAGATACACTACTCCCCTGTCTCTGAATATATCCGTAATCTCTCTGTAATCCAGAGAGTATTTCTCAAAACCTCTGCAAAGAATTCCCTCGGCAAAATAATCCACCAGGTCCTCTTTGTACCGAAACTCCACGTTGGACATTCTCTCCCTGAGGGCATTCTCCTCAGAGAGGAAGCAAATGTAGTCATCATCAAGATAATCAAAGAGAGTGGCGCTCTCTCCGTAGATGAGATTTATGTACTTATCAAGGCAGGAAAGATGAAGCCCCCGGCTTATCCTCTCTGCTTCATCAAACAGAGTCTCCTTTGCTTTTTGGGATTTCTCTCCTCGCAGGAGAGATGCCTTCTTGCGGATTTTCTCAGATAGCTCCTCTCTGTCAGATATAAACACCTCTGAGGAGGGAGTCAGGGTTATCTCTTCCAGCGCCTTTGTCCTGCGCTGGGTAGGCAGGTCAAAGTAGTTGATAGAGTCTATATCATCACCCCAAAACTCCACTCTGATGGGATTTTCTGCATCGGGAGCATAGAAATCCAGTATTCCGCCTCTCACAGAATACTGACCAACTCCGTCAATCTGGTCGTAGCGCTCATACCCGAGGAGTGTAAGCGCAGACACACACCTGTCAAGGGACACACTCTCGCCCACCCTGAGAAACAGGGTGGCACTGTCAAGACACAAAGGAGGAATTGTGTACTGAGCCGCCGCATCACCGCAGGCAATACAGCAGTCGCACTCCCCTGTCAGCATACGGAGCAACACTGACATACGCTGGTGCTCGTACTCTCTGGAGCGACCTGTCAGGTCACGGAAGTTAAAATCCCTGTAAGGATACACCATGGCACGAAGTCCCATAGAGCACAGATCATCACACAGAAGCGCCGCTTCCTGCTCATCAGAAGCAATACAAAAAGCCCTGCTTTTTTTACTTTGGCAGAGCGAGTATATCATATTAGCCTTGTGGACGGCTGTCAGTCCCGACACCGCCACACAGGCACCTTTTTTCACCGAAGCCTGTACCCTCCTGTAGTCAGGAGACTGCTCCGAAATCTGAGAGAGAAACTTCATTATTCCTCCAAAGAATTATATCAATCAGGACGATCAGTTGAACTTTTGCATTGCGCCCTGAGTATTGTCGTCAACCATAAGCTCCACAGCTTCCACCGTGTTCAGGAGTACTCCCTCAAGCACCTTGCGGTCAGACTGTGAGAACCTTGACAGCACCCAGTCCTTCAGGTCATAGTCGGGATGGGGCTTCTTGCCCACACCCACCTTGACTCTGGGGAACATATCCGAGCCTGTCAGATAGATGATATTCTTCATTCCGTTGTGGCCGCCGTCGCTACCCTTCTGGCGGATACGCATCCTGCCCACATCGAGAGAGATATCATCAAAAATTATAATCACCCGTGAGGGGTCGATTTTGTAGAAATTCATCGCCTCACGGACAGCTTCACCCGAGTTGTTCATATAGGTGGAGGGCTTCATCAGCAGACAACGTTTTCCGCTGATTCTGCACTCGCCTGTGGTGGACTTGAATCTGATCTTCTTCATCTGGCATCCGAACTTATCGGCAATCAGGTCGATGGCATCGAAACCGCAGTTGTGGCGGGTATTCTCGTACTGTCTGCCCGGGTTGCCCAGTCCAACAATAATATAGTCCACAGGAGATGAGCCTGTGCTCTTTGACCCTCTGAATAACATATATAAACACCTCAGAAATACAATCTCTATCTGCAGTAAAAACCACCGCAGAAAACGCAAAACACAGGGAACGGCTCAGCCGTCCCCTGTTGACTTTCTTAAAATATGGACAGATATACCCGTATCTTACAGAGTAACTGTGGAAACAGGCTTGTCTGCGTAGATTCTCTCGATTGCCTCTGCGAATACGGAAGCAACAGGAAGAATAGTGAACTTGTCCAGCATATTCTCCTCGGGAATCGGAACTGTATCCAGAAGGATGAGCTCCTTGATAACGCTGTTCTCAATTCTCTCAATAGCGGGACCGGAGAGCACTGCGTGAGTTGCGCAAGCGTAAACCTCCTTGCAACCCTGATCCATGATAGCCTTTGCAGCGTTGCACAGTGTGCCTGCTGTATCGATCATATCATCAACGAGGATAGCCTTCTTGCCTGCAACATCACCGATGATGTTCATAACCTCGGAGACGTTAGCCTTCTGTCTTCTCTTATCGATAATTGCAATGGGGGTACCGATCTTTGCTGCAAAGTTTCTTGCTCTTGTAACGGAGCCAAGGTCAGGAGAAACAACTACATAATCGTCGAAGTTCTTGCCGATCTTCTTCTTCATGTGATTTGCAAGCATGGGAGCACCAACAAGGTGGTCAACGGGAATGTTGAAGAATCCCTGAATCTGGTTTGCATGAAGGTCCATGGTCAGGACTCTGTCTGCACCTGCAGCTGTGATAAGGTCAGCGCAAAGCTTTGCTGAGATCGGATCTCTTGCCTTTGCCTTGCGATCCTGACGTGCATAACCGAAGTAAGGGATAACTGCTGTGATACGAGCAGCGGATGCACGCTTCATAGCGTCGATCATAATGAGCATCTCCATGAGATTGTCATTAACAGGTGTGCAGGTAGACTGAACGATAAAGCACTCGCTACCTCTGACTGACTCGTGAAGAGATACAGAGATCTCGCCGTCACTGAAGGTAGTACAGCTGCTCTTGCCCAGAGGCAGACCCAAACAACCGGCTATACCCTGTGCAACGGTAGGATTTGAGTTACCTGCAAAGATTTTAATGTCTTTTCCGTGAAAATTCATGTTCCTTTTCCCCTTTTCATGAAATAGTTAATTGGATTTTGAGTATATGTAAAATTAATTAACCACAGTTTTATGTGTATCAGCCCTGTGTGCCGTAGCCCTTGGCGATGGCAATCTCGTTGAGCTGCTGAAGCTGAGCAGGATCGTTGGCACCCAGTGCCACGTCTGAGGTAGCAGCAACGAAGGCGCCTGCCTTCTTGCCGTCAGAGATGATGAGCTTCAGTGCATCGGGCAGATAGTATTCCTTAGCCTTGTTGTCAGAGGTGATTCTGTCAAGCACAGAGAGCAGTGCCCCTGTGTCAAACCAATATGCACCGGAGTTGATCTCCCTGATTTCTCTGATTTTCTCATCAGCATCCTTGTGCTCGATGATGGCGCTGAGGGTACCGTCGCTGTTTCTCACAACTCTGCCGTAGCCTGTTGCATCCTCAACCTCTGCGCTGATAACGGTTGCATAGGAGCCTGTGTCCATATGCTGGCTCAGCGAATCGGCGATTGTGCCTGCATCGATAAAGGGAGCATCTCCTCCCAGTATCACAACAGAGCCGCCCCTCTCCTCAAGGAACTTTCTGGCCATCATAACTGCGTGGCCTGTTCCCAGTCGCTCTGACTGGAGCACCGTCTCAACAGGAAAATCAAGTGTACCAAGATACTCGTCGATGTACTCTGCACGATATCCCTTGACAACACAGATGTCGTCAATCCCTGCAGCTCTGACTGCATCGATGACCCATCTAAGCATAGGCTTTGAGAGAACCTCGCAGAGTGTCTTGGGTTTTTCGCTCTGCATTCTCTTGCCTTCGCCTCCGGCAAGAATAACCGCACATTTCTTCATACGAACATATCCTTTCCGAGTCCCTCGTGGACTCACAGAATAACACTTATAGATATTATCGCATAAATAAATCTTTTTTCAAGTCATTATAAAGAATTAATCACATCTTTGTAATGATTAAACAAATTGTCATCCTTAAAACATAAATATTGGTAACATTTTATGACAAAATAAATACAAAAAAATATGGCAATTTTTCAATTAATTTGTTATAATACTTTTTAGGCATGGGACAAGCTGTTCCCAGCGCACTTAATAAGCAAGGCGGAATACCGTTTCGCTTTTGCATATCACACACATTTTTAGGAGGTTTTTAAAATGAGCCACAAGTTTGTTTACCTCTTCAAAGAGGGTAACGCAAGCATGCGTGAGCTTCTCGGCGGTAAGGGTGCTAACCTGGCAGAGATGACTTCTCTTGGTCTTCCTGTTCCCCAGGGTTTCACAGTAACCACAGAGGCTTGCACACAGTACTACGAGGACGGTCGTAAGATCAACGATGACATCCAGGCACAGATCATGGAGTACATCGAGAAGATGGAGGAGATCACCGGCAAGAAGTTCGGCGACCTCGAGAATCCTCTCCTTGTTTCCGTTCGCTCCGGCGCAAGAGCATCCATGCCCGGTATGATGGATACTATCCTTAACCTCGGTCTCAACGAGGATGTTGTTAACGTTATGGCAGAGAAGTCCGGCAACGCTCGTTGGGCTTGGGACTGCTACAGAAGATTCATCCAGATGTACTCCGACGTTGTTATGGAGGTTGGTAAGAAGTACTTCGAGCAGCTCATCGACGAGATGAAGGAAGCTAAGGGCGTTACACAGGATATCGAGCTGACAGCTGAGGATCTGAAGGTTCTGGCAGGCCAGTTCAAGGACGAGTACAAGGCAAAGATCGGTAAGGACTTCCCCACAGATCCCAAGGAGCAGCTCATGGGCGCTGTTGAGGCAGTATTCCGTTCATGGGATAACCCCCGTGCAAACGTTTATCGTCGTGATAACGATATTCCCTACAGCTGGGGTACAGCTGTTAACGTACAGATGATGGCATTCGGTAACATGGGCGACGATTGCGGCACAGGTGTTGCATTTACTCGTGACCCCGCTACCGGTGAGAAGGGCCTCATGGGTGAGTTCCTTGTAAACGCTCAGGGTGAGGACGTTGTTGCTGGCGTTCGTACTCCCATGCCCATCGCACAGATGGCTGACAAGTTCCCCCAGGCATACGAGGAGTTCCTCGCAGTATGCGCAAAGCTGGAGGACCACTACAGAGATATGCAGGATATGGAGTTCACAATTGAGGGCGGCAAGCTCTACATGCTCCAGACAAGAAACGGTAAGAGAACAGCTAAGGCTGCTCTGAAGATTGCTTGCGACCTGGTAGACGAGGGTATGATCGATGAGAAGCAGGCTGTTGCTATGATCGATCCCAGAAACCTGGACACACTCCTCCATCCCCAGTTCGATCAGAAGGCTCTCAAGGCTGCAACTCCCGCAGGCAAGGGTCTTGGCGCATCTCCCGGTGCTGCTTGCGGTAAGGTTGTATTCACAGCTGAGGACGCAGAGGCTTGGAACGAGAGAGGCGAGAAGGTTATCCTCGTAAGACTCGAGACTTCTCCCGAGGATATCACAGGTATGAAGGCTTCTCAGGGTATCCTGACAGTTCGTGGCGGTATGACATCCCACGCAGCTGTTGTTGCTCGTGGTATGGGTACTTGCTGTGTATCCGGCTGCGGCGACATCAAGATGGACGAGGAGAACAAGAAGTTCGAGCTGGCAGGCAAGACCTACACAGAGGGCGACTACATCTCCATCGATGGTTCCACAGGTAACATCTACGACGGCATCATTCCCACTGTTGACGCTGAGATCGCTGGCGAGTTCGGCAGAATCATGGCTTGGGCTGACAAGTACAGAGTTCTGAAGGTTCGCACCAA
>JAFTHZ010000004.1 GCA_017457155.1 Ruminococcus sp.
GAGGTTGACAAGGTTAACGCTATCGGTACATACACATGGACAGGTCCCTTCTTCGACGACCAGATCCACTTCGTTAAGGCATGGGTTAAGTATCAGACAGCAGACGGTCAGATCCTGACAGTTTACTCTGATATGTACACAGTTGACAGAGTTAACGACTGATTATCGTTTACCTTGTCAGTTGCATGACTAACTGAATCAGTCCCCGTCTCCGATCTTCGGAGGCGGGGACTTTCTGTTATATAAAAAATCTATTGAACGTAAAAAAATCCCCTGCACGTTGCGTCTGAACAACGGCAGGGGGTTTTAATGTATTGTCAGGGGTAGAGCTTAGTTTTGGGTTTCACCTTCGTCGGCCATAAGAGTGATCTCTTCGTCAAAGGTTTCGTCTGTGTCCAGACGATAGATTGTCAGGGTTATTTCGTCTCCCGGTTTGTGAGTGGCAAGGATACTGTAAACATCCTTGAAGGAAGATATCTCTTCTCCATCGATGTGGGTGATTATATCGTTCTGTTGAAGGTCTGCGTCTGCGCAGGGGCCATCCTCTGCAACAGTATCTATGAGGATTCCCTGAGGGACATCGTAGTACTGAGCCATTTCGGAGGTAACAGCCAGACCTGTGATGCCTATGCGTACACGACCGCTGACATATCCCTGCTTCATAAGGTCGTCAATAATATCCTTTGCGGTAAGGCTGGGAATGGCAAATCCCATTCCCTCGTATGCAGAGGCGCTGATTTTGGCTGTGTTGATGCCGATTACCTGTCCGTAGATGTTGCACAGGGGACCGCCGCTGTTACCGGGATTGATGGCGGCATCTGTTTGGATATATGTTACCTGAGATGACAGGTCCAGTTCTCTGTCAAGTGCAGAGACAACACCTTTTGTCAGGGAGTTCTGGAAGTCGATACCGCCGGGATTTCCCACAGCAATTACGTCGTCTCCGATCTCAAGCTCTGAAGAATCAGCGAAGACCGCAGGAGTCAGACCATTTGCATCTATTTTGAGTACTGCAAGGTCTGTGCGAGTGTCGAGTCCCACAATTTCTGCGTCGTAGGTCTCTCCTGTGGACACAACCACCTGAATCTTGTAGGCGCTTCTGCTGTCTCCGATTACGTGGCTGTTTGTGGCGATGTAGCCGTCCTCTGTGATGATGATGCCTGTTCCTTCAGACATAGGATCAGATATGTCTGAGTCGTTTTTGTCATGACATACGATGCCTACTGTGGACTGGCATATCTTGCTGTATGCGGATTTTGTGTTGTACTTTGTGGTATCTCGGGAATCGTCAGGAATATCTGAGATTACGATTGAACCCTTGTCCGTGTAAAGATGCTCCCTGTTTTCTTCGGGTTCATCTTCCTCGGGTCTGTCATCAGCAGGGGTTGTGGGTTGAGTGCTGTCCTCGTTGAACAGGGTGGGAGTTGTGCTTCCTGTATTGGCAGGAGTCTGTTCGCCCAGCATATATCCGCAGAGAACAAAGAATCCGATAGCAAACAGGCTGATGATAACAAAGAGAATTGTCAGGAACACTTTGGCTGCTGTGCTCTTTTTCTTCTGGGGTTCAGCAGTGGGCTGGGGTGCTCCGTAATATCCCCAGGTTTGTTCTGCAGGAGGTTGGGGAGAGGGTGGCTGATAATAGCCCTGGTGGGGCTGAGGCTCCATTCCTGCATGGGGGTTGGTGTAGTTGTATTCAGTTGAATATGCAGGCTCTGATTCAGCAGGCGCTGCTGGTGTTTCTACAAAGGCAGGGGACTCTGCTGCGGGAGGCTCAGCGTCTGTTGTTACTTCAGCCGTCTGTACAGTAGAATCGGGTCTTATGGTGGTCTCTATGTCTTCTGCAAATACGTCTGCCACGGGGATATCCTCCTCTGTGGGATCAGCTATATTAAAGCTGTCCTCGAAGGCTACTGTAGGCTCATCTGAGCCTGAAGCTGTATCCTGCACAGGGGTAATGTCCTGAGACACATCTGAAGTATCCTCTGCAGAAGGGGTAGTATCATCGGAATTTGGGATCAGTTCCTGCTGATTATTGAATTCGTTATCCATATTCAGATTTCCTCCTTTATGGTGTCCGGCAGTTCCTTGTGCTTTCTGGGAGCATCAGGAAGCCAAAAAATAAATCTGCAGAATTTTCCCGGTTCGCTCTCTGCGGTAATGTTGCCGCCGTGGAGCAGGACAATGGTGCGGACGATGTAAAGTCCCAGTCCCATGCTGTTTTTGTTTGCGCTTCGGGATTTATCTGCTTTATAAAATTTATCAAAAATAAGTCTCAAGTCCTCAGGAAGAACTCCTGCACCGCTGTTTTCTACATAGACGTAGGTTTTGCCACCTTTTTCGGAAAAACCGAATCGGATGTATCCTCCTTCGTCGGTAAATTTGATTGCATTCTCAACCAGGTTGTAGATGACCTGATGGATAAGGTCCTTATCGCCGAAGGCAACGGTGTCAATATCGTCCTCAAGACCATCAACAGTGAGCTTTTTCTCTGCGATCTGCTTCTCAAATCCAAGGAGAATGCTGAAGACGGTGTCCTGCAGGACAAAGTTGGTCTTCTTCACTTCCAGCTCTCCGCTGTCGATTTTTGACAGGGATATCATAGAGGTGACAAGTCGGGACAAGCGTTTTATCTCTGTTGAGACGATACGCAGGTAGTGGGATTGTTCCTTGGTTGATATGGTGCCGTCGAGGATACCGTCGATGTAGCCTGCGATGGTTGTCATGGGGGTTTTCAGCTCGTGGGATACATTGGCAACAAAGTTGCGTCGCATACCCTCTGAGGATGCGAGTGAGTCTGCCATCTCGTTGAAGGCTGCCGCAAGCTCGCCTATCTCATCTTTGGTCTTAACGTATACACGGCTCTCAAAATCACCCACGGCAAAGCGTTTTGCGGCCTCTGCCATAAGTCTGAGGGGTCTGGTTCCGTTGTATGCATATACCGCCGACATAATGAATATTATTGCCGCGGCAAAGAGAATAATTACTGCCAGAACCATAAAGATAGATGGAGTGTAGTCATGAGTCCACAGGGTCTGCTGAGCAACAAGACAGTAGCCGATTATCAGGTCCGAGTTGCCGTCAGCTACTATGGGAGTGGCGGAGATATAGTACTGCTTGTTGTAGATGTTATGGAGCCTTCCCCGTTCAAAACGACCGTCCTGAGACAGCTTTTCGACCACGATATCAGGGAGTCTCTCCCCGGGGAGGAAGTTCTCCTTTGTGGTGGACAGTATTATTATGCCCTGCGGATCAGCAACTACCATATCTGAGTGGGTAGAGCTTGCGAGGGCGACAATAGATTCGTCAAAGATCTCTGAATCGCCGTTTCTTAGCGAGTAGATGTCATATCCGGCGGCCTTGCTCAGATAGTCCGCAAAGTTCTCGGAATTCTGAATCAGTGTGTCCTGCTTTGAGTTTTCGATGAATCTGGTTACGGGGAGCGTAAGCACTCCGCAGACTATAATCAGGCAGATAAACACGCTTATCAGGCTGTAAAACAGAAATCTCTTAAATAATGTTTTCTTCATTACTCAGGCTGATCGTCACAAGTTACGAATTTATATCCGCGAGCCCACACGGTACGAAGCTCCCATTTGTCAGAAGCTCCGTCAATTTTTTCTCTGATGCGCTTGATGTGAACATCTATGGTTCGGCTCTCGCCACAGTAGTCAAAGCCCCACACCTGATCCAGAAGCTGATCACGGGAGAACATCTGGTTGGGATTGCTGGCAAGATGATACAGCAGTTCCAATTCCTTTGGGGGAGTGCTGATGAGCTCGCCTTTGACTCTCAGTTCGTAGTTTGTCAGATTGATAACAAGGTTGTCCAGACGGACCTCTTTGTTCTCGGGTGCATCTGCGGTGACTGTGCGACGCAGTACCGCACGGACACGAGCCATAACCTCTTTTGTCTCAAAGGGCTTGACTATGTAGTCATCAGCTCCGAGCTCCAGCCCCAGAACTTTGTCGAAGGTTTCTGCCTTTGCGGTGAGCATAATAATGGGACACTGGGATTGTTTGCGTATCTCGCGGCAGACCTGCCATCCGTCCAGTTCAGGAAGCATTATATCAAGCAGCACCAGGTCAGGTTGTTCCTGTTCAAATAGTTTTAGTGCAGAGGTGCCGCTGTGGGCAGATATGGTAGAGAAGCCGTCCTTCTCCAGATATAGCTTGAGAAGGTTGCAGATGTTTTCATCGTCGTCAACGATCAGTATTTTATGTTGTGTCATAAAAAATCCTCCTTGTTTCGGGGTTTTCGGACATTTGTATTCATATTCTTACTCACTATTATATACTATAAGATGTAAAAATAGTGAATAAATTGGAAACAAAAAAGAATATTTTCTTAAATGTTTGTGAAAACGGGGTAAAAAAGGTCATTTGAAGAAAAAAGAAGCCGCAACGAATATTCGTTGCGGCAATGCTTTTTATATTATTAGTAGGGCTGGGCGATACATCTGCGGAAGGTATCAATGATATACTGTGCATCCTCGTCAGAGAGGGTGGTGTTCAGGGGCAGGGTGAGCTGGTTTTTGTACATATCGTAGGCATTGGGGTAGTCCTTGATATCAAAGCCCAGATCCTTGTATGCTGTGAGCAGAGGCAGAGGCTTGAAGTGAACGTTACAAATTACACCGTTCTGTGCCATACGCTTGAAGAATGTGTTTCGATAATCAGAATCCTTGCCGTCAAATCGAACAAAGTACAGATGGCCGCTGCTGCGATGATCGTCTGATGAATGATCAAGCACAGAGACAGGCAGATCAGCAAAAGCCTCGTTGTAGCGCTCTATAAGCTGGTGACGACGGGTGAGCATTTGATCGTATCTGTCAAGCTGAGCAAGACCCAGAGCAGCAAGAATATCGGGCATATTGCACTTGTACTGTGTCTTAACTACATCATACTCCCATGATGTGCCCTTGTTTTTTGCGTAGGTATCCTTTGTCTGGCCATGAAGCGAAAACAGCATATACTGGCGATAGAGCTGGTCGTTATCCAGTCCGTCAATATTGCGCCATGTAACAGCGCCGCCCTCACCTGTGGTCAGGTTCTTGACAGCGTGGAAGCTGAAGTTAGTGAAATCAGCGACCTCGCCGCACATCTTGCCTGCACGCTGTGCACCCAGTGCATGAGCACCGTCACACATAACAATAACTCTGCCGTAGATGCTCTGCAGTTCGTTTGCAGGGGTGAAGAGGTGTTTCTTCCGCTCTACTGCCTCGAAGATTCGGTCGTAGTCGCACATTACACCTGCAAGATCAACAGGGATGATGGCCTTTGTGTTTTCGTTGATGGCGGCCTCCATCTTGTCGTAGTCCATCTCAAAGCTGCCCTTTGCGCAGTCAATGATGACAGGTTTGGCGCCGATATGGCATACGATAGAGGCTGTGGCGGTGTAGGTGTACGCAGGTACAATAACTTCATCGCCGGGGCCGATACCCAGAATGCGTAGGGTCATCTCTGCGCAGGCGGTCTGAGAGGAGAGACATACTGCACGCTCAGTGTGACAGAAGTCCGCAATTTTCTGCTCAAAAAGCTTGGTCCTGGGACCGGTAGTTATCCAGCCGGACTCCAGCACAGAAACCACAGAGTCGATTTCTGCCCGGGTAATATCCGGAGGTGAAAAAGGTATGTTTTTCATAATTTGTATCTCCTGATTCTCACAAAAGAAAATTGGACATCTTATTTCAATTTATAATTATACATCATTTGTAAATTTATGTAAAGTTTATTTTTTTGAGACAGGAGATTTAACGGCAGAGAGCTGCAGATATTTATTTTTTGTGGCAAGTCCTCCGCGCAGATGACGCTGTGCTTTGTTGTGCTCAAGAACCTCCTTTACCTCCAGATATAATGCGGGGTTGATAAGCTTCAGTCTCTGGCTGACATCCTTGTGTACGGTGCTTTTGCTGACTCCGAACTTCTTTGCTGTGTGACGGACCGTAGAGTGGCTGCGGGTGATGTATTCTCCCAGCTCTATGGCGCGTTCCTCGACTGTTCCTTTCATAAGAAACCCTCCAAACAATAAGTCTGTACACTATATGCGTTGGGGGATTTCTTTTATGACAGAAACCAAAAGACGTAGAGAATGTATACTACCCTTTACATTATTTGAAAAAAATAAGCAAAAAACCACGGATTTGTAAAGAGAAGTTTACATTTTGCAAAGAAGAGTTAGTTGAAAACAGCAGGTGGTTGTGGTAGGATTTAGTATCGAAAGGGAGGAAAACATCATGGAAATTTTTATTTGCGAAAACATAAAATACCTTAGAAAGAAAGCAAAAATGACCCAGGAGGAGCTGGCGCTGGAGATGGGTGTCAGCAGGCAGTCTCTTGCAAAATGGGAGAACGGCGAGTCGTTGCCTGATGTTATGAACTGCGTAAAAATCTCAGAACTCTTCGATATATCCATAGATATGCTACTGAATTTTTCAATAGAAAAAAATGAAGAAACAGACGGCAGCACAAACGGAAAATATATTTTCGGTATAACAAGTCTGAGTGATGACGGCACTGTTACGCTGCCCGAAAACGCAAGGCAAGTGTTTGGAATCAACAAGGGAGACACCCTGGTTGTAATGGGAGACACAGCCAAAGGCGGAATAGCTCTGGCAAAAATCATGGGCAAGGGAATCCTTGGGGGTAAGAGATAACAATGAAGGCAATCGAAACCATAAATCTCACAAAGGAATACAAGGATATCACCGCAGTTGACAAGCTTAATCTGGAGGTAGAAAAGGGAGAGCTGTTTGCACTGCTGGGTGTGAACGGAGCAGGTAAAACCACAGCCATAAAAATGCTCACAACCCTCATACTTCCTACCTCGGGCAGTGCAATCATACTGGGGAATGATCTGTTTGAGGATAAGTCAAAGGTAAAGCGCATAACCAATGTTTCTCCTCAGGAGACAGCAGTTGCAACGAAGCTCAGCGTCAGAGAAAACCTGGAGTTTATCGCAGGAATCTACGGTGCAAATTCCAAGGAAGCAGCTGCCAAAGCCGCACAGATGATGGAGAGGTTTGATATGACGGAGATATCTGATCGCAAGGCTGGCACTCTGTCTGGAGGTTGGCAAAGACGACTCAGTATAGCCATGGCGCTTATCTCTGAGCCTGAGATTCTGTTTCTGGACGAGCCAACCCTGGGACTGGATGTGCTGGCTCGCAGAGAGCTTTGGAGGATTATCAGCTCTCTTAAGGGTAAAGTCACCATTATACTCACCACTCACTATCTGGAGGAAGCCCGGGAGCTTTCTGACAGAATCGGAATCATGGTGAAAGGTAAGCTCAAAAGAGTCGGTACCGCTTCGGAGCTTATGGAATATACGGGAGCAGACAGTTTTGAGGATGCTTTTGTTGCTATTGCAGAGGAGGGACTGAAATGAATTTTCTGAAATTTTCTTCTCGTAATACAAAGGAGATCCTCAGAGACCCGCTGACGATTGTGTTCAGTATTGGGTTCCCTCTGGTGCTGCTTGTGCTTTTGTCGGCAATCAACAGCTCTATCCCCAAGGAGGCGGGAGCCTTCGGACTCTTTGATATTGAGGTGCTGGCACCCGGAATAACAGTATTTGGTCTTAGTTTTATGTCGCTGTTCTCTTCTATGCTTATTGCAAAGGATCGTACTACGGGATTTATGATGAGGCTGTTCATTTCTCCAATGAAGTCCTCGGATTTTATTCTGGGATACACCCTTCCTCTTCTGCCTATCTCACTTGCACAGACTGCTGTGTGCTACATCTTCTCTATGATTTTGGGACTGGAGTTTTCTTTGAATCTGCTTCTGGCAGTTGTTGTTAATATTCCTGCGGCAGTTGTATTTATTTCTCTGGGGCTTTTGTTCGGATCAGTCCTCAACGAGAAAGCTGTCGGAGGTGTGTGCGGAGCCTTGCTCACCAATCTTTCTGCGTGGTTTTCCGATATCTGGTTTGACACAGCGCTTGTGGGCGGATGGTTCGAGAAAATCGCAAATATATTACCTTTTTCTCATGCTGTTTCTGCGGTACGATATGCAGTGTCGGGGGATTTCTCGCAGATTATGTCCCATCTGTGGATAGTTATGGTATATGCAGTTGTACTGCTTGCGCTGTCCGTTGGGATTTTCTATCTGAAAACAAGAGACAACAGCTGATTTGATGTGTTAACCTGTGGCCTTTTCGGGCCACAGGTTTTT
Organism: Ruminococcus sp.; assembly: GCA_017457155.1. GTDB lineage: Bacteria > Bacillota > Clostridia > Oscillospirales > Acutalibacteraceae > Ruminococcoides. The sequence continues at coordinate 8,172 of JAFTHZ010000004.1, forward strand.
TGTTTTTTCGGGGGATAGACAGCAGGGTGTGAGAATTCATCAATTAAGGTAAATGTGAGGAGGGTTTTGAGTAAATATTTGTTTACACAAGGAATGATTTGTGTTAATATATCATAGGGTATTAGTGTCTTTATATAAGTATTATTTTATTAGATACCCTGATAGTGAATTATCAAAGCACAGAAACATAAAAAACCGCTTATAATACAGATCTACAACAAAGCTTAACATGGAGAGAGTTATGACAAACACAGAGAAGAGAGTATACGAAATAAAGCAGCCCTCATCAGACGGAAAAAGAAAGGTGTATCCCATAGTGAAAAGATGCCTGGATGTTTTCTTTTCGGGATTATTGACCCTTGTTCTGTTTCCTGTTTTTGTGATTATTGCTTTGCTTATTTCCTGCACAAGCAAGGGATCCCCATTTTTCGTTCAGCAGAGAGTGGGCAAGGATAAAAAGCTGTTCCCGATAATTAAGTTCCGCACTATGTACAAAGATACGGACAGGGATGTTCCTACTCATCTTCTGGACGACCCAGCTCGTTTCCTCACTCCTGTAGGCAAGGTGCTCAGAAAGCTGAGTCTTGACGAGCTGCCTCAGCTGCTTAACATTTTTGCAGGTCAGATGTCCTTCATCGGTCCCCGTCCTGCGCTCTGGAATCAGGACGACCTGGTGGCTCTGCGCGACAAGTGGAACGCAAACTCCGTTCGTCCCGGCCTGTCGGGTTGGGCACAGGTCAACGGCAGAGATGAACTGGCGCTTCCTGTCAAGGCAAGGTTCGACGGAGAGTATGTAGAAAATATGAGCTTTGGCTTTGACTTTATGTGCCTTGTGAGGACCTTCACCTCTGTTCTCTCTGCCAAGGGAGTCAAGGAGGGTGGCACAGGCTCCGACAAAAACACTCCCAAAAAAATCTGTATGGTGACTACCATCTCAAAAGCCTTCCAGTGGTTTGTGTCCGACTCAGCAAAGAACTTCTCTGAGAAGGGATTTGACGTAACCGTTATGTGCGGAGAGATGGACGAAGAATTCATCAGAAAGCACGAGAAGTTTGCAAAATGCAGACCTCTGTCTATAAAGAGAGGCACAGACATAAAATCAATCACTGCCACTATCAGGGAGATGAAACAGATCTTCAAGGAAGAGCAGTTCGATATTATTCAGTATTCAACTCCCAATGCAGCACTCTGTTGTACGCTGGCAGGTGGGTTCAGAAAGATTCCCATCCGTGTTTACGGCCAGTGGGGAGTGCGCTACGTTGGATTCAAGGGGCTGAAGCGATTTGTTTTCAAGCTGATTGAGAAGTTCACCTGCTCGGGTGCTACTCACATCTGTTCCACAAGTCCAAAAAATATGGCTTTTGCTATCTCCGAGAAGCTGTGCAGAAAGAACAAGATTTCTGTTATCGGCAAGGGCGGCACCATCGGAGTTGATTTCTCTGTGTATGATATAACAAAAAAAGCAGAGAACAGAGAGAAAATAAGATCCAGATACAAAATTGATGACAGCACCTTTGTGTTCAGCTATATCGGCCGACTCAATGCAGACAAAGGTGTAGGAGAGCTCCTCAGCGCATACAGAGCCCTTCTTGCGGAGTATCCCGACACAAGGCTGTTCCTTGTGGGAATGGACGACAGCACAAATCCCCCTGACCCCGAGCTCCTTCAGTGGGCGAGAGGATGCGATAAGGTTATCTTCACAGGTGGAGTTGCTCCCGAGCTTGTGCCCGAGTATATGGCTGCTACGGATATTCTGGTCCATCCTACATACAGAGAAGGTTTTTCTATGGTGCTTCAGGAGGCAATGGCAATGGCGCTTCCCATAATCACCACCGATGTACCCGGACCCAGTGAGGTTATCCTCAATGGTGAGACGGGAATCCTTGTTCAGGACCACAGCGACAAGGCTCTCTATGATGAGATGAAGGCTCTGATGAGCGATCCTGTTCGTCGGGAGCGCTATGCATCAAATGGCAGAAGAAGAGTCGAGCTTTTCTTTGCACGTCCTGTTATGCTCCAGAATATATACACTCACTATTGCAGGCTGCTGGGTGTTGAGAACCAGCACATTAAGCTGATGTACCTTACCTCTAATCCTGAGGCGGCGGTTCAGGCAGAGAACGCAGGCGCAGACAGAATCTTCCTCGACCTGGAGATTATGGGCAAGGAAGAACGTCAGGGTCATCTGGATACAGTTGTGTCCCACTCAAGCATTGAGGATGTGGCAAAGCTTCGGGCGGCTGTGCATAAAGCAGAGCTTCTTGTCAGATGTAATCCTGTCCATCCCGCGCTTGGCAAAGAGATTGACCGCATGATCCGCGATGGTGCTGATATTATAATGCTGCCATACTTCAAGACTGTCGAGGAGGTTCAGACCTTCCTGGAGCTTGTGGGAGGCAGAGTCCGCACGGTTCTGCTTTTTGAGACAGCAGAGTCTGTGGAGCTTGTGGATAAGATACTTGAACTTCCTGATATTGACGAGGTCTATATCGGTCTCAACGACCTGCATCTGAGCTACGGTATGACCTTTATGTTTGAGCTTCTGGCAGACGGAACCGTTGAGAGACTGTGCGATAAGTTCAGAAAGCGCGGTATACCCTACGGATTCGGCGGAATTGCAAAGATCGGAGAAGGTCTGCTCAAGAGCGACGATGTTATCGGTGAGCACAAGCGTCTGGGTTCCACCTGCGCAATACTCTCCAGAACCTTCCGCAACGAGGTGGACCAGAGCCGTCCCATAGACGACTTCAGAGGAGAACTGATTCTTCTGCGTCGCAGAGAGAATCAGGTTTCCCAGTGGACAGAAGAGCAGTTTGAAGAGAACAGACTGCGCGTATGCTCAGCGGTGAAGAGTATCGTTGATATGAAGAAAGTAGCGAGGTAAATCCCCTTATGTTCTTTAGCATAATAATCCCTATGTACAACGTGGAGCGTTATGTAGGCAAGTGTCTCGAAAGTCTCCTGTCACAGAGTATGGAAGACTTTGAGATAATTGCTGTTGATGACGGCTCAACAGACAATACCCTGCAGACAGTGAAGGACACCGCTCAGGGAGACACCAGAGTCAAGGTTTTCAGCAAGGAGAACGGCGGCCAGTCTACTGCCCGCAACTACGGTCTGAGACAAAGCAGCGGTGACTATGTAATATTTATCGACAGCGATGATTTTGTGCTGTATGAGGATTTTCTGGCAACAATCCGCACAGAGATCGAGAAGACCCGTGCAGATGTGGTTATGTACAGATATCATAAGTACTTTGAGAATCGCTCTCCTCAGCTTGAGAAATGCGGTTACTCCTTTGCTGCTGTCCAGTCGGTGACAGATGTGGCACAGCTGATTCCTGTACTTGCGGCAGAGGATGCCTACTACGGGTCTGCATGGACAAAGGCTGTGCGCCGCAGTCTGCTGATTGATAATAACATTGAATTTGACGAGAACCTCCGCTGTGAGGATATTGACTGGAGCTATCGGATAATTGAGAAAGCACAGAAGATATCCTGCGTTGACAGAGAGTTCCTTGCATACAGACAGAGGGAGGGCTCTGTGACTCATCAGGGGTCTCTGAGAAATGCCGAAGACTTTCTCAGTACGGTGGAGATATACAAGCGCAGGTACGAGTCCCCTGACCTTCCCCTTGACAAGGAGCTTGTGGAGGGACTTCTTGCTACCCTGGCAAAATACTACTCCAATCTGCTCATAAACTACGGCAGAATCAAGGGCAAGGACAGAAAGAAACTCAGAAAGCGTCTCAAGTCGCTTTCGCCCTTGCTGGAGTATTCATCCAGCTCAAGACCCAGGACGGTCCGCAAATTTTATCGGTTGTTCGGATTCAACCTGACAGTGATAGCAATAGGCTTGTTGGATAAGATAAGAGGCTGACAGGCGATTTTTTGGAGATATATATGGACAGACTTCCAAGGGTATTGATACCCTCAATCAACGTCTGGCAGGACACAGGCTCTGTCCGTACCCTGCCCGAGATATTTTCCTGTTGGGACAAGGACAAGGTTGCACAGATATATACTAAAGCAGGCTTGCCCGACACCTGCGTGTGCGACAGGTTCTTCCGCATTAATGAGAATGCCGTTATTAAGAGCATCTTCAAGAGGAAGATACAGACCTCCTCTGTGGTGTACAACACCCACGATACATACAGCGAGGCTGAACAGCAGGAGATAGACTCACAAAAGAAAAGATACAGCTCCGCATCCAAAAAGCAGAGCTGGCTCATGAGCTTGTGTCGGGAGCTGGTGTGGCTTGTGGGAAAATGGAAGACCCCCGAGCTTGATCGTTTTGTGGATGAGTTTGACCCCGAGATACTGTTTGTTCCCGTATACCCTGTGGTGTACATGTCCAGACTCCAGCTGCATATTATCAAGCGCACAAAGAAGCCTGTGGTGTGCTATCTGTCAGATGACAACTATTCCTACAAGGCCTGTGGAAAGAACCCTTTGGCATATATCCATCGGTTCTGGCTGCGCAGGGGTGTACGGAAGATTATGAGGCACTGTGATCAACTCTTTGTTATTGCTCCCAAGCAGAAGGAGGAGTATGACAGGATCTTCGGCACAAACAGTGAGCTTCTGACCCGCTCCATAGATTACAGCAAGACTAACTGTGACGAGCATGAGGTGCACACACCTTTGCAGATGATATATACCGGAAAACTGGGAATCGGAAGAGACATCACCATAGCCCGCGTGGCGCAGGCGGTGGAGGCTATTAACTCTCAGGGTGAGCGTATCCGATTCAGCGTGTACTCGGGAGACACTCCCGGTAATGAGCTTATGAATCAGCTGAGCAGGGGAGGAAACCAATTCTGCGGAAGCGTCACCTCTGACAAGATAGAGAAGCTCCAGAGAGAGTCTGATATAACTCTCTTTGCAGAGTCACTGGATAAGAAATACCGCAACGCTGCCAGACTATCTTTTTCCACAAAGCTCACCGACTATTTCAGTAGCGGTCGCTGTGTGTTTGCTGTGGGCAGCGAGGACATCGCCCCTATGGACTATCTTATCCGAGAGGATGCAGCGATTACGGTGACGGATTACGCGCAGATCGAGGGGAAACTCAGACAGCTGTGCGACAATCCCGAGATAGTTAAAGAATACGGCAAAAAAGCCTTTGAGTGCGGCAAGCGCAATCATAACAAAGAACAGGTCCTGAGTAACTTCAAAGAAGTTATGCTTCAGCTTGTGAAGGACTGATAAACCCAATTGATGAAAGGAGGAGAGAAGCTATGAAGGTTCTGCAGATAAACTCTGTATACGGAGTTAAGAGTACAGGCAGAATAGCCTACGACCTGGTTCAGCTTCAGGAGAAAAACAATATGGAAGCTTTTGTTGTCTCAGGTGAGGGTAGCTTTGATTCTCCCAATGTGTACGTGATGAGCGGAAAGCTGTACCAGAAGTTAAACATACTTCTCACGCGACTTTTCGGCAGACACGGTTTTTACAACAAGTTTGCTACCAGAAGGCTTATCAGATATATGGACAAGGTGTCCCCTGATGTGATACATCTGCATAATATCCACGGACACTATATCAACATAAAGCTTCTGTTTGAATATATACAGAGGAAGAATATCCCTGTGGTATGGACCCTGCACGATTGTTGGGCGTTTACAGGTCATTGTCCTCACTTTGATTATGTGGGGTGTGAAAGATGGCGGGAGGGCTGCGGCAACTGCCCCCAGCAGAAGGGCTATCCCATCTCCTTGTTCTTTGACCGCTCCAAAAGGAACTTTGCAGACAAAAAGCAACTCTTCACAGGGGTAGAGAAGATGCATATTGTGACTCCCTCAAGGTGGTTGGCAGAGCTGGCCGAGCAGTCCTTCCTGGGCAAATATCCTGTGAGCGTTGTCAACAATGGTATCGATACAGATGTGTTCTCTCCTTCTGTGTCCGATATGAGAGAAAGACTAGGGCTTTCTGACAAGTTTGTCATACTGGGAATTGTCAGCAACCTGAACAGTACCAAGGGTGGACAATATTTTCTCAAAATGTCAGAAAAACTCAGGGAGGATGAGCAGATCGTTCTGCTCTCTCTGGAAGAGACAGAGAATCTTCCGAAGAATATCACAGCACTCCCTCGTACTGAGAGTGCACATGAGCTGGCACAGATTTACTCTATGGCAGACGTTTTTGTGAATCCTACTCTTCAGGATACTTTTTCTATGATAAACCTGGAGGCTTTGTCCTGCGGACTTCCTGTTGTTACCTTCAGAACCGGCGGCTGCTGTGAAGCGGTGACGGAGGAGTGCGGAGTGCTGGTAGAAAAGGGAGATGAAAATGCCCTGTACGAGGCTGTCTCCAGAGTCAGACAAGGAGAGTTTTCGTCATCTATCTCTCGTCAAAGGGGACTTGAGTTTGACAGGGAGATATGCTTCAGCAAGTATATTGATATATACAAAGATATCGTAAAATGATTTTTTTGGGAGAAACGGATGTTAGTTTGGGTTCTTATGCTCTTCGGCATCATACTGGTCAGGTTCCTGATTCCTGACAGTATCGGAGAGAAAAAGAAAAACTTAATATTCCTGAGCATAAGCTTTTGCATCGTGGTGTTTGTTATGGGCAGCAGAAGCCCGCATTTGCTGGGCAGTAATGACCTGATGAGCTACTTCAGATGCTATGGAAATTCCATGAACTACTCTCTTGCGCAAATGATGGAATTCTCTACACTGGAGACGGGATACCTGGTGCTCAACCAGATACTTGCATGGCTCGTACCCTGGAACTACTTTATCCTGTATTTTGAGGCGGCGTTCTGTACTTTTGTTATGTTCTGGTATATTTATCGCAATGCCAACAGTGTGTTCCTTGCGGTGATTGTATATCTGTGTCTTGGTCCTTGGCAGTTCTTCCTGACAGGATTCAGGCAGACTATCGCTATATGTATCTGTTTTATTGCCTTTGAGTTTATGAAGAAGCATAAGACCCTGTGGGATCTGGGCGCCTTGGTGCTGATTGCTCTTGCAGCAGCTATCCACACGACCGCATGGATATTCTTGCTTACCTTCCTCATCAGAAAGGTAAAGATCACCAAAAAGGTTATTATCTATTCTGTCATGCTGACTCTGCTGATGCTTGTTTTCATCGACGAGATCGTAGATTACGGAAATCAGGTTCTGGAGAAGAACTACGTAATGGCATATCACGGCAACGAGTTCGGAGGACTTATCCCGATTCTCATTTATGTGGCGGCCCTCATTCTGTGTTATCTCATCTGGGGATGGAACCATGCCTATGTGGAAGAGAACGCCTTTGAGATTGCCATGCTGCTGTTTGGTCTTTGTGTGTATCTGACGAGATACACATCCCTGATTATGGAGCGCATAAGCTTCTATTTTACACCTGTAATTACTATCGTGCTGTCAAATGCTATTACCCGCCAGAGGACAAACACGGTGCGCAATATTATTTATGTAATCTGTATTGTACTGTGTATACTGCTGTATCTTTACAGAGCAGATGTGCAGTATGGTGAATACCATTTTTACTGGGAGTATATGGGAGGATAAGGAAAAATGAAAGTAACTTTTATTTCCTGTTATCTCAATCACCACCAGACCGACCTTTGTCTGGAGCTTCAGAAGTGTTGTGACGAGTTTTACTTTGTTGCCACAGACCCTATGCCTGAGTATCGGGCACAGCTTGGATATGATGAGGACACTGACAGCAAGCACGACTTCATTGTGAAGGCCTACAATGGCGAGAACGAGGATGTGGTCAGACAGCTTCTGACAGACAGCGACGTAGTGATATTCGGTTCCTGTCCCGATGAGTATATAGACTACAGAGCGGGACTGGGAAAGTTGTCATTTATATATACAGAGCGTTTCTTCAAGAAAGGAACCTGGCGCAGGTTTATTCCTCGCACACGCAAGAAGGTTGTCAACAGAGTCATCAGGTACTCAGATTTCCCTGTGTATATTCTGTGTGCAGGTGCTTTTGTGGCATATGACCTGAAGTTGTGCGGATTCGATACAGACAAGTGCTTTCGCTGGGGATATTTCCCTCAGGTTAATCACTATACCCACCGTCCCAAGCGGGATAACAAGCCTGTGAAACTTTTGTGGGCAGGCAGAATGCTCGATTGGAAGCACCCTTGCGAGGCGCTGTATGCCGCAAAGGAACTTGCAAAGGCGGGGGTTGACTTTGTTCTGGATATTATCGGCACAGGGGAGGAAGAGCAAAAGCTCAAAGAGCTTGCCCGTAAGCTGAATCTAAGCGACAAGGTGAACTTCACCGGAGCTATGTCTCCTGATGAGGTTAAGGCGCATATGGAAAATGCCGATGTTTTTCTGATGACCAGCGACTGTTACGAAGGTTGGGGTGCAGTTGTCAATGAGGCCATGAGCACTGGTTGCTGTGTTCTTGCCAGCAGTGTTGCAGGCTGTGTGCCCTACCTGATAGATGACGGAAAAAGCGGTGTCATTTACCAATACGGCAACAGAAAAGATATGGTACAAAAGCTCCTTCTGCTTGTAAAGGACAAGAAGCTGAGAGATGAAATCGGCCTTGCTGCCATGAGGACAGTACAGGACGAGTACAGCGCACAGACAGCCGCCCGAAGGCTGACAGAGTTCGTAAACTCAGAGGACAAAACAAAGGTTCTGTATGAATCGGGACCTATGTCCAAAGCAGAGGTTGTAAAGAATAATTGGTACAAGGCCTGAGAGCAATCGGGCAGACCTTTTAGGTTTATTTGGAGTGAAGATGGAAAAATCACAACGTAAAATAGGAATGATACTGACCTATACAGGAACCTTGCTTCTTGTGGCAGTTAATATTTTTCTCACACCATTTCTGATCAAATCTCTGGGTGATGCAGAGTATGGTGTGTATCAGATGATGGCGTCTTTTGCAGGCTATCTGGTGCTGATGAATTTCGGCACGGGCACCGTCATGACCAGATATGTTTCCATGTATCTGGGCAAAGGAGACAAGAAGGGCGAGCGCAACTTTATCGCTATGGGTCTCATCATTACGGGAGTACTGCTGGCGGCGATTTTTGTTGTGTCCGTTGTGCTTTATATATTCATTGATGAGATATATGCCTCATCATTCACCCCTGCTCACCTTGTAAAGGCGAAGCAACTGTATATAATTATTGTTCTCAATCTTCTGGTCACTCTGGTGATTCAGGCTTTTCAGGGAATTATCAATGCCTATGAGAAGTTTCTGGTTTCCAATGTATGGAACCTTATCAAGATAGTTCTCAAGGCCGTTCTTATCGTAACCCTCTTTCAGTTCAAGGCGGATTCTCTGGTTATTGTTTCTGTCGACCTGTTTCTGTCGGTGTGCTTTATGCTCATCTGTATCGGCTACTCGGTCTTTGTGCTGAAGGCCACCCCAAAGCTGACCAAATTTGACAAAAGCGTATTCACCTCCACAGCAGTATTCTCTCTGGCTATTATGCTGCAGGCGGTGGTCAATCAGGTCAACACCCGAGTGGATACAACCATTCTGGGCATAATGATAAATCCCGAGAGCGTGACCATGTATTCCATAGCCATGCAGGTGTTCCAGATATTCTCGGCTATGTCAACGGCGGCAATCGCCCTCTATCTGCCTAAGTTTACCAAGATGGTGGCTGCAGGTGCCAACTCGGGGGACCAGCTGACTAATGCCATGATCCCTCCCAGCCGTATCCAGACGGTGATCTCGGGAGCCATAATGTTTGGTTTCTTTGTGTGTGGCAGAGACTTCGTACAGGTGTGGATGGGTTCAGGCTATGAGCAGGCATACATAATCGCTCTTATCGTTATGGTCCCTATGTTTCTTGTGTATACCAACGGAGTTGTGGAGTCGGTGCTGGATGCAATGCAGAAGCGACTGGTGAGGTCTGTGGTGCTTGTATGCAGTGCGGCGGCCAATATAGTAATCAGTATTGTCCTTGTGCATTATTTCGGTGCATTGGGTGCCCCCGTGGGTACGGCGCTGACTACTCTGATCGGATCTCTGATTATACTGAATCTGTATTATAAGAAGGCGCTGGGCATAGGGCTGAGGAAGCTGTTCTTCGGAATTTTCAGAGGGATTCTCCCTTCGCTGCTAATTGCAACCATTGTTACCTTGCCTGTGGCGGTGCTGATGCCTGTTGGGTTTGCAGGACTTCTGGCCAAGGGCGGATTATTCGTGGCGGTACTTGTTGCCTGTCTGCTGATCTTTGGCTTTAACAAGGATGAGAAGAATATGATTTTTGATATGCTCCGAAGAAAGAAGAAATCAAACTGATTACAAATATATTGCACTAAAGGTGAATAGATTTGAATTATACAGAAAAATATTTCATTGAGTTGCTCCGCGGCTTTGTGACGGACAGCATACCAAAACTGAATAATGACAATGTTGATGAGCAGGAGCTTCTGGAGCTTTCCCGCAGACACAATATACGTGCCATAGTAGCGTATATGACAGAGAAGTCAGAGCACACATTCTCTGACGATACGGAAAAAATCCTGCAGAAGTCTTATGACAACACGGTTATGCAGATGATAAACCGTGAAGCCTGCGCTTTGCTTCTGTGCAGACGTCTCAGCTCGGAGAAAATACCCCATATTCTGTTCAAGGGTATCACCGTCAGCGAGACCTACCCTGTGAAGGAACTGCGTACCTTTGGCGATGTGGATATCATCGTCAGGGCTGAGGACGACGATCGCATCCGCAAGATGATGGCTGATCAGGGCTACAGTCGGTCTGTTACAGACGGAGGTACTGTCACCGTATATGACAGAGGCAGAGAGCATTACGAGCTCCATACCGCACTGAATGTTTCTATTCTGGAGAATCAGACGTACTTTGCGGATATATGGAACAATGTTCAGCTCCGTTCAGGGACTACATACGCTTTTGAGCATAACTTTCATCTGAGTTACCTGATATCACATATCGAGAAGCACGTCAAGGGTGGCGGAGCAGGTATCAAGATGTATCTGGATATCGCTCTGTATATAAGAAAATACAAAGATCAGATAGACCTTGACCGCGTCAGAGAGATAATGGTCGGATGCAATCTTGGAGGTTTTCTGAGTACTGTTCTGTATCTTTGCAACCGATGGTTCTCTCTTGAGATTCCTCAGTGGGTAGAGCCTATAGAGGAAGATGTATATGAAAAGATGTGCGACTTCACTCTTGCAGGCGGAATCTTCGGCGCAGAGGGCGAGAAAAACAACCTGAAGTCTGCTTTGAACGCTCAGGTCCAATCGGGACGGCGAGGTGCAAGGTTCAGACTTCTCCTTGGCAGGGTGTTTCCTCCGTTTCGTGAGTTGAGCCGACTTTATCCTGCCTATGAAGGCAAACCACTGCTGGCACCTGTTGCGTGGAGTCAGCATATCTTCTGTGTTGTGAGAGGCGGAAAGCTCTCAAGAATCAGAGAGATTGCCACAGCGGATGTGGCTTCTGCACAGGAAAAAGCAGATTTCCTGGAGAGCATCGGCTCAGGAAAATAAAAGAGAGAAAAATAAATCTCCCCGATATGTTCGGGGAGATTTTTTATGTTTGCTGCAAATCTTCTGTGATGATTTCTTTTGATAATGCGCTGTTGCGATATCTGGGGTCATGAGTCACATTTTTGATGACTTTGATGAATTGAGGGATAGGGGGGACAACCTCCTCAGAGTCTACTTCCACCTCCAGAAACCCTCTGTCATCCCAGAATGGAAAGATATCTACCTCGTAGGTGAACCCATCAAGGACGAAGCTGTGACGGGTTTTCTCGATGGGAGAGCGACCCTCTGAGGAGTACCTCATAAGCTCTCTGAATTCCTCCGCGGTAATCTCGCTTTCTACCTCAATCCTTGTGAGATGAGTTACATTCTGCTTGATGGTTTTTACATAGCGGACACCGTCCGGACCTTCGTGCCTACGTATGCGACAGCGCTGTCCGTTTGGGTTCTGTTCGTCAGCGGGCAGGGTCAGATAAATCTGGAGCAGCTCCTCGGATTTGTACTTTGGTTGCTGTCTGAGGATTTCTGTATCAGGGATTCTGATGAGGAATTTGTGTTCTATTTCAAGGGGGAGATTATTCATTCAGTTCACATCAATTATCATTATTTCGGGTCGGTTGTTAAACCTTGGCACAAAGGATGGAGAAGACCCCAGTCCTGTGGTTATTGCCAGCTTGCCTCCACAGGTTGTATCGTACAGTCCAGCGTCATACTCAGGGAAAAGTCCCTGGTCAGGAGCAATCAATCCTCCCACAAAGGGCAGACGGATCATACCGCCGTGGGTGTGTCCGCTGACCATAAGGTCCACAGGGAAGTTTTCGATTCCCCATTCGTAGTACTCGGGGAAGTGACACAAGAGCAGAGTGAATCTGTCGTCTGAGACTTCAGAGAATTCATAAAGGAACTGAATGGTCGAGCTATCCCAGTCCCGATAGTAGCTGAGTCCTCCGATGCGCAGGGGGGTGTCATTTATGGTTATGTCCGTATAATCTTTGTCAAGAAGTGTAGCTCCGCTTGCTGTGATGGCGGACCTGATATCCTCGAGCATAGGACTGTCAAGCTCGTGATTTCCCAAAGAGGAGTATACGGGAGCAATCTGTGAAAGCTTCATGAGGACTTCCTGCAGATATTCTATGTCCTCCTCTTCCGTGTGGTTTCTTCCCAGCATATCCCCCACAGTGAGGATAATGTGGGGTTCCTGTGTGCGAAGATTATCATACAGGGATTGGTTGGAGTTTCTGAACTTTTTGTTGTGCAGGTCAGAGACTACGCCTATTCTGACGGTGGAATTCACCTTGGAATTATCCACAGAAAGGTTGTTGACCTTGATAAGGCTGTTGCTTATGTACAGGTCCGCGCACAGATAAATAAGGAAGAGACCCAGCAGGATAAGGATGATGATTCTGAGCCTTTGATTTTTTCGACCTGGAGCGGATTCGCAGATGTCAGATGGGAGAGAGCTCATCGTGTAACAAACTCGATTACTGCGTCAATTACAGTCTGTACATCCTCGTCTGTGAGTCTTAGGTGGAGAGGCAGTGAGAGAATATGCTCGCTGTAATACTCGGAATTGGGGCAGGTACCCTGTGCGTAGGAGTACATACGATAGTTGGTGTTGTCGATATAGTGAACACCGGGGAAGATATCCTTGGAGTTGAGGAAGGTCAGCAGTTCGTCTCTGTCCTCAACAATAATCTGGAAGAGATGACGGCTGGTCTGGCAATCTTCGGGAATTGTGACAAGTCGGATCTTGTCGGCATAAGGTGCAAAGCCCTCGGTGTACATCTGTGCCACTCTGTTTCTGAAGGCGTTGTCTTCGTCCAGATGCTGAAGCTGTACGAGTCCGATGGATGCAATAACAGAGTTGCCGTGATACTTGTGGCCTACGTACTCTACGTCGTACTTCCATTTGTAGTTGCCGCCCGCGCTTGTTCTGGCGTAGGTATCTTTGTTGATGCCCAGCCATGCGAACTTTCTTGCGATATCGTCAAATTTTTTGTCCTTGAAGCAGATCATGCCGCTGTCTGCTGTGGGCAGATTTTTGACAGCCTGGAAGGAGTAAACAACAACATCAGCTTCATTGCCGGGAATCACGCCGTTCAGTCTGGTGCCTGCCATGTGGGCAGCGTCCAGAATCAGCACAAGATTATGCTCCTTGCAGATTTTTACAATCTCTGAGTATTTGCCTGTGTTGCCGCCCATACCAACGAACATAACAGCCTTTGTCTTGTCGGTGATTCTCTCACGTACAGACTGAGGGTCGAGGCACAGGGTGTCGTCTACATCAGCAAAAACAGGTTTGAGTCCTGCCTGCATGATAGCGTGGTTGGTTGTGATGAAGGTGAGGGGAGTGGTGATGACCTCTGCGTCATCGTCCCAGCCCAGCTCCATCTTGAACAGGTCGCATGCCATATAGAGTCCGGAAGTAGATGAGTTGAGGTAGTATGCGTTGGGAAGTCCTGTGTATTCCTTCCATTTTTCCTCCAGCTCAAGGGTCTTGAACCCCATACCTGTCCAGCCCTTGTCCAGACATTCTCTGATCTGTTCAAGGCAGGCTTCAGTGTCGAATTTGGGCATAAATAACTGTATTCCCATAATATGTTTCCTCCAGTTTATATGAGTAAAAAATTATCTGTCTTTGTACATTCTTTCATAGTAGCTCTGGTAGTCACCCTCAAGGATGTTTTTCCACCAGGATTCATTATCGAGATACCACTGTATGGTACGCTTTATACCCTCGTCAAAGGTGGTACGGGGGAGCCATCCCAGCTCATTGTGGATTTTTGTGGGGTCAATGGCGTAGCGCATATCATGACCGGGTCGGTCAGTAACATAGGTTATCAGGTCCTCGCTCTTATCAAGGAGGTTCAGAATAGTTTTTACAACCTGAAGATTTGTGCGCTCATTGTGGCCGCCGATGTTGTAGACCTCACCCTCTCTGCCTTTGCGGATAACCAGGTCAATGGCAGCACAGTGGTCCTCAACATACAGCCAGTCGCGGACATTCTCGCCCTTGCCGTATACAGGCAGACTTTCCTCGGCCAGAGCACGGGATATCATCAGGGGAATGAGCTTCTCGGGGAAGTGGTAGGGGCCGTAGTTGTTGGAGCAGCGGGTGATGGATACGGGCAGCTTGAAGGTGCGGGCATAGGCCAGCACCAGCAGGTCGGCAGACGCCTTGGATGCGCTATAGGGAGAGGAGGTGTGAATGGGGGTCTCCTCTGTAAAGAACAGGTCAGGTCGGTCCAGAGGAAGGTCTCCGTATACCTCATCGGTAGAAACCTGATGGTATCGCTTTATTCCGTATTTGCGACAGGCATCCATAAGCACCTGAGTGCCCAGAATGTTTGTCTTGAGGAAGATCTCGGGGTTTTCTACGGAGCGGTCAACGTGGCTTTCTGCGGCGAAGTTGACAACAATGTCAAACTTCTCTTCCTCAAAGAGAGGGAACACACAGTCTCTGTCAGCGATATCGCCCTTGACAAAACGGAAATTCGGGTTAGTCATAGCTTTGTCCAGAGTCTGGAGGTTGCCTGCATAGGTGAGCTTATCAAGGCATACTATGCGGTCATCGGGGTGATTTTCAAGTTCATAATAAACAAAGTTTGCTCCGATAAATCCGGCACCGCCGGTTACTAATATATTCATGTTTTTTCCTCCGAATCCTGAGAATTAAAATGAAAAACCGAGGTCTTTCAATGTGGGGAAGTTCTTGTCCTTTTCGCTCAAGAGGATATCCTCTGTGCAGGGCCACTGAATATTTACATCTTTATCGTTATAGATAAGTCCGCCTTCGTCCTCAGGATGATACAGATCATCACACTTGTAGACGAATTCTGCCTCATCAGACAGGACAAGGAAGCCATGAGCAAATCCTCTGGGGACATAGAATTGCTTTTTGTTTTCTTCTGACAGGATAACACCTACGTATTGTCCGAAGGTGGGACTGTCTTTTCTCAGGTCTACGGCTACGTCGTAAACCTCGCCCTTGATTACCCGCACAAGCTTTGCCTGGGGGTGGGTCTTCTGAAAGTGGAGTCCGCGCAGGACACCCTTCTTGGATTTGGATTGGTTGTCCTGAATAAAAACGCTGTCGATGCCTGCTTCTTCAAAATCGGACTGCTTGTATGTTTCCATAAAGTAGCCTCTATGGTCTCCGTAGACCTTGGGGGTGATGATGACAACACCTTCGATAGAGGTTTTTTCAAAAGTAAAATTTCCCATACTTACCTCGATATGCTGAACCTTAATATCTGTATTTGTGCTCGGCTACTCTCTTCAGATAATCTCCGTAGGGACTTTTGCCGTATTTTTCTGCTGCTTTGAGCAGTTCTTCTCTTGTGATCCATCCGTTTACATGGGCGATCTCTTCGGGGACTGATATCATCAGGGACTGTCTTGTCTCTGTGATCTGTACGAAGTTTGATGCGTCAATGAGAGAATCCATGGTGCCTGTGTCCAGCCAGGCGTAACCTCTGCCCATAACCTTAACTGTCAGGTCATCCTGCTGCAGATATAGTCTGTTCAGGTCAGTTATCTCCAGCTCTCCTCTTGCGGAGGGTTTGATCTGCTTTGCCATTTCTACTACGCGGTTATCATAGAAGTAAAGTCCTGTGATGCAGTAGTTTGACTTTGGGTTTTCCGGCTTTTCTTCCACAGACAGGACCTTTCCGTATTCGTCAAATTCTACTATGCCAAAGCGCTCGGGATCGTTGACATAATAGCCGAAGATGGTAGCCTTGCCATTCTCGGCGGATTCCTTTGCTTCCTTGAGCATCTTTGACAGGCCATTGCCGTAGAAGATGTTGTCTCCCAGTATCATGGCACAGGAGTCGTCTGCGATGAACTCCTCGCCCAGTAGGAATGCCTGAGCAAGTCCGTCGGGGGAGGGCTGAACCTTGTATGAAAGGTTGATTCCGTAACGTGATCCGTCTCCCAGAAGTCTCTCGAAATTCGGAGTGTCCTGGGGCGTGGAGATAATGAGTATATCCCTGATACCGGCCAGCATCAGTGTAGAAAGGGGATAGAAAATCATAGGCTTATCATAAACAGGCAGAAGCTGTTTAGATGTGACCTGTGTCAGAGGATAGAGTCGGGTACCGGCACCGCCGGCGAGAATTATACCTTTCATTATCGTCACTCCTTATTGTTCAGAGGATTTTAAATCACCTTTTTGAGGGCTTTGTAGATAACTTTTATGAGCTTGTTCTTTGCAGCACAGGCTGCAAAGTGGTCTCTAAATCGTGCTGTCCTGATTTCTTTGAGTATGGCAAGCTGCTCATTGGCAAGTTTTTTGTCAGAAATATCTACGGACAGATACAGCTTCTTTCGGGCGTATATGTTAAGCACCTTGTTCATATATGAGGTGCGTTCTTTTTCTGTCATAGGAATGCTGTGAAGAGTATGCGAGAGTATCTCGATATAACCGTTTGCTCTGTCAATGGCTTTCTCTGTGGACAGCTTGGAGTGGGAATGGCTGTTGGGAGAGATTACATAGCTGCACAGAGGTTCGTTCATAAAGTATCTCTTGCTTATATAGTAGACAGGGAGCATCAGCTGCCAGTTCTGCTCTCTTCTGCCGGTGAAGATATCTCTGTGGGGAACAGCCTTGTCAAATACGCTGGTGCGTACCATAAAGCAGTGGCAGCATATATAGGCATTTCCCAGCAGACAATGCTCAAATTGATTTTCTTCTGCTGAATGAGGAAAGTTTTCTGAGATCCTTCTGATGGGCTTGTCCGGGGCATCTTCGGACACAATATAGGCGTCGGACTGGACACAGCCGTACTGAGGGTTGCTTTCCAGGAAGTTTACCCTCTTCTCAACTGATTCAGGCATAAGTATATCATCCGAATCGGTCCAGCAAAGGTATTCTCCGTTGAACAGCTTGAGGCCTCGGTTTATGGCAGTGGACTGTCCTGCATTTTCCTGGTATTGGTAGATTGCCTTGATGCCTTTTTTCTCAAATTCAGGCAGATAGGAGCGAAACAACTCCTCTGTGCCGTCGGTAGAGCCGTCGTTGATGAATATGTACTCAATGGGAGAGTAGGTCTGGTTGAGGACAGACTCTATCATTCGGTGAGCGGTCTTCTCTCCGTTGTAGCAGGGAGTGATTATGCTGACCAGAGGGTTTGACATATGCGGTTCCTCCGTGGTATGAGTGAATTATTTTAATATAATTTTGCAGATGCGATCAACATCTTCCATACTCAGGTCTGCATACAGGGGCAGGGTCAGCACTCGATTGGCAACATACTGTGCCACGGGGGTGGAGTCTGAGTTGTATTTATCCTTGTAGCAATCATAGTCCTGAACCAGAGGATAGAAGTATTTTCTTGCAAAAATGTTTTCCTGTGCAAGATCGGCGAAGATGGTGTCTCTTGTCTTGTTGAGGACATTCTCGTCAAAGACCACAGGCAGGTATGCGTAGTTGTGGGTTACATCATCGGGGATATTGCAAAGGGTAATTCCGGGGATATTGCGAAGATGGGACATATATCGTTCATAGAGGGCTTTGCGCTTTCCTATCTCCTCTTCAATATGCCTTAAGTTGCAAATTCCCATTGCTGCCTGAAACTCGTTCATCTTGGCGTTTGCACCTACATCAGAGACGGTCTCCTGATCAAGAATGCCGAAGTTACGCAGGCGATATAGCTTCTCTCCGATTTTATCGTCGCTGTAGCAGATTGCACCGCCCTCAATGGTGTTGAAAACCTTTGTGGCGTGGAAGCTGAACATAGAAGCATCGCCAAAGCTACCTGCGCCCTTGCCGGCTTTACAGACGCCGAAGGCATGGGCTGCGTCATAGATAACCTTCAGTCCGTGCTTCTTTGCGATTTCCTCGATAGCGTCTGTGTCACACAGGTTTCCGTACACATGCACAGGAACGATGGCACAGGTTTTGTCGGTGATGAGGGCCTCTATTTTGCTTGGGTCCATGGTATATGTAACAGGGTCTATATCACAGAACACAGGGGTGAGCCCCGAGCGCACAATAGCGTGAGCGGTGGAAGCGAAGGTGAAGGGAGTGGTAATGACCTCGCCCTCCAGTCCGAAAGCCTGAAGACACAGCTCAAGAGCCATATGTCCGTTTGAGAACAGAGAAACATTGTCTACCTTCAGGTATCGGGTGAGCTCGTTGCTGAGGGTGTGATGTTTGGGACCCATATTTGTCAGCAGGTGACTGTCAAATATTGAGGATATCTCTTCGATGTATTCCTCCATGGGAGGGATAGAGGAGCGTGTTACGTATATATTGTTGTCACTCACGATTGACACCTCTCTTTAGTCATTGGAGAACAGGCTGATTACAAGCTCTTTCTGTGCACAGGTGCCTACCTTTGCACAGAGCAGGTCGGGGGATACTTCCTCACCGCGGAGCCACTTGACGATGGCAAGGGGAACATTGACTCCTGCTACATGAGAGAAGGGGTATCCTCCTCCAAAGCGGGCATTGAGCTCCAGCAGATAGGGGGTATCATCCACAAGAAAGATATCTGCATCCAGATTTGCCGGGTGCCTGAGGGCACTGCTGATTTTTTCGCCTATGGCACGGATGCGAGGATTCTCTGCGATAATCGCTGCGTCGGTCTCTCCTGACCGCATTGCAAATTTTTGTCTGATGACGGTGTTTTGATAATTTCCGTTCAGGTCATTTATTACATCTATTCCATACTCCTGACCCTGCAGAGACTGCTGAATCAGGACGCATTTTTCGGTGTCGATGGCGGACTCGTATCTGAGGTAGCTTTGTGCGATTTCTCTCTGAGCCTTTTTGTAGAGCACCACAAGCTCCTCTTCGTTGTCTGCTTTGTACACTGCGATGGAGCCCATACCCCATCGGGGCTTGATGTATAAGGGATAGGATACCTCCCGGCTGTTTATGGCAGCCAGTGCATCCGAGAGGGTGATGTAGGTCTTTGCGGTGGGGATTGACTCTCTCAGGCAGAACTGATATGTGTTCAACTTGTCGTTACAGATGTCAATGCTGCTCTCGTCTGCGACTATGACCTTCACTCCCATAGCCTCAAATTTTGCTTTGTTGCGGGCAAGTATCATAAGGTCAATATCAAACAGGCTTATGATGGCGTGGATGTTGTTCTCTTTGCAGTATTCCATCAGAAAGGGAATGTAGCTGTCATCATAAATGAGAGGAGTAACAACGGTCTTGTCTGCATATAGAAAAGCTGTGGAAAGGGCAGAGGAGTTTGCTGCGTGAACAAGGCCTTCTCCGTCGAGGGCTTCCTTAAAATATTTGACAAGGTAGCTGCGTCTGCCTGCAGATGTAAGTAAAATGTTCATAAGATTTGTCTCCATATCAGAGCAAGATGTTTT
This sequence comes from Ruminococcus sp., assembly GCA_017457155.1. Taxonomy (GTDB): domain Bacteria; phylum Bacillota; class Clostridia; order Oscillospirales; family Acutalibacteraceae; genus Ruminococcoides. Next base: position 27,958 of record JAFTHZ010000004.1, read on the forward strand.
TGTAATCACAGAACAGGGGGTATCCGCCTGTATGAATGAAAAGGATGTTTTTATCCTTAATGTTTGTTTTTTCGATGGTTTTCTTCATACCGTACCAGGCTTTGCCTGTGTAGGTCGGGTCAAGAGGAAGGTTGTACCGAGCATAAATATGGTCGATTTCTTCCAGCTGTTCGGGGGTGTGCTGTCCGTATCCGCCCTGGAGATACTCATCTGTAACCTTGACAGGGGCGTCGGATTCAGTGCCGAGATAGAGCTTCAGGTTCTCACGGATAATTTCCTCGCATCTGTCCTGAGGTCTTGCCACGGAAATGCCAAGGATGTTTCTGTTATGAGAGAGCTCCTGTGCTCTGCACAGAAGACCCGAGTAGGAGGCTGCGGTGCCGACTGCAAGAAAAATGTAATCAAAGTGTAGTTGCTGCTCTGTCTCGAACTTTACTATTTCGTCATATACCTTTGTGTATGCTGTGACAGGGGTAAGCTCGTTACCTTTGCCGTATCTGTCGCCATAAATATAGTAGGGGTCGTAACCCTCAGCCCGAAGGTCGGCCATGGCCTTGTCCACGGTTTGAGCCACCGAGGATTTGTCGCAGGCATACTCTCTGACTCCCAGAGAAGACACGATCTCGGAGTTGTTGGTGCGAGTGGGATGGTCTTCGCTGAATACTACGGCACAAGGGATGTTTTCCTGCTTGCACAGCTGTGCCAGTACCCTGCATAGGTTGGAGCTTTTTGATCCATAAGCCACGAGTGCAGTTTTGTCCAGTTGTCTCATATGAGCAACGAAAGCCTGAGAGAACCTCACCTTGTTTCCGCCATAGGATAAGGGGAGTTTGTCCTCTCGCTTTGTGTATATTCTGTTTTTGTAGAGCTCATCGACAAATTCGATGGGGGACTGACAAAGCATAGGAAGCTCCTTTTATTGCTTAGCGAGTTTTTTTGATTTCTTTTTCTTTTTGAAATCCTTTAAGGTAGAGAGGATGTACTTAAAGCTCTCCACACGGAAAACAACGGACAGGAGCATATAGCTTCCGATTCCGAGAATAACTTTGATGATAAGCTCAATCACGGTGTAGAGAACCTTGGAGTCAATGATAATGTGGAAAGGAATAAGGTCCACGCTGAATACAACTGCACCCATAATGAGGCTCATGAGAAATGCGGGCATCAGGTCACGAAGCTGCTCAAAAAGTCCGTATCCCAGGATCTTTGCGTTGGGGCGAGCGTTGATGAATACGCAGACGATCTCAGCAATAATGCTGGACATGGCGATAACAATAACCGAATCGGTGGTGCTCTCAAAGGAGAGGAGAACAGCGATAGCTATACCTGCGCCCAGAAAAGCCAGGTTGGAGATCTTCTTGATAATCTCGGCTACGAGGAAGGTTCCGCTTTTTCCCATAGCTTGTATGGCCTGCAGATTTGATGTATGTATTGGCCACATAGCATAGTTGAAGCAGGCAATCCACATAAAGGGTACTGCAGGCATCCATGCTTCTCCCAGCAGCAGATAGATGAACTGGTCTGCCACCGCAGCAAATCCCATCATAGCAGGGAATACAAGATACGAGCTGGTTTTCATTGCCCGACGGGTCATGCTCTTGACCTTGGGTATGTTGTCCTGATGGCTTGCAAGAGCAGGAAAAAGCACATGCTGAATGGTTTTATTCAGGTTGTTCATCAGGATTTTCGGGTATGTACTTCCCTTGCTGTAGTAAGCAAGGTCCTTGCTTGTGTACATTTTTCCGATGATAAGTGTACGGATATCGTGGTACAGAGTATCGATGAAGGAAGATACGAGAATCTTCCATCCGTAAGAATAAAGAGACTTGAGTCTTGTGAATGAGAACTGAAGCTTGGGGCGCCATTTGACGGTTGCCCAAAGAAAGATCGTGTCAACAATGTGGTCTGTCAACTTCTGTGTGACCAGTGCCCATGCACCGAGAACAGGGTTGTTTGTATGGGCGGTGATAACAAATGCAACCACAACACCTGCCACACCTGACAGGATGGTGCCTGTAAAAGATGCGAAAAAGTATTTTTTGAACTGCATGGTCTTGGAGACGTATGCGTGTTGGATGTTGTTTACGGCACCAATGATGAGTGTCAGGGACAGGATCCTTACCATGGGGGTCAGGTCAGGATTTTTATAGAAGGCTGCAATATAAGGAGCAGCAAATACTATGCCGATAAAGAAGATGGTGGCAAGACCTAACTGAAAGATGAATACGGTAGAAAAGTCCTTTTCATCTGCATCTTTTTTCTGTACAAGAGCTGAGCCGAAGCCGCTCTGTACCAGAACTCCCAGCAGAGAGGTGAATACCGTAATGAGAGGGATCACACCATAAGCGCTGGGTCCCAGCAAGCGTGCCAGGACTACGGATACAACCAGCGATACAGCCTCTCCGCCCAGTTTTTCCAGGTATTCCCAGAAAAGACCCGTTACGGTTTTTTCTTTTGTGTTGACCGCAGCAGACTGCAGCTCCTTGTTATGATTTGTTTCACTCATGATTTCATTACCTTCCGATTTGTACGCCCTTACTTTGAAAGAAATCTCTTTGACCATGGGAAGATGGACAGTATCCGCAGATACAGGATTTCCTTCTTGCTTGATTTGCTCAGAAACAGGGGAGCAACTTCTTTGTACTTTTTGCTGAACAGATGTCTGTATTCACCCTTCATAAGCATCAGATGATACTCGTTCTTCCGTATGCAGAAGGTGACCGAGCTGTCGTACTTGTACTGTGTGTACTCGTTGTAGGCATTTATGCTCTTCAGATGTTCTGTATAGTGCTTTATTTTTTTCTCGTTTTTCTTATCACTGTTCTTCTGCTTTGTCAGGTCGCTCATAATGCTGGTGGTGCTGTTCACACGGTAGCAGGACATTTCCTTGTCTATATGATAGAAGTTGCCCTTGGAGGCAAAGTACAGCATATACAGCACGTCCATTGAGGATGAATACTCAAAGAACTCGGGAGTGCGGTTGAGCATTTCGTCCAGAAGCTCTGAGCGGAAGAAGTAGGAAGAGGTCTGGAATATATAGGGAAGACGACAGATGCTGTCGATGGCATCCGCAGAATTTATGATTCCTGATGGAATGGTATCTTTGTTCGGGATGACATCGTTGGTGGGGTTTCCCGGCTCGTCTGTACAACGTACAATATGAGAGCAGAAGGTACAGTCGGGATTTTGCTCCAGTGCGTCAAACTGCTGCTGAAGCTTTGTCTCGTCTGTCCAGAAGTCGTCACCCTCACACAGAGCCACGTATTTTCCCTTTACTCGAGGGAAGTTGAAGGTGATGGACATCATATTTCCCAGCTTGTAGCTTTTTGAGTACTGGTTTTCTGAGTGGTACAGAGGCTTGATAATATCGGGATATTTGCGTTCGTACTCTCTGATGATCTCGGTGGTGCCGTCAGTAGAGCAGTCGTCATTTATGAGAATCTCGTATCTGAAGTTGGTTTTTTGCATCAGAAAGCTGTCAAGTGCTTTTCTGATATATTCCTTGTGATTATATACAAGGCAACATATGCTGACAGCAATATCACTCATGGTGTCATCTCCTTTCAGCAGTTTTTTTATCTGAATTTTTTCAGAAGCATAATCAGGTTGTAGTTTCCGAGCCTGAGGGCCTTAAGGTACATGGAGTTGTATCCTCTCGTGTCCGTACCCTTCAGAGCTGTTTTGAAGCGGTCGCTTCGGATAAGCTGCGTGCAGTAGCGGACCTTCTCTTTTTTTGACGCGGGATTGGCAGGAGAGAAGGTGTTGTTGATTGCTCTGTGAGAATCATCAAACACCATAGTGCACCATACCTTGTGGGCGCCTGCCTTGTCCTTTGCGTTTCGAAGGATTACCTGCTGGACCCTGTCCTCCTTGACACGGAACATATTGATAATATCCTTGAAATACCTTTTGCAGAGACTACCGGGGGCATCCAGATAGTAGTTGTATATGGATCTGTTGTACAGGATAACCTTGTCTGTTTTCTCAAGATAATCAAGGTTAAATATAAAGTCTTCGTTATAGTGGATGTCGGTGTTGTATCTGATGTGATTTTCTTCGATAACTCTGCGGGAGAAAAGCTTGTTGTAGGGCATATTCATCAGAGTGAAGGCGGCGCCCTGATTCAGCTCTACATACAAATCGCAGAACTCATCCTTGGAAAAATGCACAACCTCACCCTCTTTGTATTTTGGACAAAGAGCGTCTGAGTTTTTTCCTGAATCAAGGATTTTTGTGATACCTGCCAGCACAAGCATATCGTCGCCATTGTGTGCAGCATCGTAGAGGGCCTGACAGAAGTGAGGATAAACATAGTCATCACTGTCACAGAACATAATATATCTGCCCTGTGCGTTATCAAGGCCCAGATTGCGAGCAGAGGATACTCCGCCGTTGTCTTTGTGTATGACCTTGATCCGGCGGTCTTTGGCGGCATAATCGTCACAGATGCTGCCGCTGTTGTCCTTTGATCCGTCATTGACAAGAATAAGCTCAAAATCCTCAAAGGTCTGAGAAAGAAGAGAATCAATACATTTATTAAGATAGTTTGCTGCGTTGTAAACAGGCACAATAATGCTTATGGCTGCCATAAAAACACCTTATCCGTAGATTGATTTCTTGAGGAAGTTGAGAGCGGTTTCTCTTTCCCTCGCAATAATGTCATCGCTGCGACCGAAGTCCACAGGGGAAAAGTCTTTTTTTGAGATTTCGTTGTACATACGGTCGGATAGTGAGAATGTACCAAGCAGGGTCTTGAGTCTGGAGCCCATGGAGCGACCGTCCTCAATGCGGTCAAAGACCACGAAATCTCTCTTGAATATTATGGAGAATACTGCGGCATGAAAAGAATCCGTGAAAACAGCCTCTGCATGATGTATAAGATAGAGAAACTCCGCAGGCCCTGCGCTGAAGTACTTGCTGTCTCTTATATCAAAGAGGTTAATTACAGTAAGGTTCTTTTCTTTTGCCACAGAGGATATGTATCTGCGGTACTTGTTGCTTTCGTTTCCCAGGAAATATGTGAGAGCGTAGGGTTTGTCTGTGGAAAAATCAGGTTTTTTCTCTATGCTTTCCCACACGTCCCTTGTAACGGTGAAGGTAGGGTCACAGATAACCTGTGCCTGCCTGCCGGTAAGCTCCTTGATGATTTCGGCACCTTGTTCTTCTCTGACTGAAAGATTTGGAATTTCTTTGAGCCATTTTGAATAGGGCTCCTTGGCAAAGGAGGGAAGCTGAGAAATTCCGAAGGAAGGGGCAAAGGTGAGCTTCTTTGAGTTTTCCGCAAAGGTGAGGAATTTGACCTCTGAGGTATGGGGATAGGTGGGGTTCCATATCTGATCCGAGCCTGCAGAGAAAAAGTCAAATTCACTGAGCTTTTCTTCTGGGATGTTGTTTTTGCTTATGGTGAAATCCGTATGTCCCACAAGATTGTCATAAAAATCCCTGAATGCCTCGGACCGCTTTTTCTTTGCAAGAGCATACTCGGAGGCGTTCTTCTTTTTTCTGATGATTGAGGGGAGGAGATGATCCCGCTGGTTCTTCATAAGGTACTTTTGTTTTGTACGTACTCTCATGACAGCGGCGATATATGAGGGCTTGAGTTTGGCTTTTTTGCTGACCTTGTTGTAGATGGTCTTGACCCCGTTTTTTGTCTCATCAGGGATGGTAACAGCCTGAAGTCCAAGACTTTCGTATGCCTTTGTTACGGCGAAGTTCTGGAGCTGTCCGCCGTAGTTTTCGCCACCTGCAAGGGTTATTATTCCAACTTTCATATCAGCACTCCTGTGTAGAGTTAGTATTCATATCCGTATTTGTTGAAGAATTCTTCGCCTCGCTCAAATACCCAGCTCCATTCCACTCCTACTGCGTCAATATATATCCATACTATAGCGTACAGAATCAGTATGACGCTCTTTAACAGCAACTGCTGAGACTTATCAAATTTGTTGACAAGGTGATACAGGGACAAGGGAATGAAAGGTCTGAAGTAAATACCTGCTCGGTTCAGATAGGCACTGTTTGCCGTTCCGAAAATAACAGCGGCATTTACAAACATAAAGCAGATGTAAAAGTTTTCTTCTCCGGAGAATTCCTTGTTCTGTATTGACATGAAGAGATACAGCAAAATTGGCGCAAAAGCAATGGCAATTCTCAGGGGATGGATTTCGTTCTGAGCATAGGTGGTATCTGCACTTGTGGATGTGGGATCATCCTGCAGAACTCCCATGAAACTGAAGAGTGTGTCATAAGAGAATACCAGCACAATACCAAAAACAATAATAAAGAATATCTTTTTGTAGTTCAGATGCTGGCTGATGATAAAGTACATAGGCAGCATGATCAGTGCCGTTATATGGAAGGATGCCGCCAAAAATACAAGTATGCAGTATCTGATGAATTTTCGTTCGTAAAGCAATCGGTGTCCGGCAAAGAAAACAGCTGCAGCCATGTACTGGCGTACACCATTGAAAGCTCCGCTCCAGCAAGATGTAAATACGTAGAGCATTACAACGAAGAAGAAGTCCTCGGAGTACTTTGCCATGGGGAAAACAAACATGAAGACCGTGAGAACGGAGGTGAGAAGAATAAAGTAGGCTCCGTCATCTGTAAAGATGTACAGAATCTTGGCCAGAACAGACAGTCCGGGCTCGCTCCAGTTTCTGATGCTTTCGTCAAATCGACCGAGCCATTTCAGATAACCCCAGTAATATCCTCCGAAGTCAGCGCCTACATAGAATCGCAATCCGGCAACACCGGCCAGAATGGCGGCGCATATAAAAACAAACAGGTAGTATGATGTCAGCTTTGGTTTTTCTCCATCTGATAAATGGGCAATTGCGGTTGCTCGTTTATACTGTGAATTTGCAAGAAGTGCAAAGACGGCTACTGCAATTACGGTGACGATCATTACGGTCATATACGCGCCTCCTTTCTAAAAAAAGTGAAATATATACATCGGATCAGATCAGGCAGTTTCTTCCTGAATCTTTTTGTACAGTTCAAGGTTGTGGTTAGGCTCGGGCAGAGTGAGTTCCTGGCCGAGAATATAGTCGTAGTCCACAGGGACAGGATACTGGAGGCCTCCTCCGGGGAAGAAGGTAAGCTCACCAAAGATGATTCTGCCCTCAAAGTTAAAGAAGTCAACTCTGACATAGGGGAATTCCTGAGCAAGAGCAGTAGCGATTTCTTTCATCTCTTCGAACTGCTCGGGCTTGGGGACCAGCACGTCAGACATCTTATAGTTTTTGTAGGTGAAGCCCTGCTTCTCCCAGTCTATATTCAGGAAGTCCACATAGTGCTTTCCATCTATATCGTGGTTGATCTGCATGTACTTGGGAACGCCGTTGAAGCACATGAACTTGTAATCTACAAGAGGGCTGTGATCCAGAAAATCCTCAACGATGATCTTGGGCTCAATGTGTTTATAGTTCCATTCTCTGCCGAAGGTATAGAGGTTTCTCTTGAGCCAGCAGTTGAAGATGCGCTTCCACCAGAACCAGTTGACCTTGCTTTTGTCGGTGCAGATAAGGTTCCAGCTGGAGCCGTGGTTTGCCTTCATGGCAAATCTGTCGGGCAGCTCCTCAGGCTTGATATCCTTGCCGTTATCATATACAGCGATCAGGTTGTTCAGAAGGTGACCGTAGCCCTTGGCTTCAATATATTCTCTCACACGATATTTGTCAGAGCAGATGGGCATATTCTCATTTCTATAGAAGAGCTTCAGCCACTGGAGCTTTTCTGAGTAACGCTTGGGGTCCTTCAGGTTTATTTTCTCTCCGGTACGCAGAGGGTATTCTTTGATTATGTACTCATAGTCGGTGAGTCTTCTTTCGTTGCTTTTTCCCATGTAGATTCGGACCCAGTTGAAAAACCATTTGCCTGCATCACTTTTCTGAATGGTTGCAGCAATCTTTTTCTTGAATTTACTTGTTGCCATATTGTCACCCTCCTGTTATGAGTGCTTCTTTAGTTTTGTGATTCTTGCCTTTAGCTTGCGGAACTCGTTGTAGAACAAAGCGCCCAGGGGAATCAGGACTCTCCAATAGTACTTGAGGGGGAATCGGAGGAGTCTGAAACCCTTGAATCGGGTGACGGTTGCCCAGAGATAAAGCTTGGGTTTTCTGCGAAGATAGGCATTTGCATCTTCGCGGTAAAAGTACAGTGCTTCCTGAAGATTGGCGCCTCTGAAGCCCTTTGCGTAGAATCTGAACCACAAATCATAGTCCTGAGTTCTCATTGTACGGGCAGAGACGGTGTAGCCGCCTGTCTCTTTGTATACATGGGTGTATGTCATGATGGAAGCATGAGCAAAGCAAGGGCCGAAGCGCAGGTCGGTCTTCTGAGGAAACTCCTTGTAGCTGATGATTCTGCCCTCTGTGCTTCCGCCGAAAGCGCGCATAAAGGTTCCCACAAGATGAATGTCAGGGTGCTCACGAAGGAATTTCACCTGCTTTTCAAATCTGTCGGGAGAGACGTAGTCGTCTCCGTCCATTCTGGCACAGAACTCGCCCTGTGCATACTCAAGGCAGTGATTGAGAGAAAAGGCCAGTCGGGAGTTTTTCTCGTTCCTGATAATGACAAATTTGTCGGGATATTTGTCTTTGTATTCATTGATTACCTGCAGGGTGTTGTCGGTGGAACAGTCATCACAGATGATGAACTGCCAGTTGGTGTATGTCTGAGCAAGGATGGAGTCGATGCTCTGATGGACTGTGTCAGCACAGTTATATACTGACATTATTACTGATATCTGGCCCTGGTTCATGGCTTTTCACTTCCTGATTAAAGATATTTGCTGAAGGTTTTTCGGTATTCTTTTGCGTGGAGCTTTCCGTTGATATAGGCTCCTGCATATTTATAGTTCATTCTGTTGAGATAGAATTTAAGGCCGCTCTTTTTTCTGGTTGACTTTTTGCTGCGGTTGATGAGGGTTTCTTTTCTGATGGCAACAATCTCGGAATCTTCCTTCGTAAGATCATCAGAATACTGATTGACAGAGGAGAGGACTTCCTCGCTAAGGTGCTGGATGCCATCGGGTAAATCTGTCAATGCAATGATCTTGCTGTCAGTGCAGGTGTTGCCTTCAACCGTAATAATTGCAATGTAGCTTTGGCGTGTTGCGTCAGCCTGTCTGGCGGTGACCTTTATTGAGGTTACGAGCGCATCGTCAAAGCACAGGTCTCCGCATGCGTAGAACAGCATGGAGTTGTTGTATTTTTCATATCCCTGAATTCTGTGGGGATGGTTACCATGGAGAACATAGTCATCTTTTTCGGCCAGAGCTCTGAAGAATTTTCTGTGCTCAGGAGAAGGATGATATACTCCTTCGATTCCGTAGTGAGCGGATACGATGGGCAGTGCGTTTTCTTTTTTTGCTTTTTCGAGCAGCGCTACAACTGTATCTTCGCTCATGAGCTTTGTGTGCATTTTTTTGGTGCCGTAATGAACACCGTTTGCAGAGTAGCAACAGAATCCGTCCAGCAGAGCCTTGTCGTTTCCTTTTTCAAGCAAAACGGGATCGTCTCCCAGACCTACGTATTTTATACCGGCTTCGCTTAGGATGCGGACAGTATCTTTGACGCCTTTTACTCCATAATCAAAGGTGTGATTGTTTGCAAGTGTAACATGGGTGATTCCCAGGTCTGTAAGGGTTTTGACGTTTTCTGTGTCAGATTTAAGGTATACTCCCTTGCAGATATGAGTGTGTTTTTTGTTTGTCAGGGGACTTTCCAGATTAGCGATGGCATAGTCACAGTCTTTTATTGCATCAGCAACAACAGCCAATCTGGACATTACCTTGCTGTCTGATGTGAGGCTGTATCTGCCGAGAAGTGCCATGTCGCCAAGCAGTGCAATTTTCATATTTGATCCTCGTGTTATTTAAGATTGTTTATAATGAATCTGAATTTTCCGCTGGGGTCTTTTCTGAGGGTATCTATATGATGAAGGTTCAGCTTCATCTCTTCGCCCAGAGAGTAGTGGAGCTTTCCTATTATAATATCGTCCATATCAGCGGTGTACTTGTCTGTTGCAACGATGTAGATGTCCACGCTGTCCTCTGTGTTCTGGATAAACTGCATATTCTGTACACAGTTGTTGAAATCCTGGCTCACAAGGGACAAGTAAACAGATGTGAACTTTCCGTTTTGGGGTGAGTATATGTAGTCCAGAGAACGGCCCTGGATGCTTTTGATAATAGGCAGTGCACTGCCGCAATCGCAGGTTTTGTCTGCTTCGTCAAAGATAACGGAGTCGCCTATCTTGTAGCGGATGAGAGGTGTGCCGTGAGTCTCAAAGCAGGTTACTGCCATCTCGCCGTCCTCGTCAATTTCGATGACGCCTGTGTCAAGACAGTAGTGGAGCTTGCCGAGGGTACATTCTGTGATGAAGGGTGCGCCCTCACTGGATGCATACTGGTCATAAACCCTGCAGCCGAAAGCTTTTTCGATGGCTTCCTTGTAGTGAGGGAGAAGGGTCTCCGCAGTAGGGAAGATGGCTACAGGAGTAAAGCTTAGTTTGATATTATTGTCCAGAATGTATTTTGCTACCTCATACATGGCCGAGGGATATCCGTCCATAGAATGGGGCTTGTATTTGTTGAGTCCCTTGACATAGTATGGGAGGTTGTCGCCTTTGCAGTGAAATCCTGAGAAGATGCGCTGTTTCATAGCCAGGTTGTCACGCCAGAAGACTTTTCTCTTCTGAGTGGGTGGGACGATTTTTGAGGAGTTGAAACTGGCTCTTCTCATCTTCAGGTGCTCGAATCCCAGAGCACTCTTGAAGTGGTCCAGATATGCCAGACGGCGCTGATGGTCCTCTCTTGTATACACAAAAGTCATGGAGGTGCCTGTGGTGCCGCTGGTGTTTGATACAGTTCCCTCGGACATGGGGATGGTGTACATTTTCTCAATGTTCGCCCTGACCAATTCCTTGGGGAGTATGGGGAGTTTCTTCAGGTCCTCAACGGTGTTAATGGCTGAAATATCTACGTCCTTGTAGAATTCCCTGTAGAAGGGGCTGTTTTCATAGGCATACTTTACAAGCTCCCGAACCCTGCTGTTCTGATACTCTGTGAGAAAACTCTTGTCAGAATAGTCTCTTTTTTTCAGTTCGGCCAGGTATTCGGCATAAGCTGTTCCGAAACGGCGTTTTTTGAGCTTGTATCCCTGCATTGTTGTCAGGATGTTCTGAACAAAAATGGGGGAGTGGTTGTAGATTTTCATAGGATCCATAAGAAAACTCCTTATATATATAGAAAAGAAAGTAGAGGAACTTATCCTTGTTACTGTTTTGAGTTGTTCAGGATTTGGGTTATGTTTTCATATCCGAGAGTTGATACGGTTCTTCCGCTTTTTCTGAAATCTGTCTGCAGAGATGCGCAGGCAAGATTGATAAGTCCTGAGCATACCGGGACGTCTATATCCAGCACGGATGCAAGAGATTCCAGCAGAACCAGTCCCTGAGGAACATCCTCGGTGATGTATCTTGAGTCGGGAGTGGTGGGACCGGAGGGGGAGTGGTTGTTGGCATAGTCAAAGAATGCGTCCAGAGCATTCTCGTCCTTATCGGTGGAGTTTCTCAGTTTGCATGCTTCCACATAGGGGAGTCTTTCGCAGCCGAGCTTCTCCAGAACGTCCATCTTCTCTTTGTCCAAAGCCTTCACAATATTCCATACATGGGGAGTAAATACCTCCCTGTACATCCAGTAATCGCCCTTGGAGTATTCGATTCTGGGAATACTCATAATTGCGCCTACGGTGTGAACTATAAGGTTAGGATTGTGCAGGGCTGCCTCAATAACAGAGTTGGTTATGGTGAAGGGATACTCCAGCTCGGAGAGAATCTTTTCTGCATGCTCTCTTTTCTCTACGGGATATACACCGAAGGGATTGAGGACGTTTTTGAACAGAACGGTTACCTCTCCCGGAGCAGTGATTCTGCAGTCGATGGAGGAACTCTCGGCTTCGATGACTGTTATATCCGCTTTGCATTCTGAGAGCAAAAAGCAAGTGGAAAGATATCCCGGCTCCAGAAGTACCGTCTGACCTGATCTGAGATAGGGGCTTATTCTGGAGATAATATCTTTGTGGTAGTTTGTCTGCACAAAAACAATTATCAGCTCGGCAGACTGTACTGCGGATTTGATATCGTCTGTAAAGTTGATTTTTGCTTCATAGGTCTTGTCCAGATCAAACACCTTGACCGTGTTTGTCTGAGACAATCTGATATGATGCTCGTTATGTAAGCTGTTGGAAGTTTTTACTAATGTGACACAGTGGCCTTTGTTGGATAAGTCAGCAGAAATGGTTGTTCCTGCGTTTCCGGCGCCGATAACTGTAATTTTCATAGCAAATTTCCCTCTCAAAGGTTATTTTTGTACCACTCAATTGCAAGTTCTATGCCACGCTCAAAGCTGTAGTCGGGGTCATAGCCCAGCAGCTCCTTTGCCTTGCTGATATCGGCATTGGAGTGCTTGATGTCACCTGCGCGGTCGGGGCCGAAGTTAGGCTCAACACCCTCTTTGCCCAGAGCCTTTGTCAGGCCGTAGTATATGTCGATAAGATATTCTCTGCCGCCGTAGGCAACGTTGAAAGCTTCTCCTGCAGCATCGCTCGATGCAAGGCAGGCCTTCAGGTTAGCCTCGATGACATTCTCTACATAGGTGAAGTCGCGGGACTGCTTTCCGTCGCCGTTGATGGTGGGGACCTCACCTCTGAGGAGCTGTTTGATGAATTTGGGAATAACTGCAGCGTATGCTCCGTCGGGGTCCTGACGGCGACCGAAAACGTTGAAGTATCTCATGCCGTAGGTATCAAGGCCGTAGAGCTTTTTGTAGAGCTTGCCATACTCCTCGTCCACTCTCTTTGTGAGAGCATAGGGAGAGAGAAGGTTACCCTCTCTGCCTTCCTTTTTGGGGAGGTTGGGTTCGTCTCCGTATACGGAAGAAGAGGATGCATATACAAATTTCTTTACGCCGCATCTTCTGGCTGCTTCCATCATATTGAGGGTGCCTCCGATGTTGATGTCCTCATACAGCAAAGGCATCTCGATGGAGCGGGGAACAGAGCCCCATGCTGCCTGATTGAGCACATAGTCCACGCCCTCGCAGGCCTTCACACAGGTATCAAGGTCGCGGATATCTCCCTCGATAAAGGTGAAGTTAGGATCGTCAATGAACTCGTCCATGTTGGACTTTTTGCCTGTGGAAAGGTTGTCCAGACAGCGGACGGTATATCCCATCTCAAGGATGGTCTGGCACAGGTTTGAGCCGATGAAGCCTGCTCCGCCTGTGACCAGAAAAACGGAATTTTCGGGGAATTCAAGATGTCTGTAGCCCATAATCAAAGCCTCCAGTAAATATAGCCTGCGGTTTCAAATTCCTTACGGCTTAGCAGTCCCTTGATGTCAAGGAGGACAGGTGTGTGCTCTCCTGAGTAGAACTTCTGCATATCCTCGATGGTGAGGGAGGAGAACTCCTTGTGAGAAACTGCAAGGATGACAGCATCCATGTTGTTGATGGTGCTGATATCAACGAACTCAATTCCGTACTCGTGACGTGCCTCGTCTGCATCAGCAACAGGGTCTGCGATAACGGGAGTAATGCCGTATTCCTTCAGCTCGTTTACTATATCAATGATACGAGTGTTTCTTGTGTCGGGGCAATTCTCCTTGAAGGTAAAGCCCAAAATGGCAACCTTGGCGGACTTTACGGGGATATCTGCCTGGATCAGCTTCTTCACCATAGACTCAACAACATATTTGCCCATGTCGTCGTTGATACGTCTGCCTGAGAGGATAATCTGTGAGTGATATCCCATCTGCTCTGCCTTGTAGGTCAGATAGTAGGGATCAACACCGATGCAGTGACCGCCAACAAGTCCGGGGAAGAACTTCAGGAAGTTCCACTTGGTGCCTGCTGCCTCGAGGACAGCCTTTGTATCAATGTTCATCTTGTTGAAGATGATGGAAAGCTCGTTCATAAATGCGATGTTGATATCGCGCTGGGAGTTCTCGATAACCTTTGCGGCCTCGGCAACCTTGATGCTCTCTGCTCTGTGAACACCTGCCTCAACAACCAGCTCGTATACCTTTGCAACCTCGTCCAGGGTCTCCTCGTCCATACCTGAGACGATCTTGACGATAGTCTCTAGGCGGTGCACCTTGTCACCGGGGTTGATTCTCTCGGGAGAGTAGCCTATCTTGAAATCTGTGCCGCACTTAAGTCCTGACTCTTCCTCCAGAATGGGAATACACACATCCTCTGTAACGCCGGGATAAACGGTGGATTCGTATACAACGATGGAACCCTTTGTCAGGTACTTGCCCAGAATATGGGATGCACCCTCTACGGGGGTCAGGTCAGGGGTGTGGTCGGCGTTTACGGGAGTGGGAACTGCAACAATGTGGAACTTGGCTTCTCTGAGTCTCTCAGGGTCGCTGGTAAAGTCAACTGCACAGTTTTTGATGGCCTCGTCACCAACCTCTTTTGTGGGGTCGATGCCTTTTTTGTACAGGTCGATTTTTGCTTTGTTAACATCAAAGCCGATAACATCCACCTTCTTTGAGAAGGAGACTGCAATAGGCATACCAACGTAGCCCAGACCGACCAGGGAGATTTTTTCTTCTTTGTTTACGATTTTCTGATAAAGTGACATTGTTATTCCTCCGTATTCTGTATATCCAGATGATTGAGCAAAGTTTCGTTTACTTTTCGGACGTCAAATCTTTCCTTGCAATACTCGTAGCTTGCATCTCCGAGCTTTTGGATGAGGGTTGGGTCCTCGATGAATCGACACATGGTATCAGCCAGCGCCTGAACATCCCCTACGGGAACCAGGAAACCTGTCTGCCCATCGATGACCGTCTCGCGACATCCGGGGGCATCGGTGACAATTGCTGCGCGTCCCATGGACATTGCCTCTTGCACGGTTCTTGGGATTCCCTCCCGGTAGGAGGGCAGAACAAAGACTGAGCATTGTCGGTAATATATTCTTACATCAGGGTGCTCGGGGTAGTACTCGATGGCACCGCTGTCGATGTACCTGCGAACTTCCTCTTTACTAAGAGAGTCCTGCATGGTTTCGTCTATTTCGCCCAGATACATTATCCTGACGTGGGGGTATCTGTCGTGGACTATCTGTGCCGCCTGCAGGTATTCGCCCACACCCTTGCAGCGCAGCGCTCTGGACAGCATAAAGAACACAGGTTCCTTGGGTAGTTCTGTCCGTTCGAATCGTTCCATATTGACACCCGAACCGCTGACCATACAGCACTTGCTCTCTTTGAGGAGCTTCATACCGGTGAAGTCATTTCTGTCATCAGGATTCATAAAGACCACCTTATGTGCACAGGCAAAGCCCATGCGGTACAGCATCTTCACGATTATTCTGATGATTTTGGCTTTTGTTGTAGCTGCGGCAAATACATATCCCGCTCCTGCTATCATGGAGTAGCGATGGGGTACCCCCGCCAGCTTTGCGGCGATGGCTCCGTAGATGACGGGTTTGATGGTATAGCCAAAGGTCACGTCGGGTTTTTCTTTTCTGAAGAGTTTTCTCAGGGCGAGAATGTATTTCAGGTCAGAGACAGCGTTGACACCTGTTTTGTCCATGGGAATACGCACGAATCTTGCGCCCAGGGCCTCGATTTTGTCAACGTCAATTTCGTTGGGGCCTGTGACTATTACCTCATAGCCACGGCTGACAATGTCTTTGATAAGGTCTCCTCTGAAATTCCACGCCGTTCTGTTCTTCGGCGAAATCAGTACGAATTTCAATTTGAGTTCCTGCTTTCCTTTTATCTGTTACAGTCTGCAGAATCGATGAGACTGTCCATAAGCTTTTGGATGGGATAGCCTACCTCTGCCATCATCATGGGATACATACTGATCTCGGTGAAGCCGGGCAGGGTGTTTATCTCGTTGAAGATAACTTTGTTTGTGTCCTTCTCAAGGAAGAAGTCAACTCGTGAGAGTCCGTTGCAACCCAGAGCGGTGAAGATTCTGGCGGCATAATCCTGCACGGTGGCATCTGTGCCCTCGGGGAGGGAGGGGGAGGTGAATGTCTGGGAGGAGGAGTTGTTGTATTTTGCCTCGTAACTGTAGAAGGTGTCGCCTGCTACTGCCTCTCCTGCACCGGAGGTCCTGAGTCCCTCTTTGGTCTCAAGCACTGCGCACTCCAGTTCTCTGCCTGTGATTGCTTCTTCGATGAGTACCTTGGTGTCGTGTCTGAGTGCCAGCTCAACTGCACTGATAAGCTGGTCTCTGTCTTCTGCTTTGGACACACCCTGTGAGGAGCCTGACTTGCAGGGTTTGACAAACATGGGGTATCCCAGCTTTTCTTCTGCCTTCTGTATGTAGCTCTGATCATCGCCCAGTCTTACCAGAACAAAGTCTGCCTGAGGAATATCTCCGATACTGTCAACGATAATCTTTGTGTATGCTTTGTCCATGGACATACCCGAGGAGACCACTCCGCATCCCACATAGGGGATACCGCAAAGCTCGAAGAGTCCCTGAATGGTTCCGTCCTCGCCGTTCTTTCCATGGAGAACAGGGATGATAACGTCGATATTGACGAGGGTGTTCTTTCCGTCCAGAAGGATCAGACCCTTGGCGGATGTGTTGGGAGAGAGAACGCAGGAGACATTGGAGCTTTCCTGTGTCCATCTGCCGTCGGGAATGAGAGATGTGTCGCCTGTGTAGTAGATCCAGTCTCCGTTTTTCTTGATTCCAACATAATGCTTTTGGTATTTATCTTCAGAGATGTTGTTTACAAAGCTCATTACAGATTTACATGAGACTTCGTGTTCTGTGGAGTTACCTCCAAATATGATGAGAATGCTTTTCTTTGACACAAAAACAGACCTTTCTGTAGAAGATGTAATGATTGATGTGATTTGAATGTGTATATTTACAGTTCGGATTTTCCGAA
Source organism: Ruminococcus sp. (assembly GCA_017457155.1). GTDB lineage: Bacteria > Bacillota > Clostridia > Oscillospirales > Acutalibacteraceae > Ruminococcoides. Next base: position 44,889 of record JAFTHZ010000004.1, read on the forward strand.
GTTGAATTCTGTGAGGTTTTTATAGATAAGGCGGAACATACGGGTTCCGGTTTCATCTGAGGCATAGCTGTTGTGAGGGGTGATGATGACCCTGGGGTTGGTCCACAGGGGGCTGTTCTCGCTGAGGGGTTCCTCCTCAAAAACATCCAGGGCAACTCCAAGGAATTTCCCTTCGGAGAGGAGATTATGCAGAGCCTCTTCGTCCAGAACCTTGCCGCGGGCAACGTTGATGAGAATGCTGTCGTCCTTCATGGCACTCAGATATTTGTGAGAGAAGAGACCTTTTGTGGAGTCGTTGAGAGGTAGGGTCAGTACAACTGCATCCACGGTGGGCAACAGCTCCGGCAACCTTTCCATATAGTAAAAGTCATCGATGAATTCTGACTTACTGTCGTATATATCAGCTCCCAGAACCTGCGCTCCGAAAGCCTGCAGGCGTCTGGCACACTCAAGTCCTACGGAACCTGTGCCTACAATGAGGATCCTCTTGTCGGTTATCTCACGCAGGTTGCGGTGTTTTTGCCATGTTTTCTTTTTTTGTTGAGAGTAGAATCTGTGGGATTCTTTGTATATTTCCAGAAGCTTCAGCACTACCCACTCTGCCATAGGGATGCTGTAGACCCCTCTGGCATTGAACAAGGATACTCCGTTGGCAGCAAAATATCCCACGGGAGCCCTGTCAAATCCTGCGCTGGTGAGCTGTACGACCTTCAGGTTGCTGAATCTCTCGGGAGAGTTGTATCTGAAGAGGTCGTTGCAAACTACTGCGTCAAATACCGAGCAGTCCAGGGTGAGTTCTTCCAGCTCGTTTTGGACGAAGGTGATTTCAAAGCCGCTGTTTTTCAGTTTGGTTAGTTGTTCCTCGGTGTATGAGAACGCTCCTGTCAGAAGTAGTTTCATAGCTTTCCCTTTCTTTTTCGGGAGACCTTGACCGAAGAAGGCATTTTTATCTGTCGGCCAACGCCTCTTGCTTCTGAGACTGTGCTTTGGCTGCTGTCTCGGTTGTGTTTTCGTTGTCTGCATTGGTGAAAACCTTGAACACAGTCATGAAGAGAATCTTGATGTCCAGCCATAGGGACATATTCCTTGTGTACCATACGTTGAGCTGGATGCGCTTGTTCCATTCAACTTCTTTTCTACCGTTCACCTGAGCCCAGCCTGTGATTCCGGGACGAACGTCAAACATATGAAGCTGCTCCTCTGAGTAGTCGTCGATAGGCCAGGGGTGATATGTAAGGGGAGGTCTGGGGCCTATGAGACTCATATCTCCTTTTAGGATGTTAACAAGCTGAGGCAACTCATCAATGCTGGTGGCACGGATGATACGGCCTGTCTTTGTTACGCGGGTATCGTTCTTTCCGGAGTATACTCCGGAGCCTGTATGCTCAGCACCCACGCACATACTGCGAAACTTGTAGATGTGGAAAGGCTTTCCACCTTTTCCCAGTCGTTCCTGCTTGAATATAACAGGGCCCTTGGACTCAATCTTGATGGCAATTGCAGTCAGGAGCATTATGGGTGAGAGAATAATTATGCCAAGTAATGAAAGGACAAAATCCATTGTTCTTTTGAAGAATCGATACATGGCGACCTCCTAAAAAAAGATGTATTAATAATCTTGTGAGCATACTAAACGCATTATAACAGATTAATTATATCATATATTGATAAAAAATCAATTATAATGTAATAAAATTTCGAAAAAACATGCATTTATCGCAATGTGTGAATAATGATTACTTTTTTTGAATTAAATGTATTATTATGCGTTCATTTTAAAGGGGATTATTGTTGACTTTGGGACAATTCTGTATTATAATTTCAATGAGTTATTGCGTAAAATAGGCTTAATATATAAAATTTAGCGTATGGTGTAATCTTATGAAAGAATTTAACGCGAAAAAAATTGTTCTGATGATAGCTGATGCTCTCATTCTGGCGGCAACAGGATTTCTATCAAATCTGTTGCTTATGTGGATAGACATCGCAAACGATGCCACAGGGGCAAAGATGCTCCAGCTGGAGTGGTCTTCTATGACACTTGTGGTGGGTATGACAGTCGTGTTCTCCTTTTTTACTCTCTATGTTGCGGGAGCCTATAACTTCTACTGGAGGCTTCTGGGAAAGCATGAATATCTTTCCTGCATACTGGGTACCACCGCGGGTATGGCTCTGACGGCTCTGCTCACGTACTACTTTGGCGTTTTGGACAGCGGCAAGCCCTGGGTTTTGCTGTCAATGCAGTATGTGCTGTCGCTGGTTGCTATGTGCGGATTCAGGGATTTTGCAAAGCATACGGTTGTGAAGCTTACCGAGGTGGGTCGCTCTGAGAACTATGAGCGTACCCTGATAGTAGGCGCGGGTCGTGCAGCACATATGATTCTTGTGGATATTGAAAATGCAAAGAAGGATCCCAACAATCCCTCTCGTAATATCTTGCCTGTGGGACTTGTGGATGATGACAGAACAAAGTACGGAACCAAGCTACTGGGAGTGCCCGTGCTGGGCAACACCGATGATATTCCCGAACTTTGCAAGAAGAATGGAGTATCACTTATTGTTTTTGCGATTCCCTCATGCACCGAGGATGAGCGCCAGCGCATACTCTCTCTGTGCTCCAAGACCGAGTGCAAAATCAAGATGTTGCCTTATCTGAGTCAGTTACTCTTTGATGATAACAAACCTCAGCTTCTCAATCAGGTGAAGGATATCCAGATTGAGGACCTGCTGGGCAGAGACCCCATAACCTTTGACAAGCAAAAGACACAGGATTTTATCAAGGATAAGGTTCTGATGGTTACAGGTGGCGGCGGTTCTATCGGCAGCGAGCTTGTGAGACAGATAGCAAAGTATTCTCCCAAAAAGATCATCATCATTGATATTTATGAGAATAACGCATACGATATACAACAGGAACTTCTTCTTGAGAGCGATGTACATCTGGATGTTGTGACGCTGATTGCATCTGTCAGAGATTATGACAAGATGGACAGGATATTCGATCAATACCGTCCCGATGTGGTGTTCCACGCAGCAGCCCACAAGCACGTTCCACTTATGGAGACCAGCCCTGAAGAAGCGGTAAAGAACAATATTTTCGGCACCTTTAATATTGCAACATTGGCAGAAAAGTACGATGTCAGCAAGTTTATTATGATATCCACGGACAAGGCGGTAAATCCCACCAACGTTATGGGTGCAACCAAGAGATGCTGTGAGATGATAGTCCAGTACAAGGCACAGCACTCAAGCAAAACCGAGTTCGTTACCACCAGATTCGGAAATGTTCTGGGATCTAACGGCTCTGTTATTCCCTTGTTCAGAAGACAGATCGAGAACGGAAAACCCGTTACAGTGACTCACCCTGATATCATCAGGTATTTTATGACTATTCCCGAGGCTGTGTCCCTTGTTCTTCAGGCAGGAGCTATGGCTAACGGCGGAGAGATATTTGTTCTTGATATGGGTGATCCCGTCAAGATCACAACCCTGGCAGAAAACCTCATCAGAATGTACGGCAAGGTTCCCTACAAGGATGTTGAGATTCGGTTTACGGGCCTGCGGCCCGGCGAGAAGCTTTTTGAGGAGCTTCTTATGAACGAAGAAGGCCTCAAATCCACCGAGAACAAGAAGATTTTTATTGGTAACCAGATACCCATTGACGAGGATGACCTGCTGAAGAAGCTGGAGGTTCTCAGGACCTATGCAGAGAATAACGACAGTGACAAGACCGTCGAGATGCTCAGCGAGATTGTACCTACCTTTAAGCATAAGACTAACGCTTAAACTATGTTTTTATCCGTCTGCGGATGATGTTTTTATCTGCGGAGTTTGATCTATATTTATTTAAAGGAGCATTTTTATGTGCGGAATTGTTGGCTATGTTGGAGCAAAAGATTGCAGCGAGGTGCTGGTTTCAGCACTGAGAAAGCTGGAGTATCGAGGATACGACTCAGCGGGAATTGCAGTTTTTGAGAATGATAAAATCCGTATAGCAAAGGAGAAAGGAAGACTGGATGACCTGCAGAAGAGGATGGACGCCGAGGGCGTTCCCTGCGGTCATATCGGAGTTGGTCACACACGCTGGGCGACCCACGGTGTTCCCTCTGCAGTTAACTCGCATCCTCATCGTGGAGGAAAGAACGTTACACTGGTACATAACGGAATCATTGAAAATTACAAGGAGCTTAAAGAGACTCTGAAGGATCTGGGCAGAACTTTTGTCAGCGAAACTGACACAGAGGTTGTTGCTCAGCTGATGGACTTCAACTACATGGGCGATCCTGTGCAGGCTATTGCAAGGACCCTCTCTGTGGTAGAAGGTTCCTTTGCGCTGGGAATTCTTTTTGCAGACAGACCCGGAGAGCTCTATGCTGTCAGAAGAGAGAGTCCTCTCATTGTAGGAGTTGCTGAGGGCGAGAGTTTCATCGCATCCGATGTTCCTGCAATCATCAAGTACACAACACAGTACTATCTTCTGGAGCATGACGAGATTGCAAAGCTCACCTTTGATGGTGTCAGCTTCTGTGATCTTGAGGGAAACAGCATCGAGAAAGAGCTGAAGGTAGCCGACTGGGATCAGGAGGCAGCAGAGAAGGGCGGATACGAGCACTACATGCTCAAGGAAATTCACGAGCAGCCCACTGCAGTCAAGACCACAATCACTCCCAGAATATCCGACGGAGTCCCCAACCTTGAGGAGTGCTCAATCACTCCTGAGAGACTGAGTGACATTAACCAGATCTATATAGTTGCCTGCGGTACCGCCATGCATGCGGGAATGATAGGAAAGTACGTTATCGAGAAGTTGTGCAAGGTTCCCGTTATTGTGGATATTGCTTCCGAGTTCCGTTATCGTGATCCTCTCATCAAAGAGGGGGATCTGGTCGTTATTATCTCTCAGTCAGGCGAGACCGCAGACAGCCTGGCAGCTATGAGACTTGCAAAGAAGATGGGCGCACAGACTCTGGCTATTGTCAATGCAAAGGGCAGCTCTATCGCCCGTGAAGCAGATATGCTAATATATACTCACGCAGGTCCCGAGATTGCAGTTGCTTCTACAAAGGCATACATGGTGCAGATTTCTGTTATGTATCTGCTGGCTTTTGAGATGGCATACTCAAAGGGACTGATTTCTGAGGAGGAGTGTCGCAGACTCACCTCGGAACTGGTTGGAACATCAGACAAAATCGAGATGACCATCGGACTGGTTGAGCCTGCCTGCAAGGTGTTTGCACAGGAACTCACAGAGGCAGAGAATCTGCTGTATATTGGCAGAGGTCTTGACTATGCCCTGTCTATGGAGGGTTCTCTGAAGCTGAAGGAAATCTCATATATTCACTCAGAGGCTTATGCTGCAGGCGAGCTTAAGCACGGCACTATCTCCCTCATAACAGAGGGGATGCCCGTTATCGCTGTTGCTACCCAGAACAGCCTTCTGGATAAGACAATCAGCAACATCAAGGAGGTCAAGGCAAGAGGTGCAAAGGTACTTATTGTGTGTGACGATGAGGCTCAGATCAGCGACGATGTAGCAGATGCTGTTATCCGTGTGCCCAAGATCGAGGAGTGCCTCATGCCCATGCTTGCTGCAGTTCCTCTCCAGCTTCTGGCATATTACGCATCTGTTCTCAGAGGTAACGACGTTGATAAGCCCAGAAACCTTGCCAAGTCTGTTACTGTAGAGTAATTCTGAAACATCTCCGCCTGCGGTCTCCGTCGGCGGAGTTTTGTGTTTTCTTTTTGATTAACACAGAAAATACAGGTGTATGAAAAATACTGAAAAAAACAAGAAAGGAGGCGGTGGATTTGACTCAATTTCTGGCAGATGTTGCAGTTGTGGGACTGAGAATACTGATGGCATTTTTTGCTGTGTTCATCATCTACGAGTGCTTTGCATCCATGCGCAGACAGCGTCGTCACGAAACCCCTCTTGTAATGCTGTATAACGAAACCGCAAGAACAAAGATTCCTGTTCTCTGCTGGGAGAATGCGGTGGGGCGCAGCAGAGGAAACGATATTGTCATCAAGGACCCTACCGTGTCCCGCAGCCACTTTGTGCTTTTGCGCAGAGAAGAGGGATGGTTTGTGTCTGATTCGGACTCCAAGGCGGGCACCTATGTCAACGGAAAAAAAGCCTCCTTCAGGACTCCTGTGTATATAGACGACAAGATTCAGGTAGGACACACCACCCTCCAGCTTCGCAGAGGTGAGGAGTTTACCGAGCAGGTCCGTCACAACTGGTTTTTCTCCAAGGCATCGGGCAGACCCAGCGTGTCTTCGCCCTGGCTTGTTTTTCTTGTCAATCTGTTCCATCTTTTTATGGCGGTGGAGATTTGCATAACCTTCGGAGAACTGAGGGTCGGTGCCTTTGAGATATGGGGTGCCATGACAGCCTTCTCGTGGCTGCTATATGCGGTTTCGGCGGGAGGCTTCGGCAGGTCGAATTTTGAGATCGAGGCCATAGCTCTGTTTCTGACGGGGCTGGGAGCCTTGCTGCTTGTGGAGCAGAATATGCGGGACGCATGGATACAGGTTGCGGCGGCGGTTGCAGGCTCTGTGATTTATATGATTATCCTTGCGTTTATCAGGAATCCCGATCGAATAATACGCTGGCGCATGGTGATAATGCTCCTGTCGCTGGGATTTCTGCTTATCAACCTTATCTTCGGTGTTGCGGAGCTGGGAGCCACAAACAGAATCTATGTGGCAGGTATTTCCATACAGCCCTCGGAACTTGTAAAGATAGCCTATATCTTTGTTGGAGCTTCGGCTCTTGATCATCTGCAGACCAAAAGAAATCTCTTTGAGTTTGTTGTGTTCTCGGCGCTTTGTGTAGGTGCACTGGCACTGATGAGCGACTTCGGTACAGCGCTCATATTCTTTGTGACATTTCTGATTATTTCCATCACCCGTTCGGGAGACTACAAGACTGTTATCCTGGCAGTTGCAGCGGTGATTTTCGCAGGAATACTGGTGCTCCAGTTCAAGCCCTATATAGCCGACCGATTTGCAATATGGGGACATGCTCTGGAGGATCCGTCCAATGCGGGTTTCCAGCAGGCAAGAGTTCTCACCAATATTGCAGCAGGCGGATTCTTCGGCACAGGTGTAGGCGGCGGAGTGCTCAAGTGCTACGGCGCATCTGAGACGGATCTGGTGTTCGGAATCGTTTCGGAGGAGATGGGTCTTGTGGTGGCGCTGACCATCGCCATGACCATCTTCGGATTTGTTATCAACTCCCGTGCCACAGCATCCAGAAGCCGCAGTACCTTCTACTCGATTTCTGCTATCTGTGCTGCGTGTATGATGCTTACCCAGACAGCACTTAATATCTTTGGATGTACCGATATCCTGCCGCTGACAGGTGTTACTCTGCCCTTTATCAGCGCAGGCGGTTCCAGTATGCTGTCCTGCTGGGGTCTGATTGCTTTTATCAAGGCTGCAGACGAGAGAACATACTCTGTGGGCAGACTCAATGGAGAAGAGTAATCGGTTGAAGAACAGCTTATTTGCAGGACACTCTGTTCTGTAATAATATGAAAAAAGGTTTTGACTATGAAGAAAACTATGTCACGAAGCATAGCCGCATTTATACTGGCTCTGGCGTTTCTTGCAGGGCTTGGATATCTGTGCTTTCGCTTCTTTACTGAAAATGACCTGTGGGCAAGCCAGACCTATAACCTGTATCTTTCTACAGGTGGAGGCCTGACCAATGCAGGCACAATATATGACAGGAACGGCGAGGTGCTGGCAGAGTCGGACGACGGTGAGCGGTTCTATCATGAGGATATGAGCATCCGACTGGGAACTCTCCACACTGTGGGAGATGATTCCTATAACATCTCCACCGCGGTGCAGACACGATTTCGCTCACAGCTGGTGGGTCACAGCCTTGTGTTTGGCTACGGACTTCCTGACAGTCTCACCGCTCTGAACAAAATGACAGTAACCCTGGACGCGGATGCCTGCGGAAAGGTTTACGATGCCTTTGGGGGCAAGGAGGGCGCCTGCTTTGTGTATAACTATAAGACGGGTGAAATACTGTGTATGGTCAGTACCCCTGCCTTTGACCCTCAGAACGTACCCGAAACCCTGCCTGACGGCTCATACCTTAACAACTGTGTATCGGGCACATACACTCCCGGCTCCGTCTACAAGATTGTGACCGCCATCGCAGCCTTGGAGTATATCGATGATATTGAGAATATGACCTTCACCTGTGAGGGAGAGAAGGATTTCGGCGGAAATGTGGTTACCTGTATGGATACTCACGGAGAGCTGAGTCTGGACGATGCCTTCTCCTACTCCTGCAATATTGCCTTTGCAGATATGGCTACCCTTGTGGGTGCTGACAAAATGCAGAAGGTGGCAGACAGACTGGGTGTTACCGAGAGTTTTGACATCAACGGAGTGGACAGCGCCAAGGGTCACTATGACGTGTCCGATGCGGATGCAAACCAGCTTGCATGGTCGGGTGTAGGTCAGTATACAAATATGACCAATCCTGCCCAGATGGCTATACTCTGTGGTGCAATTGCAAACGGCGGAGATGCAGCCTTGCCTGTGTATATGGAGGGCGCTGAGGCAGCCGAGACCCACAGCCTGCTTGACGAGGATATCGCCGAGCGTATGAACGAGATTATGCGCTACACAGTATCAGGCCACTATGGTGAGACAATGTTTGGCGGACTCACTGTGGGCGCCAAGACAGGCACTGCCGAGGTGGGAGATGACATTGAACCCAACGCATGGATGGTGGGTTACAGCACAGATGAGGACTATCCCCTTGCCTTTGCAGTTGTTGTGGAGGAAGGCGGATTCGGCTTCTACAGCGCAGGCCCCATTGCCAGAATCGCTATGATAGAAAGCGCAGAGGCGCTGGGATTTGAAGCAGAATAAACTCTGATAAAGACAACGGAGAGCGTACAGTAATGTCCGCTCTCCTTTTGTTTCCTGTTTGTAAATTTTGAGGAGATTCGTGGCTATTTGCAAAATACACTTTATTTTTCGGCTCAGGTGTGGTATTATATATTAAATATAAATTAAATTATAATGGGAATTTATGTGATAATCATAGATTGAAAGGAAGATATTATGGGATTACTGAAAACACTCTTTGGTAATTACAGCAAAAAAGAGATAAAGAGAATCAATCCTCTGTGCGAGAAAACCCTTGCGCTGGAGGAGACATACAGCGCCATGACCGACGCACAGCTTAAGGAGCAGACCACAATACTCAAGGGAAGACTCGCTGCAGGAGAGACCACCGACGATATCCTGCCCGAGGCCTTTGCTGTTTGCCGAGAGGCAAGCTGGCGTGTGCTGGGTATGAAGCATTTCCCCGTACAGATTTTGGGTGGTATCATTCTCCATCAGGGCCGAATCGCTGAGATGAAGACAGGTGAAGGTAAGACTCTGGTTGCAACTCTGCCTGCGTACCTTAACGGACTCACAGGCAAGGGTGTACATATCGTTACTGTTAATGACTATCTGGCACGCCGTGACTCCGAGTGGATGGGCAAGCTGTACCGATTCCTGGGACTTACCGTGGGACTTATCGTTCACGATATGACTCCTGACGAGAAGAAGATCGCCTACAATGCAGATATTACCTATGCTACCAACAACGAGCTGGGATTTGACTACCTTCGTGACAACATGGTAGTGTACAAGGAAAACAGAGTTCAGCGCGGTCACGTGTTTGCCATTGTGGATGAGGTTGACTCAATCCTCATTGACGAGGCAAGAACTCCTCTGATTATCTCCGGCAAGGGCGACAAGTCCACCGATATGTATCAGAAGGCGGATTCCTTTGCCAGAAGACTGAAGAAGCACGTGTTCACCGAGGTGGACAGCAAAGAAAACATGGATGACTTCTTTGAGGAGAACTCCATCGACTATATTATCGACGAGAAGGCACGCTCTGCCACACTAACCCAGCTGGGTGTCAAGAAGGCCGAGGAGTACTTCTCCGTTGAGTGTCTCACAGACCCCGAGAACCTTGGTATTCAGCACCATATCAATCAGGCTATCAAGGCTCACGGTATAATGCATCTGGACATTGATTACGTAAATAAGGACGGCGAGATCGTCATTGTTGATGAATTTACAGGCCGTCTTATGTACGGCAGACGCTTCAACGAGGGTCTGCATCAGGCTATCGAAGCAAAGGAAGGCGTGAAGATTCAGAACGAAAGCAAGACTCTGGCTTCTATTACCTTCCAGAACTACTTCCGTTTGTATAAAAAACTGTCAGGTATGACAGGTACTGCCCTCACAGAGGAGGAGGAGTTCCGCAAGATTTACACTTTGGATGTTGTTGAAATTCCTACTAACAGACCTCTCGCCCGTGTGGACAGAAACGACCTTATCTTTGCCACAGAGAAAGCAAAGTATGAGGCAGTCATCGAGGCTATCATCGAGTGCCACAAGAAGGGCCAGCCTGTGCTGGTGGGTACCATCTCCATCGAGAAGTCCGAGGTCCTCTCAAAAATGCTGAAAAAACGCGGAGTTGAGCACAACGTCCTCAATGCAAAACAGCACGAGAAAGAAGCCGAGATCGTTGCTCAGGCAGGTAAGTTCGGCGCAGTTACCATCGCTACAAATATGGCGGGACGAGGCACCGATATTATTCTGGGCGGTAATGCAGAGTTTATGGCAAAAGCAAAGATGCGTAAGCAGGGCTTTGATGATGAGCTGATTGCTGAGGCAACAGGCTTTGCAGAGACCGATGATCAGGAGATTCTGGAGGCAAGAGAGACCTTCTCTGAGCTTCATGCACAGTACAAAGAAGAGCTCAAGGATGAGGTTACCAAGGTGCGTGAGGCAGGCGGTCTGTTTATTATCGGCACAGAGCGTCACGAGTCACGTCGAATCGACAACCAGCTGAGAGGTCGTTCAGGCCGTCAGGGAGACCCCGGCGTGAGTCAGTTCTATCTCTCAACAGAGGATGATCTGATGCGTATCTTCGGCGGAGACCGTATGAAGATGATCATGGACAGACTCAATCCCGACGAGTCTGCACCCATCGAAAACAAGATGCTCTCTAATATGATTGAGACCTCACAGCAGAGAGTCGAGCAGCGTAACTTCGGTATCCGAGAGAATGTCCTGAAGTATGACGATGTTATGAATAAGCAGAGAGAGATTGTATATACACAGCGTAATCAGGTGCTGGATGGTGAGGATATTCATGACAAGGTTATGACCATGATGAACCAGACCATCGCTGACAACGTAGCACTCTATATGCCCGGTACATCAGATACATGGAACTTGGCAAGTCTCAGAGAATACTACAACGGCTGGCTTGCAGACAGCAAATGTCCCCTCACATTCAGCGAGGATGAGCTGAAGAGCCTCACCGCTCAGGATGTGACCGAGATGCTCCAGAGCCGTGCTAATGAGCTGTATAAAGAGTACGAGGAGCTTGTAAGCTCAGAGACTATGAGAGAGATCGAGCGAGTATATCTGCTGCGCTCTGTTGATACCTACTGGATGGAGCATATCGACGCTATGGAAGACCTGAAGCAGGGTATCCGTATGCGTGCATATGCACAGCATGATCCTGTTGTTGAGTACACCCACGAGGGCTTTGAGATGTTCGACCAGATGAACGAGTCCATCAAGCAGGACACCGTCAAGCTGATGCTTACCGTACCCAGACGTGTGTACGAAATTCAGAAGAGACAGCAGGAGGAGGAGAGACTCCGCCGTGAGGCTGAGAAGGCCGCCGCTGCTGCACATCAGGTGATTCTCAACAAGGAACAGGCACCCAAGGTCAACCCTGTCACCTTCGCCGTAAAGCGCGAGCAGATTGCAAAGCCCATCGAGTTCTCAGGAGACGGAACAATGTCCACCAACAGAACTGTCGTCAAGAAGAAAAAGGTAGGCAGAAACGACCCCTGTCCCTGCGGCTCAGGCAAGAAGTACAAGAAGTGCTGCGGAATGGACGAGTGATTTTTGTCACTTTTCTTTGCTTCGGTCAGACAGATTGAAGAATAAGTAAATATTTATTAAAACAAAGGACTGAGTTTTTATGAGCTCAGTCCTTTTTTATATTTAACTTACATTTGTTTTTTGTGTTTTAGAAAGTTTATATAGTTTTCAATTTCAATAAAATCTTCGTTGTTAAAATTGTGTGGGAGACAGATGATTCTGTGCTCTCGGTCATAGGATACAGGGTCATCAATAAGCCCCAAAAGGTAATCAACGGAAACATTAAACAGTTTTGCTATTATAATTTTTGATTTATCGTCAGGGTCCGAGCGGTTACACTCGTATGAGGAGATGGTGTAATGAGATACTCCTAAGATACCTGCTAATTCCTCCTGAGACATACCATAGTCTTTCCTCAATTCCTGCAGTCGCTCTCCTATCATAAAATCACATCCTGTTTCTGGTTTCGGAAATTCTTATTTTTATTATAGGAATTTTGCGAATGAGAATGCAAAAATATGGGAAATATTAGAATGTTCGTTGACAAGTGTGAAAAATCGCAGTATTATATTGTCGTAATATGCACTTTCTGCAAAAAGGAGAAGAATAAAGCATGAGTTCTGAAAAGGTGAAGGAATACTTAGGAATGGCTTTGGATATGGAAAAGAATATCTATATTCAGGAAAAAATGCTATCCAATTTGGAACAAGAAATAGAGTCTTTGGGACGAAATCGAAAAATATCTTCTCCGGAAAAAGAGCGCGCAGAGGTTGGATTTGCCAAGTATATATTTGCGACTGCATTAATTATGTGTTTTATTGGGTATATGGTTGAGATGGTAAATGGAGTTGAGTCAAGTGAAGGTATTTTTTCGGGTTTTTTTGCTATTTTTGAAGCAATAAATTTGAACCTGTTGTGGTGGACAATATCTGGTGCAATAATAGGACTATTATTATCGTTATTTGTTTTTGCTATGAAACAAGGAGTGTATAATGACGAGTATAAAGCAGAGTTAAATGAGTACAGAAAAGAAGTCGAAAAGGATGATAGTAGGGTTAGAGAGGAAAATATAAGAAAAAAAGCATTGATAAAAGAATACGATTGTTTGTATGAAAAGTATGAAGAATCCTACGATAACCTAGAGAAGTTTTACGGATATAATATAATAAATGAAGAATATAGGAACCTTGTCGCGATTGCTACAATTTATCAGTATTTTTGTGATAAGCGTACATACAGCTTAGGATTTGACCCTAAAACCGGGGACGAGGGTGCTTATAATAAGTACAACCATGAGAGAAGACAGGATATAATCATTGATAAACTTGATGATATTGCAGAAAAACTTGATACGATAATAGACAATCAGAGGATTGTTGTTAATACACTACGTGATGCTAACAATCGAATAGAAAGGCTCTCTTCCGGTATTAAGAGCGGAATGCGAAGAATAGAGGGAGCTGTTAATAATCAGACTGCTGTTTTGAGCTATAATGACGAAAGAAAGATAGCAGAACAAAAGTATTTATCCAGGATAGCCAGTATGGCATATCTTGACAGTCAGATGAGTAATTAAAAAAGAGGATGTGACTTGTGATACGAAAAAGATTAGTAAAAAAGTTTTTTAAGAACGATAGCGTAGATTTTTCCGAGAAGGGCCCCTGCAAGGTTACTTTGGTTAGAGCGGGAAAAAACACAATAGATGTAATTAAAGCTGTTAGGGAGTATGGACGACTAGACCTTATAGAAGCTAAAAGAATAGTTGACAACTGTCCCCGTATGATAAAGTGTATGATAACCGAACAGGAAGCCCTACTTATAAAGTCAAACGTAGAAATGTATGGCGCTGTAGTTCAAATAGATACAGAAGCTGAGAACTAAATGTTATTCTAAGAATTTGCAGGAGTGATTTGAGTCGCTCCTGCTTTTTTTGTAAAGACACTTATGAAAAATTCTTCTTCTGATTGTTGTAATATTCTTTTATTTGTGATAAAATATATAATTAATAATATCATAATGGATAAATGTTTGAAAAATTCCGAAAGGATGGTTTTTGATATGACAGTACGTACACGATATGCACCCAGTCCCACAGGTTTTATGCATGTGGGAAATCTGAGAACTGCGCTCTATGAGTACCTTATTGCAAAGAGCCAAGGCGGCAAGTTCATCCTCCGTATTGAGGATACCGACAGAGAGCGCCTTGTGGAGGGTGCTGTGGATGTTATCTACAATACCCTGAAGGTTGCGGGACTTCGACACGATGAGGGTCCCGATGTGGGCGGAGAGTTCGGCCCCTATGTTCAGTCTGAGAGAAGGGATATGTATCTGCCCTATGCTGAGCAGCTCATCCGAGAAGACAAGGCATATCGTTGCTTCTGTACCAAGGAGCGTCTGGAGAAGCTGTCTGAGGAGTCTGTTGGCGGTGGTTACGACGGCCACTGCAGAGATCTGCCTCAGGAGGAGATTGACAGACTTCTTGCGCAGGGTGTGCCCTATGTTATCCGTCAGAAGATGCCCCGTGAGGGTTCAACCACCTTCTCTGATGCGGTGTTCGGAGACATCACAGTGGAGAACACCGAGCTGACAGACCAGATTCTTATCAAGAGCGACGGCTATCCCACATATAACTTTGCAAACGTTATTGACGACCACACAATGGGGATCACCCATGTTGTAAGAGGCTGTGAGTATTTAAGCTCTACACCCAAATATAATCTCCTTTACGAAGCATTCGGCTGGGAGATTCCCACCTACGTCCACCTGCCCCTGATTATGGGCAAGAACGAGGACGGCTCTGTGTCAAAGCTCTCAAAGCGTCACGGAGCAACAGGCTTTGAGGACCTTGTAGCAGACGGCTACCTGCCCGAGGCAATCATCAACTATATAGCTCTTCTGGGATGGTGTCCCAAGAGCAACCAGGAGATATTCTCTCTTTCTGAGCTTGCAGAGAATTTCCATGTGGACGAGATCTCCAAGTCTCCCTCGGTTTTCGACTACGACAAGCTCAGCTGGATGAACTCCGAGTATCTGCGTGGCATGACAGACGAGGAGTTTGCACAGGTTGCAAAGCCTTATTTTGAGCAGGTCTTCGGGGATGCTCCCTACGATGATATGAAGCTCACCGCTATACTCAAGCAACGTACCGTAAAGCTTACGGACATTCCTCCCATGATTGATTTCTTCAGGGAGCTGCCCGAGTACAGCACAGAGCTGTTCATAAACAAGAAGAGCAAGACCAACCTTGAGAACACTCCCGCAATCCTTCAGGCTGTGTATGATGAGCTGGGTGCTCTCAATGACTGGAACTGTGACAGTATCAAAGAGTGTCTCATCGGACTGGCAGAGAAGATGGAGCTTAAGAACGGCACAGTTATGTGGCCTGCAAGAATCTCTGTTGCAGGCAAGACGGTTACTCCCGGCGGTGCAGTGGAGATACTGGATATTCTGGGCAAGGACGAGGCCCTGAGCCGAATGGAGCAGGGACTTGAGAAGCTCAAAGCATAATAACCCACAGGAAGGTGAATATAAATGGCAGACGAGATTAAGAATGTTGAAATGAACGAGGAGAACACAATGCCCTCCAACTTTATCCATGACTTTATTGACGAGGATATCGCAAAGGGCGGTCAGTACGAGGGTATGACCGTACACACACGTTTTCCTCCCGAGCCTAACGGCTACCTGCATATCGGCCATGCCAAGGCTATATGCATTGACTTTGGAACAGCACAGAAGTACGGCGGAATGTGCAATCTGCGTATGGACGACACCAACCCCACCAAGGAGGACGTGGAGTATGTAGACGCAATTCAGGAGGATATCAAGTGGCTGGGCTTTGATTGGGACGACCGCTTCTACTATGCTTCTGATTATTTTGATGATATGTACCGCTTTGCGGTGGAGCTTATCGAGAAGGGTCTTGCCTATGTATGCGAGCTGAGCGCTGAGCAGATGCGCGAGTACAGAGGAGACCTGAACACCCCCGCTCAGAGCCCCTACAGAGACAGACCCATCGAGGAGAGTCTGGAGCTTTTTGAGCGTATGAAGAACGGAGAGTTCGAGGAGGGTACCATGACCCTGCGTGCAAAGATTGACCTTGCAAGCGGCAACTTCAATATGCGCGATCCCGTTATCTACCGAATCAACAAGCTTCGCCACCACAGAACAGGTGACAAGTGGGTCATCTATCCTATGTACGATTTTGCTCATCCCATCGAGGATGCTATGGAGGGTATCACCCACAGCCTCTGCTCTCTGGAGTTTGAAGATCACAGACCCCTGTATGACTGGGTAATAGCAAACGTTTCCGTACCCGCTAAGCCTCGCCAGATCGAGTTTGCAAGACTTGGTATCAACAATACCGTAATGTCAAAGCGCAAGCTCCGCACACTGGTGGATGATGGCTATGTCAGCGGTTGGGACGATCCCCGTATGCCTACTCTGTGCGGACTCAGAAGACGCGGATACACTCCTCGTTCCATCCGTAACTTCACAGAGAGAAACGGAGTTTCCAAGGTTAACTCTGTTGTTGAGTACAGCTTCCTTGAGCATTGTCTCAGAGAGGACCTGAACGAGAGAGCACAGCGTGTGATGGCAGTTATCAATCCTGTGAAGCTTATCATCGAGAACTATCCCGAGGACCTTACTGAGGAGTTTGAGGTTGAGAACAACCCCAATCGTGAGGAGGACGGCAAGAGAACGCTCACCTTCTCAAGAGAGTGCTACATCGAGGCAGAGGACTTTATGGAGGAACCCATCAAGGGTTATCAGAGACTCTATCCCGGCAACGAGGTGCGTCTCAAGTCTACCTACATCGTAAAGTGCACAGGTTGCAAGAAGGATGACGAGGGTAATGTTGTTGAGGTATATGCTACCTACGACCCCGAGACCCGCGGCGGCAATACTCCCGACGGCAGAAAGGTCAGAGGTACTATCCATTGGGTCAATGCAAAGGATTGTGCTGAGGCAGAGGTCAGACTCTATGACAACCTCTTCACTGTTCCTGATCCTGACTCAGGTGACAGAAACTTCTTGGATTTCCTGAATCCTGACTCACTCAAGGTGCTCACAGGATGCAAGGTTGAGCGCTCTCTGGAGAATTCCAGATTGGGCGATGGATACCAGTTTATGAGACTGGGATATTTCTGTGCAGACAAGGACAGCACCGCCGAGAAGCTTATCTTCAACCGCAGTGTGTCCCTCAAGGACGGATTCAAAAAGAAAAAATAAGCCTTATAGGAGTTGATTTCCTATGCAGGAGATATATATGAAGACCGCAGTGGTGACAGGTGCATCCCGAGGAATCGGTGCCGCATGCGCCATAGCCCTTGCGAAGAACGGCTACAACATTGTGCTGGGATATAAGCAAAACCGACAGCGAGCAGAACAGCTGTGTCAGGTTATTATCAGCAGCTACGGTGTAGGAGCCAAGGCGGTGTGTGCGGATGTGGCCTGCTCTGCTGATGCAGACGCTCTTGTGGAGGCAGCAGCAAGGGACTTCGGATGCACTGTGGATGTGCTTGTGAACAACGCAGGCATTGCCCAGCAGAAGCTGTTTACGGATATTACCGACGAGGACTGGAACGCTATGATTGGCACAGATCTGACAGGTGCGTTCAACTGCAGCAGGGCTGCGGCAAGGTATATGATAAAACAGAAAAGCGGAATAATCATTAACATCAGCTCTATGTGGGGGCAGGTGGGTGCATCCTGTGAGGTGCACTACAGTGCTGCGAAAGCGGGACTTATCGGTATGACCAAAGCCCTGGCAAAGGAGCTGGCCCCTTCGGGGATTCGGGTCAACTGTGTGTGTCCCGGAGTTGTGATGACAGATATGATGTCGGATTTTGACGATGATACTATGAGAGAGCTTGCGGATGAGACCCCTCTGGGCAGAATCGGAAAGCCTAAGGATATTGCTGATATGGTTGGGTTTCTCTGCAGCGACAGAGGTGAGTTTATCACAGGTCAGGTCATCGGTGTCAACGGCGGATTTGTTATATGACGTCGGCTTTTTCGCTCAGAGTGACAGCACTGACTTGTGTGTTGCTTGTGGTGCTGAGTTTGTTGTCTATTGCTATAGTGTCTGCCGACGGAGTAGAATTTGTTCTCTCGGATGTGTATACTCTGAGGGGCAGACTCTTCGAGACAGAGTTGACAGCACAGGAGGATTTTTCTGTGTCTGCCTTCGTCGCAAGGCTGGAGTATGACCCTGAGCTGATAGAGTACAGGAATGTTTCTGTATATGACGATGGTGCCAATTTCAGCGTGAGTACGTTGTCGCCGGGCGTGATATCGGTGGCGGTTGTGTATGATGAGCCATCCGGATGCAGTGCAACCTCAGGGATTATGAGCGTTGGATTCAAGGCTTTGGCAGCTGAGACCTCACAGATACTTCTGACTGTGGAGGATGTTCTGGACCCTCAGGGACAGGACGCAGAGGCCCCTGTTTGCACAGGTGCCACAGTATCGGTCACCTGTTCTGCGGCAGGATCGGATACAGACAGCGCAAATCCCGACCATCCTGATCTGACATCTTATGATGCAGATGAACTTGTGTTTATTGAAGGCGCAATGGTTGACAGAAGCCTGTCCTCGGGCAAGAAGGAGGGAGCGTCCCTTATTCCGAGGATTTCTGCAGATAGGGCAGTTTCGATAGCGGCTGCGCTGCTTGTGCTTGGAGCTGTTTGTATAGCAGGATACACAGGCTACAAGCTGGGTTTCAGAGGAGCAATAAATAAGAAGAAAGGCTCCGTTCCCCTTGAAATGGGAGACCCCGATGCATATATGTCTGATTATTTATCAGAGGAAGAGAGGTTAACGAATGAAGAAAACACTTAATATTTTTTGGATAATCTCTGCTATTTTTCTGGCAGTTGGTGCTCTGTGGGGTGTGATATCAGGCCTTGCGGATGTTATGGGTCAGGATACTATCTGTGGAATTGCACTGATAATTTTCGGTGTCATCAGTGTGCTGGCGTTTTTTACCATAGGGGCAAAGTCCTCGGGCAGCGGATGGATCCTCTTTGACGGATTCACATCCTTTTTCTGCGGACTGGCATTTGTGTTCTGGTATGTGGACGCAACCCTGTTCAACGTGAATCTGGTATACATAGTATCCCTTTGGCTGATGTTCCTGGGTGTGTCCCAGATAGCCCGCTCATCAGGAGGTAGCAAATCCTTCGGCAAGGTTGCCACAACAGGTACAGGTGTTCTGGCAATATGCGGAGGTCTTGCTCTGTATGTAAAGCCGGTGTCCGATATGCTGCTTATTTCCGAGGCTATGAAGTTGTGCGGATACAGAGTGACCTTTATGCTTCTCCTTGCAGCAGTGCTGGTTATCAGTCGTTGTCTGGATAAGTAATTGGTACAAAAAAAGATAATAAACAAAACAGCTCCCGAAGGGTCAGACCTTTCGGAAGCTGTTTTTTGTTTTGTTATTTTGTGTAGGCTTTGAGGATTTCTCCTACATAGAAGGTGTGGTACGGCTCGTTTTCGCCGTAGTGACTTGTTACTCCCTGAGCTGTGACAAACTGTTTATCCATAGGTTGTGAGTACAGCTTTCTGCAGATGATCACCAGGCTCGCTTGTTCAAAGCAGGGGACACCGTCCACAAATGTGGGAGTAAGTCCTGCTTCGGATACCTTGTCACAGTCTCTGCCTGATTTTCTTCCGCAGAGGGTGAGGGCGTCCTTGTACTCCTCAGGAAAGAAGCAAAGGGAGAAGAGCTCCTCTTTCTCGGTGAATTCGTAGGTGTATCGGCTGGGTCTGATGAAGGTGAAAGCCACGTCCTTGTTCCACAGCACTCCCAGTCCGCCCCAGCTGGCAGTCATGGTGTTGAAGCTGTCCTCGTTGCCTGCTGTAATCAGCATCCATTCTTTTCCGATTTTCAGGAAAGGGTTGAGGTTAAGATCCTTGGTTGATATTTCCTTGAAGCTGTTCATAGCATCCTCCTGTAAATTAATTAGTATATGTCGGTGATGGTTACTTCACCAAAGCTGATTTTTTCTTCTTTATCTGCGAAGCTGACTACAAGGGATCCGTCGGGGTCGATATCTGTGGCAACACCTGACTTTTCCTGCCAGACTACTTTTCTGCCAATATTTGCGCACAGGTTGCGGTACAGCCTGAGTGTCGATTCGTCGGCCTTCCCGTGATGAGCTTCCAGTATCTCAAACACAGAGCATGCAACTTTCTCTGCTGTTTCCTCCAAAGAGAAGGCGTCTCCTGTCAGCAGATGCAGAGAGGTAGCCTTGTGAGCAATGTCTGAGGGAAAAACCTTGTTATTTATGTTTATTCCTATGCCGATGACTGCGTAGCCGTTTACACCCTCCGTGAGTATTCCGCAGAGTTTCCTGTTATGGGCAATAATATCGTTGGGCCACTTTATCTCAAGAGGAGTATGACAGAAGTGTTGGAGTGCCTTGTGTACACCCAGAGCACACAGCAGGGTGATTGATGGGCTCCCCTCAAACGGAACGCACAGACTCATACAGAGGCTGTTCTGTTTCTCTGTGTGCCATGCTCTCTGTTGTCTGCCTCTGCCGGCAGTCTGTTCTCTGGCACAGACAACTGTATATGGCTTCAAAGGCTCTCCCGATTTCAGGAGAGCCTTCATATAATTGTTGGTTGAATCTATTGTGTCAAGTTGTATTATGTTCAGTGGGAATTGTGTCATATAAATCTTTTGCTTGCCTGAATGAGAGGCTTACAGATAGCAGTACCAATAACGATGTTTACTGCGATTTCGATGAGACCGTTTGTACCTGCAAAGAGTGCAAACAGAGCAAAAATGTTGTCGATGGGAAGTCCCACAACATCGGTGAGGCTGCCTCCAAAGAAAATCCACATAGAGCTGAGGAACAGCAGAGTGTTAATGATTGCAACACTTGCTGCTGCAACAGGGATAGCAAGCATGACTCGCTTGGTTCCGTTTGCGCTGATTGCTTTGTAAATAAGAGCGGGCAGATAACCGCACAGAACTCTGGGAACAACACACATCACAAAGGTAAGGAAGGGGTTGATAGCCATAAGTCCTACTCCCACAAGGTCCAGACCAAAGCAGGTATAAAAGCTTGTCAGTCCGAAAACTGTGCCGAGAATAAGTCCGCTGCGCCAACCCAGCACAATGCTGCCAACTGCAACAGGCAGAGTGAGCAAGGTCATTTTTACAGGGCCCAGAGGAATATATCCGATGGGAGTGAATGTCATCAGAATAATCAACGCCGCAAGAAAAGCAGTCATTGTCATTTCGATAACAAGTGGGTTGATGGTCGAGTTTCTTCTTTTTGTCATAAAAAATCCTCCTGCTGTCTCCCCGTATGGGTGAGACGCTTTTTTATATTTACGGTTTGGCTTGTTAAGCAAACCGCAGAAAACAAATCGAAAAATATGCAGGCAACGTAATGCCCGTTTTGTAAGGTGGTGAGATATGCTTTAGTTGTTTTTTTCGTAAATAATGCGCAAACCTTGCAGCATCAGGTCATCACGAAGGATGATGTCATGAGTGCAACTGGGAATTATCTCTGCGGCGATACCGCCTGTGGCGATGACGGTGCATTCTTCTCCGATCTCCTTGTTGATCCGGTCGATCATTCCGTCAATCATGCAGGCATTGCCCAGGACCACGCCTGAGCGGATACACTCGTCGGTGTTTCTGCCGATGGCCTTTGAGGGGGCTTCCATGGCAACAGAGGGCAACAGGGCTGTTTTGTCAGAAAGTGCCAGCATAGAGATGCTCACACCGGGAGAGATTGCTCCTCCTATCATTGCCCCTGACTTATCCAGAACGATAATGGTGGTTGCTGTACCCATACTGATAACGATGGAGGGAGAACCATAAAGATGAAGTGCCGCAACACATCCTGTCACCAGGTCCGCACCTGTAGAAGAGGGATTGTCGATTTTGATGTTGAGGCCTGTTTTGATTCCCGGACCAACTACCAGAGGGTCGATGCCTACGGTGGTCTTCACAGCAGCCTTGACTGTGCGCAGGACCTGAGGCACAACGCTTGATATAATACATCCGTGAATGTCACTTGTGCTGTATCCGTAAACTCCGAAGACCGCGTGGATCTCTCCGGCAAACTCGTCGGAGGTCTTGGTTCTGTCGGTGGAGACACGGGCCAGCATTACAAGCTCCTTGTCTTTGAATAAGCCGAATTTAATATTGGTATTGCCTATATCTATTACCAAAAGCATAAATATCACCATTTATATTATATGAGAAATTTTGGCAGATTGCAATTGGATAAAACTTATTATGTGATGATATTTACGAAGTTAAGGGGTTGGTTTTTGTTCAAATTTACAAAAAAGAAAAAATCGCCGTCTTTTTTTCATAAAGTAAATATACATCTCTTGTGGTGTGATAATATAGTATCGTAATTAGCTTTATATAAAGGGGTAGTTGCTATGAATAACACTGAAAAGCGTCAGCTCAAAGCTCTTGCTGCCAAAGCAAGACTGGGAGCTATCATCGGCACATTCAATGCCAAGTCAGGTCATCCCGGCGGATCACTGTCTGCTGCAGATATTATGACCTACCTTTACTTCAAAGAGATGAACGTGGATCCCGCAAATCCCAAGATGGCAGACAGGGATCGATTTGTATTATCAAAGGGCCATTGCTGTCCCAGCCTCTATGCTGTGCTGGCAATGAAAGGCTTCTTCGATTGGGAGGAGCTCACTCGCCTTCGTCATGTAGGCGCAATGCTTCAGGGTCATCCTGATATGAAGGGTACTCCCGGAATCGATATGAGCACAGGCTCGCTGGGTCAGGGTGTATCTACTGCTTGCGGCATGGCTCTGGCTGCAAAGTACGACAACAAGGACTATCGTGTATATACAATCCTCGGCGACGGCGAGTGCGAGGAGGGTCAGGTATGGGAGTCTGCTATGTTTGCAGCTCACAACAAGCTTGATAACCTGACTGTTATAGTTGACCAGAACGGCCTGCAGATCGATGGACCTGTGTGTGAGGTCTGCGGCATCGAGCCTCTGGACAAGAAGTTCGAGAGCTTTGGCTTCCATGTTATTAAGATCAACGGACATTGCTTTGACGAGATCGAGGCGGCATTCGAGGAGGCAAAGACCATCAAGGGTCAGCCTACCGCTATCCTTGCAAAGACCGTCAAGGGCAAGGGTGTTTCCTTCATGGAGAACCAGGTCGACTGGCATGGCAAGGGTCCCAACAAGGACGAGTATGAGAAGGCCTGTGCAGAGCTTCAGGCTACTATCGCAGAACTGGAGGTTGAGTGCTGATGGCTGATATTGTAACAAAGGCAACCAGAGAGAGCTTCGGTGAGGCTCTGTGTGAGCTTGCAAAGGATAACGAGAATATTATTGTTCTGGACGCTGACCTGGCAGGTGCAACAAAGACTTCCATCTTCCAGAAGGCATACCCCGACAGATTCTTTGACTGCGGAATCGCAGAAGGAAATATGATGTGTATTGCAGCAGGTCTTGCATCCTGCGGCAAAGTTCCCGTGGCAGCATCTTTCGCTATGTTTGCTACAGGCAGAGCATACGAGCAAATCAGAAACTCTATCGGCTATCCCCATCTGAATGTTAAGATTGCAGGTAGCCACGCAGGTATCTCTACAGGTGAGGACGGTGCAACACACCAGTGTCTGGAGGATGTGGCTCTGATGCGCACAATCCCCGGCATGACTGTTCTGTGTCCTGCTGATCACTACGAGATGAAGGCTGCCACCAAGGCTGCTATTGAGCTGGATGGTCCTGTCTACATTCGTCTGGGCAGACTTGCTATCGACAGCTTCAACGATCCCGATAACTACGAGTTTGAGCTTGGCAAGGGTATCACTCTCCACGAGGGCAGCGATATCACTGTTATTGCAACAGGTCTTGTTGTTAACGAGGCAAGAAAGGCTTGTGAGGAGCTGGAGAAGGAGGGCATCTCTGCTCGTCTTATCAACATCCACACCATCAAGCCCATCGACCGCGAGATCATTCTCAAGGCTGCAAAGGAGACAGGCAGAATCATCACCGTAGAAGAGCACAACGTTATCGGTGGTCTTGGTGATGCTGTATGTGATGTTATCACATCCGAGTATCCTGTACCTGTTCGCAAGGTTGGCGTTTATGACCGTTACGGATATTCAGGTCCCGCTTGGGAGCTGCTGGAGAAGTTTGGCCTCACAAAGGACGGCATCGCTGATGTTATCCGTGAGGAGATTGCAAAAAAGTAATTTCTCGAAAAAATACAATAAGTCTTATCCTCCGACGGAAATGTCTGTCGGAGGATTTTTGTTTATCTGCTTGTCCTGTGCATATACTAATCCTGAGAAATGGAGGTATATGTATGATAGAAATATGCACTGAAAACTTTGAGGATGAGATTATCCGAAGTCAGGGGATGGTGCTCCTTGAGTTCACGGCACAATGGTGCGGAGTGTGCAGGAGTGTTGAGCGGCTGGTAGATACCGTGGGACACGAGATCCCCGATGTGAAGTTCTGTTTTGCGGATGTGGACAAGAATCCCGAGCTTGCCCGCAAATTCTCTGTCAGAGGGGTGCCTACCTTCATAGTGTTTGATGAGGGGGAGCTTCGCTCCCGAAAGGCAGGTGCCCTGACCAAAAGGGACCTGTACGAAATGCTGGGCAGAAAGCCCCACGGTATAAGGGTATAAAATATCAAAAAAGACGGCGGATATGTTCCGTCGCCTTTTTTGATGTGTGTTTATTTTGCAAGGAGCTCTTTGTACAGCTTATCTGTATCAGAGGGGGTCTTTGCGTTGATGACCAGCACCTTCTCGTCAATAGTGAGAACCACTACACAGTCGCAGTCTGTGTAGGAATAGAGTGTGTAGTTGCCGAACTCATCATTACTGAAGCTTCCTGCCATCAGTCTGGGAGATCCCAGGCCTGCAGTTCGTGTGCCTCTGTCAAAATGATCTCTGTATTCTATGGAGTCTATGGCCTCGTATTCGACTGTCAGGCTGCTCCAGTAGGTTGCATCAACAGTGAAGGAATCTTCTGCCATCTCTACGTAGACGTTGCCGGTAAACGTCATTATTACACAGAAGGCAAGTATCAGGGCAACTGCCACCAGAGAGATGATGACTGCTGTTTTGTTGTAATGGTTGTCAGGAGAATCGGATACTGTGTAGGTGCCATTTTTCATCTGATTTTTGTAGTAGAGGTAGGAGTAAAGCGTGGGGATGAGCACCATGACAAGGATAAGCACGAGCGCTGTGGGAATGAGGATTTTGTCGGGAAGCAGAGCACAGGGCAGCATCAGTAGTCCGCCCAAAAACCATACCTTGCCTGAAATGCGATGAGTAGCGTTCCAGTTTTCTTCGTTCTCCAGAGTCCACTTTAGTTTGATTCCAATGGTTTTGTTCTGTTTGCATTTGGGCAGGTAGTTTCCGATTATCATAAAAACAAGACCCATCACAAGAGGCATAATGCACATCAGGTTCAGGCCTGTGTTCATAGAGGCAGCGTATATAATTCCACTGACAATACAGGACAGTACAGGTACAATCCAGATTACTATGTCAAATATCTTTTGATTCTGATTTCTGTTTTTGTTATCCTTCGCTGTGACGAGAATGCATATCCAGTAGAGTGCCAGAAGTATAAGCGGGATAATAAAAACAGCAAAAAGCTTTGAACTCTGACCATTGGCGGTACCGTCTGCGCCCCAGTGAGTTGCAAGGGTTGCAGGCAGTTTGTCCCACAGGATAAGCCCTGCGGGGATAGGTAGCAAGGTGACAAGTGTGCCAAGTATAAGTTTCCATTTGTTATTTCTGATCATTATCGGGGTCTCCTTTCAGGCTTGCCATCCACAGCATAGCCTCCTCCAGAACGGAGGTGTTGATTTCGTAGAATATGTATTTTCCCTGACGGTTGTCTCGGATAAGGTCTGCGTCCTTCAGGACAGACAGATGGCGGGAGATGGATGCTCCCGTAACAGGAAACCTCTCTGTGATCTCTCCTGCAGAGAGGCTGCCTTTTCGGAGCATACTCAGAATCTCACGACGTATAGGGTCCGACAGGGCCTTGAGGGTTTGTTGAAGTCCCATTTTTCATTCCTCCTTCGTTTAACATTTAGCCTAAATGTTAAACGTATTGTAGCACGGAGAAATTCCATTGTCAAGACTTTTTCAAAAAAATTCAGCCGCCTGATTTGTTCAGACGGCTGAGTATCATATATTTGATTATACACAGTAGAGGTTTGTATCCCAACAGGGGATGTAGGGATGGTGTCGCAGATGAATACGATATTGGGGATTCAGCCTGTGTATGAGCGGGATAAGTTCTGCCAGGTCACAGGTGCGGTGATAGGCAGCGATGCTGAGCTTAGGCTTTTGGTCATTGAGGAGTTTGCTCATTCCGAGCAAAGCCTCTTTCTCTACACCCTCCACATCCATTTTCACATAGGTTATTCTTTTTCTCTCAGTAATGCTGTCTGCGGATACAGCTCTGACGTTGTCTTTTCCTTCGCTATTGAGGGCGCTCTGGCGGCCACCTCCACCGCTGAAGGAAAGCTCCTTGATCTCGCTCCATACAGCATAGGGTAGAGGAGTTACACAGGGGAAGTTTTTTGCGAAGGTGCAGAGTTTCTCAAAGGTCTTTTTGTCAGGCTCCAGGGCTATTGCTGAGGAGATCCCTCCGAAGAGAGAGATCACCTCCTTGATGGTGTCTCCCCGATAGGCTCCCAGGTCCAGCATATCTTCTTTGTCTGTAAGACACAGGATATCCCGCAGGGCAGCTTCTCTTTGGCTTTCTATAGAGAAAAGATAGGAAAGCTCACCTGTGAACTGAAATCTTATCATGTTGTCAAATACTCTTTTTGATTCCTCGTCACAGAGCAGACTGCGGGATTCTTCCAGGGTGCTGAGGTGTTCTTCCAGATATTGGCGATTAAAAATCTCATCTCCGAATACAGGGACCACAGGTACCAGTACATGGTGACGCAGAGACAGTTCTCTTATGCTTTCCATAACCTGAGGGATGCATGTGGCGAATCCCAGAGCGACAATGAAATCTCCCAGCTCATTTTCTATCTGAGAGATGCTCTGTACGGTGAATCCTCTGAAGCTACGTTTGCGGACAAAGCCGTCGGATGCCACTATACCTGCCACCTGTATGCCGAGCCTGTGAAATTCGTCCAGCACCATATCTGCGCCGTTGCCTGTGCCGTAAAGCACAACGGGCTTTTGGGAGGTGCTGAGCACCTCCCAGGAAGATTCTTCTTTTAGTATATCTGAGATCATATCATTTCACCTCACGGTTTGCAGCTTCCACAGGGAGTATATCCTCTGTCTGTAGCCTCCTGTCGGTCTTTGAGGTTCACTTTATTTTCACTGTTCATTGTATCAATTGCAGTGCAGGATGGAAGATGGAAAACCATTGAATTCTTGTTGCCGATATACGCAGGAGCAGAGGGGTCAGAGGGTTTGGAGTTGGTGTCTGCGTCGAAGTGAGACTCTCCGTCTGCGGCTGAGTTTATAGAGATTTTCTCTCCGTCGGAGAGAATAACTATGGTGCCTGATACGTCGGTACGCCACATGGGGATGCTACGCGCGTTGAGAGCATCCAGAGTCTCCTGATGAGGATGACCGTAGTCGTTGTTCTTTCCGCAGGATATAACGGCGGCAGAAGGATTGACTGCGTCGAGGAATTCCTTACAGGAGCTTGTGGAGCTGCCGTGATGACCGCATTTGAGCACATTGGCAGATATATCAAGTCCGCTTCGGACAAGTTCTTTCTCAACCACAGTCTCTGCGTCCCCTGTCAGCAGGAATGAGGTGTTCTTGTACTCTACCTTGCAGACAATGGAGTAGTCATTCAGGTTAGAATATATAGCATCAGTATCAGGGGACAGGATGGTGATGGCGGCCTCTCCCAGCGGATAGGTCTCGTTCACCTGAGGAGTTTCGTAGACAAGGCCACGCTCGTCAGCGGCGTCCAGTACATACTCCCAGGCATCTGAGTCAGAGTCTGCGTTGGGGGATATGAGGACAGATGAGTCGAAGTTGCGGATAACCTCAGAGAGTCCTCCGCAGTGGTCCGAGTGTGGATGGGTGCTGATTATGTATTCAAGGCTGTCTACATTGGCATTGTTGAGGTATGAGACAACGTTTTTGCTTTCGGAGTATTCTCCTGCATCAATGAGCGCAAAGCTGTCTCCTGACTCCAGCAGTACGCAGTCGCCCTGACCCACATCAATGAAGTGGACGATCAAACCTGCGTTTTCCCGAGGGATACTGCTGTCAGAGATAACGCTCTCAAACATAAAGCAACCGCTGAAGGAAAAGGTTATGATGAGGGTGATAAGTAAAACAGAGATTATCTTCTTCATTCTGCTCCTCCTGCCTGTTATTTCTGTATATAATTATACACTATAGGTGTACAAAATTCAATTTAAGGTATGCAATTTTTGTGATTAATAAATTTATCATACCATATATATGGACAAAAAAACTACAAACTGATAATATCTGACCTTTTTTTGTTAAAAATACCAATTTACAAACATTTTATCTTATGTTACCATTACTATAGAATACCATATACTTAATGAATCAAGGTGAGTAATAATGGCAAAAAATTACAGGTACAAGTACGAAATCGTTTCCGCAGATGATAATCTGCCCGGTAAGGTTATACTCTTTGACAAGCCCGGCCAGGAGTGCTTCACAAACAAGCACTGGCACAAGAATATTGAGATTGACTATGTTCTCAAGGGCGATCTTTGGGTAATGGCCAACAATGAGGAATCAGTAATCTCCGGCGGAGAGTATGTTATCGTTAATAACGATGACATTCACCAAACCTGCGGCAAGGATCCTGCAGAGAATGTAAAGTACCTGGTGGTGCTGTATTCCTACAATTTCATCAAGGCATATTTCGACGACTTCGAGTCCTACAGCTTCAACGTTGAGAGAAGTGAGAGCGCAAAGCTTGAGATTCGCAAGCAGTTGGATGAGATTGTAAATTGTATTGAGAATCAGGGGGATTTCACTGATCTGAAGATCACCTCTGCTATGACACAGATTCTGATTCAGCTCTTCACAAACTGCATCGAGGAGAGAGCAAAGACTCATCCCGAGATGGAGAACGAGGACCTTGAATATGCGAAGAAGGCCATCGATTATATTAAGCTCAACTTCAAGGAGAGAATCACTCTGGGAGAGATCGCATCCCACGTGGGACTGACTCCCACATACTTCTCCAGATATTTCAAGCAGAATACCCGCAAGACCTTCAAGCAGTATCTGAACCTTATCCGTCTTGAGCATGCCCTGCGTGATATCCAGACCAGCGGTATATCCGAGACAAGAGCAGCTGTGGAGAACGGATTCCCCAGTGTCAAGGCGTTTATTGCAACCTTCAAGAGTGTTTACAACTGCACCCTCAGCGAGTATGTCAGACAGTACCACGACATTCCCTCTATCTCTGAGATCCGCAGAATATAACCGACAGTTCATAACAAATATCAAAGGCAGACGATTTCTCGTCTGCCATTTTTGTCTGTTATTTCTTTATATAGTACACATCCAGAATCATCTCATAGAGAGCCTGTTCGTCAACTATATACTCTGCGTAGGTGCCGTCACTTGTCAGCTCACCGGGAACCTGTTTGAAGTCCAGCTCCTCGATACCGTTGCTCACAAGGCAGGTAGCGAAGGCGGTCATCTTTGCTGTTGTCAGGTTGGTTACGCTGTTATCCTTGATAATTCCGTAAAGTTCAACAGGAGTTGTGATATCTGATTTGGTCATCTCCAGAGCCTTGGATGTGAAGGCTTTGAGGTAGTTGACCTGACGATCAAGTCTGTCCAGGGTGGATTCAAGCTCAGAAACATCTCTCTGCTGAAGATACTTTCTTGCGTCCTCTCCGTAGAGGGTCAGGGTTTCGCCCTTGAAGTGGTGGATAGCGTCTGTATCATAGAAGGAGTCGTCAATCATTGTGACAGACACACCGCCTACTGCGTCGTTGAGGGTTGCGATTGCAGACAGGTCAATGGCGAAGTGGGAGTTGATGGGAAGCTGATAGAAAAGTCGGGATACAGCTGTTGTGGTGTTCAGACAGCTGGTGTCCTTGCCGTCTCCGTATGCGTAAGAAAGACATATCTGCATTTCCTCTGTCCTCAGGTACTCTCCCTCGGGGGAGTAGATGCCGATATCGGTGATGATATCTCTGGGGATAGATATAACAGAGGTCTCTCCTGTGGCGGTGTTGAGTGCCATAAGGTACAGTGCGTCAGCCTGACCTGCAGTGCCGACAGCTCCGTTGACGGTTCCCAGTTCTCTCTTATCAACTCCGATACACAGAATGCTTGTGATATCTTCGTTGAACTGATATTCCTGTCCGTTGTAGTTTACGTATCGTCCGTTGTCAGTTATGGACAGGGTCAAGCCGTCCATCTCAGGAGCAGACATATCTATATCCTTGTAGTTTGTGAGCTGTCTAAGTCCCACAAAGTTCAGAATGGCCATGGTGATAATCATAATGAGTATCAGAGCAAGGATGGCTGAGAATATCCAGCCGAGGATAATGAGCAGCTTCTGCCACCAGGGTCTCTTCTTCCACTTCTTGTCCCGATGCTTGCGGTGGTGATGATGGGGCTTGGACCTGTGGTGAGACTCTGTGTTGCTGCGGACCACGGTTTCATCACTATGGGAGTGGCTGTGATAGCTGTAGGAGTGGCTCTTCTTTCCGTGATATCTGGCAAAGATAAAGTCATCTGCCTCGTCACTGGCTGAGGAGGAGGTGTTTGTGCCGGAAGGGGAGATATGAGAAGAGTCGTGACTGTGGCGACGTTTCTTCCTGGGAGGAATAGCAAATTCGTCAGGTCTGTCCACAGCTGTGTCTGAGTCTTCTGTGTCGCTGTCCGCGGGGATATTGTCCTCTGCTGACGCGGCAGCTGTGTCCTCGTCCTGAGCGGACAGCTCCTCAAGCGCGGCAGATAGAATCTCGGAGCCTGCAGTATTTTTTTCGTTGTCGTTATTTGGTGAGTTCGTCATTTATCAGTACCCCCTGTACCAGAAGACGTAGGTTAGAATTGTAGTTGGTGCATGTGCTCAGAGTGATGATGCGGTCATCTGTATCGAGTGTAACACCGTCTCTGATATTGGCGTTGGTAGAGTGAGGATCCAGACAATCGCTGAGATACTTGCTGTATACCTCATCATCAGAGAAATCGAAGGAATTGAGCAGATGTCTGTCATCGTAGTCATAGGCGGCAAATATCTTGTATGTCAGGATATGTCCGTCGATGTAGATGTAGATGGTATCGTGCTCATCAAAGAAGTCCTTGTCGTAGAAATCGTGCAGGCCCGCAAACATTGAGCCGTTGCGCATGTTGTGTCCGTAGAGCACAGTCACCCTGTCCATGAAGTATCGGGTGTTGTGACGCTGGGAGTATATGGTGCCTGCAAATTCGTAGTTCCCCAGGTAGTTGTGATGGAGATAGAAGTTATCGTCTCCGTTGAGACTCTGGGCAACGGGGTAGTCGATGACTGTGCCGGGGATTTTGATCCATGCGTACAGGTCGGGGTTGAGACTGCTTAGCTCATCAAAGTTGATGGGGTTGTCCGCAAGCACAACGGTTGAACCCTCTGGGGTTGTGACTATCTCTGTGGGAGTGTCCGCAGGGGCTGTGGTGTTGACAACCTTTGAGTAATCCTCGGGTGTGAGCTGTCCGGTATCGGTACAGCTGCAGCCGACGATGAAACAGGCTGATGTTATCAATACGAGAATGAGGGCTATAGTTTTTATCAGAAAGGATTTTTTATGAAATAAATACATGTGTTATTACTCCACCTTGCTAATGATACTTATACTCATAATATATTATACATTAAGATAACCTTACTGTCAATTGAATGATGATTTATAAAGCAAAAAGAAAAGCTCCGCATTTTGCGGAGCTTTAAGTCTTGTTTAAGTGATTAAGCGTTCTGTCTCTTCTTGAAGATAACAAGAGCTGCGATAGCTACCAGTACAACAGAAGCAGAAACAGCCATTGTTGTAGCAGCGTCGCCTGTTGTGGGAGCCTTGTTGCCGTCATCGGGAGGAGTAATGATAGCTGTTGTAGCGGGAGTTACATCCTCATCCTCAGGAACGAAGTATGCCTCAGCTCTGACGTTGGTGTCGCCTGTGGGCTTGATTACGATTGTGGAGGAGTTAAGGTCACCCTCAATAATCTCGAACTCGCCTGTGATGAACTTCCAGTGAGAGAACTTGTAGCCGTCGATGGGCTTAGCTGTCAGAGTAACTGTCTCGTCGGAGTTAATCTCAACCTGAGCGGGAGAGTCGATACCGGGAGTTGCAGTACCTGCGGAATCAGGAACAGGAACAGCGTCAACCTTGATGTACTTATTACCCTCGGAAGCTGAGGGGCTAATCTCTGCAGAAACAGAAAGTGTAACGCAGAAAATCATAGCGATTGCGATGAGACAAGAGATAATCTTTTTCATGTTGTTTCCTCCTATTTATGTGTGAATTAGATACCAATACAATTAATTAAATAAAGTATAACACCAAAAAATACAAATGTAAAGCATTTTATTCAGAAAAAATAAATATTTGGGCAGACTTGCCAATGGGGAGGCTGTTTTTTTGGTGAATTGATGTAATTACACATTGTTATGAGCAGATGAGGATGAGTATCACCCCACAGAAAAACTCTGTGGGGTGACGATGAAAGTGTTAGTCAGTTGTTTTTTTGTGACAGGAAATTACTCCTCGGTTCTGTCAACTGTGAACATATCAGAGTAGAGGGTGACAACCTGATCGTCGGCTGTTTTGTACTGAACCCATGCCTTGACAAAGTGCTTGGTGCCTGCAGTATAGGGTCCTGTCCATACATAGGAGCCGATGGCATTCTCGGTGTCAACTGTTCTGTCATAAACGTTGGTGTCTGTTGTACCGTGAACAAAGGCCTCCTCGGTGTAGTTCTTGTCCTGAACAGATACGAGACCTGCGCCGATGAACTCCACGTTCATAGCATCCTCGGGAACATACCAGCTGATGCTTACGTTTCCGTAAGGATCTGCAACTGTGAAGGTGTTTACGTTAACCAGTGCCTGATACTCTATATCTGCATCCTGAGCAACGAACACAGCGGTGAGGGTTGTGTCGGCTGCAGGGTAGAAGCTGTAGACAGAGTCATAGCTGAGAACCTTGCCTGTGCTGTCGGTCCAGTATGCAAACTTTTGGTTCTGAGCAGGAGTGTTGGCGGTGACGGTGGTCTTGCTGTTGGCAAGGTACTTGTCTCCGCTCATACCTGATGCAGAGGAGATGTATCCGCCGTTTACTGTGATGGATACGTATACCAGCTGTCTCTCCCAAACGGGGAGCACTGTGACATCCTCTCCGGCGGCGAGCTTTGCCTGAATTTCCTCGGCGGTGTGATCCCAACCCATGAAGTCAAAGCCTGCATGCATGGGACC
>JAFTHZ010000005.1 GCA_017457155.1 Ruminococcus sp.
GAGGTTGACAAGGTTAACGCTATCGGTACATACACATGGACAGGTCCCTTCTTCGACGACCAGATCCACTTCGTTAAGGCATGGGTTAAGTATCAGACAGCAGACGGTCAGATCCTGACAGTTTACTCTGATATGTACACAATTGACAGAGTTAACGACTAATTATCGTTTACCTTGTCAGTTGCATGACTAACTGAATCAGTCCCCGTCTCCGATCTTCGGAGGCGGGGATTTTTTTTGAATATTTTTTTGCCAAAAATATTGACATTATATATCGGTTGTGATATAGTGTTTTTGTAAATTAATATAAGGAGGTGAGTCAGAATGAAATATGTAGCACCTGAGATGAACGTTGTTATGTTCGAGGCTGAGGAGGTTATCGTTGCATCCGCAGCAGTTACAACAGCAGCTCCCACAACAACTACAGAAGAGGATCAGGGCCCTCCCGGTGGCATGTTCTAATTTTGGATCATGAAAAGCAATTAAGGCGGACTTCTGTCCGCCTTGCTTTTATTTGTATTGGTTTTTCACAACTTTATTTGTATTTACATATATAATCCTTTTTTGGGGAGAGGTTTTTATGTCCGAGGAGAAGAAGGTCAGATTACTCATCCGACCTGCGCATTTTGTGCCCAATGTGGCTGACAGATTCAATAATAACGGTCGCGTCCACGAGGTAGGCTATGGAAAGTGTAATTTCCGATGTGAGTTTTGTTCCTTTGGTCACTGGGCAGTTGAAGATTATCCTGAGTATACTCTGGAGAGTTTTGAGAAGAAGGTGTGGGAACTCCTCAGGTACAGCAAGAACTTCCGCTTTGCAGGTGGTGAGCCTACCCTGAATCCTTATCTGGCCGACCTGCTACGTATTGTCAAGATTTACGGATCTCAGGTTTTTCTTGAGACAAACGGCTCCAGACCCGATATTATCAAGGAGCTTCTAGATGAGAAGCTTGTGGATATTGTTGGATTGTCTCTCAAGGGACTCAACCGCGAGGAGGCCACAGCTACCGCCAACATCAAGAAGAGTGAGCTTTGCTGGGAGAATGTCATCGAGACCATGGATATCGTCTCACAACACAAGGACGCTACTCTTGTTGTCACCTATGTAGCATGTGACGGATATTTTAAGGAGGAGGATCTGGATATCCTCGGAGAGCTTCTCAGCCCATATCCCGATGTTACCTACAAAATCAACAACTGTTATGACGATAACAGAGGAGACAAGAAGCGCGTTGGCCTTGATAAATCCGAGATTTATAAGATGGTGGAGCGTTTTGTAGAGCGCCATCCTGAGTACAAAGGCAGGACGGTCCTCTTCAGAGAGCATGACTGTTGCTTCGACAGCTCCAAGATAGCTTTGTTCTGACAATTTATGCAGGGTGGTTTTATTCCGCCCTGCTTTTTTTGTTTTTTCGACAAGTATTTTGAATTGTATTGAAAATATTTATTTTATGGTGTATTATAATAATTATGATACAAATTCTTTCTTAAGAAAGGGGAAGATAAAAATGAAAAAGATTATTTCAAAGATTCTTATTTTAGCAATGTGTGCTCTCCTTGTTCTTTCTATGGCTGCTTGCGGCGGTGACACAAAGGACACTGAGCCCGCAAAGACAGAGGCTGGCCAGGATGCCGGAGATTCTGCACAGGGCAACTCAAGCGACGTTCCCGAGGCAACAGGTGCGGTTGAGCAGTCAGCCCCCGTGGATGCATCCTACTTCAACGATGCTGCCTTTGTTGGTGACTCTGTAAGCCTGAAGCTTTGCTACTATGCTGACAACGGCTGCCTTGGAGATGCACAGTTCTTCACCTCCGGTTCTTTGGGCGCCAATAATGCCCTTTGGGAGGTTTCTGATGAGTCCGTTCACCCTGAGTATCAGGGCGAGAAGATGCTCATCGAGGATTGTATCCAGAAGTCAGGAGCAAAGAAGATCTATATGATGCTTGGCATGAACGATCTGGGACTGTACGGAATCGAGACAACTCTGGAGAGCTATCAGACTCTCATCGGCAAGATTCTTGAGAAGTCACCCGACGCATATATCATCGTTCAGTCTATGACTCCCATGACAGATACAAGCACAATTCTGGGCAACAGCCTCAATAACGAGAACATCAAGCTCTATAACGATTCTCTGGAGCAGATGTGTGCTGACAACGGCTGGGCATTTATCGATGTAGCTTCTGTTATGTATAACGAGGCAGGTACATCCCTCAACCCCGACTACTGCAGTGATCCTGTGGATATGGGCGTACACTTTACAGAGACAGGCTGTCAGGCATGGGTGGACTATCTGCTCACTCACACACCCTGAGTATCGGGAGGATTTATCTGATGAAAAAAATTATCAGTCTTCTTGTTGCAATTTTGCTGGTTGTTTCTCTTGCAGGCTGCACATCCCAGAGCAAGGACAAGGACATCACCGCCATCAAGGATGCCATCATCACTGACCTGGCAATCACAGGCGCCAACGATATCCCCGACAAAAAGCATCTTGACCGCTATGGAATCGCTTTGGAGGATATGGAGGTTTGTGCCAGCTTCTCTACAATGGGCGATGCGTTCCCTCATGAGGTAATCATGGTCAAGGCTGTGGACGAGGACGCTGCTGACAGAGTCGAGGAGCGACTCAACAACCGTCTGGAGTCCTTTATGAACCAGGCCCGCAACTATGACCAGGCAAGCTACGCTCTGGCACAGTCCTGTCAGGTTATCAGAGAAGAGACCGTTGTGGCACTTTTTCTGTCTCCCGAGCATGAGGCTATGGAAGAGATATTCAGCTCACATGCCGGCTAAGATGCTACCGAAAGAATAAAAATACACCAACCGCTGAATTGCTATTGCTATTCGGCGGTTTTTGTTTTTTGTGTTTTATACAACTTGTTTCATAAAGATTAAAAAGGTTACATATATTTAATTGTTTATATCAACTAAACATGTTGACGAAAAAGTAGAATTGTGATATATTAGTACTGAAAATAGCTGATAATGTCGGATTGTATATTTATGCAATCTGGTTATATAAAGAACAGGAGGGTTATGTATGGCTTTTTTCGATGATCTGGGCAGAAAGATCTCCCAGACAAGTCAGGGCGTTGCCCAGAAGACCAAGGACACTGCCGAAATCTACAAGCTGAATGGAATGATCTCCGATGAGGAGAAAAAGCTCAATGCAGTATACCTTCAGATTGGTAAGATGTATTTTCAGGAAACCCGCAATGCACCCGATCCCAAGTATGCATCCCTGATTCAGGAGGGAACAACAGCTATCAACAATATGGCTGCCTATTCCGATCAGGTTAAAAAGCTCAAGGGTATTGTGTCCTGTCCCCAGTGCGGAATGGATGTGGCTGCTAATGCTACCTTCTGCAGCGGATGTGGCTGCCAGATGAACGGCGCTGCTGCGGCTTCTTCCAACTCTATCTGCACCGGTTGCGGAGCAAGACTCGAGCCCGGTACACGTTTTTGTGCCGGCTGCGGTAAATCTGTTGTGACAGAGGCACCTGCTCCTGTGGCACCTGCGCCTGCTCCCGTAGCACCTGCACCTGCTCCTGTGGCACCTGCACCTGCTCCTGTAGCACCTGCACCTGCTCCCGTGGCACCTGCACCTGCTCCTATCCCCACACCTGTACCCACACCTGTGGCACCTGTACAGCCTTCTGCAAGGATCTGCACCAAGTGCGGCGCTCAGTATCCTGCAGATGACGACACCATCTTTTGTAGTGAATGCGGCGGTAAGCTGTAAACATTAATAAATTATTTTTTCAGAAATTCTGAGGAAAAGGAGAAACATTATGTTTTGTAAAAATTGTGGAACACAAGTAAACGACGGAGCAGCTTTCTGCCCCAACTGCGGTCAGGCTCCTGCACCTGCAGAGCCCACACCCGTAGCAGCTACTCCTGTAGCTCCTACACCCGCTCCTGCACCTGCTATGAACTTCAGCCCTGCTCCCGAGAATAACGGCGGCAACAAGAACATGGGCATCATCGTTGGTGGCGCAGTAGGCGTTGTAGCTCTGATTCTGGTTATCGTTCTTCTTGCTAACATCTTCGGTTCCAGCTCAACCAAGGTTACAAAGAAGTATGTTAACGCTGAGACAAACGACGAGTACATCTCACTCTGCTATGGTAAGTATGACGACGACAAGGCAAGAGATCTCTATTTCGAGAACCTTGAGGACATCATGAAGGAAGAGTACGGCGATGACGCTTACGATGATTTCATGGATCAGATTGAGAAGGATTATGACACCGACGACATCGAGAAGGCATACCAGGCATGGCTCGAGGAGACAGAGGAAGAGAGAGACGAGGACTACAACGACGCTTACGGCAAGGGCTGGAAGAAGAAGTACGAGTACAAGGATCCCGATGATATGAAGAACAGCAAGGTTGACGACGCTGTTGAGGATTACAACGATTCTGTCGACTACTACATCGACGAGTACAAGGACAACGACGCATATGACAACGAGTTCGGCGACTACATGATCGAGGCTCTCGAGTCCATGGAGATCGACGAGGACAAGGTCAAGAAGGGCGAGACCGTTGAGGTTGAGTGGGAAGTTGACAGCGACGACATCGACGATGACAAGATGGAGGAGCTCTATCTTGAGGAAGATGGCGAGTACGAGGTTACCTGCCTGAAGATCGGCGGCAAGTGGTATATCACAAGACTTGCAACTGATTTCTCTGACTTCGAGTGGTTCGTAAGCGACGTTTACTGGAACTCTTTTGACTAATTAGTCTGTATTGACAAAAGATTTCGCAGATAAATTTCTGCAGATGAACACCTAAGAATTACCTCCTGCAGTTTTCTGCAGGAGGTTTTTTGTGCTTTTATGACACCTATCTGAAGGATATGGAGGATTTATATGAAATCAAAATTTCTGAGAATTATGGCTTTGGTCTGCTCGCTGGCTATGCTTCTGACCCTTTGTTCTTGCAGCGTAGTTTTTACAAAAGATATAATCACAGAGGACAGAAGTCACAAGACCTCAGAAGATGTAGCGCATAGCGAGCCTGAGGAAATAGCTGAAAGCAAGCCCGAGGAAATGCAGCAGTCAAAAGACGGCTTTGATACCCCTGAGGAGGCCGCACAGGCATATGCAGAAGGGTATTATGACATTGATTACGATGCTATGAATAAAGCAATGTATGGTGATTTTGATTACATACAAGCAATGGAGCTGTATTACGATAACATCGATTACTATTATGGTGAGGGTGTTCAGGCGGAATTTACTGATGCTATAGAAGACGAGTACGGCACAACAGACTTTCGTGAGGCATATGAGCAGTACAGGAAAAATGATTTTTACCATGAGGGTTTTGTTGATTTTGAACTTGGCGATGAATGTATAGGAGAAGATAAAACAGATATTATTGACTTATATAATTCAAGTATTGCTGGTATGTGTTATGCATCGTCTGATTATTTCTATGAGGAGGATAATTCTTATGCAGAATTTATGGTTCCTGTAAAAGAGATGATGAATGTTGATGCAACGGAGGTTCAAGAGGTTCGAATTGTAAAATGTATTACTGATCGTGAATCAGATGAAGATCCGGAACTGTATTGTATGAAGGTTGATGGATCCTGGTTTGTAATGGCAGAACTTGGGAACACAGATTACGAGCATTTTGTCAATGTTGTTATTTATGATTGATTACAAGAAAACTAAGTATTCTGCCCAACCTTGATTGTTTGTGAAAAAAAGAATCCCTGCCGAG
The DNA here is from genome assembly GCA_017457155.1 of Ruminococcus sp. Taxonomy (GTDB): domain Bacteria; phylum Bacillota; class Clostridia; order Oscillospirales; family Acutalibacteraceae; genus Ruminococcoides. The sequence goes on from JAFTHZ010000005.1 coordinate 5,735, forward strand.
GGTTTGCTTTCGGCAGGGACTTTTTTATTTATTGCTGTGGAATACACTCTATGGTGTAGCCTCGCTGAGCGAGAAGCTCTACCATAGCTCCCTCACCCACAATGTGTGCAGCTCCCACGCAGATGAAGGTCTCTTCTCCAAGCTCGAGCCTTTCTTCAGCGTAGTCTGTCATGTTCAGGTTTCTGTCATCCAGCAGGGCTGTGTTGTATTCTTCGTAGAGATCAAGTTCTTCTGCAGTCATCCCCTCATCTTCTTCTGAGAGGAAGTCGCTGAACTTTTCTTCGTTTCCCTGTGCCCACAGGTCCATCATCTGAGTGAGGGTTTCTTCGGTGGCGTCTATGTCATTCCAGGACTCTATGGATTCGCTCAGCAGTAATTCCTGAAGCTCCTCAGAGAAACCGCCCAGCATTGTGTATTGCTCCAGGGCGGACTCAATCTCCAGAATGGGTTTGTCTGTGTCCTTTGCTTTTTTCAGCAGGTGCCTGTCAATACCCAGCTCTGTCTCAGCTCCAAGTTCCTCATATATGGCAGTGTCAATGTATGAGCTCCAGAATGCGGGACAGTAGTAGTCCATGGCTTTGTTGTAGTATCCCAGCTCATCAAGAATCTCTTTGGCCTGATCATACAGGTCCCGGGGAATGTGGTCGCTGATGGTAGTTCCGTCAGTATACAGCAGGGGTTGCAGCGCCTGAATCTGCATGGACAGGTCCTTCTCAAAGGCTATGATGTCGCCCTCTACCGCCAGACTCTCTGACCCTTCAAAGGCATCCATAACGTAGTCGGGCAGGGGATAGTAGTCCTGTCGGCCGATGTGTATGCTGCCAAACAGCCATACCACATCCCCGTCCTCATCTGTGACCTTGTACAGCAGGGGTGTGGTGGCGATGTCTGAGGTACCTTGTGCTTCGTCCTGCGAGGAGGTCTCTTCCTTCGGAGCTTCGTCCTTGGTGGAGTCTTTTTGATTATCCTGAGCAGGGGCACAGGCGGACGTAAAAATGCAGATTATCAGCACAAGCAGCAGGGCTGTTATAGATTTAAGTTTCATGTTCTCATCTCCTGAGTCTAATATATCACGATGTGTAGTCATATTCAAGAGAAAACACCTGCACAGCCGTGGCCTGCAGGTGTAGATGGTTTGTCAGAATATATAGGAGGGAGTGTTCCTCCAGATGGTAAAGATAACGCAGAGGACAAAGACAACAATGTAAAAAACGTTCTCCCACATGGGAGTTTTAGTTGCGCCCTTGCGGATATATACTATTGATTTGTAGATGAAGAGAAAGAGCCCGAAGGGGAGCAGACAAAGGACAAACAGATTGTAGCTTGCAGCGGCCGCCAGGTCAAACCTCATAAGCGCCATGAACATTCTGGAGATACCGCAGCCGGGACATTGTTTGCCTGTGAGGGAGTAGAAGGGGCAGGGGATACCCAGACCCGTAAGTCTCACGAAAATATAGTAACCCACAAGCAGAGCAAGGATTGGCAGGGTCTTTTTTATGAGGGACTTGAGCCTCTGCTGTTGTTCAGCGCTGAGTGAATGCTTTTTCATAACCTGTCCTTTCGGATTCCTGAGGAAGTCTGTGAGCGGCTTCCTGTGAGCCGCCGTCCACCATTGATTATATCAAATATGAATGCTGATTTCAATGCATAAAAATCCCCACCCGATTACTCGAGTGGGGATGATTTTATATCTGAGCTATACTAATGTATAAGTCTACCTTTACGGATTAGCCCTTGATAGCTGCCTGTGCTGCTGTGAACAAAGAGAGGAAACTTTTGCGGAGTTCTTTCTTTTACCCTCTATACCAAGTGTTTTCGGTGGCTTATCTGGTGAAAAGCGTAAATACCAATCAAAGACTGCTTTTGCAGCGGAATATTGGGATGAATCAGCCGGGAGCGGAGAGTCAGAAGTATATGCACATCTGTATAGCAGTTACACCGTAACCATTCCGGCAACTATTGATTTAAGAAATGGTGAGATGGGAACGGTCACAGTATCAGATGCCAATATTGAGAGCGGCTATTCTGTCAAGGTCTATTGCACGAACATTTCTGAAAATGGCATTAGACTGTATCACACAGAGGATTCAAACATATCAATTACTTGCACCTTAATTGACATCAACAACAACTGCAACTATACCGGTGAAACACCACTTGCTACTTTTACACAAAGTGAATTTACGGATGTTACACTAACAAAGTATTTTGGATTAGAGATAATGGATAGATGGAGCAGAGCCGGAGACTATGTTGGTACTATGCAATGCTCTTTTGAATGTTCACCAATTTAACATAAGAAATAGGGAGTTGCGTAAAAACAACTCCCATTTATGTATTAGTTGAACTTAAAACCGCATTCGCAACACGGGTATTCCTCTATCATTTTTCCACAATTATCGCAGCGGAA
>JAFTHZ010000006.1 GCA_017457155.1 Ruminococcus sp.
CGCAGGCAAAAATGATTCGGGGAATCATTTTTAGGGAGAGCGTTGATAACTTTCTCACACTAAACACGCCCCATCAAGCGAGGTAGCTCTCACCCTCCAAATGAAACATACTGATGGCCTTTTGATTTATCCGTGCAGTGGCGACATCAGGGACTCGAAGGCTAGCAAAATACAAAAGGAGTCATCGCAATAAACGACGACTCCCTTTTTATCTCTTATTCTGCTCTTTGGTCGATCTCGTTCTTTATCTTCTCAAAGGTCACTCCGTACTTCAGAGCAATATCCTTTGCGTAGCTGACTCCCTGAGGAGGCGCCAGGAATACCTTGAAGGAACGCTTTCCGTTCTCTACTCCTGTGACCATACTCTCGATCTTGCTGTCGCCCTCAATATCCTTGTTGATCTCGTCCAGATTACGAGCCAGATCGTGCATATGAGTATTGAAGATACACCTGACTCCCAGATACCTCATGGCCTTGATAACATCCCTTGCAATATAGAGTCCTTCGGACACATTGGTGGTGGCAAGGCTCTCGTTAAGCAGCAGAAGACTGCCTCTTGTGGCTACATTGAATATCTCTGCCAGACGCTTGCTCTCCTCGCCCAGTCTTCCCAGGTCAACGGTGTCGTTCTCATCTGCAGGGAAGTGTGTGAATATATTGTCCGCAGGACTCAGACTCATAGCGTCAGCAGGAACATAGATTCCATTCTGAGCCAACAGGTATGCCAGTCCCACCGCCTGAGTGATGGTTGTCTTTCCTCCGCGGTTGGGGCCTGTGAGGATGTAGACTCTGGCATCATCGTCAAAGCGGAACTCGTTGGTGACAATATCCTCTGCCCTGAGCGCTTCCTCTGCGCTGAGAGCTTTTATGGCAAGCTTGATGTTATATATACCCTTTGCGTCTGTGGTGCGGTCGCTCTTCTGGTTTATCTCAGCCTTAGAGAGTGTAAAGCCCTTCTCCATAATCCTGTCGCACAGCTCGGCAAAACGGATGTAGAATGTGATTTCAGGCATGAGCTTTATGAAGGTGTAGCCGCTGTTGCCCACGTACTTGTTCAGGGTGGATTTGAGGCTGTTAACGGTGCGCTTGAGGATATCGGTGACAACCTTCTTCAGTGCGTCCGACATGGGATCCGCTCCTGTGAGACCTGAGGATGCAATATCGTACAGGTCGTTCTGGGCTCCCGACACAGGTGTGCCCAACCCAAAGCCCGAGGTAAGAGGATTGGCAGGATGGAAGCTTGTGAATCCCGACACATCCGTGCCATCGTGAAGCTCGCTCTGGCTTGAGGCAAACTTCACAAAACGCTTCAGCAGTCCGCTGTCTGTGAAAGCCTTGTTGTTCAGAGAGATTACTCCCACACTCTTGGGTCTGAGCATATCATCCAGATTGACACCAAGGGTGATACTCCTGAGATTTCGCGCAACAGAGAACATCTCTGCGATATCCTCCTTGAGCACCTCGAACCCGCTGTCCGAGTAAATCTCCCTGACCCTGTCCCTAAGGTAAATAAGTCCCTCTGACTGTATGTCGATTTCTTCCAGAGTGGATTTGATGGCGGTGATACAGTCCACATATCCGTCCAGCTCTCTGAGTCTGTTGATAAGCTGCCAGAAATGAGATGCCTCTGTGTCCTTCTGAAACCTCTCGATATCTCTCAGGTCCTTCAGCTTCACCAGTATGGCGGTCAGATCCTCCCTGAGCTTGGGAAATCTGAGAAAGTCCTCAAACACGTCACATCTGTATCTGATAACCTCTTCGTCATCTGTGATGTTGATGAGAAGCTGTTTGATGATGTTGAACTCGTAGGAATCCTTGGTCAGTGCATTACAGATATAGTCCACCGACAAGTCGTTTATGGCCTCTTTGCTGAGAGTTTTGCAGGAAGCCTCTCGTCCCAAAGGACAGCGCAGGCTGAATTCCTCATTTTTCATATAATCACGCTTTCCCTAAAAAAGATACATCTAAATTTTATCATATCCGCAAAAGTAATTCAATGACTTGAAATGCAATTATTTTGTGTTATGATATAGATAAATAATGAGGTGATAATATGGACAAGCAGATGATAGACAGAATCAACGAGCTGGCAAGGAAGAAAAGAACAGAAGGACTAAACGATGCAGAGTCAAGAGAGCAGAAGGCACTGTACAAAAGATACCTCGATGAGATCAGAGGTCAGTTTTCCTCCACCCTTGACAACGTAAGCATCAAGGAGGCTGACGGCAAGGTTGTCCCCTTCAAGGATGCCTACGCCAAAAAGAAGAATTAACTTCTCCCATAAACACAAATCATAGATCCAAAAACAAAAGGCACCCTCCGTCAGGGTGCCTTTTGTTTGTTTATTATGAATCAGTATCTCATGCCGTGTCCACAGGTTGCGGGGTCTCTGCGACATTTGGTAGGACCATATTCCTTGCCTCTGTAAGGACAAGAGATAGAGCAGGTGTAATGATACCTCCTCTCCTGTTTCTTTTGTTTTCCTGCACCGGAAATCTTGTTGCCTATGGCAACCCCCAACGCAACCTTTGCCACACCTCCCAGGAAGCTCTCACCCCGAGGCTCGTCATAGTCGTCATCGTCATAGTAGCCGTGATCCCTGGCAAAGTTATCCTGTGCTTTCTCCAGGGCCGCCTTCACCTCTTCCTGCAGGAGCTTGTCGTTATATCTTTGGACCACCTGTTCCACATCCGTGTCGGATTCATCCATAAAGTCAATTATGTTTTTCAGGATAAAGTAGTTTCTGTTGTTGCCTGCATTGGCAATAGCGTTTGTTCTCTTGTAAAAATCGTTCAGCTCCCTCTGAGCATTGGTATAATCCTCAATAAGCCTGAGCTCCTCCTGACTGAGCTGATACTCAGGGTCCAGAGTGACCAGGGTGTTGTTCTGAGTGAGCTCCTCAAAGGCAAGGTAGTCAGAGTATATTATATGCATCCGGGAGATATACGTCTCTGCACACATAAGGAAGCAGGTCATCATCAGGGCATACTGAAGCTTCTGTCTGGCATTTTTCAGAGGGATGTTCCTGTTCACCTTGCTGATGGTGCACAGCAGTCTCAGCATATCCTCCTTGGAGTATTTCAGTATATACTTAACCCCGTCGATGGTGGTGATTATGCTGCTCATAGAGAACTCCAGACTGCTTTGGTCGAAGGATATGTACCCTTCGGGACAGATGACCGTCATATATTCAAAGGGGACTTCCGTACCGTTGAAGATAAGGGACCTGTCCGTCAGCACAAAGGTAGGAATAGATGCATCCGAACCCAGCTTCAGCGCATCGCCGATAATAAACCTGAGAGAAGAAGTGCAGTCAAACTTCTCATAAACAGTATAGCTTCTGTTCTGTTCAGGGTATGCAGGACTGCTTGCAGGAGCACTCACCTGTGCTCCGCACTTTCCACAGAATTTTGCCTGATCTCTCTGCTTTGCTCCGCATTTTCTGCAATACATATTACCCCTCCTCTACGACTGTTTATATTCTGTCATCACCAAAGTAAAATCTATACATTAATTATATCATATCTGCCTTCTTCGTTTCAATGATTCTGCAAAAAGTTTCACTTTTTACTTTACACAAAATCCTCCCCGAATCCGAACATCTCTGCCATACCTCCTCCCTACACCTCCCCTATCTTCCAAAATTCCCATAAACACTGAATTTTTGAGATATATTAACCAAACAACCTTCGTATATTTTTACATCGGCGTCAATTGACATTCCAACAACAATTTGATAGCATAAAATTAAAGAATAATACAAGGAGGTCATCTTATGAAACGGTTCATTGCACTACTTCTTTCTGCCATACTTCTGCTTTCGCTTTTCGCCTGTACAGACGAAGGCACAGACACACCAAGCGGTACCGACCCTGCCACAGGTACTCAGGATGGTGTATCCGACGCTCAGGTTATTCCTGAGGAACTTCAGGGCAAATGGTACGGACCCAACAGCGACCCCATCCTTGAGATTTCTCCCGATGGCACAGGTACTGTCCAGTATCTGGAAGAGACATTTGACGCCACCTTCAGCGTTGAGGGAGATATATTCAGCGTCACCTCATCAGGCTACAACCTTTCGGGCTGCCACACACTGGAAGAAGAACTTCTGTATGTGGACTTCAGCTACAGCGGCACAGACTACACCCTTGTTTTCACCCGCCAGCCCACAGAGCTTCCCCAGGGCTCGTACATATATGTGTACGAAGACAAGACCTACGAGATAACCCCTGAGGAAGGCATAGTTACAGAGGAAGAGTTCCCTCCTCTGGAGAATCCCCCCACAGTTTACGTTTTCTTCTACGAAAAGAATGAGATCATCCACATTCTGCCCCATCCTCCTGCAGACTACGGCAAGGGCGAGGGCTCAACCACTCCTCCCAACGGGGACACTCCCGCTCCTCCCATACCTGCCACACTTGATACAAAAACTGACCCGCCTACCATAAACATCGGCGGTACAGACATCGTAACATCTACAACCTCAGACGACATAACAGGCACCTGGTCCAACGAAAATATGCCGACGGACATTTACTTCTTCGGAGTACAGACCAGCACCACCTCATCCTTGGTTTACACCTTCAACGGTGACGGCACAGGCACTGTTGTGGCAATGGGATTCATTCCCGGAACCTTAACCTACACCTGCACCGACGGGGTGCTGAACCTGACCGTCTCTATGCTGGGAGAAGTAGAATCAGGCACAGGCTATGTAAAGCGTGTAGGAGATATACTCTACGTACAGAATATGAACGGAGACATCCTTCCCCTGTCAAAGATCGGATGACACAACACAAACTTCAGGACAGATACCTTCTTCGGGTATCTGTCCTTTTTTTCTTAATTTATTGTTTCAGATATATAAATCTTTTCTCCTCATTGTTGCATTAATTCCTTTTGGCTGATATACTGTATACTGTAATTATTTATTATTTCGGAGGTAATGACCATGGCACAGATCAGTGCATTCAAAGGACTTCGTTTTGACACAGACACCGCAGGGAACATCCGCTCTCTCTGCTGTCCTCCCTATGACATCATCAGCGAGCAGCAGCGTCTGGGTTATATAAACGAGAACGAGTACAACATCATCCGTCTGGAGCTGCCCAAAGAGGGCGAGAATCCCTACGCCACCGCCAAGGATATCCTGAAGCTGTGGGAGGACAAGGGAGTCCTCATCCGCGAGGAGGCTCCTGCCCTGTATATTTATGAGGAGGAGTTCACCGCCTACGGCAAGAGAAACTCCATCAAAGGTCTCATCTGCAGACTCAAGGTTGAGGAATTCTCCAAGGGAGTTGTCCTACCCCACGAGTTCACCCTCTCCAAGGCGAAGGAAGACCGCCTGAACCTGATGAAGGCCACAAACTGCAACTTCTCCCAGATTTACGGTCTGTATATGGACGAGGAGCACACCTCCCTGTCCACCATCGACAAAGCATCCGAGGGAGATGCTGACCTGCAGTTTACTGACGACGAGGGAATTACCCACCGTATGTGGATAGTCACCGATGAGAGGACCATCGCAAAGCTGGTGGCTGACTTTGACAGCAGAAAGATATACATCGCCGACGGCCACCATCGCTATGAGACCGCTCTTAACTACCGCAACTGGTGCAGAGAAGAGGGTATCTCCAAGGAAGGCGATGCACAGGACTACCAGATGATCTTCCTGTGCGATATGGGTCATCCCGGACTGGTTGTATTCCCCACTCACAGACTCGTCCGTGACCTTGACAGCTTCAACAAGGAGCAGGTACTGGCAAAGTGTGAAAAATACTTTGACATAGAAAAGCACACAGGCACCGACAATATGGAGCAGCTTCTCTGTGATATGGACAAAGAAGGCAGAAAATCCTTCGGCTTCTATACAGGACAGGGCGAGTGGTATCAGCTCACTCTCAAGGATCTCTCCGTTATGGATGATCTTCTGCCCGAGCTCTCAATAGCATCCCGCCGGCTGGATGTTACCGTTCTCCACTCCTTGGTTCTGGAGGAGATCTTCGGAATCGACAAGGAGAACATGGCACAGCAGATCAACCTCACCTACACCAAGTTCTTTGAGGAGGCTGTCTCTGCTGTTGACGAGGGAAAAGCCCAGTGCTCCTTCGTCCTCAATCCCACCAAGGTTACCGAGATCAGAGATGTTGCTTCTGAAGGCGAGAAGATGCCCCAGAAATCCACCTACTTCTACCCCAAGATGATAACCGGTATGGTTATGAACAAGCTGGACTGATAATTATCTCACAAAAAAGGAGATGTCCTTATGGCACATAAGGAATACATCAAAGAGGTGAAGGACAGCTCCACCGCCGTCATCTTCACCCACGGAATCATGGGAACTCCCGACCAGTTTCGGGACCTTCTCCCCCTGGTTCCAAAGGAGTTCTCTGTCTACAACCTGCTTCTGCCGGGTCACGGACAGACCCCCAAAGACTTCTCTGACTCCTCTATGAATGAGTGGGAGCAAAAGCTGTGCAAAACTGTAGAATACGTTGAGAGCAAACACGAAAACATCATCCTTGTGGGTCACTCTATGGGCACCCTCTTGTCTATTGATGCTGCACTCAAGCACCCGGACAAGGTGAAGCTTCTCTTTTTGCAGGCAGTACCCTTGACTCCCAGAGTCAAACCCGAAGCCGTAAGCTACGCCCACGCAATTCTGTTCAAAGATGAGAAGGACTACACCTATGCCCAAGCACAGGCAAAAGCCTCCTACAGTATCAGCGTGGAAAGAGACCCGAAAAAATATCTGGGTTGGCCCCGACGCTTTGAGGAACTCTTCCGCAAAGCTTACGTAATCACAAAGAAGCTTCCATGTATAACTACAAGATGTATTGCCTTTCAGTCAGAAGAGGATGAACTGGTGTCAGGCCGTGCAGAGAAGATTCTTCGGAAGCATCCGAATATTATCACCCACACTCTTTCTCAATCCACTCACTATATGTACAGTGAAGATGACAAAGAATTCATGCTCAGAGTTTTCAGGGAAGAATGTGAGAAATTCATCGAAAAATAACAAAACAGGCAACGAGCGTAACAGCATCGTTGCCTGTTCTTTATTCAAGTGTATTTTACTCTGCCTTCTTCACACGGCGGAGACTGGGAGAGGTCAGGTCAAAGAGGCTTGTGATCACAACACCTACAATGATTGTCAGGACCATCTCAGGCAGCATATATGCGCCGTTGTAAAGCATAGAGAACAAGGGAACAGGAAGCTCTCCCGAGGGGTCAGCCCATACTGTGACTCCTGTTACAAAATGACACAGGAATCTCAGCACACAGCCTGCGGCCACACCAAGAGCAAACTCAAGACTCTGATTCTTAAGCTTTCCTCTGAAGATTCCGCCGAAGCCAAGCACACCATAAGCCACCAGATAGTCCAGAAGAATAATACATACAACGGCCAGCCAGTTTGTGGCATAGCTCAGGTTATCCAGTCCCAGTATCATCTGGATGAGACCATAGGTAAAGCTTACACCGAAGCCCCAGCCAGCTCCGTATCTGTATGCTATCAGAAGGATGGGCAGCATAGACAGAGGAGTCAGCTTTCCTCCGAAGGGCATATCCAGGAGAGGGATCATACTCAGCACTGTGGCACAGGCAAGCATAATACCGCTCTCTGTGAGTCTGCGGACAAAGTTTACTTTCAAACAAATCACCTCAATATTTTTATCTTGTCTTTCTGTCCCAATACCATATACAAAAGATTATGCATCATCTTTCCTTTGGCAGAACATACTCAACCCGCCTTAACAAAACAGAAGATAAAAAAACAGCACTGCAACCCGGGTATGCAGTGCTGATGTTATATCAGTGAATCTACTCCCTACGCCGGCATTATCCGTATCAGGTTATAGGGTCAGAGAAGCACGAATATTCTCTATCTCAGCCGACTTGCCGTCAGCACCCCTGTTTTGTTTATAGCATTGTCAGTATAATACTTCCTCAGAGTTTTGTCAAGAGACAAAGGAAAAATCACTTTGCATATATGCTGACAGAGTCCTCTCCGTCGCACTCACGAAGCTTGACGGCGATGATCTCCTCCTGGGAGGTGGGGATGTTCTTGCCCACAAAGTTTGCGCGGATGGGCAGCTCAGAGTGCCCCCTGTCAATGAGGACAGACAGCTGGATCCTTGCGGGTCTGCCCAGAGCCATCACCGCATCAAGTGCAGCTCTGGCAGTACGGCAGGTGTAGATAACATCATCCACAAGCACCACGGTCTTCCCCTCCACAGAGAAGGGCACATCCGTAGAAGATACCACGGGTGTGTCAGGATCTCTGGACCTGTCGTCACGATGCAGAGTAATATCCAGTGCACCGACCATAGGGGCACTTCCCTCGATTTTCTCGATACATCTGGCGATACGCTGTGCAATGGGCACTCCGCGGGTACGAATGCCAATGAGACACAGCCCGTCCACACCGTTGTTCTTCTCGCATATCTGATGGGCAATACGGATGAGGATTCTGTCGATATCTCCCTCACCCAGTATCCTTGCCTTGAAATTCATAGCTTTACCTCCGAATAGATACGGACTCCGACAAAACAAAAACCGCCTGCAAAAAGCAGACAGCTCCACACAAAGATTATACTCAATCCTGCGGGCAGACGCTTTGCCTCACTCAAAGATTTCTTATATATATTTATTTTATCACAGGCCGACCTCATAGTCAATCAGGAGTTTCTCTGAGAATATCTTCCCCCTTGCCGTCTTCCTGTGGATCCATAGGCTCCCAAAGGTTTATCTCGGAGTCGTTGTGGGAGCAACCTTTCTTCTTGTATTCAGATTCAATCAGATCACCTGATCCGGATATTCTTCCTTGAGTTTCTGGAGAAACTCTTCTTCTGTCTTGCTTGCCTTCAGTATATCCGTAATTTTGCCAGTTGTCAGGAAGCGTTGCTCTCTTTCTGATGTCGTGTTTCTTTCCACTATAGAAGTAATCGTCTGCATCGTAGAATCTGATATCATCTTCTTCTGACACTCTCTGTATAGTTTCAAGGAAATACGCAAGCGTTCTTCTGTCATATGTATTGTGTTGGATTCCATCATAAACAACTCCTTTTATATACTCAGCATATGTTTCACTTACTGTGCTAACAGTAACCACTCCTTTTATTGACTCGTTATCGTATTCATGAGTTTCTGGAGAAACTCTTCTTCTGTCTTGCTTGCGTTCAGTATATCCATAATTTTGCCAGTTGTCAGGAAGCGTTGCTCTGTTCCCGGAATCGTATTGGCCCTTTTGATATTTATAATCGCTTGAATCGAAGTGTCTGATAATTTGCGCTCCGTAACAATCCTGTGTAATTCTGCATCTCTCTTTATATGCCTCTTCAGTAATATATTTTCCTTCTGTGTATGCATATATATCCTCCTTAAATAATTCAGCATCAGATTCACTCACTGCATTTATAACAAGAACATTACAAATAATCGGTCGTTCAAGTGTGCCACCTAACAATAAGATTTTATTATTAATATCAAGTACAACCGTACCGTCCGCTAGTGTAGTTCTAACATAACGGGAATTCTTATGAAAAACTTCTCCAATTCGCTGATTGAGCAAAACTCTATCTTCTGCTGTCAGCAACTCCCTTGCCCATCCTCTATCATTGTATACTTTGAGACTTTTGGCGTCAAGCACAGACAAATCAGAATAATCTGCAAACGAATCCTTTTTCTGACATTTGATATCACTCTTGCTGTCATTAAACAGAAAGAGAATCATACACAAATCCTTGCGGCCTTCTGTGCAGGTTTGGCTATACAGAGCAGGGCTTGGTCCTAACCCATGGTCAGATTATACTCTGCGGGTGCAATTTGCTCGGCGAATATTGACATCGGAGCACTTTTGTATTACTATATTGAGGTATAGGATTTTGCTAAAAATGGAGGTTTTTATATGAAAAACACAGAGAAATCTATGGAAAAAATCGTTGCCCTGTGCAAAGGCAGAGGCTTTGTATATCCCGGCTCCGAGATTTACGGCGGCCTGGCAAACACCTGGGACTACGGCCCTCTGGGTGCTGTGCTGAAGGCTAACATCAAGGCTGCCTGGATGAAGAAGTTTGTTCAGGAGAACAAGTACAACGTTGCCCTTGACTCCGCAATTCTCATGAATCCCCAGACCTGGGTTGCATCAGGACATCTGGGCGGTTTCTCCGACCCCCTCATGGACTGCAAGGATTGCAAGACCCGCCACAGAGCAGACAACCTGATCGAGGACTTTGACGGCACAAACGTGTCAGGCTGGTCCAACGAGCAGATGACAGAGTACATCAAAGAAAAGGCTATCCCCTGCCCCGACTGCGGTGCTCACAACTTCACCGATATCCGTCAGTTCAACCTGATGTTCAAGACCTTCCAGGGCGTTACCGAGGACAGCAAGAGCGAGATCTACCTGCGTCCCGAGACAGCTCAGGGTATTTTTGTTAACTTCCAGAACATCCAGCGCACAAGCCGCAAAAAGGTTCCCTTCGGCGTTGCACAGATAGGCAAATCCTTCCGTAACGAGATCACTCCCGGAAACTTCATCTTCCGCGTGAGAGAGTTCGAGCAGATGGAGCTTGAGTTCTTCTGCAAGCCCGGCACAGACCTTGAGTGGTTTGAGTACTGGAGAGGCTTCTGCCGCGACTTCCTGTATGCTCTCGGCATCAAGGAAGAGAACCTGAGACTCCGCGATCACTCAGCAGAGGAGCTTTGCTTCTACTCCAAGGCAACAACCGACTTTGAGTATCTGTTCCCCTTCGGCTGGGGCGAGCTGTGGGGCGTAGCTGACAGAACCGACTACGACCTGACTCAGCACCAGAACGAGAGCGGAAAGTCCATGGAGTACTTTGACCCCACCGACAACTCCCGCTACATCCCCTATGTTATCGAGCCCTCACTGGGCGTTGAGCGTCTCTTCCTCTCACTCATCACCGAGGCATATGACGAGGAGGAGGTCGGCGAAGGCGACACAAGAGTTGTTCTTCGTCTGCATCCCGCACTGGCTCCCTTCAAGGCTGCCGTTCTGCCCCTGTCCAAGAAGCTCTCTGAGAAGGCAGAGGAGGTTGCTGATATGCTGACAAAGCACTTCCCCGTTGAGTTTGACGACGCAGGCTCTATCGGCAAGCGTTATCGCCGTCAGGACGAGATCGGCACTCCCTTCTCAATCTGCTACGACTTCGACTCTCTGGAGGACAACTGTGTCACCGTCCGTGACCGTGACACCATGGAACAGGTCAGACTGCCCATCTCTGAGCTGGTTGCATACATCAACGAGAAGCTCACATTCTGATTTATTTATCTCTGATTACTTTCCCGTAATATACAGAAAACGCAGGAAGCACACCGCCTCCTGCGTTTTTTATTTATGTTACATTGTCTTGTAATCTCTGGCGGATACGGTGATGTTTCCATCCTCCACATAGAATGTGACCATTGAGGGTACATCCCTGATCTCTCTGAGAGTTTTTCCGCCGATAAAATCCTTTACAGATACAGAGTACACCTTCACGTCAGACTCAGGGTTATCCAGTACGCTCAGTCTCTTCAGGTCTGTTAGATACTGGAAAACATTGAGGATCTTCTCTGCATCCTGCTGAGAATAAATCTTGTTGAGGTAATTTGAGAACAGCTCAAATTTATGTACAACCGCATCGTGCTGTGACTTTATTCTTTCCACATAATCTATGTTCACATCCCTGAACTCGAAGAACAGGTCCACAAGCCTCATATCCCCAAATCTGTCGGGGTCAAGGTCCTTCACGGTGTGGTACAGCTCCAGACACAGAAGCAGATAATTATCAAAACCGTACAGCTTATCTCTGAGCTCGCTGTGATATTCATAGTAGAAGGGGAAAACCTTCTGGTGTTCAGTGATGAACTGATGACACTCCTCAACTCCGAAGTCACATACCTGGTCTGAGGTATAGGCACCAAACTTCAGTCTGTCACGATAGACTTGGTAATACTCGGTTGCAGGCATAATGGTACACAGATGGAACTGGAACTCCTGAACGCCGATCTTCATCATCTCGTATACCACACGCATTGTATGCTCCACATCCTCCTCCATTTCCTCGGGGAATCCGTACATAAAGGATGCGGTCATATCAATATTGTTGTCTGCAAGCATACGGGTGACCCGGATCATATCCTGGGGCTTGAGCTTCTTGTGAATGAGATTCTGCACACGGGGTGAGCCTGACTCTATTCCCGAGTATACTCCTGCCAGGCCTGCATCGATCATTGCATCGAGCATCTCTTCGTCGATGGTGTCAACTCGGGTGGAGCATCTCCATTTAACATCAAGACCACTCTCCTTCAGCACACGACAGAAGTTCAGCAGTCTCTCTTTGTTTGCAGTGAACAGGTCATGATCCAGGCTGAAACGGGTGATTCCGTACTGGGAATTGAGCCTTCTCATCTCCTGAACAATACGCTCTGCGCTCTTTACTCTGAACTTGCGCTTCCAGAAAACACTGGTGGAGCAGTAGGCACAGTTGAAGGGACAACCTCGTCCCACAGGTGTTGTTATGTATCTGCCTGACTCCACCGCCTCTTTCATGGTGCTCTCAGGCACAAAGCTGTAGTCTATAAAGGGAGCATTGTCCAGATCGTTACACAGGGCAGGTCTGGGATTGAGCACAACCTGACCCTGACTGTCTCTGTATGTAAGTCCGTCTATATGAGTAACGTCGCTGCCGTTTATAATACCGCTGAAGAGGGGGAATATGGTCTTCTCTCCCTCGCCGCAACAGCAGTAATCCACCCAGGGAATCTCTGTGATGGTCTCTCTTGCAGTAACATCCGCCTGAGGTCCTCCCATAACGATGCACACATCGGGAGCAAGCTCCTTTATCCTACGGGATACCTGCAGGTCTGTCAGATAGTAATCGCATCTGCAGTAAAAGGATACGATCTTCGGATTTTTTGCCAGTATGTTCTTTGATGTTTGCTCAACAAAATCAAAGAAACCATTTTCTCTGGATGCCTCATAATATCTGTAGATACTCACATCCATTCCATTTTCCCTGAGAATTGTAGCAAGGAGCAAAGCACCAAAGCACTCCTCGGTAATAATAGGTTTTTCTGCAGGTATTACAATAACAGCGTCACTCAACTTTACCACTTCCTGATCAATTATTTACCAAACGACACAAATATTATTCACATTATATAGCATTTCAAAAACTATGTCAACGAACACGGAATTAAATCCGTGAAAAAACAATCTTCACAAAAAGCAGAGACGGTCCCCCCACCCGGCAAGACCGTCTCTTTTCTTTCTCTATGAATTTTTCTTATCCTGAAGGTGAATTTAAACATGCACCTTCTAAGCCCGAACATATCAGAGATGTCTTACTGAAGATTATATACTTACAGTCACAAATTCACCCTTTGGAAATGTCCCTACAAGTCCTGCAATATACTTCTGAATCATAGTTGCATCCTTGATATTCACCTGTGAATCATCGTTCACATCTGCACAAATGCATCCTGTTTCAGAAACTTTGTCCAACTGTGCGATATGCTTCTGAATGAGGGTTGCATCCTTCACGTTGACAACTGCGTCAAGGTTTGAATCTCCCACACGATACTTCCTCTCAGCAGGAGCAGTGGGTTCAGTCTCCACCGAAGTAGTTTGTGTTGGCTCAGGGAGAGTGTCGATCTGGGTCGGAGCAGACTCTGTTTCAGGTTCTGTTTCAGGTTCTGTTTCAGGCTCTGTTTCAGGTTCTGTTTCAGGTTCTGTTTCAGGTTCTGTTTCAGGTTCTGTGGGAATTACAGGCTCAATAACATCCACCTGACTGATATCAGTACGACTGATTTCCTCACCGCACACTGCACAGTAAACAACCTGAACATAAGCACTGCCATCTGTACAATCAGTGCTTTTCTCAAACTCTTTTGATGTCACAAGTCTCCCATGCTCACAGCTGACCTGAGCAGAGGATGAGGCTGTTGATATACTCCAGCCGTTTGTTGAGCTTAACTGTGGAGAAGAGAAAAGAACATAGCTGCAGCTCTTTACTGCCTCTGTTGAATAAACCACAGTTCCGTTATAATTAACATTTATGGTTTGCCCCTGTCTGACAGAAGCAGAGGATGTGATTGTTCTCTGTCCTGATGAGGATGATCCCGAGCCCATTCCACGCTGTCCCAGTGCCAACAGTGTAGCTCCGTTAATGGACATGGCACCGTCATGGTCAAGAGGCTCTCCGTCTCCCGACGAAGCTCCCCAGACCACTATCTCTCCTCCAAGGAAATTCAGCGCTCCGTTGGAATCAAACCCATCAGAATAAGCATTGACAAAAATATCTCCGCCATAAACATTTATGCTGTAGTCACCGGAGGTTGTCTGGTTTCCGCCCATACCGGGTCTCATACCCCCGGGGTTGAAACCGATGTTTGTATCTGTGGTGTCAGACCCTCCTGCAGCATTGATTCCATCATCATCAGCAGCTACTCGGATTGTACCATCGTATATATTCACGGTTCCTGCTTCAAGTCCCTCATAGCAGGTCTGCACATTAATAACAAGCTCCCCTGCTACCGCACCTTCAGTGCCGACCTCAAGCAGGGTGTCTGCGTGAACACCATCATCTCCTGTATATATGAGAAAGTCGCCGCCTGTGATATTTATGTATGCATCCGAGTGAACCGCGTCGTCTGCACAGTTCAGAAAGAAACTTCCGCCGCTGATATCCATAGTACATGTACACTCGGTTGTATCTGTGGTCTCGTCAGTATTGACAGACACCTTCAGTCCCTTACAGCTTTCATCATCAGAATTAAAATCAGCATCATTCCAACCATCTCCTGCCTGAATACAAAACTCACCGCCAGTAATGGTCAGCTGCTGATTGGCCTGGATTCCGTCAGATCCTGCAATAATACAAATTTCTCCGCCTGTGATCTCAATTACTGCACCTGCACCTGTCTCGGCATCCACCACATCAGGATCAGAACGAATACCGTCTCCCTCTGACACTACATTGATAACTCCTGATCTGATTATTATTGTGTTATCACTGGAGATACCATGGTCCACAGAGGTCACGTTGAGAGTTACTTCCTCAATGACAAGGCTACCGTACTCTGCAACCTTAATACCATTTTTGGAGTTACTGATAACATTGAGGGTACCCTCACCCCTGATCGTAACATTGGCACCTGACTTGCCCTTGATAACAGCAGACTCTGCATACTCGGGATTGGTAGTGTCAATGGTGCCCTCGCTTCCATGAAGGTCCTCGTTATTCAGTTCTGTATCAGAAAGCGTATTGATGAATCCCTTGGGATTAATAATATCCACAGTAGTGGTGGAGTCCTTCTTGACAGTTATTGGAGCTGTAAATCCGGAAGAAAGCTCCAGACCTGCCAGAATAAGCTCTGCGGCTGCTGTTGCCTCTTTCTTAACGCTCACTGACATATCAGAGGATTGACCGCAGAACACGTAACTGCCGCCCTTCTTCTTTATTGCAACGTTTATAGAGTAGCTGTCGGCGTTTCTGTAGACCGCGTTGCCCTTTGAGTCATACTCTACGGGCAGGTTATATGTGGCATCCCCCTCCAGATACTCCTCATCTGCAGTATTGATTCCCGCAACCTCATACTTATCATCTCCGCCTTCGTATACGGTGAGGGTCTCCCCGCTGAAACAGAAGGTAGTATATCCCAGGGGTATCTGCACAGATGTGCTTCCCTTTGAGGTGACGACCACAGCTTCTACCATCCCCTGCTCATCGCTGAGAGAGGTGACCTTTGCCACTGTACCGTCAATCATAACCGATGCCAGAGCATCATCTACATCCACGGACAAGATCTTCTCAGTTGCTGTGATGGCTGCTGAGGTGTTTCCGATCATACATACACCCACGTTCAAATCCTCAGAAACTGCGGAGGTATGGATGGGCATCACTGTCAACGACAGACAGATTATCATTAAAACAGAGATAATAACTTTTATCTTTTTCATAAAAAAGCTCCCTTCAATTCATAAAATAATTGTATGCTATCAAAGTTAATTTTTAGCCATTCACTCCCTTGTTGTTATTTTATATCCATATTTTAGAATAAACAAACAACTGCAGAAAATCAACCTTCCAAAGTGATGGTTTTTTGAAAATCTCCTGAAAAATCACATCATTACAGTGCATCACAAAATCATACACTGCACAATACTCTGATTCAGACCTGAATATAATTACAATTTTAGCATAAAAATTCTTTCGTCAAAGCATATAAATATAATAATTATTCTAAACTTTTTGCATAGTAAAAACTAAATATTGACCAGAACAATTCATCGTGATATATTTAGTCTATATATTTGATTATGGAGCGATAATATGAACAATATACCTGAATTTTTCGGCTGTATGGTCTGGGGCGACGAGGCTATGAAGAAGAGCCTCTCCGAGGACGCATACAAGGCGCTCAAGGGCACCATAGATATCGGCGAGCATCTGGACCTTTCCGTTGCCAACGAGGTTGCAACCGCCATGAAGGAGTGGGCACTGAGCCTTGGCTGCACACACTTCACCCACTGGTTCCAGCCTATGACGGGAATCACCGCCGAGAAGCATGACAGCTTTATCACCCCTGCAGAGAGTGGCAAGGTCATCATGGAATTCTCGGGCAAGGAGCTCATCAAGGGCGAACCTGATGCATCTTCCTTCCCCTCAGGTGGTATCCGTGCTACCTTTGAGGCACGCGGCTACACCGCATGGGACCCCACCTCCTACGCCTTTGTTATGGGCAACACCCTGTATATCCCCACTGTATTCTGCTCCTACACAGGAGAGGTGCTGGACAAGAAAACTCCCCTGCTGCGCTCTATGCAGCGTGTATCCGCAGAGGCCCTGAGACTTCTCCACGCTCTGGGCAGGACCGAAGTCACCCACGTCTACCCCACCGTAGGCGCAGAGCAAGAGTACTTCCTCATTGATAAAGAAATGTACATGGAGCGTCGTGACCTGATGTACACAGGCAGAACCCTCTTCGGCGCCCGTCCTCCCAAGGGACAGGAAATGGACGACCACTACTTCGGCGCAATCAAGCCCCGTGTGGCTGCATTTATGGAGGATCTGGACCACGAGCTTTGGAAACTGGGCGTCTATGCCAAGACCGAGCACAACGAGGTTGCTCCCTGTCAGCACGAGCTGGCACCTGTGTTCACCACCTGCAACCTTGCTACAGACCACAACCAGCTGACCATGGAGGTTATGAAGAATGTGGCCCAGAAGCACGGCTTCGTATGCCTGCTCCACGAGAAACCCTTTGAGGGTGTCAACGGCTCAGGTAAGCACAACAACTGGTCCCTGAACACCAACCTGGGAGAGAACCTCTACAAGCCCGGCAAAAAGCCCTTTGAGAATAAACAGTTCCTGCTGTTTCTCTCTGCAGTTATCAAGGCTGTGGATGAGTATCAGGACCTGCTGAGAATCTCCGTCGCATCCGCAGGCAACGACCATCGTCTGGGTGCCCACGAGGCTCCCCCCGCCATTATGTCCATCTTCCTGGGTGAAGAGCTGGAGGAGATACTCCAGGCTGTGGCACACGGTGAGGAGTACATCGCCGCCAAGAAGGTGAAGATCGGAATGGGTGTTGAGGTGCTGCCCGAGTTCAAGAAGGACACCACCGACCGCAATCGTACCTCTCCCATCGCCTTCACAGGTAACAAATTCGAGTTCCGAAGCCTGGGCTCAGGTGTCAACATCGCCTGCCCCAACATTATGATAAACACCATCATCGCCGAGCAGCTTTCTCAGTTCGCAGATATTCTGGAGAATTCCTCGGATATCGCTGCTGACACAGAGCGCATCATCAAGGATGTATACCTTGCTCACAGCCGTATCATCTTCAACGGCAACAACTATGCCGACGAGTGGCTCCAGGAGGCAAAGGAGCGCGGCCTGATGAACCTGCGCACAATGCCCGAGGCAATGCAGCACTACGGCGACGACAAGAACGTAGCCCTCTTTGAGAAGAACAAGGTCTACACCAGAAACGAGATCAACGCCCGCCGTGATATCCAGCTGGAGAGCTACTCCAAGGCTATCAACATTGAGGCGCTGACTATGGTGGATATGGCTCGTAAGGATATCTTCCCTGCTGTGTCCCGCTTTGTGGGTCATATGTCCAAGGGTGTACTTGCCAAGAAACAGTTGGGAGCAGACCTGCCCTGTGATGCAGAGCTGAATCTCATCAGAACCCTGTCAGAGCTTCTGCAGGAGTTTGACAAGTACATCACACTTCTGGAGGAAGAAGTCGAGAAGGTCCACAATACAAAGGCCGACCCCCTCACCATCTCCCGTATGTACTGCGACAACGTCCTCTCTGCTATGCGCAAGCTGAGGAAGGTCTCCGACAAAATGGAGCAGCTCACCTCTGCTCAGTACTGGCCCTATCCCTCCTACGGCAGACTTATGTTCACAATGTAACTACCATATATACAAAAACTCCCCGAGGACATCTCCTCGGGGAGTTTTCTGTTTTTTATGCACAGACCGCCGACTCCCCTTTGGAATCGGCGGTGTATTTTTATAATTTCTTCTCTTTTCAGAGTCTTCTCAGTTGTCCCTGAAGAAAGGATACTCAATGGGCGAGGAGCTTAGCTTCTCCCAGTTCTCAAAGTTGTTGGCATCCCCTGTTATCTCGTAGGTGATAAGGTTCAGCTCACGGATTGTACCATCCTCTGAGGCACCGCTCATATAGAAGTATCTTGGGGTATCATCATCAGCGGAAACCTGAGAGAAGGGAGTTCCGCAGCCTGAGCTCTCTATGCCCATAGCATCAAGGATGGTGGCACGGACGTTGAGCTGCTGCTGGGGAGTTTTCTCATCAATAAACATCTCTCCCGTGGCGCCTGCAGGCTTGTAGAACAATGAGATGACCCTCTCTCTGTCCAGCTCCTGTGGTCTGCCCACGTGGCCGTGGTCGGCGGTGATGATGATGGTGGAGCTGTCATATATTCCCAGCTCCTTCAACTGTCTCAGGTACTCTCCCATATTTGTCAGCACTCCGCGGGTTGCGTCCCTGATGGTCAGATCATCCTCCCCTGTTATCTCACAATTCTCGTCAAAACGGTAGGGATGATGACAGCCGTGGAAGTGATAATAGCTGAAAGCCCCCTGCTCTCCAAGATTCGGATCCACAGACAGTCCCGTTGTGGTCAACCTGTCATAGAAGTCCGCATCACTCATAGAGATAATATTCTCCATACCTGCGTTGAGTCTTGTGGTATCCGTCTCAAAATACTGCTTGAACATTACGGGCATGGTTTTGTACATAGATAGTCTGAGCATCTCGCTCTCCAGATACAAACTGTATATCTCTCTGTCTGCCTCTTTGTAGTTTTTACAGTACTGTGCCATATACTCCATATCTGTATTGAGGAATATCTCCCTCACATAGAATCTGGGAGCATATCCTGCCTCGGTCATATCCTCCAGCAGGGTGTTGCCCTCCCAGGCATCTTCCATATATGCAGAGTACTCCTTGTCGTAGTCATACTTTTCTCCTGTGAACATATGGGCAACAGATGGGAAGGTACGGGAGTAATGAGGGGTGGTATTCTTGTACCATGTAAAGCCCTCGAACTCATCAAAATACTCGGGGCTGTGCTCCATAACCTCGTTTGCAAATCTTATGTCAAAGCTATCTGCTACAAGCACAATTACGTTGTGTTTGTCAGAGAGGGTGAGCTCCCCATCCAGAGTAGCACATATGCGCTCCTTCTCCTCTATGTCGTATGTAAAGATGACTGCCAGAGTGTTTGTCACCTGCATACTGCAGATAAGCACCGAAAGAAAAATCACCCCGAATCTCCACCACTCGGCCTTCAACGCTCCAAGAACAAACACGGCGGCGATTATTGCAATCCACAGTATCAGACCCAGCACACCCTCTGTCACCATCTCGCTCCAGTAGACCTTGGAACCATCCAGAAGTCCCACGCTGGAGTTAAGGAACAGAGTCTGAACATAGCCCGCCACAGACAGGCCTATAAGAAGAGACGCAAACCAGTTGTATACCCTGCCCCTGAGAAGAAGCAGGATTCCCGTCAGCAGAACGAAAGAGAACAGAGCTGTCAGGGACACAGGCAACATAACCTCTCCCACCGTGTACTCAAAGAATCGTGTATTGGCAAAGAATGTCTCCACAGGAGCAGTAAACAAAAAAGTCAGCACAAAGGCAAAGCTCACCGCCACCGACGGAACTATTCTCTGAGAAAGCTTGCGCTCATCCTTCCACAGATATTTTCCAATTTTTTTCATAAACTCCGGGCTCCCTTCACAGATAATCTCAGAGCAACCGACATATGTTTCTCTTGAGATCTCCGGTCACAAAAATCACCTCTGCACACAGAGCACAGAGGCGAAGTATATTTGGGTTTTAGTTCTTTATTTTCTCCATATCCTCGATGGTGCTGCTGTCCTTGTGTCTGATAGGCTTCCACTCAACCTTCCTAAACAGAGCACACACAACCACAGGAATGAATGTATACACAAACAACGGGAACAAAAAGCAGGCGATGACCTTCTTTTTGTCGGCGCATCTGATATGCTCCCATTCGGTGGCGCATGCAAGCGCACCTACTGTCAGAAGCAACAGATAGGACCCAACAAAGGTCAGTCCCAATGACAACAGCATTGCCAACAGTCCCGACTGAGAAATCAGACATAATACAAACGACACTACGTTTGCTACAATACTCAGCACCGTCACAACGATGGCGGGCATAATTGTCATCAGCATATCATAGCAGGCAAGCCCCTTCTTTGAGAATATTCCCTTGATGAGATCCTTGCCGTACTGTCTGAGAATCTGCATATATCCCTTGGTCCAACGCATACGCTGGTTCCAGGAATCCTTGAACTCCTCGGGCTGTTCGTCATAGAACTTTGCATCGTCACAGTATGCAATCTTCTCTCCTTTGAGGATGGATTCGGTGCTGAACTGAATATCCTCGATAAGCAGATGATAAGGCCAGCCGTTGTTTTCCTTGATGACCTGATTGCTGATTAGGAATCCCGTTCCTGCCACAGAGCAGCTGGAGCCCAGGATCATACGCACGTTGTTCAGATGTCTGGAGTCATGCAAAAACCAGAGTCCGTATCCGCAGCTGAGCCAGTTTGTACCGAAGTTCTTGGTGTTTCTGTAGGCGGCAATCACCCTGTGTCCTGCCGAGAAGGCGTCGTTCATTCGGGCGACGTAGTCCTTATCCAGCAGATTGTCCGCATCAAAGATAAAGAAAGCGTCATAGTAGTCGTCACCCTTGAGCTGTCTCACCTTTTTGAAGAGAAAGTCAAGGGCCCAACCCTTGCCAATATTCTCAGGGTCGGTCCTGCTGTACACAACAGCTCCTGCCTGCTGTGCCACAGCGGCGGTGTTGTCGGTACAGTTGTCCGCGCATATATATATGTCAAGAAGCTCAGAGGGATAGGTCTGGGCTTTGATGCTGTCTATAAGATTTCTGATAACGTTATCCTCGTTGCGGGCAGAAATCATAAAAGCGTACCGCTTGTTCTGCTCTGCAGGCGCAAACCTCACAGGCTTTTTGAATAGAGATATGAGGATATATACAACCTGATAAAAATAACAGATAACAAAAATCACAGCCAGCGAAAAATTGATACATTGAATTGCTTCTGTCATGGTCAAACCTCTGTTTAATAATCTTCAGTCCCGTTAAGGATTCTTCAGATCATCAATCATTTAAGAAAGGATACTCAATAGACTTTGTATCCAGCTTTTTCCAGTTTCCAAAATCTGTAGCGTCCCCTGTCACCTCATAGGTGATAAGATTCTCCTCGCGGACCTTGCCGTCCGCTGAAGCTCCGCTCATATGGAAGTAACGGGTCACCTGTGCATCATCCTCAACAAGAGGGATAGGTGTGCCGAAATCGTCATTCTGAGCTCCTGCTGTATAAAGTACTGTTGCCATAATACTGCTAAGCTGCTGGGGTGCATCATTATTAATTACCATTTCGCCTGTGGCACCTGCAGGCTTGTAGAACAGTGCAACTGCACGCTCACGCTCAAGCTCCTGAGCCACACCTGTATATCCGTGGTCTGTGGTGACAATGATGGTAGAGCTGTCATAGATTCCCAGCTCCTTCATCTGTCTCAGGTACTCGTTGATATTTGTGAGGGTTCCTCTGGCAGCCTTGCCGATATCCAGGTCATCATGGTCAGCAGGCATACAGTTCTCGTCAAAAGAGAAGGGAGCATGGCACCCCTGAAGGTGATAGTAGGTGAAGGCACCCTTGCTGCCCAGATTCTCGTCCAGAGACAGACCCGTTCCTGTGAGTCTGGAATAGAACCTTGCATCATTGGGAGACAGGGCGATATTGCCCTCCAGAGCATAGGCTGTGTTCAGCTGTGCTGTGTCTGTCTCAAAGAAAGGCTTCAGTAGCACAGGCATGGTCTTGTACATAGAGAGTCTCAGCATCTGCTTCTCAAGCTCTACGCTGTAGACGTTCCTGCCTACCTCCCTGACGTTCTCACAGTTTTTGGCCATATACTCAAGATCTGTGTTGACGTACTTTCCGTGAGCATAGACTCTGGACACATAGCCTGCATCGGACAGATCCTCAAAGAGGGTGCTGTCTTCCCAGGCTTTTGTCATATATTCATCATAGGGAACATCGTATGAGTAATCCTCACCTGTGAAAATATAGGCAAGGGACGGGAAGGTACGTGAGTAGTGAGGTGTAGTGTTCCTGTACCAGGTGAATCCCTCAAACTCATCATAATACTCGGGATTGCTGCTGTATACCTCGTCCGCATACTTCAGGTCGAAGGAGTCAACGGACAGGACGATGATGTTATCCTTTTGGGACAGCACAAGCTCTCCGTCGCGGGTATATTCAATCTGACTCTTCTGGTCAATCTCGGAGGTGAGCACCACCGCCAGGGTATTTGTCACCTGCATACTGCAGATAAGCACCGAGAGAAAAATCACCCCGAAACGCCACCAGTCGATCTTCACAGCGCAGAGCACAAACACCGCGGCAATAATCACTATCCACAGCATAAGCCCCAGCACACCCTGTGTGGTCATATGCTCCCAGTGAACCTCGGTTCCGTCCAGAAGTCCCACGCTGGAATTGAGGAACAGAGTCTGAACATATCCTGCCACAGACAGTCCTGTGAGCAGCGATATGCACCAGTTGTACACTCTGCCTCTCAGCAGCATACAAAATCCGAACAAGGCTACATGCCCTGCTCCGGCAGAAAGCAGCACGGGGAGCAGCATCTCAGCCACAGTATAATCAAAGAACATAGTGTTGGCAAAGAAGGTCTCAAGCGGTGCTGTCAGCAAAAATGTAACAACAAAGGACAAGCTTGCAAGCACGGCAGGCAGGATCCTTTGGGTAATCTTTCTTTCATCAGCGAACAAATATGACATGACCTTTTTCATATCACAACTCTCCCCCGAAACAAACAGAATCTTATCGGATAATAAATAAAACTTATATGATTCTTCATATAATAAATAATACCTTAAAACTAATAAAATATTATATCACACACTACCGCAAAATGCAATTATATCTGCATTTTTATTCATCTTATTATGAAAAGTATCGTGTCAATATCATCACTACCCATATAAAAATCTCTTTACACAAAATTAACACAAACAAGACTTCAGATTTAACCTGCATAGCATAAAATGAAACACGCTGAAAAAAATCATAGATAAATTGGAAGTGAATTTATGGATCTGTTTGACGTACTGACTCTTATCGGCGGTCTGTGCCTGTTCCTGTTTGGTATGAACATCATGGGCGACTCCCTGGAGAAATCCGCCGGAAACAGTCTGAAGAAAATCCTCGGAAAGCTTACATCCGGCAAGATGGCAGGCTTCCTCACAGGTATGGGTGTTACTGCGGTTATCCAGTCCTCATCCGCCACAACGGTTATGGTGGTTGGATTTGTAAACTCAGGAATCATGACCCTCAGACAAGCTATCAATGTTATCCTGGGTTCCAACGTAGGTACTACCATCACAGCCTGGATACTGAGCCTCACAGGTATTGAGAGCTCAAACCTCATCGTACAGCTTTTCAAGCCCACATCCTTCACCCCTATCCTGGCCCTTATCGGAACCGTGATGCTGATGATGTCCAAGAAGAACCGACACAAGGACATCGGTATGATCCTGCTGGGCTTTGCAACCCTGATGTTCGGCATGGACACCATGTCCTCAGCTGTATCGGGACTTAGAGATGTTCCCGAGTTCCAGCAACTATTCATTATGTTTCGCAATCCCATTCTGGGTGTGCTGGCAGGTGCAATCCTCACAGGAATCATCCAGTCTTCATCCGCATCCGTAGGTATCCTGCAGGCACTGTCCTCCACAGGAGCTGTCACCATCGGTGCTTCCATCCCCATCATTATGGGTCAGAACATCGGTACCTGTGTCACAGCACTCATCTCATCCGTAGGCACAAACCGCAACGCACGCCGTGCATCCATTGTTCACCTGCTGTTTAACCTTATCGGCACCACTGTGATTCTCGCGCTTTACTGTATCGCAAACCTTATCTTCAGCTTTGAGATAGTAAACCAGGAGGCCTCTGAGGTATCAATCGCAATCTGCCACACAGCCTTCAACCTGATCTGTACAGCAATGCTTCTGCCTGCATCAGGTCTGCTGGAGAAACTGTCCTATATGATCATCAAGGAGCCCAAGGACGACAACAAGAAGGACAAGTTCATGAAGCTGGACGAGCGTCTCATGACAACTCCCGCCATCGCAATTGAGCGTTGCCGTGTTGTGACAAACCAGATGGCAGCTCTGTCTGTCAACACCCTGAAGAGCTCCATCGCTATGCTGACAGAATACTCAGCCGAGGTGGCCGAGCAGATACACACCGACGAGACTGCAGTTGACCACTACGAGGATATTCTGGGCTCATATCTTGTAAAGCTCAACACCTATCCCCTGTCAGATGCAGACAACAACGAATCCAGCAAGCTGCTGCTTGCCATCGGTGATTTTGAGAGAATCTCTGACCATGCAGTGAACATCCTCCGCTCTGCCGAGGAGCTGAGAGACAAGGGTCTCAGCTTTACACCTGCAGCAAACAAGGAACTCAGCCTCATTACCGGCGCAGTCAGCGAGATACTCTCCCTCACTCTCAAAGCATTTGAGGACAACGATCCTCTTGCCGCCACAGAGGTAGAGCCTCTGGAGCAGGTTGTAGATAACCTTAAGTCTCAGCTGCGTGCCAACCACATTGTCCGTCTCCAGCGTGGAGATTGCTCCATTGAGTGTGGCTTTGTATGGTCTGATCTGCTGACAAATCTGGAGCGTGTATCTGACCATTGTTCCAACCTGGCAGCATGCCTCATAGAGATGTCTCACGACAGTATGGATACTCACAAGTACCTGACAGGTCTCAAGTCAGACAATGAGAACTTCAAGGAAAGATACAACTACTATCTTGACAAGTACGCTGTCCCCACAACCGTATAAAAAAGAACATCCGCAACAGCATCTTAGCTGTTGCGGATTTGTTTTTTTATGTACCTTTTATCCTCAGATATACTCTGACAGAAGCTTCAGGTTGTACTTCTCATAAGCGTTAAGGCTGTTGAAACCGCCGAAGCCGCCGGGTGTATACCAGCTCATACCCTCATAGTGACTGCGGACATACTTGTTCTGGAACTCATAGCCGTTTCTTGCGTAAATCTCGTTAATGGCATCCTGAGCATAATCTCCTGTGGGAGAATACAGGGTTGCAGATGCTATTCTGTCGGATATCCGGCTGTCTGTCAGATATGAGGTAGAAGACTCGGGGAACACAAAGTCTCCTGAATCATAAGAATCGCCGGCAGTTCCGCTGTTGGTATCTGTATCCGTGTCAACCACGGGAGGATCTGTCACCACAGGAGCCGTGGTGGCAGGCTCTGTTGCAGGAGGAGCAGTTGTCTCAGGAACAGTGGGAGCTGTGGTGGGTGCGGTAGTGGCGCCTTCGCCAACCGTCACATGACACACAGCCTCAACCCCTGCGTCGCTGCAGGTTATCTGTGCCTGTCCATCGGCAACACCGGTAATATATCCCTGTGTATTAACTGTGGCAACAGATGTATCCGATGACTCCCACTCAAGGTTACCCACAGGAGCATCCTCGGGGGTAACAGTGGCAGTAATCTGAGTTGTCTCGCCTACATCTATCTGAATATCTGTACTGCTGAGAGTGATGCCGGTCACCTTCACGTTAGAAACGGTGACGGTGCACTTGGCACTTTTGCCCGAGGCAGTCTCAGCGATTATATCTGTGGTACCGATAGATACAGCAGTAACCTTGCCGTCCTCTACGGTAGCTATGTTCTCGTTTTCACTGGACCAGGACACATCCTCCTGTGCCTTCTTCGGCTCAAAGGAAACCTCCAGCTCTCCTGTTTCGCCAATGGTAAGTGCAAGCTCTGTTTTGCTGAGGATGACAGCCTCCACTTCCTTAGAAGAGAAACCTCCGCATCCGCACAGAAAAGCAGATATGAATACAACAATGAGAATAAGAGAAATGCATTTTTTCATAACAACACCTCTTATGGATATTTTGTCCATTATATACTATTTTCTCTCGTTTGTAAACTACATATTGTGATTGGGCCTTATGGGGATGAATTACTCCATACCCTCCAGCAGAGTGATGTTGTATATCTCGGTCTCGCTGAAGTCTGAGTATGCAAAACTGCTGTCAGCCACATACCATGCCTTTGACTGGTAGTAGAGGTTGAGTGTCTCATCATTGAAGATGTAACCCTGCTTTGCATATATCTCGTTGATGGCATCCTGAACAAAGCTTCCTGAGGGAGAGTAGCCTGTCATACTGTCAAGCCTTGCCTTTGCTCCGTCGTAGGTGAGCTTTGTCATATGAGAGCTGGGGAAGATACAGTCGCTGTAATACGCAGACCCTGCCACATTCTCATAGCCTCCTGTTGTGCCTGAGTTATAGGAAGGTGAAGGCACAAAACCCGGAGCGTCTTCGGGATTATCCAGACCGCTCTTGACCGTTACCTCACAGGTAGCAAATATGCTGTCAGAGTAGGAGCAGGTGATCTGTACCTGTCCGTCCTTGACACCTGTAATGTATCCGTTGTCGCTGACAGTTGCCACAGAGGTGTCTGAACTTGACCACTGAAGCGAGTCATCAGAGGCACCTGCAGGGGTCACCGTAGGAACGACCTGTACTGTGGAGCCCACCTTCAGGGTAACCTGAGTCTTGTTGAGGCTCACACCCAGCACCTGAATCTCGGACACAGTCACAACGCAGAAGGCTGATGCTCCGCTTTCGCTTTCGGCGATGATGGTAGCACTACCCTCAGATATGGCTGTCACGAGTCCTCCCGATACGGTGGCAACCTCCTTGTCGTTGGTTGTCCAGTGAATCTTCTCGCTCATATCAGAAGGCTCAAATTCTACCACCAGCTTCTGGGTCTCACCCACTGTCATTGATATCTCCTCTTCGCTGAGGGTGATCTCCTCTAGCTCCAGCTCCTCAATTCTTGGTACAAACACCTCGCACCCTGCCATAGCAGTCATGCACATCAAAACTATAAGTAAAAGAGAAATATATTTCTTCATAAGAATTAACCTCCTGTCATCTGTCCTTATTCTATAACATAAAACATTTTTTGTAAATATCTAAGAAAACAGAAAGAAAGGGCGGTACGCAAAAAACGCACCGCCCGGGGTATTTATCACAACATTTTCTGTATATCAGGGAACAGCTCAAGGCTGCGGCTGAGAATTCCGTGCATGGCTGCAATGGCGATTCCGTAGTTCACCATAGGCACCCCTGCAAGGGCAGCCTTCTCTGTCCGATACTTCATCTGTGCATCGGTCAGCATACATCCCCCGCAGTGAACGATCACCTTGTAGGGGGACAGGTCCTCGGGGAACTCGCCTCCCGATGTGAAGGAAAACTCGGGTTTTGCGCCGCAGTAGGCCTCTATCCATCCGGGGATCTTCACTGTGCCTATGTCGTTGCACTGTCTGTGATGAGTACAGCCCTCAGCAATAAGCACCCGATCCGAATCCTGAAGATTCTTCAGCACCGCCGCTCCCCTCACAAGGTCTGACAGCTCGCCCTTATACCTTGCCATGAGAATGGAGAACGAGGTCAGGGGAATATCCTCGGGCACATCCTTGCTGACTCTGCCAAAAGCCTGTGAGTCGGTAATTACCATCCGAGGCTTTGCCGACAGGCTATGAAGAGTACGGACAAGCTCCGTGTCCTGACACGTGACCGCCACAGCGTGGGAGTCCAGAATATCCCTCAGGGTCATCTGCTGAGGAAGTATGAGTCTGCCCTTGGGAGCTGACTCATCGATGGGAGTCACCAGTACCACCACATCCCCCTCAGACAGCAGATCGGAAACAAGGGCTCTGGTCTTTCTCAGCTTTTTGCCGAAGGCTCCCAGCCGCTCCTTAAGCTCCTCTACCCCCTGTCCTGTCACAGCGCTGACAAAAATCTCTGTCTGAGTGTTTTCTTTCTCCTCACTGAGCAGATCGGCCTTGTTATATGCAACCACATAGGGAATCTTTCTGTCAATGAACATCTGCTCAAGCTCCCTGTCCGGGGGACTCATTCCTGCGGTTGCATCCACAACCAACACAGCTATATCCGTATAGCTCAGGCTCTGCTGAGCCTTCTGAACTCTCAGCTGTCCCAGCTCTCCCTCATCATCAAGTCCCGGGGTATCAACAATCACCACAGGACCCAGAGGCAACAGCTCCATGGCCTTCTTCACAGGGTCGGTGGTGGTGCCTTTTACCGAGGACACCAAAGACAGCTGCTGAGCAGTCACAGCGTTGACGAGGCTTGACTTGCCTGCGTTGCGCATACCAAAAAAACCAATGTGTATCCTCTCTGCGGATACTGTATCGTTAAGTCCCATATTACTCCTCCATCAGAATCTGAAATCTCTGCGGTTGGATGCCTTTATCTCCTCTATATTCTCAGAAGCTATGCGACGGACCTTCTCCTTGGGGATTCGCTCCAGCTCCTTCTCAACAACCTTGTATCCCAGCTCCTTGGTTTTAGGAGATGCGTAGTCCTCTATATACTCCGAAAGGGTAATGAGAGCGTTGGGATGACAGCAGTTGAGTATCTGTCCGCTCTTGCACAGGCTCATAAATCTGTCGCCTGTTCTGCCCTCTCTGTAGCAGGCAGTGCAGAAGGAGGGAATGTGTCCGTTCTCCATGAGCCATGCCACAACCTCGTCCAGACTGCGCTGGTCAGAAACATCGAACTGCTCTGTGTCGTGGGGACGCTCGTCAGCCTCATAGCCTGCGTATCCTCCCACAGAGGTACGTGAACCGCCCGATACCTGAGACACACCCAATCTCAGAAGCTTTGAGCGGACCTGCTCGTTCTCTCGGGTGGAGATGATAATTCCTGTGTAGGGTACTGCCAGACGGATGCAGGCAGTTATCTTTGCAAAGGTGTCGTCATCAATGCCGTTATCAAACTCGTCGGGGTTGATATCGTCTGCACGCTTGAGACGGGGCACGCTGATGGTATGGGGACCAACTCCGTGGGCTGCCTCCAGATGCTCTACATGCATCAGAAGTCCTGCGAACTCATATTTATACAGCTCCAGTCCGAACAGCACTCCCAGACCCACATCGTCGATGCCGCCCTCCATGGCTCTGTCCATGGCGGTGGTATGATAGTCGTAGTCGTGCTTGGGGCCCGTGGGATGAAGCTTCAGATAGCTTTCCTTGTGATATGTCTCCTGAAAGAGGATGTAGGTACCGATGCCTGCCTCCTTCAACTTCCGATAATTCTCAACGGTGGTTGCCGCAATATTCACGTTGACTCTGCGGATGTCTCCGTTCTTGTGATGGACACTGTAGATTGTATTTATACACTCAAGAATGTACTCAATGGGATTGTTCTTCGGGTCCTCTCCTGCCTCAATAGCAAGGCGCTTGTGACCCATATCCTGCAGGGCGATGACCTCTGCTTTAACCTCCTCCTGAGTCAGCTTCTTTCTTGGGATGGTCTTGTTCTTCAGGTGATAGGGACAGTAGACACAGCCGTTGACACAGTAGTTGGACAGATAAAGGGGCGCAAAGATGACGATTCGATTGCCGTAGAATGCAAGCTTTATCTCCTCGGCTATCTTGTATATCTCCTCTATCTTCTCAGGATTATCGCAGGCAAGAAGCACCGATGCCTCACGATGGCTCAGTCCTGCACAGGTGTAGCCTGTTTCGGTTTTCTTGGGACGTGCCTTCTCCAGTATCTCGTCGATTAGCTCCAGGTTATCCTTATTCTCCTGTGCATACTGCAGAGTAGCACGGATCTCTTCATCATTGATGAACTCTTCGGGTTTCATTGATTTAGGGTCATAGATTGCCATATTGTTTTCTCCTCCGTATCAGCTGTTTTTCTTTATGTCTCCTCTGTGGGTCACAACCCTGTATCCCACAGAAGCAATTCTTTTCTCAAGTTCTTCTTTGCATTGTGCCGCCTCGGCGCCATCCGATGCCTTGCCGTTATAAAGCATATACTTCTTCCTCACATTCTCAGGGGACAGGTTGGGCATAACAACATTTGCGCCCGAAAGTATCCCCTGCTCTCTGCCTGTGGGATGAATACTCCCGAGGGCAGTGGTAGAGGGCAGAAGCACCGAAGGGTGGATTATGCGGATAACAGAAAGCAGCATACACACAAGCTCCGCATCCCCCGCAGGGAACTCACCGAAGGGGGTATCCTTGTGAGGAATAAAGGGTCCCACTCCGCACATATCGGGTTTGAATTTTTCGATAAATTTCAGGTCACAGGCTATATGCCTTGGTGTCTGATAGGGAGATCCTACCATAAATCCGCAACCCACCTGATAACCTATATCCCTCAGATTCTCAAGGCACTCCAGCCTGTTTTCAAGGGTGAGCTCCTCAGGATGAAGCTTTGCATAGTGGTCGGCATCGGCGGTCTCGTGTCTCAGAAGATACCTGTCCGCTCCTGCCTTATATAGCTTCTCATAGCTTTCTCTTGACCGCTCTCCCATTGAGAGTGTCACCGCACAATCGGGGTACCGCGCCTTGATGCTGCTGACAATATCACACAGCACTATATCACTGAAGTGCATATCCTCGCCGCCCTGAAGCACAAAGGTCCGAAACCCCAGTCTGTAGCCTTCCTCACAGCACAGGAGTATATCCTCCTTTGTGAGCCTGTATCGGTCGCACTTTCGGTTACTGCGGCGGATTCCGCAGTAGTAGCAGTCGTTCTTGCAGTAGTTGGAGATCTCAATGAGTCCGCGGATGTACACATCATCACCATACACCCCGCGTCGCAGCTCCACCGCTTTCTCCCGCAGTACCTCTGCCGTGTGGGGAGTGTACTCCCTCACAAGATATTCATATTCATCTATTGTCAGGCTGTGCTGCTCACACAGCTTCTGTACCAGTTGTCTCAGTTTCTCATTCATTACTCATCACACCCGAGTAGGCAGTCTTGACGCTGACACCCTTTAGGTTGCCCACCTTGCCCGACAGGGCAGAGATGGTGTTCTGGGGAGCGTCCAGTGCCACGCTGATTATACTTATGTTACGCTTGGGATAGGGTATGCCCATACGTCCGATAACGTACTCCCGATACTGATGAAGAATCCCGTTGAGCTGCTCCACCGTATCTCCGTCCTCAACAATGATGCTCATCACAGCTACTCGTCCTTCCATACCATAAAACCTCCCAAATAAAAATCGCCGCATCCTATGGAAAGGATACGGCAATCACACAGCAAATTACACAGGCAAAGTCTCGCACCTTGCCTGAGAATATCGGATTGAACGCATCCTTTCACGCAGCCGAAGCTTAATGTCAGGATTACATATATATTATATCACACCAAAGCATTCCCGTCAACGCGGATAATTTTTCTGTCAATGACAGGTTGTACCGTTTTTTCTTTTAATTTCAGCCCTTTTGCGCAGAGTGTTTTCTCTCTTTGACGGCGCTTACTGCCCATCTCACACAGAGTGTCAGCAGGGTCGTCAGCACACACACAGCCACAGGGCGCAGGTTCATTATCAGCGCAGGGGCATCATCGGGCAGGAGCTTGTCTATCACCATTGTCACAGGACGATGGAAGATATATATACCCAGATTACACTCCATAATGCTTATAAGTGCCTTGGGATACTTGATACCTGTTCCCTTCATAGCAAGAGCAAAGGAGCTCACCGCAAGCACAGTTGCGCCCAGAGTCAGCTCATTGTTGCCTGCTACCGCAAGAGACCCGAGTGCAAGCACAGCACCCAGCACAATTCCCCCAAGGGGAACAAAGTAACTGAGAGCACAAAGCTTCTCTTTGTTCTTGCTCATCATCATACCTATCACAAAGAAAGGATAACCCGTAAAAAGGAAATTTCTGGTCATATAAACCTCAATGGTTTTGCCTGCAATGGAGCTGACACCAAAGAAGGACAGCAGCTCCACAACCACCAGATTGATAACAAGCAGGGACACACCTGCCACACAGGTTGTCCTGTGGCTTATCTTCAGCTTGCAGACTATCATCTGCAGAATGTATACATACACAAGAGAATAGAGGAACCATACTCTGGTGGAAGTAAAGGGTACATTGAAGAACACAAGCTTCAGCCAACCCTTAAGATATGTAAACTTGCTCAGGTAGGCTGCGAGCCCCTCACCTGTCAGGGCCATGGCAATATCCATCAGGGTATACAGCACAACCGTAAAAATCAGTATGTACAGGATATTCTTGAGTTTATTCCTGATTCTGTCACAATCGTTCCCATAGCAGAAGTAGCCCGAAGAAATAAAGAACACAGGCACCGCAAATCTTGCAATCTGCATTACTGCACCCTTGTCACCAACGAACCTTACATGTATGAGCACTACCATATATGCCGCAATAAGCTTGAGCAAATCAAGGCTGTAGTTTCTCTCTCCGATACGTTTAGCCATTATCCGACCTCCTGTTTCATGCTCCGACACACAAAAAAGCCACAACAGGGACTTTCCTCCCTGCCTTTTCTGATATGGAGCATTCGTACTTTTTATATTATACCATAACCTTCTCCCGAAGTAAAATACATCTTACTCAAATAACCGATAATCGTTGACAGAAACTTTTCTGCATCTTATAATAAATTACAGGAACATATTCCCAAAAACTCAGATTAAGGATGTGCGGTTTATGCTTGAAGCTCTGTTCGGAAATATCGGTGCAAAAATCAAGACCTGGGCGATTTACCTCTTTGTTTTTGAGGCTCTCGGTGCAATCATCTGGGGCATCTTTTTGATGATCGAAGAGGGAGCTGTCGGACTGCTTCTAATATTGCTTGGTCCCATAGCAGCATGGGTCTCCTCGTGGATTCTCTATGCCTTCGGAGAGCTGGTAGAGAAGACCTGTCTCAATGAGCAGAACACCAGAGAAATACTCACCATCCTGCAAAAAAAGTCAGCCCCAAAAGGCAATCCCTGTGCAGAAATGCCCTACACTCCCTATGTGGCATCGCCTGCTACTGCACCTGCATCTGCTCCCGCACCCACCCCCGAAAAAGCTAAGGAGATCATCAGCGCAAAACACACCATAGACGGAGAGCACTGGATATGCGGAAACTGCAGACGGAAGAATACCCTCACCCGCAAGGATTGCTGGTACTGCGGAGCAAACATCGCAGATGATAATACATAATACCAAACATACTAAACCTGTTTTACTTGGCGTCAGATGGGACTTGCTCCCTTCTGACGCTGTTTTTATTTTTTGGTGCCAAAGATAAATTTTCAGAAACTTTTCAAATTATCTTCAGGTTTATTTCAAGGTTACTTTGCAAAATAGTCAGCATAAGAAATATATCCTGAAGGGGGAATTCCCATGTATATTCTCAAGAATGCCCTGCGATGTATCAGCAGAGCCAAAGCCCGCAATATTCTCATAAGCATCATTGTTCTGGTGATTGCTTTCTCTGCCTGTATCGGGTTATCCATCCGTCAGGCCGCACAGAGCGCCAAGGAAAGCACCCTGGAGGAGCTGACCATAACTGCCTCTATCTCCTACGACAGAAGCTCCATGATGAACGATATGCGTCCCGATGACTCAGGTCGTGAAGGGATGGAATTTGACAGAGATAGATTTGCAGATATGATGGGAGCCTCCACTGCACTTACCCTTGACGAATACAAAACATACGCCAAAGCTCAGTCCGTATCAGATTTTTACTACACATTGACAGCTTCCTTCAACGGCACGGATGAGCTGCTTCCTGTCAGCGATGACAGCACAGAGACCAATGAGACCACCGATGCCTCCGCCTCACAGGGCAGACAGGAGCCCGGGGGCTTCGGGGGCGGATTTCCGGGACAACCTGCAGGCGGCGGGATGAGTTCCTCCGACTTCTCGGTTATAGGTTACAGCAGCGACAGCGCCATGACCGCCTTCATTGACGGCACAGCCAGCGTCACAGAGGGAGGAGCTATGTTTGAGGAAGGCACCACCGAGAGGGTCTGCGTAATCTCTCAGGAGCTGGGAATCTACAACGATCTTGCCGTAGGAGACACCATCACCCTCACCAACCCCTCTCTGGAGAGCGAAACCTATAATCTGACTATATCGGGCTTCTACGAAAGCACAGAGAATAACGATTTCTCCATGTCGGAATTTGGCAGAAATCAGGACCCTGCCAACCGTATACTTATGAGCGCGGCGGCACTGGAACTCATCCTTGACGAATCTGCAGACAACTCCACCACCATCACCGACGAAACCACAGGAACAGAGCGGGACAGCACAGTCACAGGGGCAATATCCGCAACCTATGTATTCCCCGACAGCGACTCCTACTACGCCTTTGAGGATCAGGTGCGTGCTCTGGGGCTTGATGATTCATACACTGTATCCTCCCCTGACCTTACCGCCTTTGAAAACAGCCTGACTCCCCTGAACACCCTCAGCACCACTGCAGGCTGGTTCCTGATTGTTATCCTAATCATTGGTGCAATTATACTGGTTGTGCTGAACATCTTCAGCGTCAGAGAAAGGAAATACGAGGTGGGAGTTCTGACCGCCATGGGAATGAAAAAATGGAAGGTTGCCCTACAGTTTATGTGCGAGATACTTATCGTCACCATGATAGCCGTCAGCATGGGCGCCGCATTGGGTGCGGTCAGCTCTGTCCCGGTAACCAACGCTTTGCTTGCAGGACAGGTGGAGAAACAGACCTCACAGCAAGCACAGAGAGAAGAGAGCTTCGGCCGTCCGGACAATATGGGAGGAGGATTTGACCCGGGTGCCATGAGCGGAATGGAGGGAAAGATCCCCGACAACAATATGGGAGACACTCCCCGGGATACACAAAATAATCCTATGGAAGGCAAAGTTTCTCCCTTCGGAGAAATGCTCGGCGGTGCAGCAGATTATGTTTCAGAGGTAAACTCCGCTGTGAATCTGACAGTCCTGCTGCAGATGATGGCCATAGGCCTTATGCTGACCCTCATGGCAAGCCTCTCATCCATTCTGTTTATTATGAGATACGACCCCCTTAAGATCCTCTCAAACCGAGACTGAGAAAGGAGACAAAAATGTCTGTACTATCACTTCAAAACATCAGCTTTTCTTATGGCAAAACCCTTGTCCTGCAGAACATTTCCTATGAGTTTGAGAAAGGAAAAATGTACTGTATCATCGGCAGATCGGGGGCAGGCAAAACCACCCTTCTGTCTCTGCTGTCGGGCCTTGCAGCTGCTGATAGCGGCGAGATTCTCTACAACGGCAAAAGCATAGCCAAGATGGACAAATACACCTTCCGCTCCAGATATATCGGAGTTGTGTTCCAGAGCTTCAATCTGCTCACAAAGTACACCGCCGCGGAGAATGTTATCCTGTCAATGGATGTGGCAGGCTACAAAGCAAAGAACAAAAAACAACGTGCGCTGGATCTTCTGTACAGTGTGGGGCTTGATGAGGACGAGGCTCAGCGCCGTGTGCTGAAGCTCTCGGGCGGACAGCAGCAGCGGGTAGCCATAGCAAGAGCTCTGTCATACGACCCTGATATCATCCTTGCAGATGAACCCACAGGCAACCTTGACACCGAGACCCAGAGAGAGATCATGGGTATCTTCCGCCGTCTTGCTGATGAGGGCAAGTGTGTCATCCTTGTGAGCCACTCACCCGAGGTGGCCTCAATGTGTGACGAAAGATATCAGCTGGTCAGACCTCAGCCCACAAAAAAATAACATCGGAAATATTATGTGTTGCCCTGTTTTTTGCCCTACCCTCTCTCGCAAACATCCCCGAAGCCGAACCGATTATCCCCCATACACATACAGCGGAGCTGAGTTTGCTCCGCTGTTTCTTTGTGTTTGCTTTATGTTGCTTTTTATGATAAAATACTCTGCATACGACGAAAACCCAGTGATAATCGGAATGCTACGGTCCGTTGCCTCAAGGCTACAGCCCGATTCTTGATACATACAAAGCTCGGCCCTATACTGTAATTGTCACTTGCGACAATTATTTTTTTGGAGGAAAATTTCATGAACAACAATAACACAACTCAGCTTACACTTGGAGCTAAAGTAAAGAACGCACGCAAGGCAGCAGGCTTCACACAGGAGCAGCTGGCAGAAAAACTTGGAGTCTCCCGCCAGGCTATCACCAAATGGGAGGCAGACAAGGGTCTCCCCGACATCGAGAACATCAAGCTTCTGTCAAAGGCGCTGGATGTCAGCATTGACTATCTGCTGGATGATGAGAATGAGCTTGATATGAGCGTAATGAGAGAGCCTGTCTCTCTGGGTGATTACGACTACAAGCCCAGCTTCTCAGGAAGATGGATCAAGAAGGTCGGCAAAAAGGATATGGTAGTTAAAGAAAAATATCCTGATTGTGAGATCCGCATGCTCATGGCACAGCAGATCAACACAAAAAGCGAAAAAATCGTTGACAACCTGATAGGCTTTTTGACAGATGCTCCCTTTGGAATTCCCGAGTTCATCAGCGGATGCAAAAACGCCGACAACGAATACTATCTGGTCAACAAGGGCGACAAACAGCTGCTGGTCATGGTTACCGAAGAATTCATAGAGAGCAGACAGCTTTCTCAGAAGATAACAGGCAAAAAATTTGTCATCGGTCAGCTGCGATTCACAGACTGCGGAGTCCTGAAATAAACTGAATCAAAAATAAGACAAACCTCCCCGTCAGATGATGGGAGGTTTTCTTTTTTTAGAACTTATTGGCTCCATTCAGATAGGATAAAACCTGTGATAAAAACATATGAACAAAAAAGCGAGGTGAACCCCACCTCGCTTTTGCTTGTTAAAAACACTTTTTTCTTCGTCGATTATTTGCGTTTTGAGATCAGGTTCATCAGCTTGCTGCTGCGCAAATTCTCAAAATTCTTGTAGTATACCAAAACAAAGACCCGAAGCATCAGGAAGGAGTGCTTCCAGAAAAGCAGAAAGATCTTCTCTTTCTTTGAACGGGGAGAAAAAGCAGCAACAACGGATTTTGAGAAAGAGGATCTGACCTTTGCTTTTGCCTCTTTTTTCTTCTTGTCAAGAATGTCGATAATTGCAGCATCAGTTACTATTCCCCACACAACGCTTAAGAATCTGGGGTTTTTCTTCAGCACATCGTCGATATCCGTGTGAGGATATGTTGACAAAAAGCCCTGCAGATGCTCCCAACGATATCGCTTCATCAAGGGATTGATCAATTTTCCTGTGATCTGTTCTCCGTTGTTAATACGATAGTTGTACAGAATGCTGTGTGAATATGCAAAACTCTTTGCATAGCAAAGATAATCCAACTGCCAGGCATTGTCTTCTGCATATTTGATACGTTCGTCAAATCTCAGACCATTATGGTCAATAATATCTTTTTTATATAGTCTTCCCCATATAAAGCTGAAGGAGTGAAGGCCGTTGATATCCTCAGGTATACTTCCTCCGTCACAAGGATAATGACTCCATATGTCCTTGTGTCCGCTTATCTGATCGTAGGCCTGATATCCGCCAATCACCAGATCCGCACAGCTGCGATCGGCAACGCTCAGCAATTCCCGCAGGCAATCAGGCTCCAGCCAATCATCGCTGTCCACAAACATAACCCATTTTCCCTGAGCCTTTGACAACCCAAGGTTTCTTGCGGATGAGATACCTCCGTTGGGCTTGCTGAATAAATGAAAGTCTGACAGGTTATTCTGAGAAATATAGTCAGTAATCAGCTGTTCACAGTTATCGGTTGAACCGTCGTTCACGATAATCACTTCATAGTCAGCGACAGTTTGTGCTGCTATGGATTCAAGGCAATCGATAACATAGCTATGAGAGTTATAAACAGGAATAATAATAGAAACTTCAGGCATCGCCATACCACTCCTTTCGCAAAAACTATATATACAAGTGGTGTTTTTATTCTATCATAACGGAATATATAAGTCAATTTCAGCCTGATCCTCTGTATCAGCCACGCAACACAAAAGGCTATGCAAAAAACCTCGGTCCATGTTGTTATCCCAAATAAAACCAGACAAGATTTCCAAAACAGTGAGAACGACATCTCACAAACTGTACTGACATCTTTCACGGTTTTGTTGGGAGTACGGGACAGAAAAAGATTACATATAAGATATCTTCAAAAACTTGACTGTAATAACAGAGCGTGTTATAATAATTATAAATAATAAATACAAATGGAGCCAGCTGTCTGTAGAGGAAGTTGGTTCCATTTTGTTTATTGAACAGTAAGATTAAAGTGTAGGATAAGTATATGAAAAAACAATGGTCCAGGATATCTACAACACACATTATATTGTTTAGTTTCTTTATAGCAATATTAATAGGCGCATTATTACTTGCGCTTCCCATAAGCTCTGCTGACGGGAAATCAAAACCATTCATAGATGCACTTTTTACGGCAACCACCTCTACTTGTGTTACGGGCTTGGTGGTAACACCGACTGTTTCCTCTTGGAGTGTCTTCGGTCAAGTTGTCATTTTGATACTGATTCAGATCGGCGGTCTTGGCGTTATCACCATTATGTCCGGGTTGATGATACTTCTGCATAAGAAAATAGGTATCGGAGACAGATTGCTCTTGCAAGACGTGTTTAATCTGAATTCACTTTCGGGGCTTGTTCGGTTTGTGAAAAAGGTTGTGGCAGGAACATTCATTATAGAAGGTGTTGGTGCTCTGCTTTACATGCTGGTTTTTATCCCTCAATTTGGCGCAGAAGGAATATGGATATCAGTATTTACTTCTGTTTCTGCATTTTGTAACGCAGGGATAGATATCATTGCCGAAAACAGCCTTTGTGACTATGTTCTCAATCCCTTTATAAATATGGTCACATGTGCTTTGATTATCTTAGGTGGTATTGGATATATTGTTTGGTGGGATGTGCTCAGGGTTCTGAAACAATCTCGATCAAAGAAAGTGAAATTGTTTAGAGATCTTACCCTACACAGTAAGATTGCTATCACAGCAACCTTGATTTTGATCTTTGTCGGTGCAGCTTTAATCTTCGCATTTGAATACAACAATCCTCAAACGATCAAAGACTATACTTTGCTTCAGAAAATAGAAGTATCCTTATTTCAGTCGGTTACGACAAGAACCGCCGGCTTTGCGACATTGCCGCAAGAAAATCTTACAAACGCTAGCTCAATCGTATGTTTACTTTTGATGTTTATAGGTGGGTCCCCTGTCGGCACGGCAGGTGGTATTAAGACAGTAACCTTTGCTGTTATTATTGTGTCAGCGATTGCCTCTATTCGTAACAAAGAGGATGCCGAGGTATTTGGCAGACGACTTACAAAACAAGCGGTAAGCAAAGCGGTTGCCGTTACCTGTATGTCTTTTATTATCATGTTCACTTCAACGGTTCTGCTTTCTGTGGTAACAGATGCTAATGCATTGGATATCGTATATGAAACCGTAAGCGCTACAGCAACCGTAGGTCTTACAAGAAACCTCACCTCATCTCTCTGCAGTACTGGCAAACTCATTATTATCATAACAATGTATCTTGGAAGAGTAGGGCCAATATCGCTTGCTGTTGCATTCAAACGAAGAAAGGACAATCAAAACATCGTAAGAAACCCCACCCAGGAAATCAGTGTGGGATAAGAAGGGATAAATTATTATGAGTACAAATAAAACCTATGCCGTATTTGGTCTCGGCAGATACGGAAAAGCTGTTGCAGAAGAACTTGTAAATCACGGTGCAGAAGTTTTGGCTGTTGACATCGACCAAGACAATGTCAACAACGCAATTGAAACCATCCCTCTTTGCAAATGCGCCGATATTACCGAACCAGAGGTAATCAAAAGACTTGGTATATCTAACATTGATGTTGTCATTGTTTCCATGGCAAGCAATCTTGAAGCCAGTGTTATGGCGGTAACCCTCTGCAAAGAAGCCGGTGTTTCCACCGTTATCGCTAAATGTGGCAATGAAATGCACCAAAAGATTTTACGTCGTGTTGGTGCTGACAAGGTAATTATCCCCGAAAAAGAATCCGGCACCAGACTCGCAAGGAATCTGCTTTCTCCGGTTTTTTCAGAAATGATAGAGCTTTCCAATGAAGTATCTATGGTAGAAATCGACGTAAAAGATGAGTGGGTTGGTAAAACGCTGATAGAGCTGAGCCTTCGTAAAAAATATACTATTAACGTGGTTGCAATACGAAGCGATAATAAAATCAGTACAACCGTTGATCCTACACTTCCTCTGAAAAAAGGAATGCAGCTTATAGTTATCGCTAACACCATGAAACTTAAAAAGCTGAAATAACACGGTGTTTTTCTTAATAAATCTTAATCACAGAAATACGAGCATTTCTTTTTATTCACATATACAAAACACAATTTGGTGTAATATAAAAAGAAATGTATATATGAAAGCAACAGGAATAGTTCGTAGAATAGAGGAATGAGTTATAATAGAGCAAACCTCCTAAAACTCGCATAAACACTATTGTTTTCACTAGTTTACCCCATTCAACACATTGGAGTCAAAACAGGGTTTTTCGGCGATTTTATAAAGAATCAGAATCCATTCTAATATGCGTCAGGAATATATACTCTGAGCAGCCAAAACTTAATATTCAAACTGTCACATAAAGCCGGACGAGCGTTAAAACTCGTCCGGCTTTCTTTACGCAATCTTAATATAGAGGAAGTTCTCCTAACACTACCTTAAAACCAAAAATAATATAATTAGGATAACAAAAGGAAGACAAGGAGAAGCGTTATGGCTGATCTGATACATAAAAAGAGGGGTTTAACCTCGTTTCAAATCATCATACTTGGCTTTGCAGGAGTCATACTTGTGGGTGCATTATTACTGATGCTTCCCATATCAACTAAAAGCGGTATCATAACACCGTTTAACGAAGCGTTATTTACATCAACCTCAGCAGTATGTGTAACGGGACTGGTAGTTCAAGATACCGCAACTTATTGGTCGACGTTTGGTCAGAGCGTAATTTTGGTGCTGATTCAGATCGGCGGTCTTGGTGTCATTACGGTTGCGGCATCCATCGCTCTGCTTTCCGGAAGAAAGATATCTTTGATGCAACGAAGCACGATGCAAGAAGCTATTGCCGCGCCAAAGGTAGGCGGCATTGTAAGATTGACTTACTTCGTGTTGAAGGTTACTTTCCTGCTTGAGTTGCTCGGTGCTTTGGTTATGATGCCGACATTTATCAACGACTTCGGTACAAATGGCATTTGGATGTCCTTCTTCCATTCCATATCAGCTTTTTGCAATGCCGGTTTTGACGTAATGGGAACAGAAGAAGCAAAGTTCGCATCGATTACCTCATATTTGGGAAATTCGGTAATCAACGTTACCATTATGCTTCTTATTGTGATCGGCGGTATAGGGTTCCTCACTTGGGAGGATATTTGTGCTAACAAGTTTCACATTAAGCATTACCGTATGCAAAGCAAGGTCATTCTCATTACGTCTGCGCTGCTGATTCTGCTTCCGGCATTGTTCTTTTTTTTCGTAGATTTTGCAGATATGCCGATGAAGGAACGGGTGCTCGGTTCCCTGTTTCAGTCGATAACACCGAGAACGGCAGGTTTTAACACCGCAAACCTAACCGCCATGTCCGGTGCCGGACAGGCAATTATAATTGTACTGATGCTGATAGGCGGCTCACCCGGCTCTACTGCAGGTGGTATGAAAACCACCACCTTTGCCGTGTTGATCGCTACTGCGTTTTCAACCTTCCGCCGTAAGGAGGATACCCAGATATTCAAACGTAGGGTAGATAACAGCGTTGTGCGAAATGCCGTTACCATTCTGATGATGTATGTTATCCTGTTTTTCGTCGGAGCTATTGTAATAAGCGTTGCGGAAAGGCTTCCGTTTGGCACCTGCCTTTATGAAACGGCCTCGGCAATCGGTACGGTCGGTCTCACCTTGGGAATTACACCGCAACTGGGAATACTGTCACAATGCGTGCTGATGGCACTGATGTTCTTCGGTAGAGTTGGCGGT
The DNA here is from genome assembly GCA_017457155.1 of Ruminococcus sp. Taxonomy (GTDB): domain Bacteria; phylum Bacillota; class Clostridia; order Oscillospirales; family Acutalibacteraceae; genus Ruminococcoides. The sequence continues at coordinate 42,515 of JAFTHZ010000006.1, forward strand.
CTGACACTCATTTACGCAGCATTGTCCAAAACGGGCAAGAAACTGTCTAAGTTGCCACAGGAAAGAATCACAGTAGGTTAAAGGAGAAAACACTATGAAATCTGTATTACTTATAGGACTTGGAAATTTCGGAAAGCATATTGCCTTGCAACTCAATCAACATGGGCATCAAGTAATGGCCGTAGATCATAATGAAGACCGCGTAAACGATGCTATAAACATCGTAACCAATGCACAGATAGGTGACAGCACCAATGTAGAATTTCTGCGCTCCCTCGGTATTGACAACTATGATGTTTGTATCGTTGCCATCGGTGGAGATTTTCAGAGCTCTCTTGAGACGACATGTTCGCTTAAGGAATTGGGCGCTAAGATGGTAGTATCTCGTGCTGAACGAGATGGACAGGCAAAATTCCTGCTTCGTAACGGTGCGGATGAAGTAGTATATCCCGAAAAGCAGGTAGCAAAGTGGGCAGCCATCCGCTACAGTTCGGATCACATCCTCGACTATATTGAGCTGGACGAAACACACTCTATCTTTGAGGTTACCGTTCCTAAATCCTGGGTTGGAAAGACCGTTTTAGAGCTTGATGTTCGTAGGAAACACAATATCAACATTATTGGCGTAAAGCAAAGCGGAAAAACCGACGTGACAGTTACACCGGATACCCTGTTGTCTGATAATAAAACACTGTTGGTCATCGGAGAGGATAAAGCACTGCAGAAGTGCTTTCATATTTAACCGCCGCTATTAGAACGGTTAGGAGGTGAGCATAGTGGAGGTATGGAGAGATATTGTGTTGGTAATTTTGGCTCTCGGTGTCTTCGGGTTCGGATTTTTTTTGGTGGCAAGGCTGGACAAGTTCTTGGACGAAAATCGTAAAGCCATTGAAAAGGAGAACGAAAAGAATGAGCCTTATTGTGTTTTGCTCACTGAAGAAATGTCGGAAGAAGAGATTGTTACAGAACTTAAACGATTTCGGGATAAGCACGCGAGTACCCGAATCGTCCTTTACGACTGCTCGGACACAGAATAGTCCGAAAGTATGGATTACTATACTGACCGCAAACAGTAGAAATTTCCACTAATCTGTGATATAATAAAGCATTAAAAATGTAAGAGGCGGTGATGAAGGTGAAAAATATTACAAACAAAGAGAATGCGGAAATGGAACATACCCTTGTCTGTCTGTCCGCCTCACCTACCAACACAAAGATTGTAAAAACCGCTGCTAAGATGGCTTCGGCCTTTGGCGGTAGTTTTACCGCACTATACGTACAAACTCCGGATTCGGATAAAATGGATGATGCAAGCAAACGACGTTTGCAATACCATATCCGTTTGGCCGAGCAAATGGGAGCCAATATAACCACCGTCTACGGCGAGGACGTGTCCTTTCAAATCGCAGAGTTCGCCCGTATTTCCGGTGTTACCAAGATCGTCATCGGCAGAAGCAACGTAAGGCGCAGACATTTTTGGAGCAAGCCTACTCTTACCGAAAAGCTGATAGAGATTGTCCCTCATATTGATATCCATATTATTCCCGACAGCATGGCGGATTCGAGATATAGAGAAAAGACACCGAACTTTCTGCAAAATTTCATTCCTTATCCGAAGGATCTATTGATAACGTTATTGATGCTTGTTCTAAGCACACTGTTGGGCGTTGCTTTGTACCATTTTGGCTTTACCGATTCCAATATTATACCGGTATATATTCTCGGTGTACTTCTGACCTCGCTTTTTACAAGAGGGTATTTCTGCGGTATTGTCGGTTCACTATTGAGTGTTATGCTCTTTAATTTCTTCTTTACTGAGCCGCGTCTGACCTTTCACGCATACGACTCCAGGTACACCGTTACCTTTGCAATTATGCTGGCGGCATCCATTATTACCGGAACCCTGGCATCCAAGTTAAAATCTCATGCAAAGCTGTCGACCCAGGCTGCGTTCAGAACAAAGGTACTCCTCGACACAAATCAGCTTTTACAAAAGGCTCAAGATAATGATGATATCTTCAATATTACAGCAACACAGATAATGAAGCTCCTCAACCGTTCGGTGGTGATGTATTCAACAAAGGGAGATAAACTCTCTAAAGGTGCGCTTTTCCCTGTAGAACCGGACGGTATAAGCGATGACCTGTTTACATCAGACGAGCAAACGGCAGCTTGTTGGGTGCTTAAGAATCATCACCATGCAGGAGCAACTACCGATACGCTGAACATGGCGAAATGTCTGTACATGGCTATCCGCATTAACAATAACATATACGGTGTTGTCGGTATTCATGTTAACGATAAACCTCTTGATTCCTTTGAAACCAGTATTTTGCTCTCTATTTTAGGCGAATGTGCGCTGGCTTTAGATAACAACCGCAATGCAAAGGAAAAAGAGTCAGCTGCTGTTCTTGCCAAAAATGAGCAGCTTCGTGCCAATCTGCTTCGTGCCATCTCCCACGATTTGCGCACTCCACTAACCTCCATTTCCGGTAACGCAAGTAATCTGCTTTCCAATTATGACAAATTGGATGAAGAAACGAGAGTTCAGGTCTTTACCGATATCTTTGACGATTCTCAATGGCTGATAAGTCTCGTGGAAAACCTGCTTTCCGTCACTCGAATCGAAGAAGGCAGAATGAATTTCAATATGTCTGTGCAGTTGATGGATGAGGTCATTGATGAAGCAATGAAGCATATCAACCGCGAGAGTGCCAAACATACCATTCGTGTTGAATATCGTGATGATCTGCTCCTTGCCCGTATGGATGCCAAGCTCATCATTCAGGTCATTATCAACCTCGTAGACAATGCCATCAAATATACTCCTGACGGTTCTATAATTCATATAACCGCAGAGAATAAGAACGACTTTGTTTGGGTGAGTGTTGCCGATAACGGGAATGGGATCCCCGATCATATAAAGCCCCGTGTGTTTGAAATGTTTTATACCGGGGATAACAGAATTGCAGACAGCCACCGCAGTCTTGGTCTTGGATTAGCACTGTGCAAGTCGATTATCCATGCTCACGGCGGAAAAATAACCCTGACGGACAATCTGCCGCACGGCAGTATCTTTACATTTATCATCCCGTCGGGTGAGGTGAACATCAATGAATAAATTACAGATACTAGTGGTCGAGGACGATGCTCCTGTACGTAACCTCATAACCACCACGTTAAAAGCACACGATTATAAATATATCACAGCCGAAAACGGTGACGAAGCGATACGTCAGGCATCCACCTGTAATCCGGATATTGTTCTTCTGGATCTTGGGCTTCCTGATATGGACGGCGTTGAGGTCATCAAAAAGATCCGCACCTGGTCCAATATACCCATCATCGTCATCAGCGCTCGAAGTGAAGACAGCGATAAGATTGAGGCCCTGGATAACGGAGCTGACGATTACTTAACAAAGCCCTTCTCGGTAGAAGAACTGCTTGCACGTCTTCGTGTAACAAGCAGAAGGCTTGCTATGATGCAGGCAAACACCGGAGCCAATGAGTCGGTATTTACAAACGGTAAGCTCAAGATCGACTACGCCGCAGGCTGTGCCTTTCTCGGTGAGAAAGAGTTGCATTTGACCCCGATTGAGTATAAGCTGCTTTGCCTTATGTCACAGAACGTTGGTAAAGTGCTGACACATACCTTTATCACTCAAAAGGTCTGGGGCAGCAGTTGGGATAACGACGTAGCATCGCTCCGTGTGTTTATGGCGACCCTTCGTAAGAAATTGGAGGCTGCACCCGATTCGCCGCAGTATATTCAAACCCATATCGGTGTTGGCTATCGTATGATGCGAGTGGAGTAAAATAGAAATGAATAAACAAAATGGTAGAGTGGAAATTGATAGAATATAAGAAAACTAATCGCACCAATTGTTGTATCAATAATCATAGTATTATGTTTTTTACTTTTCGCATTTTGATAGCTTTAATAGACGGTATTGGGAAATGACTTTTAGGCATTATTCCACTTACTCTTTCTGCTGTTATACTCAAAGTTTGCATAGAAAGAATAATTAAAATAAAGAAAGGTGAAGAAGTAATCACTGATTATATTAATGGAAAAGAATTAGAAATGTTAGGTCTTGTAAAGGGAAGCACCATCCAGTCAAACATATAGGAAAAGATATTTCCCAAAGCTTTAAAACCTTGGTCGACGGAGAACATAAATCAAACAACAAATTGATGGATGAAGCTCGTGCTCTTGCTACCAGGAGAATGGCTGCGAAGGCATAAGTTCTCGGCGCAGATGATATAGTCAATATTCGTTATGCTTCCTCCGCTATTATGCAGAGAGCCTCCGAAGTAATTTCATACGGTACGACAGTTAATTTATTGAAAAATAATTTATTTTTAGATCAACAAAAAGCAAGATATATTTTCGAAAAGGGCGATAACTCAAAAAAGTCATCGCCCTTTTCGCATCACGATTTGAAATTTAAAAAACGATTGGAAATTCTACTCATATTTTCTACAAAAAGTGTGATACTAACAAAGAGCAAAAAACAATAACTCGTCCCGGATAAGGATCTTGGTAGGTTTGTGCTTTTTTTGATGGAACGAGGCTTGATTTAAGCAAATCAACAGATCCCCAAAAAACGCCTAAACACTGGTTTTTTGGCACTTTTAGAGTAGAGAAAAGGAGTAAATATATGAAAGCAACAGGAATAGTGAGAAGAATTGATGACCTTGGTCGTGTGGTTATTCCCAAAGAAATCAGACGTACGTTACGTATTCGTGAGGGAGACCCGCTGGAAATTTATACCGCAACAGATGGGGAGGTAATCTTCAAGAAGTACTCCCCTGTGGGCGAGCTGTCAGTGTTCTCTGCACAGTATGCAGATGTACTCAGCCGTATCAGCGCACTGCCAACAATCATATGTGACAAGGACCACGTTATCGCCGCCGCAGGAGTATCCAAGAGGGAATTTCTGGAGCGCAGGATAACCTCGGCTCTGGAGGGCTATATGGATAACCGCCGCAGTTTTGCGGCACATCAGGGAGACATCACACCTGTTCAGCCTGTTGAGGGCATCGACAGGGACGCGGCGGTCATCTACCCAATCATAGCCGCCGGAGATGTAACAGGTGCGGTGGTCATGCTTGCAAGCGACACCGTCAAGGTACCCTCTGACGCAGACATCAAGCTGGCTCAGTCCGCCGCCGCATTCCTCGGCAAGCAGATGGAGGAATAACTCAACATCCCGAAAAAAGAAAAGCTGACGGAAAGTTACTTTCAACTTCTCGTCAGCTTTTTGTAATTTATTAAATCAAAGCCAGAATCTGTCTGTAGGAGGCAGGAACTCAACTTCGCCGGCACTATCAGCCAGCTTGTTGTAAATCTGTCCTGCATAGTAAATATCGTGAAGAGCAATACCGATGTTGTACACGAGAATTCTCTCTTCGTCAGACTCTCTGCCGGGCTTTAAGCCGTTAATCACATCAGACACCTCAGCAAAACTTCTGAACTTGTCAAAATATCTGAAGTGCTTGACATGACCGTAGTCATCGGCGAAAACCTTGTCGAAGAACAAGTCACAGTTTGTAAATCCAAGAGTATGCACGGGGATAACAACAACACCGGGCTTAAAATACTTATCCTCGCAAACATTCTGACCTGCATATGTAACCGCAGAGATAACCACATCGGAATCCTGCACAAGCTCCTCGGCAGTATCGCAGTATACAAACTCTACGTTGTCGTGACCACTGAATCTCTCGGCGAAAAGCTCATGCTCATTGCTGAATTTCAGCAGTTTTATAGTAAGCTTGCGGTCAGTGACCTTGTCAAGGAGAATCATCATTGTCGCTCTCATTACATTGCCGAGCCCCATCATGCCTATAACAGAGAAGTCTTTCACTGCAAACTGTAAAAGCGAATGTACACACACTGCACCTGTACGCAAAGCGGTGATAAAGTTAGCATCAATAATTGCCTTGGTAACGCCCGTCTTTGTGTCCAGAAGCATCAGCTGACTATCAAGTGCAGGAGCGCGGTCGGGATAGCGTGTGACCATCTTTACACCGCCGAAATCACCCAGATAGCAGGGCATTACATTGCAGAACACACCCTCCATATCTTCAGGCTTGATGCTGATTTTGGGAGGCAGAATAGCCTTAGACTTATTCTTTATGACAAACTCAGACCAATCGTATGCCTCCGAGGGTGAGATATTAAGATTCATTATATCCTGATGTGTTATAAATTTCATAGTGCACCTCATATACAAAATATAATATGATTATAAATGCAACTGCGCAATATGTCAATATATTCTGCAAGCATAGAAAAAACCGCACGGCATATTACCGTGCGGTTTGCTTTTAACGTAAGGTTCTGAGGGGGTTAAATTACTTAACCTCAACCTCTGCGCCAGCCTCCTCAAGCTTTGCCTTGAGAGCCTCAGCATCATCCTTGGAGATGCCTTCCTTGAGAGCCTTGGGAGCGTTATCAACAACTTCCTTAGCCTCCTTAAGACCGAGACCTGTAGCCTCACGAACTGCCTTGATAACAGCAATCTTGTTGCCGCCAGCAGACTTCAGAACTACGTCGAACTCTGTCTTCTCTTCCTCTGCAGCAGCTGCTACAGCAGGACCTGCAACTGCAACTGCAGCAGCAGCGGATACGCCGAACTCATCCTCAACAGCGTGTACAAGCTCAGAAAGCTCGAGAACTGTGAGGCCCTTAAGTGTTTCAATGATAGAAGTAATCTTCTCAGACATTTTAGTAAACCTCCAATATTTTGTAGTTAATTTTTTAGTTTATGATTGCAGCGAGCAAATTACTCTGCTGCCTCTGTTGCAGGAGCTTCCTCTGCAGGAGCCTCTGCGGGTGCCTCTGCGGGAGCTGTCTCCTCTGCAGGTGCGCATGCCTCTACGCCGCCCTTATCAACAATAGCCTGGATAGCGCGTGCGAAGGAAGCAACAGGTGCCTGGAATGCACCGAGAACGTTTGCGAGCAGTACCTCTCTGGAGGGAAGCTTAGAAAGCTCCACGATCTTATCCATAGAGATAACCTCACCGTCCAGGTAACCACCCTTAACTGCAAAGCCCTTCTTGGACTTATCTGCAAAACCACACAGGATTCTTGCAGCAGCAGCGTAATCCTCGTCGCTTGTAGCGATAGCGGTAGTACCTGCCAGATGCTGGTCGAGCTCTGTCAGACCTGTCTCAGCGAAAGCTCTCTCGAGAAGGCTGTTCTTAACTACTGTGTAGTCAACACCTGCCTCACGAAGATCCTTTCTGAGCTTTGTGTCGTCAGCAACGCTGATACCTTCGTAAGTAACCAGAAGTCCTGTGCAGGAGTTCTTGAGTCTCTCAGTCAGGTCAGCAACCAGCTGTTTCTTTTGCTCTAATACTTTAGTGCTGGGCAATGAATTTCACCTCCGTTAAAATTGATAACGCAGTTCATAAAAAAGAGCCTCTTCCATAGAGGAAGAGGCTGGAAAATACAAATCAGGGATATCCCTTATAAGTAAATTGCTTCTTCCTCGGCAGGCGGACGGGATGTCCATTATACGACCGAAGCCGAACCTGCTGTCTTTAGAACAGCGATTTATATTCGTGCAATAATGCAACAAATACCTTGGTTGTTTGTAACCCTACAATTAGTCGTTAGCTCCTGTTGTAGCTGTGAACTTGTTGGGGTTGAGCTTTACGCTGGGGCCCATTGTGGATGCAACAGCGCAAGAGCGGATGTACTGACCCTTTGCAGCAGCAGGCTTAGCCTTAACGATAGCCTCCATAAGAGTCTCCAGGTTCTGCTGGAGCTTCTCTGTGCCGAAGGATACCTTGCCGATGGGGCAGTGGATGATGTTTGTCTTGTCAAGACGGTACTCAATCTTACCAGCCTTAGCCTCTTTGATAGCTCTGGCGATATCAGGAGTAACAGTACCAGCCTTGGGGTTAGGCATAAGACCACGGGGACCGAGGATCTTACCCAGACGACCTACGAGACCCATGCAATCGGGAGTTGTGATAAGAACGTCGAAGTCCATCCAGCCTTCCTGCTGAATCTTCTGTGTCATATCCTCAGCGCCTACGAAGTCTGCGCCTGCCTCCTGAGCCAGCTTCTCGTTGTCGCCCTTACAGATAGCAAGAACGCGAACGTCCTTACCTGTGCCGTTGGGCAGTACGATAGCACCACGAACCTGCTGATCAGCGTGACGAGAGTCAACACCCAGCTTTACGTGCAGCTCAACAGTCTCGTCGAACTTTGCAGTAGCAGCCTTTGTGCACAGGTCAAGTGCCTCGTTTGTATCATATAATTTGCTTCTGTCGATGAGCTTAGCGCTATCGACATACTTCTTGCCGTGTTTCATAAGATTATTTCCTCCATTGTTAGGTGGTTAAGCGGACATTTCCTCCCACCCGGATAAATTAGCAAACGAATCAGTCTTCAACAGTAACGCCCATGCTGCGTGCTGTACCTGCGATCATGCTCATAGCAGCCTCGATGGATGCAGCGTTCAGGTCGGGCATCTTTGTCTCAGCGATCTTTCTGATCTGCTCGCTGGAAATCTTTGCAACCTTGTTCTTGTTAGGAACACCAGAAGCCTTGTCAATACCGCAAGCCTTCTTGATAAGTACCGCTGCAGGGGGAGTCTTTGTGATAAATGAGAAAGATCTGTCTGCATAAACGGTGATTACGACAGGGATAAGCATACCGATGTCGTTCTTTGTGCGCTCATTAAATTCCTTTGTGAACGCAACGATGTTAACTCCGTGCTGACCGAGAGCCGGTCCGACGGGGGGAGCCGGAGTAGCCTTTCCGGCGGGAATCTGAAGCTTAATAAAGCCGATTACCTTCTGAGCCATATGCTTGTTGCACCTCCAAAATTCGTGGTTGATGGCGGAGCACCTAAAAAATATTTATGCTCCTCCCACAAGGGATCTCAGAAAAAATCCCTCAGATAAAAAGCGGTTTCGCTCTTTACACCAAATTAATCTGTAAGCAGTTCAGCCTGATTGAGTTCAAGCTCAACCGGAGTTTCACGTCCGAACATTGACACAATGACACGAACGTACTCTTTCTCGACGTTCAGCTCCTCAACAACACCGACGAAGTCCTCCAGAGGACCATCGATGATTCGAACAGAGTCGCCTACGCCATAGGAAACCTCGACAACGCGGGTCTCCACTCCCATCCTGTAAACCTCAGCCTCAGTAAGAGGAACGGGCTTTGAGGAGGGGCCGACAAATCCTGTACAGCCGCGGATATTGCGGACAACATACCAGGTCTCGTCGGTGTAGATCATCTTAACGAAAACATATCCGGGATAGAGCTTGCGCTCTACCTCCTTGGTCTTGTCATCCTTGATCTCTGTGACAATCTCGGTGGGGACCTTTACTTCCAGGATCATATCCTGCAGATTACGGTTCTCAACGGTAGTCATCAGGTTGGATGCGACCTTATTCTCGTAGCCTGAATAAGTGTGGACTACATACCACTTTGCCTCTGCCGACACAGTTCCATTCTCCCTTTCACAAAAAAGATACGAAATCAGTTCGGGCTATCAGCCTTGTCCCAGTTTCATAATGAGACTAAGCAGAGCATAGAGACCCTTGTCAAGTGCAAAGATCAGAATGCTGGCAGCAATGATAACGAGCAGAACAACGCCGAAGTTCTTTGTTGTCTGGGAAAATGTAGGCCAAGTGATCTTCTTCAGTTCGCCTACGCACTCACGAAGATACTTGAAAAGCTTCGCGAAAACATTGGTTCTCTTCTTCTTGTCAGCCATGCTTTCCCTCCGTGATTACTTTGTTTCCCTGTGCAGAGTATGCTTACGGCAGAATCTGCAGTACTTGTTCATCTCAAGTCTGTCGGGATCGTTCTTCTTGTTCTTCATTGTGTTGTAGTTACGCTGTTTGCACTCTGTGCATGCTAGAACAATTTTCACTCTCATTAATAACGGCACCTCCCGTGTTTTTTCGGAATATTCCAGCCTCCCTCAAAAAGGGCACAAAAAAATAAACCCCTTTTCCGAGGTAAAGCTATTGTAACACAACTTAATCAAGTAGTCAACACTTTTTTTAACTTTTTTGAAACATTTGAAAACCGCCTTGAGAAAGCCACTATATATATGTTATAATACATCCAAAACCACAAGGAGATGGCCTATGACACAGGTTTTTCCCGATTATTACAACCACTTCCGATGCATAGCAGACAAATGCAAACACAACTGCTGTATCGGCTGGGAGATAGATATTGATGAGGACACCGCCCGCCTCTACTCCTCCATAGAGGGAGATATAGGCACCGCCCTCAGAGAAAACATCAGCACCCAAGGCGACTGCACACACTTTGTGCTAAGGGAGGGTGACCGATGTCCCTTCCTGACCGATCGCAACCTGTGCCGCATCATCAACGAACTGGGAGAGGACCACCTGTGCCACATCTGTGCCCAGCACCCCAGATTTCACAATCAGCTCCCTGACAGAATCGAATCGGGCCTTGGCATGTGCTGTGAGGAGGCAGCAAGGCTCATTCTCACCCACTCCTCCCCCACAACCCTCATCACAGAGGACGAGCCCTGCGGCGAGGACGAGATCATCGCCCTGCGCGACAGGGTGATCCTCATCCTTCAGGACAGAAGCCTGGATATAAAAGAAAGAGTCACAAATGCCCTGAACTTGTGTGGCACCAACCTGACATCTCGCACCACGTCTCAGTGGATCGACCTGTTCATTAGTCTTGAGAGGCTGGACGAGAAGTGGACGGAGATCCTTGAGCTTGTACGCAGAAAACACACCTGTGCTGACACAAATGGATTTGACATATATATAAAAGAAAGACAGACAGAGTATGAACAGCTTCTGGTATACCTTATATATCGTCATATGGCAAACGCCCCCACCCTTGAGGATGCCTGCCCACGTGTTGCCCTTGCGGCGCTTTGCTATGAGATTATCTACACCGCAGCAGCCGTGCTGTGGACAGAGAACGGAAGTTTTGACACAGAACAGCAGATCGAGCTGTGTCGGATGCTTTCCTCAGAGATAGAGTACTCGGACGAGAATCTCTACATACTGCTGGACAATCTATATTAATATATATAAAGAAAAGGAGAGAAAATTATGGATTGGGAAAATATCTGGTCAAATCTGGCACAATGGGGCATAGAGTTCCTCACTGCCTGGGGCATCAAGCTCCTTATTGCAATCGGACTGTTTATTCTGGGAGTAAAGCTCATCGGCCTTTTCGGCAAATGGATGAAAAACTCTCAGAAGCTTCATCGTCTTGATGACAGCCTCCGTTCATTCCTGCGCAGCTTCGGAACCATCGTTCTGTATGCTCTGCTTATCATCACCGTAGCCTCCATCCTGGGCATCCCCGCCACATCATTCATCACCATCCTCGCATCCTGCGGTGTTGCGGTAGGTCTTGCCCTGCAGGGCGCCCTCTCGAACTTTGCAGGAGGACTGATGATACTGTTCTTCAAGCCCTTCAAGGTAGGTGACTTCATCGAGGCATCAGGAGAATCAGGCACCGTTGTAGAGATCTCTGTTGTATATACCGAGATTCTCACCCCCGACAACAAGCGTATCACAATCCCCAACGGCACCCTGACAAACTCTGTCATCGAAAACTACTCCGCAGAGGAGCTTCGCCGTGTGGATATGACCTTCACAACTGCCTACAGCTGCGACATCAACACCGTCAAGAAGATAATAATTGGTGTTGTTGATAAGCACCCCCTGGCACTGAAGAAGCCCGAACCCTTTGTGAGAGTATCCGAACACTCCGACAGCGCCCTCACCTACGCCCTGCGCGTATGGTGCAAGAACGAGGACTACTGGGACCTGTACTTTGACCTGATGGAAAGCGTCAAGGAGGCCTTCGACAAAAACGGAGTCGAGATCCCCTACCCCCAGATGGACGTCCACGTTACAAACGACTGACAAGCCAAAAGACCCTAACACATACAAAACAGCACCGATACCCTCGGTGCTGTTTTTGCTTTTGTATTCATCAGAAAAATGGATAATGTATACTTTGTCTCCTCTTACTCTAAGCAGCAAAAAGTGTATATATCCAGTAAACTATTCCGTATATAACGCTCACGGCTGTGCCGTAAACCAGCACAGGTCCTGCTATCGTAAACATCTTTGCTCCAAGGCCCAGAATATAGCCTTCGCTTTTGAACTCTATGGCAGGGGCTGCTATGGAATTTGCAAAACCCGTAATGGGCACCAGCGTCCCTGCTCCTGCGTGCTTTGCGATTCTGTCGTAAACCCCCAGCGCCGTCAGCAGAATCCCCAGAAATATCAGGGAGGCGGATGCAAGTGTCTTTGCGTCTTTCTCCACAATATCCAGCTTCATATAAAGCTCCCCCAGACCCTGTCCCAGAGTACAGATTCCACCGCCCACAAGGAACGCCTTGAGACAGTTGCGCACCACAGGGCTGGCAGGGGACTTCTCCTTGACCAGCTTCTGATATTCTTTCTTGTCAATCATAAATATCACCTGACAAAAGTATTTCCAAAATTTCTTTTATTATAATGTAAAATAACTGTTTTCTTTCGTGAAGTTTTGTTGTATAATATAGGATGACGAAATATTAGGAATGGTATTATGACCGAACATTATCTTGACAACAGCGCCACCACCCGAGTATCTCAGGGGGCAGCTGACAAAGCAATAGAGCTTATGAGGGAATGTTATGCAAACCCCTCTTCTCTCCACTCCATGGGCTTCTCTGCCTCAAAGGAGCTGGAGCACGCCCGGGACACAATCGCAAAGGCTCTGGGAGCAGACAGCTCCGAAATATACTTCACCTCAGGCGGAACAGAAGCAAACAACCTGGCAATACTGGGATGTGCCCACGCTCACAAGCGCAGGGGCAACCGTATCGTCACCACCGCCACCGAGCACAGCTCTGTGTATGAAACCATGCTTCACCTTCGGGACGAGGGCTTTGAGGTAATATTCGTATCCCCTGACATCACAGGCGGAGTAAGCGCTCAGGATGTAATAAGCCAAATAGACGAAAAGACCATTCTGGTCTCAGTAATGTACATAAACAACGAAACAGGAGCCACAAACCCCATAACCGAAATTGCCGCCGCCATCAAGCGTCGGGGACTCAGTACCCTGCTCCATACAGATGCGGTGCAGGCCTTCGGAAAGGTGGATTTCAAGGTAGCCAGACTGGGCGCTCATCTTGTGAGCATATCCGGCCACAAGATCCACGCACCCAAGGGAGTTGGCGCCCTCTATGTAAAGAAGGGTGTCCGCATCCTCCCCCACACCTTTGGCGGAAAACAGGAGAAGAAGCTCCGCCCCGGAACCGAATCCCTGCCCCTTATCGGAGCCTTCGGTGTTGCAGCAGAGGAGCTTGACATTCAGCAAAGTCGAGATAATGCTCAAACCCTGCGCTCCTATCTTCTGGACAAGCTGAGCCTGATCCCTCAGGTAAAGGTCAACTCTCCCTCGCAGGGCAGCCCCTTCATCCTCAACTTCTCTGTTGATGGCATCAGAAGCGAGACCATGCTCCATCATCTGGCGGCACAGGGAGTATATGTATCCAGCGGCAGCGCCTGTTCAAAGGGTGCCAAAAGCCACGTACTCTCAGCCATGAATCTCCCCGATAATCTGGCAGACAGCGCCATCAGGGTCAGCTTCTCAAAGCACAGCACCCACGAGGACTGCGATGCCCTGCTGGAGGGTATCCGCAGCGGAATAGAAAATTTAGCAAAAAGGTAAATATATTATGAAAGAAATTGTACTTATCAAGCTGGGCGAAATTGCCCTGAAGGGTCTCAACAGACATACCTTTGAGGCAGCTCTGAAAAAGAACATCAAGAGCACCCTCTACGGACTGGGATACTTCAAGGTTTCCATCGCTCAGTCCACAATATATGTCACCCCTCAGTCCGAGGTGGATATGGATGAGGTATGCGACAGAATCTCCAGAGTATTCGGCATTGTCAGCTTCTCCCGCGCCTGCGTCTGCGAGAAGTCCATGGACTCCATCTTTGCCAATGCTCCTGACTATCTGCGCGAAGAACTTCAGTACGCAAAAACCTTCAAGGTCGAGGCAAAACGTTCTGACAAAAAATTCCCCCTGACCTCCCCCGAGATTTCCCGTGAGGTAGGCGGACTCCTCCTTGAGAACTTTCCCCATCTGACCGTGGATGTTCACAATCCCGATGTCAAGGTAGTTGTTGAGGTAAGAGACTTCGGAGCCTACATCCGCGCAGGTGCCCTGAAAGGTGCTGGCGGTATCCCCGTTGGTACAGGCGGCAACGCAGCCATTCTCATCAGCGGAGGAATTGACTCACCCGTGGCAGCATATATGCTGGCAAAGCGTGGCGTCAGCCTCACTGCGATCCACTTTGCAAGTCCTCCCTACACCAGCGAGCGAGCAGAGGACAAAGTCCAGAGACTACTTATGAAGGTATGTCGCTATGCAGGCCCCATCACCATGGTCACAGTCCCCTTCACCGCTATTCAGGAGCGCATCAAGGACGAGTGTCCCGAGGAGCTGTTCACCATTATCATGCGCAGAATGATGATGAAGATATCCTGCGAAATCGCAAAGAAGTATGAGTGCTCCGCCCTCATCACAGGCGAGAGCCTGGGTCAGGTTGCAAGCCAGACCATCTCTGCCATAGTCTGCACAGACGACGCGGCAGATATGCCTGTGTTCAGACCTCTCATCGGTATGGACAAAGAGGAGATCATTCAGATATCACGAAAAATCGACACCTTTGATATTTCCATAGAGCCCTATGAGGACTGCTGCACAGTATTCACTCCCAAACACCCCCGCACACGTCCCGTCCTCAAGTTTGTCAGATATGCCGAGGAGGACGCAAAGCTCTATGACCTCATAGACGAAGCCATCGAAAACGTAAAAATCACCCAACTCAGATAACATCCGACAATACATCTTATTTACCCCGGAGGAATGTATATGAGAACAGAATTATTTTCCGTACGCTCAAGCCCGGAGGAAGTAGCACTTCTGGATAAAAACATAAAGAAGATCGTCACAGACCTTGACCACAAATCTTCCATCAGGGTTCTTTTCAAGACAGAGATCAACCGCGATCCCCGTGCCATCAAAAAAGACCTGATGAGCAGTCTTGTGTCTGATAATCCTCCCGAGCTTTATATTTATGCCAACGCCCTGAGCACAAAGGACAGCGCCTCCTTCCGCAGATTGTTCACTCCCCTGCTGGAGCGAATCGAGAAGGAGCTGCCTGCAGGAGACTACGACGAGGATACAGGCCTTTTGCTTTATCCCAACATCAAAGTTTATCCCTTGGATAAACTGGACAGCGATTACCCTGCCTACTGCTTCACAATCCAGAACAAAAAGGTGCTGGTGCTGCCCCGCATCACTCTTGTTGGCGAGGACATCAGCGAATACCTGTGCAAGGCCGTCAACTGTGCCAAGGAGATTTTCTCCCGTGCTTTTGACGAGTGCCGCGAGGGATACATCTACCTGCCAAAGGAGAAAGCCCTGAAAAAGCTTATGAAAAAACGTGGCGAGAAGACCCCCGTCGCAGCTGACACAGAGAAAACAACAGAAGCTCCCCTGCAGGAGACTGCACCCAAAAAGCAGGATTCTCCCAAGGCTTCCGATCCTCACAAGGAAGCAAAAGAGAAAAAACCTGCCCCTGAGAAGAAACCCGTTGCCAAAGCTGAGCATAAGGCTGACAACTCTGCCCACAACACCCTTGCGGATGAGCTGATGACCATAGCTGAAGATCATCCCGTTCACAATGCAGATATCCCTGTTCCCACTCAGCCTGTCCGCTCAAAAACTCCAAAGACTCCCAAGGCTCCCAAGCCAACACCCTCAGAGCCTATGAATCTGGCTGATGAGCTGGTGTTTGCTGCAGCCTCGGCTCAGGGTGTCACCGAAGAGGAAGTTCCCTCTCCCAAGAAGGAGAAGGAACAATCCCCTGCTCCCAAGCAGAAGGAGAAACCCGAGGAAGAGGCAAAGAACCCCTCACAGAAAAACAAAGAAGACAAAAAGTCTCAGAAGAAGGAAACAGAGCCCGCAAAGGACTCAAAGAAAACTTCCGAGACAAAAAAAGATAAAGATACAAAGAAAGAAACAAAGACTCAGAAGAACAAGAATACTGAATCCAAAACCCAAGAGAAGGATCAGAAGAAAGACAGCAAGGCTAAAGATAAGAAGAAGGACAAGAAAGAAGAATCCAAACCCTCCAAGGATAAGGATACTTCCCTTGCCGCTGTCACCGATTCTCCTGACGAGATTGCTGAGCAGAAGTCAGAACCCAAGAAAAAGCGTTCCTTCAAGGCATTTCTCAGAAGCTTCATTCCCATGAAGGGCGACAGCGCAAGAGCGCTGACCCAGAAGATTGTTGTCCTTGTGGCAATCGCAGCGTTCATCACCGCCACAGTTATGCTGTGCAACTTCTATCTTGTGAAGCCTGCCGAGAACAAAAAGATCATCTCCGAGATTCAGGAGCTGTTCTACGGCACCGTCATCAAGGACGCTGACGGAAACATCATCGCCACAGGTGAAGAGAAAAACTGGGAGGCACTCAAGGAGGTCAACGACGAGATCGTCGGCTGGATCAAGATCGACGACACCGATATCGACTATCCCGTACTCTTCCACAAGGAAGACAACGCCGACAGCCAGTACTATCTGTACCGTAACTACAAGCAAAAGCCCTCTGACTTCGGAAGTATCTTCGTTGACTACAGATGTGTCAACGGAGCCGCAGGCAAGCAGGTTATCCTCCACGGCCACAACATGAGCAGCGACGGCTCAATGTTTACAGAGTTGCTCAACTACAGCCGCAAGGATGGCTGGACTGAGGGTAATATGGACTACTACAAGAAGCACCCCCTCATTCAGTTTGATACACCCGATGGTGATGCAGACTGGGTTATCTTCTCTGTTATGAAGGTCAATGTTTCCAACAGCAACAAATCCGCCTTCAACTACCTTATGGGTGAGTTTGACTCCGACGCACAGTTTATGAACTTCATCTATAATGTTAAGGAAATGTCCTACATCGATGTGGACGTTCCTATGAACGAGAGCGACCGCATTATCACCCTCTCCACCTGCTCCTATGAGCAGAAGAATAACAGAACCATCATTATGGCAAGACAGCTGCGCGAGGGAGAGGACCTGACAGATATCATCGGAGATGCTCAGCAGCACACCCCTGTCAGCAAGGTTTCTTCCAGCTTCAGCAAAGAATTGGAAGCAAATAACATCACCTGGTATGACGGCGCAGGTAACCTTGACGGAGACGAAGCAGTAGAGTTCCTGGAGCCCGACAAGATCTTCACCGTAAAGTTCGTTGACGCAAACGGCAAGACTCTGGCAATCCAGGAGGTTCTTGAGGGAGAGGATGCCACCGATCCCGATATCAAGGAAGACCGACTGCGCAAGAAAGCCGAGGGCGGCTACTACTTTGAGTTCACAGGCTGGGACAAGAGCTTCAAGAATGTCACCAAGAATCTGACCATCCGACCCAAGTATAACAAGATCAAGATGACCTCTCCTCCCACAGAGGCCACCACCGAGAGAGTGACAGAGCCGGAGGAAACAACGACAAACAACACCCCCATCGTCACCGATCCTCCCGAACCTACCCAGAAGCCCACAGTTCCCACAGAGCCCAAAGTCACCGACCCTCCTCAGGAGAGCAACACAACCGCTCTTACTGCTGACGTCTTAACATAAGATCAATCTATCATTAGGAAGTGACAGATATGAAATGTGACCTGATATTCTACCTCGCACGCAGAACCAGCTACTGCGAAAAAGCCCTGAAAAAACAACTGGAAGAACTGTCCCTGGGACTCAACACAGTAACCGCCTCTACCACCCCTGTTATGCTGGGAGAGAAGCTGGTCGAGTCCTTTGGCAGATGCAATCTGGTGTTCATCATCGGCGGTCTGGGATTCACAGGCAGAAACGGCCTCTCTGACGTATTGTCAAAGGCCCTCTCCGCCACCAAGGTCACTATCGCAGACACGTGGAAGCTGAGAAACAACATCGGCAAACAGTACGGATATATGATCCGCTGTGGCAGACAGATGATTATTGCTCTGCCTGACAAACCCGAGGAGCTCAGGGAGATGTTCACCCCTGCCCTGATATCCTGCATCAAGGATGTCTGCAACGTATAAACATTCATAAAATGCAAAGACCTGTACCAAAATTTGGTACAGGTCTTTTTGTGTGCTATTTTGCATTACATAAAAGAGTCGGGAACAGAGTTTCCTCCGTCCCCGACTGTGAGTTCTGATTCGCTGTGAAATCCGGGTTTATCAGATTTTCTCAGGCCTTCCAGAGTCCGTGCAGATTACAGTATGCGTAGGTTGCAACATACTCGTCATCCTCGCTGACAGCAAACTTTGCTGCAGGCTCCTGTGCAGGTGCCAGATACTTGATCTGCATACCCTGCTTTGTCTCTACACAGATCCACTCGATAAAGTGCTCCTCAACCATGGGATGGGCAACGCTTCCTACAGAAACAGACACAACACCATCCTCGACCTGTACAACAGGAACATGCTTCTCCTTAGCTGCGTCCACAGTATCAGGGACGATCTCGGTCATGTTCTGACCGCAGCACTTTACGGGAACACCCTTGTCCTTTACCTTTGTGATAATGTTACCACAATGCTCACAAATATAGAATTTCATAATAGTTTCCTCCTGATAAATTATTCTATAGGTTCAAAGTCATCGGCACCGTGCTTGCACCATGGGCAGACAAAGTCCTCAGGGAGCTCCTCTCCCTCATAGACATATCCGCATATTTTGCAGACGTAACCTTTGACTTTTTTCTTCTCTACGGGTTTTGCAGGTTTTACATTCTGCAGGTACTCCTCATAGGTGACAGACTCACCTGCTGAGAGAACCTTACTCTCTGTAACCTGAGCAACGAAGAGAGTATGTGTATCACAGTCAATAGTCTGTATCACCTGAGCACCAAAGTAGGTATTCACACTCTCATCGTCGATATAGATTATGCCGTTCTCGCCTCTTCTATACTCTGCATCAGAGGGAAACTTCTCTGCATCCCTGCCTGACTGATAGCCGAACCTGCGATACACCTCCAGGGGTGTATCCTTTGTCAGAACAGAAACATTGAACTTTCCGGTGCTGAGGATCATATCATGAGTGAGGCCTGTTTTGTTGACAGCTATAGATACAATCTTCTTATCTCCGTCACTGATCTGAGCCATAGTATTGATGATACATCCGTTGTCCTTCTGCGCGTCCTTTGCACTCAGCACAAACAAGCCGTAGCTGAGATTGTGGAAGGGAGAGGTCTTTGGCTCTTCTGCTCTGCTCTCCATGGGGATACTCTCTCTGACAGCATCTGCCAGCGCCTCAAGCTCAGCTCTGTGGTAGGCTTTGACCGATGAGCGGATGGTCACGTTATTATCAAGGAACTCAATACCCTTGCAGCCCTCCAGAATCTTCTTCATATGCTTGGCTGCTGTGGGAGCCCATGAGCCGTTCTCAATGAGCGCTACCTTACGGTTACTGATGTTGTGAGCCTCCAGATCTCTCAGGAGCTCCTCCATCCTGACAAACACTCCTGAGTTATAGGTAGGAGATGCAAACACAAGATGGCTGTACTTGAAGCAAGCGGAAATTATATCCGAAGCAGGTGTCACGGATACATCATACATTACCGTGCGGACACCCCTCTCACGAAGCTCCGAAGAAAGTATCTCTGCAGCATTTTCTGTGTTGCCGTATATGGACGCGTAGGCAATCATCACACCCTGAACCTCGGGAGTATAGGTTGCCCACAGGCGATACTTGCCCACAATATATTCGATGTTCTCTCTCCATACAAAACCGTGGAGAGGACAGAGCATCTTAATATCCAGCCCCTGTGCTTTATCAAGGACAGCAGTCACCTGAGGGCCGTATTTGCCCACGATGTTAGTGTAGTAGCGTCTTGCTTCGTCAAGGTAGTCTCTCTCAAAATCCACCTCATCACAGAACAGAGCGCCATTGAGTGCACCGAAGGAACCAAAGGCATCGGCAGAGAACAGAATTCCATCCTTTGAGTCATATGCAACCATAACCTCAGGCCAATGGACCATAGGTGCAGAGACAAACTGGAGCTGACGACTGCCTGTATCCAGCACATCCCCCTCAGCCACCACCTGAATGTTCGCTGAGTAATCCTCAGGGAAGAACTGGTCGATAAGCTTCTTTGCCAGAGCGCTGCAGACAATCTTAACATCGGGATATCTGATGAGCAAGTCTCCCAGAGTTGCGCTGTGGTCAGGCTCCATATGGCTGACTACCACATAGTCCAGAGGACGCTCCCCAAGTATGTGAGCTATATTTTCAAAGAACACCTTGGACACAGCGGCATCCACCGTGTCCATCAGCACTGTTTTTTCGTCAGTAATAAGATATGAGTTATATGATACACCGTCGGGTACGGAGTACACACCCTCAAACATAGACAGCCTTCTGTCGTTGCTGCCTATCCAGTATACATCGTCTGTTACCTTTCTGTATCTGTACAAATATATCACTCCTCTTATAGTTATTATTCTTTCTGCTTTTGGAATGAAAATTCATCCATAATCTTTCGGAGGAAAAAACCTCCCCGAAATACACCTTCCGTCTGAAGAAAAACAGCCGAGACAATGGATATTGCCTCGGCTGTTGTCAGTTTTATATCAGAATGTGAGCTTTATTACAGATTATTTTACTGTGAAGCTCTTGCCGATAGCATAGGGCACCTCAAGCTGTGCAACATGCTTCTGAATAGCTGTTGCATCCTTGATATTGATCTTTTCGTTTCCGTCAACGTCAGCTGTCAGTTCTGCGTCGCCTGCCAGTGTCAGCAGCATTGCTGCGTGCTTCTGGATAGCTGTTGCATCTCTGATGTTTACAACATCGTTCAGGTCAGCATCACCGAGGATGAGGGTCTTCTGTGCACCAATGTCGCCTGTGCGGACCAGGTTGACTGTGTGATATGTTACGTTATTGTTGTTCTCGCCGTGAGCCTGTGACATATTTCTGTCGTACCAGTTCTCGGTATCGTACTTGATAACGATCTCGTGGGCACCCTTTGTGAGCTCAAGTCTCAGGTGTGAGCTGTTCTGACGAGTCTGGCTCATTGCGGGGAATACCAGTGAACCAACATCCTCTCCGTCAACATATACAGAGCGGATGGCTGCGGTGATACCTGCAGTGGGATCGCCCTGGTTGCTGTGGTTGACGTAGAGCTGATATGTGCCGTCAGAGGGAACATTCATGGTTACTGTGAAGGGACCTGCACCTACAGAGCCTGTAGGTGTGAACTCTGTGTTGGTCCATGTACCTACAGTCCACTTGCCTGATACGTTCTTGTCCAGATAGAAACCTGCGTTATCAACAACACCTGTTGTGATATCCACTGTCTGACTGGAACCGTTGTTGAAGATAATGTTGGGAGTGTTCTTGCTCAGTGAGTAGCAGTATACATCCTGACCCATATCGTTCTTGCCAACATAGTTCATTGCCTCACCGGGCCAGCCTGTGCTGTCAGAGCCACCCCAGAAGAAGATATTAACATTAGACCAACCCTGGTTGTTTGTGAAGTAAACGGTCTTCTTGTCAGCAGAATCAGTAGAACCTGATGAAACAGGAGCTCTGTCGTAGTAGTTATTTGCATTTACCGAGACAGTTGTACCTGCAGGGCTGTATGTGAGGGGAGCACTGAGCTCTGACCACAGACCTGTAGTCTTGTCTACTGCAATAACTGAGTAGCAACCGTATACAGTTGTGTCGATTGTGTAGGATGTAGATGTAACATCAACGTACTCTGTGCCTGTCCATACCTTGTATGTGCAGTTTGCAACTGCATTCCAGGTGAGCTTGCCGGAAGCGAGTCTTGCTGTGGGAGCTGTGGGAGCCTTAGCAGTATTCTCGTCCTTCAG
The DNA here is from genome assembly GCA_017457155.1 of Ruminococcus sp. Classification (GTDB taxonomy): domain Bacteria; phylum Bacillota; class Clostridia; order Oscillospirales; family Acutalibacteraceae; genus Ruminococcoides. Next base: position 64,437 of record JAFTHZ010000006.1, read on the forward strand.
GTTTACTGTATCCTCTGCACCACTGTCCTTAAGGTTGATGACGATTTCATAGTCGCCCTGTGCGTCAACAGGAAGAACATAGTCGTTCTCTACCTTCTCGCCGTTTACGTAGATGGACTCTACTGTGTCGCCCTTGCCGTTAAGCTCAAGGTTCAGAACAGCATCTCTGTACTTATAATCATAGATGTAGAAGGGACCTTCCATCCAATCGGGAACGTAAGGATCGAAGGTGATACCCTCGGTGGTATACTCCATACCGAAGAGAACTCTGTAGTAGCCTGCCATTGTAGCAGCAACAGACCAAAGCTGCTGAGTGGAGTGGAGACCCTCACCTGTTTCGTAGTCGATAACCTCGTAGTTTGTAAGGCATGCAACTGCACCACGGATACAGGAGTTCCAGATTTCCTCAGCAAGGAGGTTGTTTTCGTTCTCGTTATTAACTGCACCGATCATCAGGATTGCTTCCCAACCGGGCCATACACCTGAATCATGGTATTTGTAATCTGTCCAACGATAAGCATTCTTCTGGGGATATACTGTGTTTGCACCGAAGTTAACCAGAGTGTAGTTATCCATAATGGAGTTGATCTGGTCCTCAGAACCGATGTTGTACCATACAGCATAGCCGTTGCCCAGAACATCCTGCTTGTAAGAGAGGGGTGAACCCATCCAATCAGGATACTCCCATGATGCGTATGTACCCAGCTCATCGTGCCACAGTCTTGTGGAGATAGCCTCCTCAAGGTCTGCTGCAAGGTCTGCCCATGCCTGAGCCTCTTCCTCATCCTTGCCGAGGATTGTTGCAGCCTCAGAGAGGATCTTCATAGCCTGGCAGTAAATCACATTTGTGGAAGTTGCCTTGCCCTCTGCGATGGTAACGATACCGTTCTGGATTTCCTCGCTTGTCCAGTCGCCGTAGGTCTTGTCACGATGGTCCAAACCGCAGGTCTCGCCGCGGAACAGTCCTGCTTCCTTATCATATACTACTGTGTAGTCCTGCTCGATTGTGTTCTTTGCAACGTCGTAGAAGTACTCAAGAGTCTCCAGATTTCCGTCTGCAAGGTAGGTCTCCCATACAGCCAGCATCATGATGATACGGTCTGTGGATACGGGATAGGAACCGCCTGTACCTGTGTCCTCTTCAAATGTCAGGCTGCCTTCTTTGCCAACAACCTTAGCGTTTGCGCAGTTTGTAGAAATCTCGGGGAACAGCCAAGAGAGGATGTACTGCATGGAGATAGCAGTATCACGTGTCCATACCTTGTGCCAGTTGGTACCTGTATAGAAAACATCTCCGAAGTTCTCATCATAGTTGATGGACTTGAAGATCTCGTCCATTGTCAGGTTGTATGCTGCCTCTGCAAGAGGTGTGTTGGGAGCATAGAAGTAAGGAGCCTCTCCTGCGCCCAGATACTCATAGTTCCACTCTCTGTCAGAGCCTGTCTCAGATGTGAGGATGTGGTCACCGGTGTTTGCAATAACACGGGAGTCGTCCTCTGTGAGACCATTAGCAAACAGGGTGTAATCCTGTGCGCTGCTTACGTTTGTTGTTGCACCCTTGAAGGTGTCGTCGCCGTATACCTGAACGGCTGTGTATGTAACCTCCTGACCAAAGTCAAGGTAGAAGCCGAAGGAGTATGTATCCTCGATCTCAAAGGTAACGTTATTGCCGCTCTTTGTACCTGTAATCTCAACTACCTTGTTGTCGGCAGTTGTGAGTGTTGCTTTTGTGGGAACCTTGTCATCTGCGCCGATAACAACGATCTTCTCCACTGTGGCTTCCTTGTCAAAGCCGAAGCCCAGCTTGCCCTCTGTGGCAGTAGTTGTCAGGTAGGGATACTCTGCTGCAGGTACCCATCCCTCAGCTGTGCTTACATAACCATTCAGAGCGATATCTCTGTCTGATGCCATATCCTTGGCACCGATAACCCTAATCTCTGTGAACAGTGCACCCTCAGAATTATAGGTGAACCATGTGATCTTCTCTGCAGGATCAAAGGTGAGAGTCTTGGACTCGCCCTCAGCAAGAGCTCCTACGGGGATCTCCTTGCCGTTAGAGAGGAGTACGGTTCCCTCTTCTGTATCTGCTGCAGAATCGATAACGATCTCATCGATCTCAAAGGTGTTTGCAAAACGATAGCCCAGATTGTTGCCTTCGGTGTCGTAGATAAGGCAGCCCATAAGCTCAACGTTCTCGATAAGCTCAAATGTAACATTGTTTACAGTAACGTTTGCCTTGGTAGCAGAGATGATGATCTCAGTCTTGCCCTCAATAACAATGCTGTCACCGCTGTCAAATATTGAGTCGCCTACCTGGATTAATGCATCCTTTGTGTTAAGAGATACAACGAAAACACCGTCCTGCTCGGGGCAGACAATGATTGATGCATAATCGTCAGCGTTCTTTGCTGTGAAAACGCCATCCTGGATGTGTGATGCATCGGAAGCAGCATCAAAACCTGAGAAGTCAAGAGTTGTCTTGCCATCTGTGATGGTCTCAGCAGCCTCAACAGGAGTGACTGTGATGCTGTCTACGTTATATGTACCCTCAACGTTGTCGATGGTGAGTCTGTTGTAACCGGGATTGAGAGTCTTTGTGATAACAACAGTCTTGTATGTCTGCCATGCACCTGTGGAGGTGAAGCTTGAGCGGAAGGTCTCCTCGCCTGCTGTAAAGTCGAAGTAACCATCGTCAGTCTCAGAAGCAACTTTGACCTCAAACTTGTAGGTCTGAGCCTTTGTGCCGGAGACAGTCACACCGTAGTTAAGAGAATCTCCCTCGTCAAATGCACCAACGTACTGACCTGCTGATGCAGCAGAGTCATCCCATACGTTTACTGCGCCGAGAGCATAGGTGTACTTCTCAGCCTCGATGGTCTGTGCAGAAGTACCTAGTGTGAAATCTGACTTTGTGTTCATGGACTCAGCTGTGTAGTTTCTTGTTCTTGTGTCAGCTGTGAACTTGATAATAGAGTCAGCCTCAATAGTGAGGTGTGCATTATCATTATCGTTGCTGGGATGTCCGATTGATGTACTCCAGTTGGGAGTAGCAATCTTGAATTCGTAGTTACCGCCTGTCATATCAAGCACGAGAGTGTAGATTCCGTTGGATTCCTCTACAAACTTGTACTCTTCGTAGCAGTTCCAGCCGTTCATGTTACCACGAAGGTAAAGACCTGCGCTGAGACTGTTAGCAGAAACAGACAGCATACCCAGGGTTGTAGAGCCTACAACCATAAGAAGTGCCAGGATAATACTGAGCACTGCTTTGAGTCGACTGTGTTTTTTCATAGTCATTGGTCCTTTCTTTGCTTTTTTCGTACAAACACGTACATTTATACGTTATCATTTTATCACAACCCAATGATTATTACAATAGATTTCCGTCAGTTTTTACAAATTATTTTGGACACATTCCGCAATTGCATATAAAATAACCACAAAAACCTCCAAACCACCTGTTTATCTGAGCTTCGCTTTTGGCTACAAAAAACAGCCGCCTCCATACAGAGACGGCTGTTAATATGCGATTGTCAGTCCGATAGCTTCTGATTTATATAGTCTGTGACATCCTTCTTGTCAATTCCAAGGGAGAAAGCAAAAGCCTCAGCAACAGTCCTCTGGGCAGCGTTGAGCATCCGTTCATCATGAGCAAAGGTCTTTGCCTTGGTACGTACCGCTTCCTCCTTCTTTGCGCTGAGCAGTCTCATCATAGAAATAATCCTGACCAGATCCTCGCTGTGGATAATCTCCTCAAAGAAGCTTGCTCTCTCTGCGGTAACAGACACCCACTCTATCTCAGCATCTGCACTACTGCTGATGATGTTGTCAATCTCTTCCTTTGTGAGGATATGCTCCATCTGAGCAACCAGATCCTCTCTGCTTGCAGGAACATACACAGTGGAATTCTTGTCATATACAGACCTGAGTACAAAGTAATTCTCCAGCACTCCGCATATTTTTTCTCTCTTAATATCCGCAATCTGATACACTCCGTGCTTTTTATATGCTACGAATTCTCCTACCTGATGATTCATAATTTCCCTATTCACTGTATTCTACCTCTCATCATTCCTGTGCCCACAGGGGATTACATTATAATTATAGCTTTATCTCCTATTTTTTTCAAAGGGTAATATCACCAAAAATAGCCCTGCATATATTGACAATTTATACTCTGCACAAACCCGCCTCTCCCATACCGTTACCTCTGCTCTGTAAGTTAACGGAAATTTCAGAATTTTGGGACTTTCATTTCCTGATTCAGTATGATATTATTAAAATGGTGATATTTGACTTTTACCTACACCCACAGGGAAAGGAAGTTTTTCAATGATTTACTTTGTAGAGGACGACGACAACATCCGCGAGCTGGTTGTATACACCCTCAGCACTACGGGGCTTGAGGCAAAGGGCTTTGAAAACCCTCAGCTTTTCTGGGAGGCAATGGCAGAGAAAACTCCCACCATGGTCCTGCTGGATATTATGCTTCCTCAGGAGGATGGCCTGACTATCCTCAGCAAAATCCGCTCAGAAAAATCCACAAAGAAGCTCCCCGTTATTATCCTCACCGCCAAGGCCAACGAGTATGACAAGGTCAAGGGTCTGGATCTGGGAGCTGATGACTATATTCCCAAGCCTTTCGGTATGATGGAGCTTGTGGCAAGAGTGAAGGCGGTCCTGCGTCGCACCGAGGACACCCAGAGCCCCACCGAATACGAGATAGGCTGTCTGACAGTTTCCCCTCAGAAACACAAGGTCAAGGTAAACGGAGAGAAAGTCTCCCTCACCCTGAAGGAATTTGAGATGCTGTGTATGCTCCTGGAGAACCGAGGTATCGTCCTGTCCAGGGACCAGATCCTCAATCACGTCTGGGGCTACTCCTTTGACGGAGAAAGCCGTACGGTTGACGTTCACATCCGAACCCTCAGACAGAAGCTCATGGAAGCAGGAGACCTTATCACCACTGTCCGCGGCATCGGCTACACCATAGGAGAATAACCTATGAAGAAAAAGATATTTTCAGGCATCTTCACCATTTGCCTGACCATACTTATGGTATGTGTTTTCATTGTCACAACCATACTATACAGTTACTATACAGAGTTGCAGGAAGAGAGCCTTCGTACAGAGCTCACCTATCTTGTGCACATGACAGAGAGCCACGACGCAGAGCACATCCGCTCTCTGGACACTCCCAGACATATCATCCACCTTAGCAGCGACGGCAAGGTACTGGAGGAGATCCCCTCCTCAGACACAAGTCTCACAAAGTCTGTGACCGAGGCCTTTGAAGAAGCTGTCTCAAAGGGAGAAGGCAACGCCTGTGAATCTGTCAGCATCAGAGATAAGAAACTGTGTATCTCCACCCGACTGTCCGACGGGTCGGTGCTGTGCATAACCCACACCATCCGCACCTACCCCTCAGTCCTCCTTAACCTCATGGGATATGTCCTACTTGTACTGGTGGTTGCAGCACTGTTGTCGCTGCTTCTGTCCTACAAGCTCTCACAGCGTATACTGAAGCCCGTCAACGACCTTGACCTGAACTATCCCGCAAGGAGCAAGGTATACCCGGAGCTTCAGCCTTTCATTGAGAAAATAAACATCAAAAATAAACAAATCAAAGACCACCTGACCGCTCTGGAAGAAGAGCACAAGGCTCAGGATAAAATGCGTCGGGAGTTCACCGCCAACGTATCTCACGAGCTGAAGACTCCCCTCACCTCTATCTCGGGCTATGCAGAGATAATCCGTGACGGGCTGGTTAAACCCGAGGATATCCCCCGCTTTGCAGGGAAGATCCACGACGAATCCAACCGTATGATAACCCTGGTAGGAGATATCATCAAGCTTTCTCAGCTGGACGAAAACGAAATTAATGTTAAGGTTGAGCGAATAGACCTGTATGCCTGCTGTCAGGCGGTCCTCAGTAATCTGGAGCCTCAGGCAAAGAAAAAGAACGTGACCTGTACTCTCAGCGGAGACCACGCATACATCACAGGAGCAGAGATCATCGTTGACGAGATCGTCCACAACGTTATTGACAACGCCATCAAATACAACAAAGACGGCGGCACGGTGCAGGTCAGACTCAACCAGTGCATCGACGGAGTAGAGCTGACCGTCACCGATACAGGTATCGGCATTGCCAAGGACGACATCGACCATATATTTGACAGGTTCTATCGTGCAGACAAGAGCCACTCCAAAGAAATCGGCGGCACGGGACTGGGACTCTCAATCGTCAAGCACGGAGCAAAGTTTTTAGGTGCCTCTGTATCCGTAGACAGTCAGGTGGACGTCGGCACAACCATAAGAATACTTTTCTGATAACACAATGCTGTGGCAGTTATGTCACAGCATTTTTCTTTTATCGCAAAAGGGATTTTACATAGATTTAACATATATTTTACATAAAAAGAATTAAGATTTTACATAAATTTGATATTATCTTTTTATAAGTTAATAAACTACTATTCTTCTGCTTTAGAAAGGATGTGCATGTTTTCTTATGGGACTTAAGGACGTATTCAGTCTGATAACAGGTCTTGCACTGTTCCTGTTCGGCATGAACGCCATGGGAGACGGACTCAAGAGGGTCGCAGGCAACAAGCTTGAGACTATCCTCTGGAGGCTTTCCTCCACTCCCCTCAAGGGAGTTGCTCTGGGTACAGGTGTCACAGCTGTTATCCAGTCTTCCTCCGCAACCTCATGTATGGTTGTCGGCTTCGTAAACTCAGGCATGATGAGCATTGCTCAGGCTATCGGTATCATTATGGGAGCCAACATAGGCACAACCGCCACAGGATGGATCCTCTCCCTTTCTGCTGTTGAGGGCGAGGGTGAAGCCTGGTGGACAGCCCTTCTGTCTACTACCTTCATCTGTGCAATCTTCGCACTTATCGGCACACTGATGACAATGCTCACAAAAAAGAGTGTCTATCAGAACACAGGCGCCATTATGCTGGGCTTTGCGGTTCTTATGAGTGGTATGAAGATGATGTCCGGTGCTATGGATGGTCTGGGAGAGAGCCCGGTCTTTACCGATATGATGTCTACCCTCTCTAATCCCCTGCTGGGCATATTGGTAGGAGCCGTTATCACCGCCATTCTGCAGAGTGCTTCTGCTTCCATCGGTATTTTGCAGTCGCTGGCTGCAGCCACAGCCACAGCAACCTCAGTAGGTGTCAGCAATGCTGCTGCACTGTACCTTGTTACCGGTATGTGTATCGGCGCTTCCATGCCCGTTCTGCTGTCAGCTATTGGTGCAACAACCAACGGAAAACGCGCATCCATTATTTATCTGATATTTAACACCATTGGCGCTATCATTCTTACTCCCATCTTCTGGGGTCTGGACGTTATCTTCCAGCCTGCATTCATGGATGCATCTGCAAATGCCATAAGCATCGCAGCCATCAATACCGTATTCAACGTAGGCGCTACCTTGATTCTTCTTCCATTTGTCAAGCAGTTTGATAAGCTGGTATGCTTCCTTATTAAGGACAAAACAACCGACAAAGAGACAGATATGCTGGATCGTCTGGACGAGCGTTTTCTGGAGCATCCCTCCGTTGCTATTGAACAGAGCCGCGAGGTACTCATCAGCATGGCAGACAAATCTGTCAGAAACCTTGTCCGCGCTATGGCACTGCTTACAAACTACAATACCCACGACTACGAGGTCGTTCAGCAAAAAGAAGAAGTTATCGACACCTATGAAGACAAGCTGGGTACATATCTTGTTAAGATAACTGCTCTTAACCTGGAAAACAATCAGAGCCGAGAGGTTTCCAAGTTCCTGCATACAATCGGTGATTTTGAGAGAATTGCGGACCACGCAGTAAACATCTCCCACGTTGCAAAGGAGATACACGAGAAGAACCTTGTGTTCTCTCACGAAGCAAACCGAGAGCTGAACATTCTCTCCACCGCACTGGAAGAGATAGTTGCCCTCTCCGTCAAATGCTTCCGCAATACCAATGACCCCGACATCTATCGTGTTGAGCCCCTTGAAGAGATGATCGACCTGCTGTGTGACGAGATGAAGCTCCGTCATATCAAGCGAGTTCAGAGCGGTAACTGCACACTGAATCAGGGCTTTGTTTACTCCGACCTTATCACAAACTACGAGCGTATTGCTGACCACTGCTCCAACATCGCCGTTGCTCTCATCGAGCTTGAGATGGACGAGCTCCAGACTCACGCATACCTCAGCGACCTGAAGGAACACAAGAGCGCAGAGTTTATACAGTACTATGATGAGTACAAAGTAAAATACTCCCTCCAGTAATAATCATATAATTAATAAGCAACAGAGCTATGATGGTAAATCCCTCATAGCTCTGTTTTTTCTGTAACATATAAAAAAGGCAACCGTCCATCATCCGTGAGCGGTTGCCTTTTGTTTTATTATTAATTATTCTGACACTCTTCCATCAGCGGCAGAAGTCTTCCTACAAGCTTCTCCACTGTCTGCTCGAGGGTGCCGTCTTTTATGCTGACAACAAGGTCGGCGTATCTCTCATAGTACGGACGGCGAGATACAAATATATCTGCCAGAGTCTCTCCTTTGCTGAAGGTGATTCCGCGGGTAGTGATGTTGGTTATTCTTCGCTGAAGCTCAGGAAGCTCCACATCCACAAACACCACAATTCCGTTCTCTCTGAGGTGGTTCATAGCCTCCTCATACAGCACCATTGAGCCTCCTGTGGCGACCACAGTACCACTCACGTTCAGCCTGCTGCCTACACCGCTCTCTATACGAGAGAACCCATCAAGTCCCGACCTTTCGATAATCTTCTGGAGAGTGGAGCCCTCCTGCCTGCAGATTATCAGGTCAGTATCAATAAAATCCATGCCCAGAGTTTTTGCAAGCACAACGCCTACTGTGCTTTTGCCGCATCCGGGCATACCAATAAGAATGATATTCTTCATTTACTGCACCCTCAGCACCGGCTCGAACTTGGGCGCAACCGTCATGTTGCAATCCACAGAGGAGAAGTCCTGCTGCCATCCCTGGAACACATAGTCATAGTAATCATCAGAGGGCTTCACAGGGTCATCGGGTGCCACCGCGGCCTCGCCATGAACAACAGACTGAGTGTCAATTATACTGCCGTCATAGTTGATGAAGGTTACGGTGTAGCTGGAGTTACCCTGTACAGAGGGAAGCCACTCGTGTCCCTCAAGAACTCCGCTGCCGTCATACCAGCTGATGTTGCCCCTCTCGTACTCAGTCTTGAAGGTTGTCAGTGTGGGACGTGTACCGCCGTAAGTGTCGTAATAAACCTCGGGCCACACAGGATCGCTGTTGGCTTTGGCGTTGTTTATATAGGAGCTGACGTTCTCGCCGGGGCGGATCTTTCTTGCCACGGCAACCGTACGGAATTCTGTGAACTCGTAGGAGCAGGTAGACAATGTGATTATCTGGTCGTCCTCGTTGATAGGCACAGGCACATCAATGAGTGAGCGCTCTTTCACATTGTATATATAGTTCATAAACTGTGCATCAGAGTCAAAGTCTCCCTGCAGATAGTTGAAGAAGTCTCCGTGGGCGGTCAGGGTACTGGTCTTATAATAAGCAAAGATAACCCACTGCTCGTTGCCTGCAGGTGTATTGAAGAACAGGGTGGGAGCATTCTTGTATGCAGAAACATTGGGAGACCACTTGCCGAATTGGGTAATTGCCGCATACATGGAGCCATTGTTCATATTATGTCCGTGAGTGAGAATATTCCTGCTGAAGGGGCCCTCTCCGCTTCTGTAGTCAATGAAGATGCTGCCTGCGTACAGATATGACCTGTCGTAGTTACGATGGATATAATACTGGCTGCCGTAGCCGTCACCATCGTGATACAGCACGGGATAATTGATAACAGTATTGGGCATATATATCCAGCCCACTATCTCGTTGTTTATCTTTGCAAGCTCTCCCCAGTCCTGAGTCAGGGTATACTCCTCCCCGTTGGGAGTGGTAACCTCCTCCGTAGTCTCGGTGAGGATAACCTCATCGTAGCTGGAAAAAACGGGATTCAGAGTTGTTACCTCGTCAGGAGTCGCCACAGAAGTATCCACCTGAAAGTAGTCGAGAGTGAGCATTACTCCAACCATCGCGACCACGAGAACAGCCACGGTAATTATTGCGATTATAAGATTACATACGCTTTTTTTGTTACCTTCCATCCATATCACCTCACAAAAGCGTCTACACATCATAATGATAACACAATTCGTCTATCTTGTAAACCTCGTGTTTTGGGTAAAATTCTGCTATCTGACAAAAAAAGCGGAGCACCCGAAGGTACTCCGCAAAGAATAAACAATTATCAGATAATGATAGACTTACCTGTCATCTCCTCAGGCTGAGGAAGGTTCAGAATCTTCAGCATTGTGGGGGCAATATCTGCCAGCACACCACCCTCTCGGAGTGTGCAGTCATAGCCGATAACTGAGAACTTAACAGGATTTGTGGTATGAGCTGTGAAGGGTGTACCATCTGTGTCAACCATTCTGTCTGCGTTGCCGTGGTCGGCTGTGATGAGGGTCACGCCGCCCATCTTCTCAATAGAAGCCGCAACCTTGCCCACACAGGTATCAACTGCCTCAACAGCGCTTACTGCTGCCTCAAACACACCTGTATGACCAACCATATCACAGTTGGCAAAGTTAAGGATGATAACGTCATACTTACCGCTCTCAATAGCCTCACAGCACTTGTCACATACCTCGTATGCACTCATCTCAGGCTGCATATCATAGGTTGCAACCTTGGGAGATGCAACAAGGATTCTGTCCTCGCCATCGTACTGCTTCTCAACACCACCGTTGAAGAAGAAGGTTACATGAGCATACTTCTCTGTTTCTGCAATACGCAGCTGAGTCATACCCTTGTCTGACAGATACTCGCCCAGAGTATTCTTGAGGGACTGGGGCTTGAACGCAACCTGCACGTTGGGCATTGTTGCATCATACTGAGTCATACATACATAGTACAGGGGGAAGAAGCCGTTCTTTCTCTCAAATCCCTCAAAGCTCTCATCAACCAGAGTACGGGTGATCTCTCTTGCTCTGTCGGGACGGAAGTTAAAGAACACAACGGAGTCGTTTGCCTTCATAGGCTCTCCGCCCTTGATAACAGCAGGCACAACAAACTCGTCTGTTACACCCTCTGCATAGGAGTCAGCCACTGCCTGAACAGCATCGTCACACTGGACTCCCTCACGAAGAACCATTGCATCGTATGCCTTCACAACACGCTCCCAGCGGTTGTCTCTGTCCATAGCGTAGTATCTGCCCATAACTGTTGCGATGGTACCAACGCCGATTTTCTTGATCTCATCTTCACAAGCCTGTACAAAATCCTTGCCACTTGAGGGAGGTACATCACGTCCGTCAAGGAATGCATGGATGCAGACTCTGTCAAGTCCCTTGCGCTTTGCAAGCTCAAGGATACCGTACAGATGAGTATTGTGGCTGTGAACACCGCCGTCAGAGAGAAGTCCCATCAGGTGGAGGGTGGAGTTGTTCTTGATAGCGTTGTCGATAGCACCGCACAGAGCCTCATTCTCAAAGAAGTCGCCGTCCTTGATGGACTTGGTGATTCTTGTCAGCTCCTGATAAACGATACGACCTGCACCGATGTTGGTGTGGCCAACCTCGCTGTTACCCATCTGGCCGTCAGGCAGACCTACGTCCATACCGGATGCACCGATAGCGGTGGTAGGATTCTCTGCGAAGAGTCTGTCCAGGTTGGGAGTCTTTGCGGCATAGATGGCGTTGCCCGCCTCGGGTGCAATGCCAAAGCCGTCAAGTATACATAAGATAAGGGGTTTCTTCATATTATTCTCTCCTATTACTTAGAAGCAAATTCTACGATCTTTGCAAACTTCTCTGCAACAAGTGATGCACCGCCAATGAGACCGCCGTCAACGTTTACCTTGGAGAGGAGCTCCTCTGCGTTGCCGTCGTTCATAGAACCGCCGTACTGAATGGTGGTAGCCTCTGCAACCTCTGTGCTGTACAGCTCTGCGATAACCTCTCTGATAATACCGCAAACCTCGTCAGCCTGGTCGGATGTAGCAGTGAGGCCTGTGCCGATAGCCCATACAGGCTCGTATGCGATTACAATGCGGGACATCTCCTCTGCAGTAACACCCTGCAGAGCAATCTTTGTCTGCATTCTGCACAGCTCTGCTGTGATGCCCTGCTCACGCTGCTCCTTCAGCTCGCCTACACAGAGGATAACTGTCAGACCTGCGTCAAGTGCTGCACGTACTCTCTGGTTAACAGTCTCGTCTGTCTCGCCAAAGTACTGACGACGCTCGCTGTGACCGATGATAACATACTCGATGCCCATAGCAGCCAGCATCTTAGCAGAGATCTCGCCTGTGAATGCGCCGGACTCTGCCCAGTGGCAGTTCTCTGCGCCAATCTTGATGTTTGAGCCCTGTGCTGCCTCCTGTGCAACAGCCAGATCAACAAAGGGAACGCAAGCGATAACTTCGCAGTCAGCGTCCTTTACAAGGGGTACCATCTCAGCGATAAGTGCCTTTGCCTCATCGGGAGTCTTGTTCATTTTCCAGTTGCCGGCGATGATAGTCTTTCTTGTTGCCTTATTCATAATTTATATTTCCTTTCTCGAATTAAAATAAAAATATTCTTTAACATAGCTAAGGGCGGATGTGCTCCGCCCTTATGATATATTGTATCTTATTTCTCTGCGATAACAGCTACGCCGGGAAGAACCTTGCCCTCAAGATACTCAAGAGAAGCGCCGCCACCTGTGGAGATGTGGCTCATCTTGTCAGCAAAGCCCAGGTTGATAACTGCTGCTGCGGAGTCGCCGCCACCGATGATTGTGGTTGCGTCTGTCTCAGCCAGAGCCTTGGCAACTGCGATAGTACCCTTTGCGAGAGAGGGATTCTCGAATACACCCATGGGGCCGTTCCATACAACGGTCTTTGCATTCTTAACTGCCTCAGCATAGATCTCTGCGGTCTTGGGACCGATATCCAGACCCATGATATCGTCGGGGATAGCGTTGGATGCGCAGGGTGTGATGTCGATGGGAGCATCGATGGGATCGGGGAAGTCCTTTGTTGTCATAGCGTCAACAGGAAGGAGCAGCTCCTTGCCCATAGCCTTTGCCTTCTCGATCATCTCCTTGCAGTAATCAAGCTTTGTATCGTCAACAAGGGATGTACCAACGTTGCCACCCTGAGCCTTGATGAAGGTGTATGCCATACCGCCGCCGATGATGAGGGTATCGCACTTCTCAAGGAGGTTGGAGATTACGTTCAGCTTGTCAGCAACCTTTGCGCCGCCGAGGATTGCAACGAAGGGACGAACAGGATTCTCAACTGCATTTCCGAGGAATGCGATCTCCTTCTGCATCAGGTAGCCTACTGCTGTATCCTTGATGTGGTCAGTAACGCCTGCTGTGGAGCAGTGTGCACGGTGAGCACTGCCGAATGCATCCATAACAAAAACCTCTGCCAGAGATGCAAGCTCAGATGAGAAGGGCTCCAGATTCTTTGTCTCTTCTTTTCTGAAACGGGTGTTCTGAAGAAGAACAACGTCGCCGTCATTCATAGCCTCAACAGCCTTCTTTGCGTTCTCGCCAACAACCTCGTCGTCATTTGCAAAAACAACATCCTGACCCAGCAGCTCAGAGAGACGAACTGCAACAGGAGCCAGAGAGAACTTCTCCTCGGGGCCGTTCTTGGGCTTGCCCAGATGTGAGCAAAGGATAACCTTGCCACCGTTCTCGATGAGCTTCTTGATTGTGGGCAGAGCAGCTGTGATACGGTTATCGTTGGTGATAACGCCCTCCTTCAGAGGAACGTTGAAGTCGCAACGAACCAGGACTCTTTTGCCCTTAACATTAATGTCTTCGACTGTTACTTTGTTGAGATTCATAGTAAAAACCCTTTCCTATATGAATTGTGTTAAAAAATAGACAAATTTAACCATCTATATTATACAGCAACGATGGGCGAGTTTCAAGCATTTTGGGCCGTATTTTTTCGCAAATTTACAGTATTAATATCTCAAAAATGCAAAACAATATACAAAACTGATTTTTTTATGTGTCAAAGAGGGATTTTTTCCTCCGAGAAGCTCCCCTGTGCCCTGCTCACTCCGCATCATCCCAGCTGTGACGATGAAGCTCACCCATACACTGAAGCTGCGGAAAATCCCACTGGCGGAGAGTCTCATACACCGCAATGGCTACGGAGTTTGACAGATTCAGCGAACGGGCATCCGACAGCATGGGAATCCGCACCGTGGACTCACGGTTCTTCATAAGCAGCCACTCGGGCAGACCCCTTGTCTCTTTGCCAAACACCAGATACGCTTTGTCAGGGTAATCGATCTGAGTATACTTCTTCTGTGCTTTTGTGGAGAAATAATAGAAGTTTCCGTCGGGATTCTTCTCAAAAAAATCATCCATATTGTCATAATATGTAATATCCAGCAGATACCAGTAGTCAAGCCCTGCACGCTTGAGCTTGCGGTCATCCACCTCAAATCCCATAGGTCTCACAAGATGCAACCTTGCGCCTGTTGCGGCACAGGTGCGGGCTATGTTGCCTGTATTCTGGGGAATTTCCGGTTCAATAAGTACAATGTTCAGTTCTGCCAAAACTTATCACCTCTATCACATTTTAATCTGCCAATACTAATAAAGCAAGCAGTTCTTGCATTTTTATTACGGGAGGTTATTGAATGAGTAACTCGGTTATGAACGTAGTCAAGGGTGTCACCTTCGGGATGATGGCAGGAATGGCTGCAGGATATGTAGGCTCGAAGGTAATGGCAAATAACAAGAAAACCGTCAAGAAAAGGGCGGTCAAAGCTCTGCGTAATGTAGAGAACGTCCTCGACACCGCTTCGTCCATGCTCAGGTAGCAAAACGCAAAAACACCCTGCCACAATCGTGACAGGGTGCATAGTTTATCAGGAAATATAGGGATAGGGATCCACCTTGACACCATTCTCGATGATCTCAAAGTGCAGATGTGTACCGGTAACATTACCTGTGGCACCCATAGCGCCTACAACATCTCCCTGGTTAACCTTATCGCCAATGGAAACATATACCTCACAGCAGTGACCGTAGAGGGTCTTGTATCCGTTGCCGTGGTCAATGATAACATAGTTGCCGTAGCCTGAGCTGTCCCAGCCTGCCCATTCAACAGTACCTGCGTCAGAAGCTACGATATCAACGCCGTAGCAACCGCTGTCAGCAATATCGATACCATTATGCATTCTGCCCCAACGCCACTTGTAATGGCTGGTAACATTGGATGTATAGGGAACGGGCCAGATAAAGTCACCTGTAGGCTGGTAGCTCTCCTGAGTACCAACAACAACAACCTCATCCACTGCCTCAGTGATAACAGTCTCTGAGCTGAACACTGCATCGGTCTGAACACCATCTACATATACAAGACGGTATGAAACCTCCTTGAGTCCGTTGGAGCCCTGAGTCTTGACCTCGCTGTAAGTATCAAGCTGAGTGTCGTCGGTCTCTGTGATGGTGGAGTATGCAATCTCCTCCTCCACTACGTAGTCTGTCTCAAGTCTGATAGAGAAGCTGCTGCGGGCTGCATCGATGATTTCTGCAGCTGTCTTGATGTCAGCAGTAGCGTATACGTCGGTGGAAATCTGAACATCATTGTTGAATGATGTAACTGTTGCGTCGTCATAGCCTGCCTTTGCATCAGCAAGGATTCCCTCCAGTGCTGTTGCCAGAGCATTGACCTCTGTGGTTGCACCATAGAAAACGCCGTCTACATACAGGCCGTCTGCATCGGGGATGATCTCCTCGTGCTGAACAACCATCATCTCATATACATCAGCAGCGCTTGCGGTCTCAACCTCTGCAAAGCTGGGATATGAAACCTGGATGGCAGGTGTGGATTTATTTGTAGCAGGAACATCGGACAGAGCATGATTCATCTGTACGGATGCCTGTGTGAGAACCTGATCGTTCTCGATAGTTGCGATGTACTCGCCGTCAACACTGACGGTCAGAGGCTTGTCAGAGCAGGTCCAGAAGCATACTGTCAGGATAAGTACCATTGCGGCCAGCACAGGTGCGGCCATGGTAGCAATACCCTTGGGGCTTCTCATAAACTCAAAGTAGGAACCGCTGATATGGAAGTTGCGCACACCTCTGAAGAACTTACCGGGTGTGAGTGTAGGCCAGGTGATGTCACCGATCTTGCGACCTACTGCCTTCATATCCTTGCCGATCTCTCTTGCAAGTCTCTTTGAAAAGCGAACCAGCTTGTAAACTCTGCTTGCCTTATTATTAATATTGTTTTTACTCTGCTTTTTCTGATTGACAGAGGCGATTTTGCCGTATCCGTCAATGCCGATAAACTTTGTACCCAAACAAATTTCTCCTTAAGTTTTATAGTGTGTCGGCGGCAAGATTTGCCCCTGACTCAATATATTTCTCTTTGGAAATCAACTGTTACAAATCTGTAACCTTTGTAACAACTTCTGTAATTATACAAAAAAGCTTCCGAAATTACAAGCTTTATTTTGCTTTTTCGGAACATTTAGCTCTTATGCATAAAGACGCTTGGGTATTTTTGTGCAATATTACAACATTATTTATACTGAAGGTTATAAATATTCCAATCTTTCAACACAGAGTAATATTTCCGCATTGCAACCTTTGCTCCCTCAAGGTCATGATCCAGGTAATTACCACATTCCTTCTTCTGAGAACCGGGAATCTCGCCTGTGTGAGCAATAGCTTTCTCCAGAGTTTCGTTGATGAGAGCTATGGTATCCTTGCCGGAAAGGTCTCTGACAATGAGATAGAAGCCCGTGCGGCAGCCCATAGGTCCAAAGTAGATGATGCTGCCTGCGTCCTTGCTGTTTCTGGCATAGGTAGCAAACAGATGCTCAATAGTATGGAGAGCGCCGTTTGAAAGGAAGGGCTCTGTGTTAGGTTTTACAAATCTCAGGTCATAGGTTACGATATCTCCGTCAATGCGGGACACATAGCAACCTACCTCCAGAGTATCGTGGTCAACCTGAAAGCTTGCGATTTTGTTCATAATAATTACCTCTTATCAATAATTCTTAAAACAGATGTTCAGATCCACATCCCCGTCGATACCATCCACGGTACCCGAGTCTGTGTACTGCCACATCATATAATTGTAGTACAGGTCAGCGGTAGTGTTGTACTGAGCATACCAGATATCAATATCGCTGAGCTGTGACAGATCATATTTATAGTATGCGAGAGAGTAGCCTGTATATAACGAAGGCTCATAACCCTCTGCCTTCACAGTGTCACAGAATGCCCTTGCGGCCTCTGTGAGGGTGTCAGGCATAACATCGTCGATTCGGGTGTAGTCTGCAGACTCGATTATCTCCCAGTCAAAGGCCAGAGGATAATCCAGCTTTTTGCCGTCGAGAATCTCCAGGGCATACTCTGCCTCCTCAACAGCCTCTTCTACAGTAGCTGCCTGAGAGAAGAAGTATGCACCAACCTGAAGTCCTGCAGCCTTTGCTCCGCGGTAGTTATCAAGGAAATACTCGTCCTCGTACATAACTCCCTCTTCGCCATAACCTCTGCCGCCGATTCTCAGCATTGCAAAGTCCACTCCGCAGGCCTTGACAGCCTTCCAGTCGATTTCTCCGTTATATGCCGACACATCAACTCCCACATAGGAGCACAGCTCATCGTTCTCATAGTAGTACTTGAAGCCCTTGTTGTCTGTCATAAAGCCTTCGTCGTCATAGGTATTAACAGGCACACCCTCCAGAGCAGGTATTGCGATGTTACCCAGAGCATAATTATGAAGCTGAATCCTGTCACCCTTGGCAGCAACGGTTATCTTGTCCTCGTCATCATAGACCGCCTTGTGGCGCTCCTCAGACTTAACCAACATAACCGAAACAACAGCCAGTGCACCGCTGAGCAGAATACACAGCACCAGCAACACCGAAACCGCAGGAGTAAAGCTCTTCTTTATACGGGCAAATAACCCCTTGCCCGGGGTCTTCTCTTTTTTTCTTTTTGACCGTCTGCTCTTGGGAGCCTCTTGAGTCACAGTCTCTTGCGATATGTTCATCTCTTTTTCATTATAATAATTATTATCCATACTGACCTCCCTTTATTCAAAACACAATGTACATAGGATACCACAAAATTCGACATATGTAAATATAATATCTGTTACATGTGTCTCTTGAATTTGATGGAAATGATATGTATAATTATAATCAGGGTATTTTTTCAGCTTTTCAGGAAGGAGGGTAACAGATGAGTCAGAGCAGCACAAATCCACATAAAGAGCAGATTATGGACAGCATTCGCAGCTGCACATCTATCGGAGAGCTCTTTGAGATTGTCAGGAAAGAACAGATAGATATCCGTATGCAGACACTTTGCAGCGCCTCATCTGTACCCGCAAAAGACCTGACCTTCCTGTCAGATGCAGACTCCTCCCCGCTGGACAGACTCAAGTCCGCTGTCCTGCTGGCTGCACAGCTTCACCTGTAATAATCTCATCCACCCGATGCCTATACTATATATAATATAATAAAACCGTCCTGACTGAGTTTTGTCAGGACGGTTTGTTGTTTATAGGTTATTACTCTTCGGTTTTTGATTCCTTCTTGCGGAATGCCCCCGCAAACACTTTCTTTGCAGAAGAGAAGATTCCTTTTCTCTCTTCATTATCATCTTTCTCAGGTATATTCCAGATATGAATAACACCGCTCTCCTGAAGCTTGACAATGATGATGATTGTAACAGGGAACAGCATCATTCCCAGAATTCCCATGGCCTTCAGACCTACATACATAGCAAGAAGTGTCACAATGGGAGGCAGGCCCACCTGCTGACCAATGATACGGGGCTCGATGATGTTTCGGATAACGGTAATGGAAACATACACTATCAGCAGTCCCACACCTCTCCACAGATCTCCCATCAGCATACTGATAACCGCCCAGGGCAGAAGCACGGTTCCTGTGCCCAGCACAGGCAGGATATCCAGCACAGCAATAAACGCTGCAAGCACTCCTGCGTAGTTCACCTTCAGCACAGACAGTCCCAAGAAAATCTCCAGATAAGTGATAAACATAATAATAATGTATCCGCGGAGCATCTTCAGTATATTTGTGACAAAAAGCTGTTTAGCCTTCACAACCAGATGTCTCTTTCGCTCGCTAAGCTGAGAGAGGAGGAAGTTTGTAATCTTTCGGTAGTCCTTTGTGATATAGCAGGATGCAACCACTGAGAACACAGAGGAGATAAGCAGTCCGGGGCCGCTGACAACAATGGATCCCAGCATACCTGTCACAACTCCGCCAACAACGCCCACAACCTCGTCAATGATAACCGAAGGCGCAGACTGGAGATAGTCAGCCATCTCCTTGGGCATTTTTGCGGCAATACCCGTAAACCACAGAGACAATTCTGAGAAGGTGTTCTTCATCTCAGGAGCCAGGTCCTTTATCATCCATGTTGCAAAACCCGAGGCGTTGTCGTATATAGCCCACATGGCAAGTATAACCACTCCAAACAGCAGACACAACACCAACAGCACCAACAGCACAGACCAGAAAGCCCTCGACAGCTTTGTCTTCTCTGTGAGAAATGCCACAGGTCGCTGCAGACAGACTGCAACTACAAAACCAATGATAAAAGGCAGAACCAATCCTGTCAGGTATTTTACGGCAAGATAGGCTCCCGCAAGTATCATAACGATGAAGATAACATCAATTATGATCCTTCGTTTCTTTTCTGTTGTCATATTCCCTCCACCTTTCATTAAGTAATCAGAAACACATAAATAATAATCAGAAATATAATACCAGTATATATAAAATCCGCCTAAATATCAATGAGAAATTTACAGATAAAGGGATTTTTTTGAAAACATATTATTAACACTTCCCCGATTCCACAAAAAAGTCATTCAACTCAAGAATTATCGAGGATTATCATTGACGAAAAAACCTCAATATATTATACTATATAGTACAAATATACTAGCAAGGTTGTGTGAACTATGAAAAAAATCATTTCCATAATACTTACTCTCAGCTTGATTATGACCTGCTGCATGCTTGCAGGCATGACAGTATCCGCAGCAGAGAGTGACTTCACCTACTCCGCTACCTCTGCAACCACAGCCGAGATCACCGGCTACAAGGGTACAAGCGCCAACGTATCTGTCCCCTCCACCATCGGCGGACTGACTGTTATGGGTATCGGAAAACAGGCTTTCTATCAGAACAAAACTATCGAGAAGGTAACCATCCCCTCAGGTGTAACCTATATCGGGGACAAGGCATTCGCAGGTTCCTATATCAAGACAGTATCAATCCCCGACACCGTTATGGTTATGGGAAACTCCGCATTCTCATACTGCATCTATCTGACAGATGTAACTCTCTCCAAAGGAGCAAAGACCATCAGCAATAACTGCTTCTCCAACTGCACACGTCTCGAGAGCATTGTTATTCCCGAGGGAGTCACAACCATCGCCACAGGTGCATTTGAAAACTGTACTCATCTTGCAGAGATCACCTTACCTTCCACACTGAAGACTATCGAGACCTACGGATTTGCATATACCGACTTCACTGAGCTTATACTTCCCGAGGGTCTGGAGACTATCGGAAGCTTTGCGTTCTTCCTGTGTCCCAAGCTGAAGGCTGTCACCTTCCCCTCTACCCTGAAGACTATTGATGACTGGGCATTCTGTTCCTGCTCCGCTCTGAAGAACCTGAACTTCTCTATCAAGGGTTCTCTGGAGACCATTGGCGACAATGCCTTTGACTCCTGTCCTCTGGGTATCACCATTCTCCCTGCATCAGTAACCTCCATCGGAGACTACGCAATGGGATACTACTACAGTAACGAGACCTTTGACTATGTCAAGTACGGCAGCTTCTCTGTTGTATGTACAGAAGGCAGCGCAGCCCTTGACTATGCAGCAAACAACAACTTCCCCTACAATATCTATACCGTAGATACTCCCACAGAGCCCAACACTTCTGAGCCTGTTACTTCTGAGCCCACTACATCCGAGCCTGAAGCAAAGTATGAGCTGGGTGATGTAAACCTTGACGGCAAGGTAAACATCAAGGATGCCACCGCTATCCAGAAGCATCTGGCATCACTGGAGTCTCTCTCTGAGGAGGGTCTGGCTGTTGCAGACTACGACGCAGACAACAGACTCAGCGTCAAGGATGCAACCGCAATCCAGAAGGTCCTGGCAGGAATCGTATAATCACTCAATAAAAACTCAGCAAAGACCGCTTGAAAGATTCAGGCGGTCTTTTTCTATACACAACCGCCACAAGCAGAAAAAACAGCTCCGCAGAAAGATACTGCGAAGCTGTTGTTTTTTATATTTATTGAGATTTACTTAGGAACAACAGAGAGATTACTCCTCCTGTTCCTGCTTTGCCTTCTCGATAACCTTCTGGGCAACGTTTGCGGGAGCATCTTCATAGCGGAGGAATTCGAAGTTAAAGCGACCTCTGCCCTGAGTTACCTGACGAATATATGTACTGAAGTCGTGCATCTCTGCCATAGGAACCTCAGCCTCGATAACCTGCTGATTATCCTCACCGGGGCTCATACCCAGCACTCTTCCGCGACGCTTTGTGACCTCGCCCATAATATCGCCCATGTTTGCATCAGGAACAGTACACTGGAGAGAACCAACAGGCTCAAGCAGTGTGGGGTTAGCGATGGAGACACCGTTCTTGAACGCAATCTTTGCGGCCATCTTGAATGCCATTTCGTTGGAGTCAACGGGATGGTAGGAACCATCATAGAGAGTAGCCTTCAGGCCGACAACAGGATATCCTGCCAGGGGTCCCTTGAGGATAGCCTCACGCAGACCCTTCTCAACTGCAGGGAAGAAGTTTCTGGGAACAGAACCGCCCACAACTCTCTCTGCAAACTCCAGATCAGCGCAATCACAGGGCTCAAACTCGATCCATACATCACCGAACTGACCGGAACCACCGGACTGCTTCTTGTGTCTGCCCTGAACCTGAACCTTCTTGCGGATAGCCTCACGATATGCAACCTTCGGCTTCTGGAGGATAACCTCAACGTTGAACTTGCTCTTGAGCTTGCAAACAACTATATCAAGATGCTGGTCGCCCTTACCGGAGATAACCATTTCCTTGGTTTCTTTGTCAGACTTGAACTTCAGGGAGGGATCTTCCTCGATGAGTCTTGCAATACCCTGAGCAACCTTATCTTCCTCACCCTTCTTCTTGGGGAATACTGCCATTGAGAAGGAAGGCTTGTTGTATGCAGGGCCGGGGAGTGTAACCTTGCGGTTGGGAGCACAGAGGGTGTCACCTGTTACTGCACCGGACAGCTTAGGAATTGCTCCAATGTCGCCTGCGCCGATATATGGCATCTCGATCTGCTTTTTGCCGCGGACTACCAGAACCTTGGAGATTCTGTCGGACTCGCCTGTGCGCGCATTGATGAGAGCTGTCTCGGAAGAAATCTTTCCGGAAATAACCTTGAAGTATGACAGCTTGCCTACGAAGGGGTCGGCAACTGTCTTGAAGATTGTAGCAACTGCGGGCTCGGACTCGCTGACAACCAGCTGAACATCCTCATCGTTCTCGTTCTTTGCAATCTCTGCAGCTGCCTCAGCAGCAGTGGGGGTGTAGCTCTCGATGGAGGACATAACAACATCCATACCCTCAAGAGTAACAACATCACAGCAAAGGATGGGAGAAAGTGATCCGAAGATAACAGCATTCTTGATACCTGTTGCCATTTCTTCAGCTGTAAACTCCTCACCGCTGAAGAACTTATCCATCAGAACGTCATCAGTCTCAGCAACGGCCTCCTTGATAGCCTCAGTAAACTCCTCAAGTCTGTCGAATGCAGGCATGGGAATCTCCTCAGCCTTGGCACCGTTATATTTGTATGCCTTCTGAGTTGCGATATTGATATATGCAGTAGCCTTGCCACCCTCAACAACAGGAATGAACATAGGAACAACTGTGTTTCCGTATCTTTCCTTCAACTCATCTATGAGAGCATAGTAGTCTACGTTGGGGTCACACATACCGTTGACAACAAAGAACTTGGGACGGCCTGCCTTCTTGGCAAACTTGACACCACGCTCTGTTCCAACGTTGATGCCGCCCTTTGCGGATACAACAACAGCTACTGTGTCTGCGGCACGTACAGCCTCAACAGCACCTGCCATAAAGTCATACAGACCGGGAGCATCCAGAATATTGAACTTTGAACTATGCCACTCAACAGGAGCAACTGCCAGTGCAACAGAAACCTTTCTCTTAATCTCCTCAGGATCAAAGTCTGTGACTGTGTTGCCGTCGGCGGTCTTACCCATACGGTCAATAACACCTGTCATGTACAGCATTGCCTCAGCCATAGTGGTCTTACCTGCACCACTATGGCCCGTTAGGGCGATGTTATAAATCTTGTCTGCAGCATACTGTTTCATAATTAATATATCTCCTTTCATGCCAAAAGGCAGAACGATTGTGGATTACCATAAGCTGAATAGTGATTTTATACAAAAATATTCTGATACTTAAAGTAACTAATAACAATTATAACAAAGGGATTTTAAGAACACAATAAAAAATTGGCTTCCATACAGAATTTTGACTTTTCGCTCAATACTCTCCTGTTCCATTTGTACACTTTGCACAATAGTTGTTAAGATGTTTTGAACTTTTTATTAGAGAGTATTATATTTTTGCTCCAAAATCTCATCTTTTTATTAAATATATAATGCATTCCCTCCGTGTATATGATATAATTATCAGAAGAAAAACATCCTCAAAGGAGAGGGTTTTATGTCGCAGAACACCATACATACTACCGAATACATCAGCATACTGAAAGAGGAGCTTATCCCCGCAATGGGATGCACAGAACCCATCGCTATTGCTTACGCCGCCGCCAAAGCAAGGCAGGTGCTGGGGAAGCTTCCGGACAGAGTCCTCATAGAGGTAAGCGGCAACATCCTCAAGAATGTGAAGAGCGTTGTTGTTCCTCACACAGGAGGCCTGAGAGGAATCCCCGGAGCCGCAGCTGCGGGAATCGTGGCAGGAGAGTGCGAGCTGGAGCTGGAGGTGCTGTCCTGTATATCGGACGAGCAGATTGCCCTCACAAGAGAGTTCCTGAACAAAACACCCGTTTCCGTACACTTTGCGGACACGCCTCACATCTTTGATATTATGATAAGTCTGTACTCAGGAGAGGACTCCTCCTTTGTGAGAATCACAGAGCACCACACAAACATTGTCTGCATCAGGCACAACGACCAGATACTTTTTGAGAAAGACACCACTCCCGTAGAGAACGGTCTCACCGACCACAGCATACTGAATATAGAGGAGATCATTCAATTTGTCGACAGTGTGGATCTGAGCCTTGTGGCACCCACTCTGGAGCGACAGATAGACTTTAATATGGCAATCGCCGAAGAAGGCCTGCGGGGATGCTACGGAGCCAACATAGGACGTACCCTGCTGAATCAGCGCAGCGATACATACCAGAAGATGTGCGCCTACGCGGCGGCTGCCAGCGACGCACGAATGAACGGCTGTGAAATGCCCGTTATCATCAACTCAGGCAGCGGAAACCAGGGAATCACCACCAGCGTACCTGTGATTGTATATGCCCGCGAGTGCCACGCGGACCACGAGACCCTGCTGCGTGCTCTGTGCATTGCAAATCTTGTGACAACCCACCTGAAAGCAGGCATCGGCAGACTCTCTGCCTACTGCGGAGTTGTGAGCGCCGCCTGCGGTGCCGCCTCAGGAGTGGCATATATTCAGGGCGGCAGATATGACACCATCGCCCACACAGTAGTCAACGCCCTGGCCATGGACTCAGGAATCATCTGCGACGGAGCAAAAGCCAGCTGTGCCGCAAAGATAGCCTCTGCCGTCAACGCCGCCTTGCTGGCGCTGGTTATGTACAAGGACGGCAACCAGTTCTACAGCGGAGAGGGACTGGTGGCGAAGGGCGTGGAGAACACCATACGCAACATCGGCTGTCTCGCCCGCAACGGCATGGCAGACACCGACAGAGAGATTATCCGTATTATGCTGGAGACAGAGTAATTCTTTATGTAAATAACAAAACCGAGGACTATGTTTTGTCCTCGGTTTTTATTTTGCGTGCATCATATTCTTCAGAAGCATCTTCCCCCCAAAAAAACACCCCGACCAAAAAGTCGGGGTGAATCTGACTATTAATAAAGCTTTGCGCCTGCGGGGATGTGATTGTCAACCATCAGCAGGTGGAGTTTCTCCTGTCCTTCCTCTGAGTGAACAGCAGACAGAAGCATACCGTTGGACTCAATTCCCATCATAGCTCTGGGGGGAAGGTTTGTGATAGCGATGAGGGTCTTGCCCACAAGCTCCTCGGGCTCGTAGTATGCGTGGATACCGCTGAGTATGGTGCGGTCCTCACCTGTGCCGTCATCAAGGGTAAACTGCAGAAGCTTCTTTGACTTCTTCACAGCCTCACAAGCCTTGACCTTAACCGCACGGAAGTCGGACTTGCTGAAAGTTTCAAAGTCCACAAACTCCTCAAACAGAGGCTCGATCTCTACCTTTGAGAAATCAATAACCTCAATTTTTTCTTCTGAAGAAGAATTATCAGCAACTCTTGTGGCCTTCTTGCCTTCCTCGATAGGCTTCATTGTGGGGAAGATGATGACATCGCGGATGGATGCTGAATCTGTGAGCAGCATTACCAGTCTGTCGATACCCATACCCATACCGCCTGTGGGAGGCATACCGTAGCTGAGAGCTGTGAGGAAATCCTCGTCTATCTCGTTAGCCTCATCGTCGCCTGCCTCGCGGAGCATCATCTGATGCTCAAAGCGGGAGCGCTGGTCGATGGGGTCGTTAAGCTCTGTGTATGCGTTTGCAAGCTCTCGTCTGGTGACAAACAGCTCGAAGCGGTCAACCATCATAGGCTTGTCTGCAAGACGCTTTGTAAGGGGTGAAACCTCTACGGGATATTCTGTGATGAAGGTAGGCTGAACCAGCTTGTCCTCTACATACTCCTCAAAAGCTGTGTTGAGGATGTTGCCCCATGTGTCGGTGGCCTTAACCTCCAGGTTAAGCTCCTTTGCAACTTCCTTTGCCTTCTCGGTGTCGCCCATAAACTCGCCGAAGTCCACACCTGCGTACTTCTTGACGGCGTCGATCATTGTCATACGTGCAAAGGGCACAGACAGGTCGATATCCTCGCCCTGGTACTGAATCTGATCTGTGCCGTTGGCAGCGATACAACAGCGGTTCACAATCTGCTCGGTTCTGTCCATCATGCCGCGCAGGTCAGTGAATGCCTCGTATAACTCAATGGTAGTAAATTCGGGATTGTGCTTAACGTCCATTCCCTCGTTGCGGAAGAGTCGGCCTATCTCGTACACTCTCTCCATACCGCCTACGATAAGTCTCTTAAGGTACAGCTCTGTGGCAATACGAAGATACATATCCAGATTGAGGGTGTTGTGATGTGTGATGAAAGGACGTGCGTTAGCTCCGCCTGCGATTGTTGAAAGCACGGGAGTCTCTACCTCAAAGTAGTTGAGAGAATCCAGATAGCTTCTGATCTCGGAGACGATTTTTGTACGCTTCTTGAAGGTACCCATAACATCGGGATTCATAATCATATCCACGTATCTCTGGCGATAGCGCAGGTCGGGGTCCTTAAGTCCGTGGAACTTCTCGGGAAGAGGAATAAGGGATTTTGCCAGCAGGGTCACAGCGGTAGCATGAATGCTGACCTCGCCCATCTGGGTTCTGAATACAAAGCCCTTGATCTCTGCAACATCGCCGATATCCCATTTCTTAAGTCCTGCGTAGACCTCCTCGCCAAGGTCGTCAAACTTTGCAAAAATCTGAATCTTGCCGGAAACATCCCACAAGTCCATAAACATAACCTTGCCCTTGCCGCGCTTGGACTTGATTCGGCCTGCAACACAGACGGTCTTGCCCTCAAGCTCGTCAAACTTCTCAGCGATATCTGCAGCGTAGGTATCCCTGTCAGATGTGTTCACCATGAAGGGGTCATTGCCTGCCTGCTGCAAAGCCGCCAGCTTATCCATACGAATCTGCTGCTGCTCGCTGATATTCTCCTGTGATACTGCGGTGTTGTTCTTCTCGCTCATAACACAATTCCTTTCCCTTTATATTAATGAAATATTATACACAAAAAAGGGCGACTCAAAGGCCGCCCGAAAAATCGATTATTTGGAAATCTCAAGCACCTTGAAACCAATCACACCTGCAGGTGTCTCAATCTCAGTCACATCGCCCACCTTAAGTCCCAGCAGGCCCTTGCCTACAGGAGACTCGTCGGAGATCTTGAACTCTCTGGGATTAGCCTCGTTGGAGCCTGTGATGCGATAGGTAACCTCTCTGCCTGCGGTGATGTTCTCCAGTCTGACGTTGGAGCCGATACGAACGGTTTCGTTTGTAATTTCGCTTTCGTCGATGATGACAGCATGTTTCAGAGTAGCCTCGATGGTGGCAATTCTTGCCTCCAGGATAGCCTGCTCGTTCTTTGCGTCATCGTACTCACTGTTTTCTGACAGGTCGCCATAGGAACGGGCAACCTTGATTTTCTCTGCGATTTCGGGACGTTTCACTCCCAAAAGAATATCCAGTTCTTCCTCTAACTGTTTGTAACCCTCTGCAGTTACCATAATGGATTTAGCCATGCTTGTGACCGTCCTTTCAAAATCGTTCTTTTAGCATAAATAATATTATATGTTTATTTTTGTCCAATGTCAAGTACCGAAACACTCTTCCAGATAATTACTTATTACGGAGGGGGTGACTCCTTCCCTGCCACAGCTAAGATTTGCAGGAGATAAAGCCCCCAACTCATATACTCCGCACAAGGAGTAAAGCCCTCCTGCAAGCACATCGGAGCCTATCTCCCCGGGACAGAACTCTGACAACCCCTCACTCAGCTCCACCTCATATCTGAAGTACACCTGACCCCTGAGCGACACCATAGGCAGCTGTGGACAGAGCACCACCGAATCCGAGCGAAGGCTCAGCCTGCGGTCTATCCCCCCGGGTGCAATCACAAGACCACAGTCAAACAGCTCCGACACCCCACAACTTACACGCAGCACCGCTCCCATCTCCTCCATGAGTATTCCCGCCTGCTCCATATACAGATTCCTGTTATCCGTCACCACAACAAGATTGTTCGTCAGCCGCAGGATATGGCGGGGCATATCCTGCACTTCGCCTTTTGGGTCATAGAGTCCTATCCTCAGGGACGGGGGAACACATCTCATCTGACGCAGTATCTCAAGCCCTGCGTTTGCACACAAACGGCTCCTGAACTCCCAAGGCTCAAATTTTTTCATTCCCGAATCCGAGGGGATATACACGTCTTCGCCACACAACAGCTCAGTAGTCTCTGCCTTGCGGTGTATCCTCCTCCAGTTTATCCTGCCACGGTTATGTATATACCTTATGTGTCTGATGTTGATTCCCATAAAAGACCTGTCCTCTGTGATAATCCTGTCTCTTCTCAGATACCTCACAAAGGATAGCACCCCTCCTCTGTGAGAAGTGCTTATGGTCAGCAAAGCAAGCATAAAAAATCCTCCCGCACATACTACGTACAGTATATGCGGAAGGAATCCGAGTTTATTATTTATTCTGAGCATTACTCAGCTGAATTTGAAGCCTCAGCAGAAATCACAACAGCAGAACCATCGGGCAAAGGCAGAACCTGATATCCGTTCTCCTCGGTGTACTCGCTGTCCTTGACCTCATCTGCAGTCAGGTAGATAACCTGACCGTCAAAGGCTTCTGCGTATCCTTCGCACAGCTGCTGAGACAGCTTTTCCTCGTCGATTTCGCCGTTGTACTTCTCTCTCACAAAGCTGTCAACATCTGCCAGAGTAGAGAACATCTCTTGCTTTTCGTTCACATCTGTCAGCTTTGCATTCATAGAGCTTGTGGCGATAATATACGCCGCAGAAAAAGCGATGGCTGCTGCAAGCAACGCTATGGCGATAACGATTGAAATAGGAATTCTTTTCTTCATAATATCAATCTCCTGTCATATTACAGGGAGGGATACTCTGACATTGGGTCGTATCTCTCTCCGTAGTATCTGCATTCAAAGTGCAGGTGAGCTCCTGATGAACGGCCTGTGGAACCACCGTAGCCTATGACCTGTCCTGCAGAGACATAGTCGCCTACAGAAACCGCACAGGATGAGAAGTGAGCATACAAAGTGGACTTTCCGCCGCCGTGGTCAATAATTACATAGTTGCCGTAGTGGCCGCCGCATCCGCAGCTGCCGTTTTTGCCCCAGTTATGTACACATGAGTTGTATGTATAGATTACTGTGCCTGAGGCTGCCGCAACAACGGCAGAACCCATATATCCGCCTCCGGATATATCAATACCACCATGGTAGCGTCCTGTTCTGGGCTCGTAATACTTAGATGTCAGGTAGTAAATACCGGGAGTAGGCCAGACGTATGAACCGCCTGCAGTGCTGGGAGGCTGGCTCGAACCGCCCGAGCTGCCTGAACTGCCTGAGCTACCTGAGGAGCTACTGCCTGAGGAGCTGCCTGAGCTGCTTGAGCTTTGCAGAGAAGAATAGTAGTCTCGGATAGAATCCTCCAGCGCCTGCTGAGCTGCCTCGTTGGCATCCAGCTGCTCCTGGGTTGCGTTCAGATCGTCATACTTGAGAGCAAGCTCATCCTCGTACTCTGTGAGCAAATCATTGAGCTCTGCAAGGCTTGCATCCAGAGCATCCTGCTCCAGCTGCTGAGCCTCCTTTGCATCGTTGAGCTCTGTCATCTCTGTATTGATAAGTGTGAGCTGTGCCTCGATATCTGCCACAAGCTGCTCATCATAATCAGACAGATTCTCCAGAAGCTGAACCCTGTCAACAAAGTCGCTGAAGTCCTTTGCCCCAAGGATTATCTCCAGAGTTGAGGTTTCTCCTGCCATATAGATAGCTCTGATTCTCTCACGGAGAGCATCCATATTCTCTTCGTTTTCCTGATTGAGAGCATCGATCTCGTCAGACTTCTCTGCAATCTCAACATCATAATCTGCAATTATCTGACGGCTTTCTGCGATGTCCTCATTGAGGGCGATGATGTCGCTCTCAACAGCAGCGATCTCATCCTCCTGCAGAGCGATGTCTTCCTCCTGCTGTGCGATAGAGTCCTCGTAGTCCTGTGCCTCCTGCTCAAGCTCTGACTGCTGATCCTCAAGGTCGCTGATAGGAGTTGCACCTACCGTCACAATACAAAGCACCATGATTGCCGCAAGGACGATGGACAGTATCTTCTTCATAAAGCCTTCACCTCTTTTTTCTCATATTGCGCTGCGGCTTACCAGCCGAGCAGCTCGTTACCTTCCTTCTTCAGATAGCGTCCGATAGAAACAACGCTACCCAGTGCGCCGATGACAACACCGGCTCCGATAAATACGATTGTGGTCCATACACCAACCTGTGAGTATGGCACAAAGCTGAATTCGATAATATTCTGGGCTGTCTTCATGATGATATCATACAGGAAGAACAGCAGCACGGATGTGACAATACCCGAAACAAGTCCGATGGTCATACCTTCCACCACAAAGGGAATTCTGACGAAGGTATCCGTTGCACCCACGGACTTCATAATGCTTATCTCAAATCTGCGGGAGTACATAGTCATTCTGATTGTGTTGGAGATAATGAAGATCGACACACAGGTCAGCGCAAGCACAATCCAGAAGCTGAGGGTTGTGACAAGATTGTTGAGGCTTGTGAGCTTCTGGGCAATCTCTCTGGTGTCTCTGATAGACTCAACACCCTCTACCGCCATTACCTGACTGATGGTTGTATCATACAGAGAAAGATCCTCCATAGTCACATCCACAGCATTGGGCAGGGGGTTGCCCTCGCCCTGAAGCTGCTCAAAAATAGCATCGCTGTATGTATCCTCCAGCTCCTTGATGGCGTCATCTCTGGGGATAAATACGGTTTCTGTTACGTTGCTGATGGTTGCCAGCTCGTTGGTGATATACACCGCCTCAAGGTCAGTGACCTCCTGCTCAAGGTACACTCGGGTCACGTTCTCTCCGCCAACACTCTCAACCGCGCTGGTAACATTGACAGACAGCAGGCTTGCTGCACCTGTCATCAGAAGGCACGAGATCAGAACACCCACCGAAGCAATACTCATCATACGATTGCTCCAGATGTTCTTCACACCCTCTTTTATCAAATATCCAAATCCACTGAATTTCATAGTCAAATTCCTCTTTACACTCAGCTCTCTGAGGCTGAAACACTCATGGTATCGTCAACCACTACGCCCTTGTCGATGGTGATGACTCTGCGTCCGAAGTTCTCCACAAGCTCATGCTCATGAGTAACAATGAGGATGGTGGTGCCTCTCTTGTTGATCTCTGAGAGAAGCTCCATAATCTCAAAGCTCATCTCAGGGTCAATGTTACCTGTAGGCTCGTCGGCAATAATCATCTTGGGGTTGTTGACCAATGCTCGTGCCAGGCCTACTCGCTGCTGCTCACCGCCCGACAGCTCTGAGGGGTAGTTATGTGACTTGCCCTCAAGTCCCACCAGCTCAAGAATATACGGCACACGCTTCTTGATTGCCTTGGGGCTTGCGCCGATTGCGCGCATGGCAAAGGCCACGTTGTCGTATACGGTCATCTTATCTATAAGTCTGAAATCCTGGAACACAATACCCATGGTTCTTCTGAGCATGGGCACCTGGCGTCTCTTCATCTTGTCAAGCTGCATACCATTGACAATGATGGTGCCTGAGGTGGGGATTTCTTCTCTCATTATCAGCTTAAGAAAGGTACTCTTGCCGGCTCCTGATGAACCGACGATGAAAACAAACTCGCCTTTTTCAATGGTAAGGCTCGCCTTGTTGAGGGCGTGTGTTCCCGTAGAGTAAACCTTAGAAACATTACGAAATTCAATCATTTCCTATCCTGCCTTTTTCACCTGTGCGGGATGCAAATCTGGACATCCTGCATACTACCAATTCCAATTTGTGGAAATTATCCCTTTACTCCAAAATCGCCTTGCACGAAGCCTAAGTCATATATGCCTGCGTACAAAGCGAATTTGTCGTTATTATCAATATTTTGTGGGGCTTGCTGTCAGATACTTCTTAACCATGAGGGCTACCTTAAATACGATAGCGTCCTCAAACTCTCTCAGATCGAGACCGGTGAGCTTCTTGATCTTCTCCAGACGGTACACCAGAGTGTTTCTGTGTACAAAGAGCTTTCTGGATGTTTCGGAAACGTTCAGGTTGTTCTCAAAGAACTTCTGAATTGTGAAGAGTGTCTCCTGATCAAGACTGTCAATGGAGCCGCGCTTGAACACCTCTCTGAGGAACATATCACAGAGTGTGGTGGGAAGCTGATATACCAGACGGGCAATACCCAGGTTGTCGTAGTTGACGATGGAGCGCTCGGTGTCGAACACCTTGCCGACCTCAAGTGCAACCTGTGCTTCCTTGAAGGAATGAGCCAGATCCTTGATGCCTACAACAGAGGTACCGATACCGATGGAACAATGTGTGTAGAACTCGCTGGAGAGTGTATCCACAATAGAGCTTGCCAGCTTCTCCAGGTCCTTGCTGTCGATGCCTGACTTCAGCTCCTTGACAAGAGCGATATCAGTCTCGTTAATGTTAATGACAAAATCCTTGTTCTTGTCGGGGAACAGATTCTGAACGATATCATAAGCAGAGATCTCTGTCTTGGAAGTGATCTTGATGAGCATACATACTCGGGTCACCTCGTTGTTGAAGTGGAGCTCTCTTGCCTTGATGTATACATCGCCGGGGAGGATGTTGTCAAGGATTACGTTCTTGATGAAGTTGCTTCTATCGTACTTCTCGTCATAGTACTGCTTGATGCTGGAGAGAGACACGGACAAAAGCTGTACGTACTTCTGAGCCAGCTCATCAGAACCCGACACAAACACCGCATAGTCAGCTCTGGCGCTGTTGCCAAATGCCTTGTAGGTGCAGCCGTTGATGACAAAGGGAACAGTTGCGCTGAGAGTCTCTGAGTTGATATTCTCGTTAACCTCGCCGATACGGCCAAGCTCCGAGCAAGCAATAACAACCGAGGTCTCGTCCACAACACCGATAACCCTGTCGATAGCGTCCTTCATCTGATGAATAATACCCTGAAACAATCTGTTAGACATAAACTTGCCTCCGCACACATCGTTATTGTATGGTCATTTTCCCGAATCATTTGGAGAAATGATACCAAAATCCATATGATTTCATATACATATTACACAAAAAAAAATAAAATTGCAACCTTTTTGCAAAAAAAATTCTTCTTTTTTTATAAAAAATGCTGAAATTCATTTTTTGTTAACAGAATTATACTTTTTGTGCAGGGAGAAAACCGCCTCAACCCCTATTATTACTACCATAAATTGTAAAGCTTTTATCAAAAAGTCCTGATAAAGCAAAACGGCTCCGCAGAATAATCTGCGGAGCCAAAAGTATCTGTGA
Organism: Ruminococcus sp.; assembly: GCA_017457155.1. GTDB lineage: Bacteria > Bacillota > Clostridia > Oscillospirales > Acutalibacteraceae > Ruminococcoides. The sequence goes on from JAFTHZ010000006.1 coordinate 98,024, forward strand.
ATAGACTATCAGTTAACGATTGTCTGCTCTGTCTCTTTGTCAAAGATGTGGATACGGGTAAGGTCGAAAGCAACCTTGATGCTGTCGCCGGGCTTTGCTGTTGATGTGGGAGCAACACGAGCTGTGAGAGGTGTGCCGTTAACATTAACATAGAGGTAGATCTCTGCACCCATAAGCTCAGTAACATCAACCTGTGCTTCAAGAAGGCCGTTGCCGTCAGTAATCTTCTCCAGGAAGTCGGGCTCGTCGTGAACGTGCTCAGGACGAATACCGAAGCGAACCTCCTTGCCGATGTAAGGAGTGAGCTTGCCGTCTGCATTCTTGGATGCAGGAAGCTTGATCTCATACTTGTCAAACTTCAGACCAACGCCGTCGCCCATCTTGATGAGGGTAGCATCAGCAAAGTTCATCTGGGGAGAACCGATGAAGCCTGCAACGAACTCATTACAAGGCATATCATACAGATGCTGAGGAGTATCAACCTGCTGTACAAAGCCGTCCTTCATAACAACGATACGAGTACCCATTGTCATAGCCTCTGTCTGGTCATGAGTAACGTAGATAAATGTTGTGCCCAGTCTCTGATAGAGCTTGGAGATCTCGGTTCTCATGTTAGCACGGAGCTTAGCGTCCAGGTTGGAGAGGGGCTCGTCAAGAAGGAATACCTTAGGATCACGAACGATAGCACGACCCAGAGCAACACGCTGTCTCTGACCACCGGAGAGAGCCTTGGGACGTCTGTCAAGATACTCTTCGATACCGAGAATTCTGGCAGCCTCCTCAACTCTTCTCTTGATCTCTTCCTTAGGCATCTTTCTGAGCTTCAGACCGAAAGCCATATTGTCATATACGGACATATGAGGATACAGAGCATAGTTCTGGAAAACCATTGCGATGTCTCTATCCTTGGGAGCAACGTCGTTACAGAGCTGGTCACCAATGTAAAGCTCGCCCTTGGAAATATCCTCAAGACCTGCGATCATACGCAGGGTTGTGGACTTACCACAGCCTGAGGGACCAACCAGGATGATAAACTCCTTGTCAGCAATCTCCAAGTTAAAGTCTGTTACAGCAGTAACGCCGCCGTCATAGATTTTGTACACATGTCTGAGTGATACATTTGCCATTATAAAATACCTCCATATAGATAAAAAGCTACACTTTTTTCAGATTAGTATTTAATCTACATAATAATATACCACTTTTTATCTCACTTCACAATTAATGTTTTCACTAAATATTCAGCCAATATTTTAGGTAAAACGAACATAAAGAAAAATATTAACCAAATGGAAGGCTCGTTTTTTGGTGATTTGGCATATATCTATGGTTCAGGCGAAGAACCACTTACAAGATGATGTGGAGAGGATTAATCAGCCCGTCAAACTCTCAAGAGAAGCTGGATACTCAAAGTCTGTCAGATACGCCTCCACCACCCTGCCCTTATAGACGGTGATGACCCCGAAACTGTCAGAAGTCTCCTCATCCCCCACAAGCCTCAGGATATACTGCTGTGCCTGCTCTCCTGCGTAGTCAGAGCTTTTTAGTCCCATCTGCTCCTGAACATGGCGAAACTGCGCCGACACATACTCATCCTCGGGGATACGGACAGACCTGTCAGACAGGCTCTGCGCCTTGTATCCGAACTGTAAAAAGAAATCCTCCCGCAGGGCCTGACTATCCGCCGCGAGAGAATACTCCCCCACACCCTCGGCAAAAGCGGTGTCAGGCACGGGGGAACAGCTGACCAAGATAGTCATAACCGCTCCGCCCACAGCGAGTATCCCCGCAACGATCCTGATTATTATTTTTTTCCTGTTTACAGGCTTTTTCTCCTTCTCGTGGGAGGACCGCCGCTTCCTGCTTATTGTAAAGAAAAACAAATTCGCTCACCTCATAGATTAATATGAGACAAGCGAATGACTTTAGAATAATATATTAAATTGTATCCTCAAAATCGTTGGTGACAATATGCTCAACACCCCGGGGAAGGTCTCTGAGCTTCTCTGCATAGAAAGTGGGATAAACCTGCATGTCACTCAGCTTATCTATCTTCACCCAGTGCATATGTTCAACTCCTGCTGAGCATACACTCTCCACCGATATCTCCTGTCTGCCCATAGGCTTCATCAGAAAGAACAGGGATATCTCGTGGACCTTCTTGCCTACCGCAACAACATCATCCTCAAAGAAATTCTCATGCACAAAGAGGAGTCTGTCCGCAACATATCTTATGCCCGTCTCCTCAAAAACTTCTCTCTCCACCGCCTGCTGCGCAGTTTCGCCAAGATGCACCCCACCGCCTACGCTATAATAGTAGTCGGCGGCATCGCATTTTGCAAGGAGCACATATCCGTCCTCGATTATGACAGCTCCCACACGATAGTGAAACCTATTGCCCAGCACGTCAAATTTGCAATCATTGATTTCCATATAATTCTCCTTATTATTCAAAAAGCAGAGCCATCAGCTGCGAAACATCATCAGCAAAGAGGGTGGCACCCTCTGCCTCCATCATATCTTTTCTGCCGTATCCGTATGTAACTCCGATAAAGTCCACATTATTGTATACTGCACCCTTTGCATCAAAGAAAGTGTCTCCTATCATCACTACCCTGTCGCCCTTGACAGCGCCCAGAGTCTGCATGGCATAGGGAATGATATCTTCCTTCTCGCGGCGCTTGCCTGTGCCGTCAGACCCGCACAGCGCATCAAAATATCCTAAAATATCAAGGAATGCACAAACCTTGTCCACAGACCCCTGAAACTTTGATGAGCAGACCGCCACCTTTGCGTTGCTGTCTCTGAGCTTTGAGAGCATCTCAGGGATCCCCTCAAAGAGACGGTTGCGGCACTCGCCCTCGGTATCGTATATCTTCAGATAATAGCTGAGGGCATACTTTGCCTCATCCTCCGAAAGTCCGCACAAACCCATGAAAGTCTTGATAAGCGGAGGACCGATGTATCTGCTGTAGTCAGACAGGTCGGGCACCTCCTTGCCCATATGCTGAAGGGTCAGTTCGATGCAACGTCTGATGCCCGGGGCGCTGGCAGATAGTGTGCCGTCCAGATCAAAGAGAACATAATCATATCTGCATTTCATAGTATACCAACTTCCCGTCCGCAAAGCGGACTTGTATAATCATTATAATTATGATAATATATATTAATATATTTTCGCTTAACTTTCAACCCAAAAGCAGAGAGAGGTGATATTTTGGCTGAAAAAAAACGCATCCACACCCTGGACGAAATCCGAGGCTTCTGTGTATTCTGTATGGTGTTTGACCACGGACTTTTCACCCTGGGATATATGTTCGGCCATCCCTTCAGCGCAAAACTGTTCGACTTCTTCACACACATAAGCCCCGCCTTTGCGGTGGCCTTCATACTGATGTGCGGTATCTCCTGCACACTCAGCCGAAACAACACCCTTCGCGGAGCGAAAATGCTGGGCGCCGCCATGGTGGTGACCATAGTCTCCATAATCATTATGCCCGATGCTCCCATTATTTTCGGTATTCTGCACCTGCTGGGAGTGTGCGTAATGCTGTACGAACCCCTCAAGGGGATTCTGGACAAGACTCCCATCATCGCAGGCATACTCGTATGCACAGCCCTGTTTCTGCTGACCTACTCGGTAGAGATGGGAAATCTGGGATTCGGACCTTTTCAGAAACCCCTGCCCAAAGACCTGTACACAGGAGACCTGATGATTCTGGGATTTCGCAATCCCTGGCACGGCTACTCAGACTACTTCCCTCTGCTACCCTGGATGTTCCCCTTCTTCGCCGGAGCCCTCATAGGAAAGCGCATCAGGGACGGAAAGGTCCCCAAGTGTTTCTACAAACCCCGCATTCCCTTCCTCTCCATGCTGGGACAAAACGCATTTTTCGTATATCTTGCTCATCAGCCTCTGGCCTACGGAGTGTTCTACATTATATATCTGCTCTCAGGTAGTCCCGAGGTTCTGATTTAGCACATTGTGAATAAAACCAAAGAAAGCGCAAAGCCCCAAGGGCTCTGCGCTTTCTGTTATTTATGACTGCTGGTTACTGCTCCAGCTCAACCTCGACCAGTTCTGTGTTCTCGCCTGAGTTGAGTACGGAGCCTCTGGTAATCTCGAAAGCCATCTCAAGACTCTCAAACTCGGTGATTCCGTTCTCTGCCAGATTGTCCTCATACAGAGAAACCTCAGATATCATACGTTTGCCTGTATATACAAACTCGCCGAAGGTAGCATCCACCTCGATTCCGTTCACACGGACCTCGGTATCCTGCACGTAGATTATCTCGTCGGATTCGTTCTTGATGAAGATAATGGGATAATACTCTGTATCGCCGTCGTAGGTATTGTCGGTGACAAAAAGTCTCTGGAATACGATCTTCACTCCGTCCTGATCATAGATAACAGATCCGCTCTCGTCGTAGGAGTAGTCAAAGCCCTCTGCGGCAGAAGTCTTGATCTCGATCATATCAGTATCACCATCTACCATATAGTCATCGGTATAATAACTGAAACGTGCCTCTATGTCTGCAATCACATCGATCCCGTCATCCTGAAGCCACTTTTTTCTGAAGAAAAGTCTTCCGTCAACCTGCTCGCCGCTTGCAACATCCTCTGCCATAAGACCCTCCACAACAAAGTCGTTGACGGTGGTATCGTATGCAAGGAAAGACAGGTCTGTGTCTGTGTTGTTCTCGATACGCAGGTTCAGGTTAACGTATGTATCATCATAGGTCAGGCTCAGGGCTGTGATCTTGATGTTGTTCTCGTCATATAGCACAGTCTCCTCAATGGTGGCCTCCTGTGACTCCTCAGGAGCAGTTGTCTCCACCTGAGCATCGGACTCACCTGCTGCCTGTGTGGCAGACTGAGAATCCTCAGAAGCCTTGGTTTCTTCTCCGTTGTCATCTCCACAGGCTGCAAAAGGCAGAACCATCATAAGAGCCATGAGCAAACAAAGTAATTTTTTCATAAAAATTTCCTCCTCGCAGAAATATAGGATAATTATATCACTCCATTTTTTACTATTCAAGAAAAAGTTGAGACCCACAGAGGAAAAAATCTCAAGTTAATTATTGAACAGCAGAGGTTTTTGTGATAGAATTATCAAAGCTATGACAAAAAAACCTGAAGCTGAATTTTCAACCTGTCCCATACAACCTGTGTGTGACAGTATCAATAAAGGAGTTTTTATCTGATGAAACTTGGTATCGTAGGTCTGCCCAATGTAGGCAAGAGCACACTCTTCAATGCTATCACAAACGCAGGCGCCCAGTCTGCCAACTATCCTTTCTGTACAATCGAGCCCAACGTAGGCGTAGTCGCTGTTCCTGACAAGCGACTGGACAAGCTGGCTGAAATGTACGACCCCGACAAGTACACCCCCGCAACCATCGAGTTTGTTGATATTGCAGGACTGGTAAAGGGTGCTTCCCGAGGCGAGGGTCTGGGCAACAAGTTCCTCTCAAACATCCGCGAGTGTGACGCCATTGTACACGTTGTCCGCTGCTTTGAGGATAACGACATCATCCATGTTGAGGGCAGCGTTGATCCTATACGCGACATCGAGACCATCGACCTGGAGCTGATTCTCTCTGATGCAGAGATGGTAACAAGAAGAATCGACAAGGCCCAGAAGATGGTCAAGGCTGACAAGAAATATCAGGCAGAGGTTGACTTCTGGAAGAGAGTCTCTGCAGAGCTCAACGAGGGCCGCTCCGCCCGCTCTGTAGAGTGCACCGAGGAGGAGGCAGAGCTTCTGGCTACCGCCGCCCTGCTCACAAACAAGCCTATCATCTATGCTGCAAATATGAGCGAAGAGGACTTTGCTGCAGGAATCGAGAACAACGAAGGACTCAAGAAAGTCAGAGAAATCGCCAAAGCAGAGAACGCCGCCGTGCTTCCCATCTGTGCCAGAACCGAGGCTGACATCGCAGAGATGGACAAAGAAGACAAGGAGATGTTCCTTGCTGACATGGGACTGGAGCAGTCGGGTCTTGACAGACTTATCAACGAGTGCTACGCCCTGCTGGGACTTATCTCGTTCCTCACTGCAGGCAAGCAGGAGGTTCGTGCCTGGACAATCAAGAAGGGCACCAAGGCTCCCGGCGCCGCAGGCAAGATCCACACCGACTTTGAGCGTGGTTTCATCCGCGCAGAGGTTATTGCATACGACGACCTGATGGAGTGCGGTTCAATGACCGCCGCCAAGGAGAAGGGTCTTGTCCGCAGCGAGGGTAAAGAGTATGTTATGAAGGACGGAGACGTTGTACTCTTCCGCTTCAATGTATAAGGAACAAATCAATAGTATATTATAGAAATAGCAGGTACTGTATAATACAGTGCCTGCTACTTTTATTTTTGTATTTAATATGGTCTGTTGCCACCTGTTATTCCAGGATCCCTGCCGGGTACTTCTGGACAGCGGTGGCATCGTTGATATTAAAAGTTCCATCGTCATTAAAGCCAGATATAGTTTCACCTGCGCTTATAGAGGAGATGTTCACCCGAAGAGTCAGTACACAAAGCAGCCGTGTACCCCGAGGATACACGGCTGCGCCTTGCTCTATACTATATATATTATATTACACTGCATGAGACTTACAGAAGTACTGTAAATAGTCCGATGCAGGCTGTCATAACAACCACTGAGCCTATTATCATGATGATGAATGCACGGTTGTATTTCTTGTCCTTGCTTATGATGAGCATAACTGTGCTGAACACAAGCAGACCGAAGGGAACGATTCCGAACACTATTGTACAGAATACAGTTGCAAAGGTTGTGTTGACCTCGTCGGTCACCAGCCATTCCAGCTCATCCTCGGGCATAGTGTCATAGTACTCTATGACACTATTATAGAGCGCTTCATCCTCCAGCTTGTAGAGGGTGACCTCTTTCTCGGTACTCAAGTCGAACTCACTCTCGCTGTAGAAGTACGAAATATCATAGTCATCGTACCAGATAAGATACAGATCATCGGTATAGAGATCACGGAGAATCGTGCCGCACTCAAAGTTGTACACTCCCAGAGGATCCTTTACGTACAGATAGTAAACATCGCAATCCGCAATAATTACTTCCTCGTTAGTTGTTGTGGATGACTCACGCCAACTCTCTATTTCTTCACCGTCAAACTCAAAATTCTGCTCATAATCATAGTAGCTGTTTGTAAGGTATTGTTCAGCCTCGCCATTTGCAAGCTCTTTGTACTTTTCAAGGTAGGACTCCTCTATGTAAATCACGGTTCTTGAGAAAGAGAAGTTTACAAAAACCTCAACCTCTATGGCAGGGTTATTGCCGTCCTCGTAGAAGTATACCCCCGAGCCATCGTATCTGTCCTCGGTCTCGTCATCCTCAAACTCCAGTCGCTCGTACTCCTGCACATCATCTGTGTATGAATAGATATACTCAGGACAGGACTCCAGGGGATAGTAGACCTGGTCGCCATGAGTAATGTACTTGCCTCGCTCGCCCATTACCCACTCATCGTCAAACGCTCCGACGCTCACAATAGTAGAACAAAGTGAGGTCAGAAGCAACATAACTGTCAAAAATGATACTAAAAATTTCTTCATATTCCCCACCTCCTTACTCAAGGTTCAGTCGCTTATCCAACAGGTAAAGCATAAACAGATACATTGCACTGATTGCAAGCACAATAAGTCCCAGGGTTCCCACCATCAGAAGCAGGACTGCCAGCTTGGCCTCTTCTGCCGGCAACTGTGACACAAGGCTGAAGACTGTGTAAATTCCGCCGTACGCCATAATCTGCAGGCCAAAGGAAAGAATCATATTGATTCCATAGTAAAGACCGATTGCCATAAGCACCTTGTGCTTCTTTGCGATAACAGCCGCTAGGGTCACACAAACAAAGATGAACAGCGCCTGAACAACCGTGCTCAGAGAAATTATCAGGATAGCAAGCAGGGTGTAGGGTATTCCGTATGCACCAAACACCTTGTATATTTCGCCTATAATATCAAAGAACTTCTCCCACATATTCGGGTTGAGAAAATCCTCGGGAATACCAACGCTCAACATCACAAAGGCGTTGAAGATGGTCACAAGCAAGGCCGCAAAGCTGAAAAGGAAGGTGGTGGCCACCTTGGAATCCAGCAAAGAGGTCTTCTTAACAGGGAGAGTAAAGGTCAGGTATCCTTCATCTGTGAAGAAATGTTTATAATACCTGACAATCACAAGTATCAGGGTGAAGAAAGGCAGAAGGGTTATTCCGATAATGGCAAAAATAAGACCAATGGAGGCCAGCACCTTAATAACCTCATACTCGGTATAATCGATATCGACAATCTGTATGCACACTCCGCCCATAACAGCTATGAACAGAGACGCCACCGCGCCTATCCACCAATATTTGAATACGGCACGGGTGTCATACTTCAGAAGTTTTGCGAACATCTGAACACCTCCCTGAAATATTCATCAAGTGAGCAGGAGTTCTCCATTCTGACCTGCTCCACAGATCCCTGCTTCATTACATATCCGCCGTAGCTGATAAACATAAAGTCATCCAGCACCTGCTCCACATCACTGATAAGATGGGTTGTGATGATTATGGTGGAGTCGGGGTTATAGTTGCCCACGATGGTGCTGAGAATGTACTCTCTCGCTGCAGGGTCAACACCTGCAATAGGCTCATCAAGAAGATACAGCTTGGCATTACGAGACATAACCAGTATCAGCTGAACCTTCTCTTTTGTGCCCTTTGAGAGGGTCTTGAGCTTTGCCTTGGGGTCAATGTTCAGGTCCTTGAGCAAGCGGTAAGCCTTATCTTTGTCAAAGTCCTGATAGAACTCTGCAAAGTAGCTCACAAGCTCCTCCACCCTCATCCATGCATTGAAGTATGTCCGCTCGGGCAGATAGGACACCAGCGCCTTGGTCTGCTCGCCCACAGGCTTGCCGTCTACAAATACCTCTCCCTCATTAGGCTGAAGTATGCCGGCAATAATCTTGATAAGCGTGGATTTTCCGCAGCCGTTGGGACCCAGAAGTCCCACGATACGTCCTCCCGGAACCTGAATATTCAGTCCGTTGAGTACATTGTAGCCTTTCTTGTATGCCTTGGTAAGATTGCGACATTCAAGAACACTCATATATCTTCCTCCTTTATCATTTCAATAAGTTCATCCTTGGATATAGACAGCTGTGCTGCTCGGGATACAAACTCCCCCACCAGCTGATGAGCTGCCTCTTGCCTCGCCGCATCAATAAGCTCTGTATTGTCTGTGACGAACCTGCCTGCTGTCCCCTCCGAGTAGATGATTCCCTCGGTCTCCAGCGCCGTCAGGGCATGCTGGACGGTGTTGGGGTTAACTGCAGCCGTCAGCGCAAGTTGTCTCACAGAGGGTATCTGGGACTTGGGCGGATATGTTCCGCGGATTATCTCAGCCCGTATTCTCTGGGCTATCTGCAAATACACAGGGGTATGCCCCGAAAAACTCCATGCCATATAACTCCTCCTTCTGTAATTTTTCTTTCTGCTGTACTACTGTACTACCACAATAATACAGTTTTGGTAAACGTTTGTCAATAGTTTCTGTAAAAAATATTCCGAACAAAAAAACAGCAGACACCTGAGCGCCTGCTGTAAGTCAGAAATAAAAAAAACGACCACCCTATTGGGTGGTAGCTTTAAGTGTTGGCATCTTCCTATCTTCCCGGGCCGTCACCAGCCAAGTATTGTCGGCACTATAGGGCTTAACTTCTGTGTTCGGAATGGGAACAGGTGGACCCCCTACGTCATCAACACCAACTATTAATTTGTGTCGCTCTCTTGAAGCGACTCGTTTATTATACTACCCCTTTTTGAAAAATGCAAGTCTTTTTTTAAAATTTTTTTAATTTTTTTGAAATAGTAAAAAACTCGACACCTATTCCCAAAATTCGTCTTTATATTTGACTAAACGATAAAATGATAGTATACTGTATTAGTATAGTTATATATACCCGAGAAAATAACTCCACCAGACTATATTACGGAGGTATAATATGTTTAAGAAATCATTGGCACTGGTTCTGGTTCTGATTATGAGCATCGGTATAGCAGTCAGCTTCAGCGGCTGCAAGGGCTCTGACGGAAACTACCCTGTGACAGTCGGACACACAAAAATCAAAGAAAAGCCCGAGAAGGTGGCTGTGCTGTCAGATAATCTGGCAGACATTATCACCTACATGGGCTTCAGCACACAGATATGCGCCAGAAGCAACGAGTGTACTCAGGAGGAGCTGGTGAAGTACATCACTTCCGTAGGCAGTGAGACCGCCCCCTCTGTTGACAAGATCGTGGCAAGCGGAGCTCAGCTTGTGCTTATTGACACTCCCCTCCCCGACGAGACCATTCAGGCTCTGGAGGATAAGGACATCCAGGTTATCCAGATGATCCAGCCCTCCACACTGGAGGAAATCTCCACAGTATACAACGCTATGGGAACTCTGCTGGGCGGAAATATTGACGGAAAGGCAAAGGCAACAGCCGCCTACAACCGTCTCACAACCACCCTGACTCAGGCAGAGATGGAGGTGGAAAACTCCACCATCATCAAGCTTCTCTGCTATCTTTATTTAGACGAGAACAACAACCTCTGCTCCTACAACAGCACCACAAGAGAGGGACTTGTTCTGGACCGTGTATGCGCAACCAACGTTGCCTCCAACTTCCCCGACAAAAATGTCCAGACACAGATTCTGGAGCTCTCTGACCCGGGATTCATCTTCTATGACAGTCAGGAGGTCCTTGACTATCTGACCAGCGAAAGCTCAGGTCTGTCTGATCTGTCTGCACTCACAGAGGGCAACGCCTACGAGCTGCCCAAGGAAGATCTCCAGCGTCAGGGTATGACTATGATAAACACCCAGAACTTCATCCTTGCTACAATGTTCCCCGAGAGTGTCAGCCTCAACAATGCCGAGGAGCCTACATCCCTGGCAGCTGACTACGGAATCACCATCACAGACGATATGTCTTTCAACGTCGGCGCATCTGACCCTGCCATCAAGGCAGTCCAGCAGAGACTCATTGATCTGGGATATCTGGTACTGGATACAGACACCACCGACTACTACGGAGAGAAGACCTCCGCAGCTGTCAAGCAGTTCCAGACAGCAAACGATCTGGAAGCTGACGGAGTAGCAGGCAAAGAAACTCTGGACCTGCTCTTTATGTCTGACACACTCTCCGTCGAAGGCAAGCCCGTCAAGCCACAAAGCAGCACCTCAGACAACACCGCTGATGACTCCGGCAATGATGATACAGAAAGCAATTCAACCACTACACAGTCCTCAGAGACCATCCAGAGCGGAGACTACACAATCACCCTGTCTGCAGACAAGTCCTACGCTCCCGGCGATGATAACGAGGAAATCAAGGCAATCCAGAACAGACTTGTAGAGCTTGATTACCTTATTCTTACCGACGGACCCGTTACTACCTACGGCCCCGGCACAGAGAATGCCATCAGCAACTTCCAGCTTGAGAACGGTATCGTAGCCACAGGTGTGGCAGACTATGACACCCTGAAGCTTCTGTTCAGCGACGAGGCTCTCCCCTATACCGAATAATCATAAAGAAAAAAACACACCGCTCTGAAATTCAAAGCGGTGTGTTATTTTTTTATCTTCGGGACTTAACCTGCCATAACCTCGTTGTACTCCTCCTGAGTTACAACGTAGATTACTCTGTCAACACGGGTTGTACGTTTGAGGTTATCCGTACATTTGTATGAGATAATATACCTGCCCTCTTTGTTGCAGGGGACGGCACCATCCACATCAAAGCTGTCCTCCAGCTCGGCGCCACAGGTGTCGTATGCCTTGACTCCTGCATACACATCGAAGGTACTGTTGACTATTACATAGGCATCGTCAACTCCCTCAAAACGGGGACCTCTGTCCTTGTAGGGATTCTCGTCCGCGTCATCTGTAGGATCCCATGTCAAACTGGGAGAATTCTTTGTAAGTTCAAGAGAATCAGGCACACCCAGAGGATCATAATCGTCGGTATATGCAAACTTCACCTGCGTATTCTCACCGCAGTTGTCATATATCCATTTGGCATCAGCTACAGACATCCAGATGTTGTTGTCCGAGGACTCCGTGCCCAGGGCGTTATAATCCTCTGTCACAAGGGTAGCTGCAGCCTGATTTGTGTAGGGAGCAGAGCAAAAATAAACATCGTCTACCTCTGTGGCGTACTGGTGAAATCTTCCGTCAGAATCCTTATACCATCTGTGTTTTGTATCCTTCAAATAACAGGAGGTCTCTGCGTCTTTTGTGTCACCACCCACAGAGCAAGCCATAGCCCTGACAGGGATATTGTAGATACCCTTATCGTTATAGGTATATACCGTTACGCAACAGGTTTTTGTATTAACAAAAATCGCGTAGGGAGTATTCATGCTTTCGCTACTGAAGTTCAGCTCTACCTTGGACTGATTGCCGATGATAGCTGTGCTCATGCTGACTTCCTTCTTCTGAGCCTCGGTCACCGTCAGCTCATAATCAATGCGAGCGCTGTTTGCATGGGCAGAAATCACAGTCTGGCCGGGAGAGAGGGCATCAACCCTGCCGTTACTGTCAACAACCGCAACAGAGGGATTGCTGGATGTCCACTGAACTGCGTACTCATAGTCGATCTTGATGATCACTCCAAAGAAGGCATACTCACCAACCGCAAGCTCGTCATCATAGGAGCCCTTGGAGAATCCCATGGCCAGCGCCTCGTCCGCACTGGATATATCCTCGGGATAAGGCAGGGACACCTTGCAGGAGCACAGGGTAATCATCATAACCAGAGCAATCAATAAAGCTGTGATGCTCTTTATTCTTTTCATAGTATACAAACCTCCAGATTCAGAGTTCGTCTGCAAATAGTCATTCTTATCATTTATTATAATTCATTTTCATATACGTTGCAAGAATTTTTTATTGTTGTATACACATCCGCTCTCATTTATGATATAATTCAGAATACAGATATTGAAATTGCCATAAACAGATAAAAGGTAAAGGATTATGAACGAACAGAACTACTGCTCTGTCAGCAAAAAATGCAGCGGCTGTCAGCTCTCAAATATGGACTACACCCGACAGCTCAAATACAAACAGAATCAGCTGAGGATAAGGTTCAACCGCCTATGCAGTCTCAACCGCATCATAGGCGCAGACTCCCCCACAGCCTATCGCAACAAAGCCCAGTTTGTTTTCAGAAAGCTCAAGGGCAAGGTCCGTTGCGGAATATACCAATCCGCAGACAAAACCATAATCTTAACGGACAGCTGTGCCTTGCATACTCCACAGCAGAACAGCACCGCCCGCACCCTGTGCAGGCTATTTGACAGCTTTCGGATAGAGCCTTACGACTTCTACCGCCACACAGGCACCGTCAAAAGTGTCTTTGTGAGGCAGAGCTTTCATACAGGTGAGCTTATGGTAGTCATTGTCTGTGACAGCAACTCCCGCTTCCTGTCAAAGGATAAGTTCGTACAAGCACTGGTAAAAGAAGTCCCCGCTGTCGCCTCTGTTATACTCACCACCCACCGAGGCACCACCCTCCATCAGGGAGATAACCCCAAGGTTATTTACGGCTCCTCACACATAACGGACAGAATATGCGGACTCAACTTTATCATTAGCTACAATTCCTTCTTCCAGATAAATCCCAAACAAACGGAGAAACTCTACTCCACCGCCATCAGTATGGCAGACCTCACCCCTGAGGACACAGTTCTTGATGCTTACTGCGGTACGGGTACCATCGGGCTTGTGAGTGCAGGAAGCTGCAAGAAGGTATACTCCGTTGAGCTCAACGAAAACGCAGTCCGTGACGCCCGCAAAAACGCAAAACTCAACAGCATCTCAAATGCAGAGATCGTCTGTGCAGACTCAAAGGACTATATAGAATACCTGAGACAGGAAAACACACCCCTCAGCTGCGCGATACTTGACCCTCCACGAGCCGGCTGCAGCCGAAGCTTTCTGAACTCTCTCTCAGCACTGGCACCCGAGAGGATAGTATATATATCCTGCAACATAGATACACAGCTTAGGGATATACGATATATGATGAAGAGAGGCTACAAACCCATAAAGGCACAGGGAGTGGATATGTTCCCCTATACAAAGCACATCGAAAGCGTAGTGCTGCTGTGCAGGACTGATAAGGTCAAAGATGCTCAGTCACCCGAGAAAGATCAACAAAAGTCAAATAAAGACCCCCTCCCGAGGAGATGATATTATGACAAACAAAGAAAAAGCAAAGCCCAGCGGTTCAGCAGTATTTATGTACTGGGTCATAGGCATTACCGCTACCATAGCTGCGGTGAGTCTCAGCTTATATCACACAGACACCTACACAACAAGGTGGATATTCTGGACAGGCTTTGTATGCTTCACAATTATGTACCACCTGTGGATGAGAATAATAATGGGTAATGTGACAAAACTCTGGAACCTCACCTACACAGGAAGATGGTTCCAAGAGAAGCGCTTTGAGAAAAAGCTCTACAAGATCCTGAGAGTAAAGAAATGGAAAAAATCAGCTCTGACCTACAACCCCGAGCTGTACAACGTCAAAGAAAGAACCATGACACAGATAGCTGATGCCACCGCAAAAGCTGAGACAGACCACTGGATCAACGTGCTCATCTCATTTTCAACACTGCTGTTTGCGCTGGTATGGGGACATCCATGGCTTCTGCTGATTTCTGCTGTGGCAGCGGCACTGTTTGACTCACAGTTCATTGTTATTCAGCGATACAACCGTCCGCGACTTCAAAGACTCATAGAGAAAGAATCCTTCCGTCAGAGCAGAAGAGTCGCCTCAAAAACCCTATGAAGAACAAGACCCTCTCCATAGCCTATATACCTCTTATGGCTGTTGTCATAACCCTCTGTGCATGGATAACAATCCCCTTCGTCATACCTTTCACCCTGCAAAGCTTCGGGGTATATATGACGCTTAGACTCCTTGGCGGAAGAAACGGCACCCTTTCCATCCTGCTTTACATTCTCATGGGAGCAGTCGGGTTGCCTGTGTTCTCCTCCTTCGGAGCAGGCATAGGATACATACTGGGCCCCACAGGAGGCTATCTTATGGGCTTTCTCTTGTGCGGACTCATCTATCTCCTATATGAAAACCTCCGTCAAAAAATCTCCTCGGACCTGCCCTTCCTGCTGGCAGGAACCGCCACGTACTATTTATGCGGCACCCTGTGGTATATGACAGTCACTGCTCACAATGGAGATTCCATAGGAATACTGCCTGCAGCAGCGATATGCATCCTACCCTATATTCTGCCTGATATGCTGAAGCTTCTGCTGGCAATAAGGCTATCCACAAAAATCAAAAGGACTATCTCTTATGAACAAAACTCTTAATCATTTTCTGACAATCACAAAGCATCGCCACAAGGTTATAAGGCACTGTTTCAAGGCAGGAATAGGCTTTCAGGGACTGTTTCATGACCTGTCAAAGTACTCCCCTGCAGAGTTCATTGTAGGCGCAAAATACTATCAGGGAAACAAAAGCCCCAACGAAGAGGAGCGCCGACTCTACGGCTACTCAAAAGCCTGGATGCACCACAAAGGCAGAAACCGCCATCACTTTGAATACTGGACAGACTATAACCCTCAGCGCAGGGTTGTAGAACCTGTGAAGATGCCCTACAAATATGTAGCGGAAATGTTCTGCGATCGTGTTGCTGCCAGCAAAATATACAACTCAGATGCCTACAAGGACTCTGACCCTCTCAACTACTTTCTCAAGTCAAAAGCCTCCCGCTTCATACATCCTGAAACTTCAGACGAATTGGAACAGCTTTTGGTTATGCTGAGCGAAAAGGGCGAAGAGGAAACCTTCCTGTATCTTAAAAACAGAATCAAGGCAGAAAAAAACTCCGTACAACAAAGATAACCCCTGCTGAATAAGTAAACCTATTGTTTTTTTGCTGTATTTTTTTCGACAAATATGTGCAATAATACAGACTTTCGACACAATGCGTAAACTTCGTTGACAAAGGAATTTATTTGAGATAAAATAATTAAACCCCATAAACATCAGGGAAGTGACAATTAATGAAAATTTATCGCCGTGTTTTTTCAACGGTTCTTTGTATATTAATGTGTATTATCTGTATGTTCTGTGCAGGTGCTGAGGGGAACACCACCTCCTACGAGCTGGAGGCACTGGGTATGACCATTGATTTCCCCAACACCATGTCGGTCAAGACTCAGGACCTGGCAGAGGGAATCCATCTGGAGGCTACCACTCAGGACGGCCAGCTTACCATCTCTGTCACTATGGAGATTACCCCCAAGAGCGAGGAGATATACAGCTTCACACAGCTGACCGAAGAGGACCTGCAGGACTACAGAGAGAAGATGCTCACTGAGGAAGAGTACATCGAGGGCAACATCACCCGTCGTGGCGAGGGCAAGGACACCATCCCCTACCTTGATTTCTACTGCAAGTCCACCACCCAGATGAACGTAAACGTCTACAGACGTCAGAGCGTGACCCTCATCAATGGTATGCTCATCACCATTGAGTCCCAGTCCTTCGGAGACGACATAAACTCTGACGAGCTGCTGCTCATTGAAAACGCTCTGCAGAGCATCCACTTCTCAAACATCCGCAGCACAGCTCCCAAGAAAACCAACATCGGACTTATCATCACCCTCATTGTTGTGGGACTTCTGGTGCTGGCCATAGCCTTTGTGACACTGTCCTACTTCATGGGTAAATCCAGCGTCAAGAGAAAGCACGAGGCATCCCGCGAGCGAAGACACAAGGCTCAGAAAAACAACTACGATGTGCTTCGTAATGCTGATGAGACAAATCGCCGACTGGACAAAATCGGCGGATACAAATCCAGCAAGGATTACTTTGACAGCAACTTCGGCGCTGATGAGTCCGACGCCATCTCCTCAGCCCCCGCTGAGAAAAGACCCCGCTCAACCTCATCCGCAGGCAAGCACTCATCCGCAGGCACAGCCTTCACACACATGGGATACTTCTTCAAAAACGTGAAGAAAGAAGTATCAAAGAATAAAAAGAAGTCTGCAAAATCATCTCACAGATATGCAAAAAATACCAAAGGCCGCAGACAAAGCCGTGACTATGATGTGTTCAGAGACAGATAAATTTATTTTATAGAATTATCGCCGTTCATTTTTTTATGAACGGCGGTTTTTTTAGGCATTTTACTTGACTATAATTTAACAAAGTAATATAATTATAACCTATAGTGTATAAATCATTTATATAACTTAATTACTGCACAGCTTACTGCTGTGTGACAATACGAAAGGGTGTCAGTTATGTCAAGAGTTATTAATTTTTCCGCAGGTCCTTCTGTTCTGCCTGAGGCAGTTCTGAAGATTGCAGCCGAGGAGATGCTGGATTACAAGGGCAGTGGCCAGTCCGTTATGGAAATGTCCCACCGCAGCAAGGTATATGACGGCATCATTAAGGAGGCTGAGGCTCTCCTGCGCGAGGTAATGGAGATTCCCGACAATTACAAGGTTCTCTTCCTTCAGGGCGGCGCATCATCTCAGTTCGCTATGGTTCCCCTGAATCTTATGAACAAGTCAGGCAAGGCAGACTACGTTGTTACAGGTCAGTGGGCAAAGAAGGCAGCCAAGGAAGCTGCACGCTACGGCAATGTTAACATCGTTGCTTCCTCTGAGGATAAGACTTTCTCCTATATCCCCAAGCTGGATAAGTCCACCTTCACTCCCGATGCAGACTACTTCCACATCTGCATGAACAACACAATCTACGGTACAGTTTACAACGAGCTTCCCGATACAGGTGATGTTCCCCTGGTTGCAGATATTTCTTCCTGCATCCTCTCCCGCAAGATTGATGTAAGCAAGTTTGGCGTACTGTATGCAGGTGCACAGAAGAACATGGCTCCCGCAGGTCTGACCATCGTTATCATCCGCGAGGATCTCATCGGCAACGCTCAGGAGATCACCCCCACAATGTTCAACTACCAGACACACGCAGACAACGGCTCTATGTTCAACACTCCCCCCTGCTACACCATCTACATGGCTAAGCTGGTTCTCGAGTGGGTCAAGAACGAGATCGGCGGTCTCGACAAGATGTATGAGCTCAACCAGAAGAAGGCTGACCTGCTCTACAACTTCCTCGACAACTCCAAGCTCTTCAAGGGCACAGTTGTTAAGGAGGACCGTTCACTCATGAACGTTCCCTTCATCACAGGCGACGCTGACCTGGACGCAGAGTTCATCAAGGCTTGCACAGACGCAGGCATCGTAAACATCAAGGGTCACCGCTCAGTTGGCGGTATGCGTGCTTCTATCTACAACGCTATGCCCATCGAGGGTATTGAGAAGCTTATCGAGGTTATGAAGGAGTTTGAAGCAAATCATGTATAATATTCTTACACTTAACAAAATCGCCGCTATCGGCACAAACCGTCTCGGCGCAAACTATACAATCGGCGACGATGTACAGAATCCCGACGCTGTACTTGTACGCTCCGCTTCCATGCACGACATGGATATGCCTGAGAGCCTCCTTGCTATTGCAAGAGCAGGCGCAGGTACCAACAACATCCCCACAGACAAGTGTGCAGAGCAGGGCATCGTAGTATTCAACACTCCCGGTGCCAACGCAAACGCTGTTAAGGAGCTTGTTATTGCAGGTCTGTTCCTTGCATCCCGTGATGTTATCGGAGGTATCGACTGGGCAAAGGGCCTCAAGGGCAAAGGCGACGAGGTAGGCAAGCTTGTTGAGAAGGGCAAGAGCCAGTTCGTAGGTCCTGAGATTCTCGGCAAGAAGCTGGGTGTTATCGGCCTGGGTGCTATCGGTATCCTGGTTGCAAACACTGCTGTTTCTTTGGGCATGGATGTATATGGGTACGATCCCTTCCTGTCTGTTGATGCAGCATGGAAGCTCAACAAAAACATCCACCACGCAGCAAGCATGGATGAGATCTTCAAGGAGTGCGACTACATCACAATTCACATTCCTCTCAACGATAAGACAAAGAACACCATAAACGCTGACACCATCGCAATGATGAAAGACGGCGTTCGTATCCTCAACTACTCTCGTGCAGGTCTCGTAGACTCTGCAGCTATGATCGAGGCACTTGAGAACGACAAGGTAGCAAAGTATGTTACAGACTTTGCAACAGACGACATTCTCTGTGTGAAGAACACAGTTTGTCTGCCCCACCTGGGTGCATCCACTCCCGAGAGCGAGGACAACTGCGCTGTTATGGCTGCTGACCAGGTTAAGGATTATCTGGAGAATGGTAACATCATCAACTCCGTCAACTTCCCCAACCTCTCAATGCCCCGCTCAGGCGACACCCGCATCTGTGTTCTCCACTACAACAAGCCCAACGTTATCGCAGCAATCACAAACACAATCGCTGCTCAGGGCGCAAACATTGAGAACATGGAGAGTAAGAGCCGCGGCGAGTACGGCTACATGGTGCTTGATGTAACAGGCTCCAACGCTGAGGCCATCAAGGCAACTGATGCTCTGGAGGATGTTATCAGAGTAAGAGTTATCGAGTAATTCGATTCTCAGGTTTTTATATTAATAATCAAAAAGACTGTGTCATACGGGCACAGTCTTTTTTTGTATTATCCGCCGAGAATTCTGCATAATATTTTATGCAACTTGATGCTCAACTTTACTTGACACCCCCTTTTTTTAGGTGTAAAATTATTTAGTTAGAACATTGTCTTTTTGTTCTGCATATCATGTATTTAAGAGAGGTGAAAGTTAATGGACGCAGGAAGTAGTACCGGCACTGTTCCCGGGCGAAGTTGCACTTATTTTATATATCGCAGCCATGCTGCGTACATTACCTTTGCACTTTAATACCTTGGAACCGTGTCTTTTACTTCCACCTATTAAACTTTAGGAGGAAAAGACTATGGAAAGGAACTATGTTACTGTCGATGTGACCATCGGCAAGCTCCTTGATGAGAAGAAATACAAAACTCTCAAGGACATCCTCAGCACCATGAACGCCTATGATATAGCGGTTCTGCTTGAGGATATGCATGACTCAAAAATCCAGCTTCTGTTCAGAATGCTGCCCAAGGAACTTGCGGCGGATGTATTCGTCGAGATGGACGAAGACACTCAACAGTTCCTTATCAAGGGCTTCTCTGACAGCGAGCTTAAGGATGTTGTTGACGAGCTGTCGGCTGACGATGCCGTTGACATTATCGAGGAGATGCCCGCAAACGTTGTCAAGCGTATTCTGCGTCAGGCTGACCCCGAAACCCGCAAACAAATCAACGACCTGCTGAAGTATCCCGATGACTGCGCAGGCTCAATTATGACAACGGAGTTTGTCTCTCTCAGACCCAACATGACGGTAGAAGAAGCCATCAAGCGCATCCGTCGTACAGGTGTTGACAAGGAAACTATCTACACCTGCTATGTTGTAGGCAACGACTCCAGACTTATCGGTATCACAACCATCAAGGCTCTGCTGCTGGCAGAGGAGGACGAGATCATCGAGTCTCTCATGGAGACCAACGTCATATCCGTAGGCACACTGGATGACCAGGAGCTGGTTGCACAGACCATCTCCAACTACGACTTCCTGGCTGTTCCTGTTGTTGACACAGAGGGCAGACTGGTCGGTATCGTTACTGTTGACGATGCTGTTGACGTTATGGTTGAAGAGACCACCGAGGATATCCAGAAGATGGCGGCGATTGCCACCACCGACAAACCCTACAACAAAGTAGGAGTTTTTGAGACCACATGGCACCGCATCCCCTGGCTATTATTACTTATGATATCCTCCACATTTACGGGCATAATAATCTCGAGCTTTGAAGACAAGCTGGCCGCATCCATTGTCCTGACCGCCTTCATCCCCATGCTGATGGGTACCGGCGGTAACGCAGGCAGCCAGTCCTCGGTTACTATTATCCGAAGCCTGTCTCTGGAGGAGATCGAGTTCAAGGATATTCTCTGGGTAATCTTCAAGGAGAGTCGCGTATCCATTATCTGCGGTATCATCCTCGGAGTAGTCAACTTTGGCAAAATGCTCCTTGTTGACGGATGGATGCTCCAGAATCCCAGCATAACCCCCACAATAGCCCTTGTCGTAAGCTTAACACTTGTTATCACAATCATTGTGGCAAAGATCATCGGTTGTTCACTGCCTATGATCGCAAAGAAGTTCAAGCTCGACCCGGCTGTTATGGCAAGCCCCTTTATTACTACCGTCGTAGACGTCGTATCCCTGCTTGTATACTTCTGGATTGCCACAGAAATACTGGGTATATAAGAAGGTCGTCCATTGAAAAAAAGAATCTATCTCTTAATCGCCACAGCGACCCTGATTTTCGGTCTCTGTGGCTTGTTTTTTTATCAGTCACACACGGGGATTTCTGCCCGTGCATCGGTGCCCACCCTGTCACCTGTATCCTCCGTACCATACGGAACATTCTCTCGGGATACCGCATCCAAAGCTCTGTCGCTGTGCTCTGTGTCCTACTACCCCGAGACCCTGGAGGCAAAGCTCAAGGAGCTGGGCTACGGACAGTTCAAGTATTACAGCCGAGAGCAGGACACAGTCACTGGCAGCGGAATCGCTTTTGGTGTTGCAACCGCCTGGGAAAGCAACGGAAACGCCTCTGTCATCGCCGTATTCAGAGGCACGAACGACTGCGAATGGTACTCTAACTTCAGTATCGGAGAAGAGACCGAGCACGCGGGATTCTCGGCGGCAGCTGACTTTGCTATGAGCAAGCTCAGCGAATATCTGGCCTTTGCAGGCATAGAAAACTCCTCCTGCGCCATCCTCATCACGGGTCATTCCCGAGGAGGAGCAGTTGCCAACCTTTGTGCCAAAAGGCTCATCGACAACAACAGCTTCACCCACACCCTTGCATACACCTTCGCTTCTCCCAATACTACCACCTCCCCCTCTGCTCACAATGACGAATACAGATGTATCTTCAACATTCAGAACCCCGAGGACTTCATCTGCTATATTCCCCTGGAGGAGTGGGGATACACAAAGTACGGAACAATCATAAATCTCCCAAACAGAGATGCTGATGACTTTGAGACACTCTATGAAAATATGGAGAAAAAATTCCTGCAGTTTGCGGGCTATGAACACACGGGGTATCCCAACAACCATGACGATGTAAAAGAATTTCTGGAGGCTGCATACACTATTGCTCCCACCATAAGTGACTATTACAACAGAAGAATCACAGCCTACCCTTATCAGGTCACCCTCCATGAGTATATGAACAAGGTGGCTTCTCTGCTGTGTGGCAGGGACACCATCTCCAACGGGATGTTCCTGATGGCAAGTGGTAATTCTCCCCTGTTCAGAGCTATGACGGAATTTATGCTTCAAGGAATTGATATAGAGAAAATCGCACAAAGCGGAGAGATGACAGGCAGTGCTGTCGCCTGCGGTCACACCTACGAAACCTACGAAGCATGGCTTGGGGTGCTGTCTGACAAATACTTTGAGAAATTCGCGGTCTATGCAGACTCCACCACATAAAAACACCCTCCTTAGGAAAGACTAAAGAAAAAGTCGTCAGGGAGGATTTAATATGAGAGGTAAAAGTAAGAAGGTCGTTCTCATCGGCACAGGAATGGTGGGCATGAGCTTTGCATATTCGGCACTGAACCGAAACCTTTGTGACGAAATGGTGCTGATTGATGTAGACAAAAAGCGTGCAGTGGGAGAGGCTATGGACCTGAATCACGGGCTGGCGTTCTCGGGCACAAGCATGAAAATCTATGCAGGAGACTACGACGAGTGCAGGGATGCAGACATTGTAGTTATCTGTGCAGGAGTCAATCAGAAGCCGGGAGAGTCCAGACTGGAACTGCTAAAAAGAAATGCAGAGGTTTTTGAAACAATTGTTGATCCTGTAGTGAGAAGCGGATTCTCGGGCATATTCATTGTAGCAACAAACCCCGTTGATATTATGACACGAATAACCTACGAGCTGTCGCGATTTGAGCCTCACAGAGTCATCGGCACAGGCACAACCCTGGATACTGCCAGACTCCGCTACCTGCTGGGAGAATACTTCAGAATTGATCCCAGAAACGTCCACGCCTATGTAATCGGCGAACACGGAGACTCTGAGTTTACCCCTTGGTCTCAGGCTCTGCTGGCAACAAAACCTATCAGCAAAGTCCTTCAGGACAACAGTAACAAGTTCAGACAAAATGACCTGGATCAAATCAGCACTGAAGTTCGAAATGCCGCCCAGAAAATTATCCTTGCAAAGCGAGCCACCTACTACGGCATTGGTATGGCTATCACCCGAATTGTCAGAGCTGTGCTTTCTGACGAGCAGAGTGTGCTGACCGTGTCGGGGAGACTGCGAGGAGAATACGGCAGAAAAAACGTTTTTCTCGGCAACCCCTGTATCATAGGCAGAAACGGCATTGACCGCACTATTGAGCTATCCCTCACCCAAGATGAACTGAAGGCACTGCACAACTCCTACGATATACTGGAGGACAGCTTCCGACAAATAGAGCTTTGATTTTTCCCATATCCCCAATACGAAGCTGATAAATTAACATATTGTTTACGCAATGATGTTGTCTTCGTAAATCCTGAATGATACAATATATGTATCAAGAAAAACTCAGGAGTGACCCCTCGGATGAACAGATTTTTCCTCAGACTACAACAATTTATGCATGGCAGAAACGGACTGGACAAATTCTGCGGTTTCCTATTCATTATCTATACTATCATTGTAGTGCTGAATTTTTTCTTTCACTCCATATATCTGCTGGCGGCGGAGCTGCTGGTAGCTGTATACATTGTTTTCCGCGCACTCTCACGCAATATCTTCAAACGAAGCAAAGAGAACCAGGCTTATATCAAGGTCGAGAGGAAGGTCAAGGCATTTCTTCTCAGGCAGAAAGGTCGCCTGCGTGATATCAAAACCCACCGCTACATCAAATGCAAAAACTGCAAGGCACAGCTGAGGGTAAAGAGAATCAAGGGCGAGCACACTGTCCATTGCCCCAAATGTCAATGTAACTTCAAAGTGAAAATCCACTGACATTCCTTAATATATAAAATAATCCCCTGCACCACTCAGGTGCAGGGGATTTACTTTTCTCTTCTGTTATTTTATGCTGCTGCGTTCATCAGCAAGTATGCTGTGTATACCACATAACCCGATACACAGACACCACCAACGATTCTGCCCATGCCCTCTTTGAAGAGACAGGCAACGTATACAGAAAGGGTGACTGCTATGAGAATGATTGTGTTGATAACAGCATCGAAATTGACAACAATGGGGCTGATTGCTGAAGAAAGTCCCAGTATCAACAGCAGATTGAAAATATTTGAGCCGACAACATTTCCCAGTGCCAGACCGCTCTCGCCCTTTCTGGCGGCAACAATACTGGTCACAAGCTCAGGCAGGCTTGTACCGATGGCAACAATAGTCAAGCCGATGAAGGTCTCGCTGAGTCCCATGGTCTGGGCAATAGAGGTTGCGTTATCAACAACAAGCTGTCCGCCAAAGATAACTGCTGCCAATCCGCCGATGATAGCAATCACACTCAGCACGGGAGACATCTTCTTGATATCCTCTCCATCATCAGCCGAATCTCTGTTGCGAAAAGCCATGACCAGCACCCAGATAAGATATCCCACAAAGAGAAGCAGAAGTGCAAGTCCGTCAATCAATCCCAGTGAGCTGCCGACTATCATAAGCACAAGCAACAGAACATTAGCCACAATATTGACGGGGAAATCACGACGGAGCATTACCTTCTCGATCTTGTAGGGTTTTATCACAGCGCATATACCGGCTACAACCATAAGGTTGAACATGTTGGAGCCGATAACATTACTGATGGCCAGAGCATTTGACCCCTCGATACCGGCGGTTATGCTGACCGCCGCCTCAGGAGCAGAGGTGCCCATTGCCACCACGGTGAGTCCGATGACAAACCCGGGGATTCCGATGTGTTTTGCGATTGATGAGCTTCCGTCCACAAAGAAATCTGCGCCCTTGATAAGCAGCACAAATCCCACAAGCAGAAAGAGAATATCCCATACCATTTCTCATTCCTCCAATACAAATAATCAGATGCAATAAAAAAAGACCTATACTGCACCCTTGTGCAGTAAAAGTCTCGTTACAAAACAGGATGTCTTGGGCAGGGTCCGGAATTGCTTCGTGATGACGAACCGTGCCGCGGCTATCGCCGCTGACTACTCCCTTTTACTGACAACTATTTTAATATAGTATCATTCCATTGTCAATAAGTCCCCGGAAAGTCTGTGCAAAAAAACATAAGCACCGCGGTATTTCGCGGTGCTTATTGTCTGATATTATAATCCTGGGATTACAGATCGTAGTAGGAAGCGAACTCTGCGGGATGAGGAATCTGATTGATCTTGGATGCCTCTGCACGCTTGTTCTTGATCCAGAGCTTGAGGAGTCTCTCGGGGAATACGCCGCCTGCTGTCAGGTACTCGTAGTCAGCCTCCAGAGCATCCAGTGCCTCGTCCAGATTCTTGGGCAGACCCTGAAGCTTTGCCTTCTCCTCGTCAGAGAGGTTGTACAGGTTGTAGTCATAGGGACCCCAGCCGTTCTTCTCGGGATCGATCTTGTTCTTGATACCGTCAAGACCTGCCATCAGGATTGCTGCGTATGCGTAGTAGGGGTTACATGTTGCATCGGGGTTACGAAGCTCAAAGCGCTTTGTCTCGGGGCTCTTTGCGTATGCGGGGATACGGATAACAGCAGAGCGGTTGGAGGTAGCATAACCGATGGTAACAGGTGCCTCATAACCGGGAACCAGACGCTTGTAGGAGTTGGTTGAGGGGTTGGTGATTGCACACAAGGATGCAGCGTGCTTCAGCAGACCGCCCATAAACCAATGAGCCTGCTCTGACAGACCTGAGTAACCCTTCTCATCAAAGAACAGGGGCTTGCCATCCTTGAACAGGAGCATATGTACGTGCATACCGTTACCTGCCTCGCCAAAGATAGGCTTGGGCATAAAGGTTGCGGTCTTGCCGTTCTTGACGGCCTCGTTCTTAACTATGTACTTGATGATCATGGTCTTGTCAGCCATCTCAAGCATCTCGCCAAGCTCAACCTCAATCTCAACCTGGCCTGAGCCGCCTACCTCGTGGTGATGGTACTTAACCTTGACGCCCCACTCCTCCAGGAGCAGGCACATCTTGCTTCTCAGGTCATAGGTGATGTCCTGGGGAGCAGCGATATGGTAGCCGCCATGCTGAGGAACCTGATAGCCGAAGTTCTGGACCTCGTTCTCACCTGTGTTCCACTGAGCCTGATCTGTGTCTACCTCGTAAGCAACCTTGTTTGACTTGCACTCGTAGCTCACGTGGTCAAGAAGATGGAACTCAAACTCAGGTCCGATGATCATCTGATCAGCGATACCTGTCTCCTTCATATATTCCTGTGCGCGGATAGCAACGTTTCTGGGATACTGGTCAAAGGGTCTGTTGTCCTCGCCCACGTTACCGATGATGCAAACGTCGCCTGTCATTGTGAGAGTATTCTCTACAAAGGGGTCAACCTGTGCGGAAGCAAGGTTGGGAATAAACACCATATCACTCTTCTCAACTGCAGCGAAACCGTAGTTGGAGCCGTCAAAGCCGATACCGTAAACCATGGTATCCTCGGTCAGACGAGCTGTGGGGATAGTGATGTGTCTCCAACGGCCGTTGATGTCGATCATCTTGAAGTCGATCATCTTGATGCCGTTTTCTGCGCAGAAGTTCTGAACCTCCTGAACTGTCTTGAACATATTAATCTCCTCCTAATATATAGGTATACAGGGAATATAACATAAATTCCCCCGTACAGTCAACAAAAAATTAAATTTCTGATACCTGAGCCTCTGTGATGGACTTGATTCCGTTCTGGAGCAAAAGCTCCTCAACCTTATCGTTATCGTCCACACGCAGTACCAGATATGCGTGGTGAGGAGTAGCGCCGTTGAAGGCGTACATATACTCCATATTGATGTCGTTATCATTGAGCACCTTGACAACGGTTGCCAGTGCACCGGGCTCGTTACGCAGGCGGACACCCACTACCTGAGTCTCAGTAACAATACAGCTCTCCTTCTTGAGGACATCGATTGCCTTGTCTGTATCAGACACGATGAGACGCAGAATACCGAAATCCTGTGTATCAGCAATTGACATAGCTCTCAGGTCAACGCTCTCCTTTGCGAGGGTGTCGGTGATTCTCACGAGAGAACCCTTTTTGTTCTCAACAAAAACAGAAATTTGACGGATAGACATAATTTAGCCTCCTATAAGCTTTCTCTTATCAACAACTCTGACAGCCTTGCCCATGCTTCTCTCAATAGAGCCGGGAGCAACAAGCTTAACATCAGCACCAATACCCAGCAGTGAGCGAAGCTCTGCTTCCAGCTTTGCCTCGTTTGCCTTGATATCTGCCACTGTGTCAGAGAACATATCCTCGTTCATCTCTACGTGAACTTCCAGTGTGTCGGTGTTGTTAACTCTGTCAACATAGATCTTGTAGTTAGCAGAGTAGCCCATCTTGATGAGAACAGTCTCGATCTGTGAGGGGAATACGTTAACACCGCGGATGATCATCATATCGTCAGAGCGACCCATGGGCTTTGACATCTTCACAAAGGTTCTTCCGCAGGAGCACTTATCAGCAGTGATAATGCCGATGTCACGGGTACGATAACGGATGAAGGGACAGCACTCCTTGGTGATACAGGTGAACACCAGCTCTCCTACCTCTCCGTAGGGAAGCACCTCTCCTGTTTCGGGGTTGATGGTCTCGATGATGAAGTGGTCCTCGTTAACGTGCATACCTGTCTGCTCAGAGCACTCATATGATACGCAGGGGCCCATAATCTCTGTGAGTCCGTATACATCGTATGCCTTGATATCCAGCAGCTCCTCTATCTGACGTCTCATACCCTCGGTCCAGGGCTCTGCACCGAAGATACCTGCCTTGAGGGGAAGCTTCTTGGGATCGATTCCTCTCTTGCGGACTGTCTCGCCGATATACATAGCGTATGAAGGAGTACAGCAGAGCACTGTGGATCCGAAGTCCTCCAGAATGGTGACCTGTCTCTCGGTGTTACCGGAAGAAACAGGAATGGCAGTTGCACCGATCTTGCCTGCTCCGCCGTGAAGTCCGAAACCGCCTGTAAAGAGTCCGTAGCCGTAGGATACGTGGATGTAATCGTTCTCATCTGCACCGACTGCATAGAGCTGACGGGCTGCAATATCATCCCACACATCCAGGTCGTTCTTTGTGTAGCCGACAACGATCTGCTTGCCGGTTGTGCCGGAGGATGCATGGAGCCTCACCACATCCTTCTGAGGAACAGCAAACAGTCCGTAGGGATATGCATCTCTCAGGTCCTGCTTGTATGTGAAGGGCAACTTGCTCAGATCGTCAACAGACTTGATATCCTCAGGCTTTACGCCTGCCTCATCCATTCTCTTGCGATAAAGCTCAACGTTGTCGTACACATGCTTTACGGTCTTTACCAGTCTCTCGGACTGCCACTGGCGAATCTGCTCGCGAGAGGCGGTCTCAATTTCTTCCTGCCAATAGCGCTCTGCCATTTGTCATTACCTCTTTCTGTAAATAAATGAATTACTCGGCATAGTTATATCCAAGGCTGAATGCCTTGAGATTGATATCAATAAACTTGGGTTTTACAACCTGTCTGAGAGCTTCCTCCCACTTCTCACAGGGGATATCAAGCTGACGGGCGAGTCTGCCCATCAGAACAATGTTGACGGCTCTTGAGGAACCTGCCTCCTCTGCAAGAGAGAGAGCATCAAGGGCATCTACGGTCACCTTTTCAGAAAGCTCTGTGAGAATCTGTGCAGGATACTCTGTGGCTCCTGTAACAACGGGCATGGGGTCGATCTGCTGGGTGTTGGTGATAATAACACCATCCTCCTTCAGATACTGTACCCAACGGGCAGCCTCCAGCTTCTCAAAGGATATGATACAATCGGCAGCACCCTTGTCAATAATGGGGGAATACACCTTGTCGCCATAGCGGACATATGTAACAACAGATCCTCCGCGCTGGCTCATACCATGAACCTCAGATACCTTTACGTCGTATCCCTCTGTCACCAGAAGTTTGCCAAGAAGTGTGGATGCCAGCAGAGAACCCTGTCCGCCCACACCTACTATCATAATACTTTTAGTCATCAGCACTGGCCTCCTTCGTTGATTGCGTCAAATTTACAAAGCTGTGTGCATACTCCGCAGCCTACACAAAGGGTGGGATCTATATGAGCCTTGCCCTCGTGCATGCTGATTGCGGGACAACCCAGCTTCAGACACATCTTGCAGCTCTTGCACTTGCTCTCGCTGACGATGAGTGAGGGCTTTGTCTTTACGTTCTTGAGCAGGATACAGGGACGGCGTGAAATAATAACAGAAGGCTCCTCAGCTGCAAGCTCCTCCTTCAATGCCACATCACACTCTGCCAGATTGTAGGGGTCAACCACACGGACGCGATTGATACCCACAGCCTTGCACAGAGTCTCAAGGTCAATCTTTGCAGCAGGATCACCCTTGATGTTATATCCTGTGGTGGGATTCTGCTGATGGCCTGTCATACCTGTGATGGAGTTATCAAGAATAATAACGGTGGAATTAGAACCGTTGTATGCGATATTTACAAGGCCTGTGATTCCTGAATGCATAAAGGTAGAATCACCGATAACACAGACGGTCTTGCCCTCTGTGTCCTTGCCGCCTGCTTTGTTGAATCCATGGAGCCCCGACACGGATGCACCCATACACAGAGTGGTGTCCAGTGCACACAGGGGAGGTGCTGCGCCCAGAGTGTAGCAGCCGATATCGCCAAGCACTGTAATCTTGTTCTTTGCCAGAGTGTAGTACATACCTCTGTGGGGACAGCCTGCGCACATAACGGGAGGTCTGCCGGGAACATCAGTATCGACAGACTTAAACTCGGGCATATCCATACCGAAGGCTGTAGCAACAGTAAGCTGAGACAGCTCTCCGATGTTTGAGAACAGCTCCTTGCCTGTGCAGTCGATGCCCAGATTCTTTACGTGAGTCTCGATGATGCCATCCAGCTCCTCAACAATATATACCTTGCCAACCTTCTCGGCAAATTTTCTGATGCGGTCAACGGGCATAGGATTTATCATGCCCAGCTTGAGAACGCTGACAGAATCACCGAAAACTTCCTTAACATACTGATAGCAGGTGCCCACTGTGATGATACCGAAGTCAGAGTCAGCATACTCCTCGCGGTTGATATCAGCCTGCTCTGCATAAGCAGTCAGCTTCTTTGTTCTTTCCTCAACAAAGGGGTGTCTCTTTGTTGCGTTTGCAGGGGTCATGATGTATTTTGCAGGGTTCTTCACGTAGGGCTTATCCTCAGGAAGAACTCTGTCGGATGTCTCAACGATGCTCTGGGAATGTGCAACACGGGTACACATCTTGATGAACACAGGAGTGTCGTACTCCTCAGAGAGCTCAAAAGCCAGCTTTGTAAACTCCAGCGCCTCCTTGGAGTCAGAGGGCTCCAGCATAGGAACCTTGGCAGCCTGTGCGTAGTGTCTGGAATCCTGCTCGTTCTGGGAGGAATGCATTCCGGGGTCATCCGCAACACAGATAACCAGACCGCCGTTCACACCTGTGTATGAGAGAGTAAACAGAGGGTCAGCGGCAACGTTAAGTCCAACGTGCTTCATAGCACAAGCTGAACGCTTGCCCCTTACGGATGCACCAAAAGCAACCTCCATGGCTACCTTCTCGTTAGGTGCCCACTCGCAATAGATCTCGTCATATTTTGCAGCCATCTCTGTAATCTCTGTGCTGGGTGTGCCGGGATAGCTTGATACCACAGACACACCTGCCTCATAGAGACCTCTGGCAACAGCTGCGTTACCAATAAGTAGTTCTTTCATATTCTTCTTTTCTCCTGTATTTTGATTATTCCATTCTCTCTTTTGCAGATACAACAACCTGCTTGTCGTAGCAAGAGAACATTTCGTCAACTTTGTTTTTATCGGGTTTCTTTGTAGCAAGGCTCACAACAATCACAAGAACAATACCCATCAGCATTGCAACAACACCTACATTGGAGGATGTCTGCAGAAGCTTGGGAAGCATGGCAGTATTCTTTGAAAGCTTGAAAGCCATGAAGGTTACATTGATACAAACGCTGAAGATGAAGCTTGTCCATACAGCGGGCTTGGTAGCACGCTTCCAATATAGGCCCAGCATAAAGGGTCCCAGGAAAGCTCCGCTCATTGTACCCCAAGAGATACCCATAAGGTCAGTGATAAAGGCAACCTTGGTGTTTGCCTGGACAATGGCAATTCCTGCAGAAACAACAATGAAGAACACCAGGAAAATTCTCATAACTATCATCTTTGAGCTCTCGCTCATGGGCTTCTTCTTCATAGGATCAATGAAATCCAGAGTGAGGGTAGAGCTTGATGTAAGCACCAAAGAGGACAAGGTGGACATGGATGCTGCCAGCACAAGCATAATAACCAGAGCAATAACCACATCAGACTGAAGCATCTCAAGCATTGCGGGGATGATGGAGTCAACACCATTGGCATCCACACTATCCTGTGTTACAAATATACGACCGAAACCACCCAGGAAGTAACATCCACCTGCTACAATAACTGCGAAAACGGTGGAAACGATTGTGCCTGTCATGATGGATTTCTCGCTTTTGATAGCGTAGAACTTGCCGATCATCTGGGGCAGTCCCCATGTGCCCAGTGAGGTGAGAAGTACAACTCCCAATAGTGCCACAGGATCAGGGCCTAAGAAGGAGGTGTATACTCCTGCGCCTGCGGTGTCTGAGGATACCTCTGACAGAAGTCTCACAGACTCTGCAAGACCGCCATGTACATTGAGCACTGAGATAACAACTACAACAATGCCCACAAGCATTATGATACCCTGAATAAGGCTGTTGAGGGCTGTGCCCACATAGCCTGACAGAACAACATACAATCCTGTTACAAAGGCCATGATAACCACACAGATCCAGTAATCAATTCCGAATGCCATCTCAAAGAGTCTGGACAATCCGTTGTAAAGAGATGCTGTGTAGGGAATCATAAATATGAACACGATAGCAGCTGCCATGAGCTTCAAGGCTTTGCTGTCGTATCTCTTCTCAAAGAAGTCGGGCATAGTAGCACTGCCCAGATGTTGGGTCATTACTCGGGTACGTCTGCCCAGTACTCTCCACGCAAGATATGAGCCTATGAGAGCATTACCCAGACCGATCCAGGTGGATGCAAGTCCGAAGTTCCATCCGAACTGTCCTGCGTATCCTACAAAGATAACTGCAGAGAAATATGAGGTACCAAATGAAAAAGCTGTAAGCCAGGGACCTACGGCTCTGCCACCCAGCACAAAACCGTTGACATCCGTAGCCTTCTTGCGACAATATATGCCAACGCCTATCGTTACTATAAGAAACAGCACGATAAACAGAATCTTGATAAACATTCTGTGCGCTTGTCCTCCTGAGACCCCAAAAAGCGTCCAAAAGGAGCAAAGCTTCCCTCCTTAAAACATATTTAATTTTAACATTATATCAAATTGTGCATAATAATACAATATTTTTGGCATAAATAATTCATGGTTTTTCGGATTTTCCCTGACTTTTTTGCACATATCCCGCCCACTCTGTTCATCCAAAATCCAATCATTGCAAAACTGTTGACAAGTTCGGAGTCAATGCTGTATAATTATCTTTGAAAATTCTGAACAGGAGGAACTGAACATGTATGCAAATTATGAGAAAACTCACATGATGATGTGCAGCTCCGCCTTCAAAAGTCATCGTTGATATTTTATCAGCAAAAGATGAATTTTTTGAGGGCAGATACCCTATTGGGTCTCTGTCCTTTTAATATATCAGGGAGGTAATATTTATGAATTACAAAAACATCGACACCACCTGTGTACAGGGAGGCTACACTCCCGGCAACGGTGAGCCCAGACAGATCCCCATTGTACAGAGCACAACCTTCAAATATGCCACATCCGAACAGATGGGCAAGCTCTTTGACCTTGAGGCAGAGGGCTACTTCTACACCAGACTCCAGAACCCCACCAACGACTACGTTGCTAAGAAGATCTGTGAGCTGGAGGGAGGCACAGCAGCTATGCTCACCTCCTCAGGCCAGGCAGCAAGCTTCTTCAGCATCTTCAATATAGCAGGCGCAGGCGACCACATCGTGGCATCATCTGCTATCTACGGCGGAACATACAACCTCTTTGCCGTAACAATGAAGCGTATGGGCATTGACTTCTCCTTCGTCTCACCCGATGCATCCGACGAGGAGATTCAGGCTGCATTCCGCCCCAACACCAAGGCTCTCTTCGGCGAGACCATCGCCAACCCTGCCCTGGTAGTCCTTGACATTGAGCGCTTCGCAAATATCGCACACAAGAACGGTGTACCCCTTATCATTGACAACACCTTCGCAACTCCCGTCACTTGCCGTCCCTTTGAGTGGGGCGCAGATATTGTCATCCACTCCACCACCAAGTACATCGACGGACACGGCGCATCCGTGGGCGGATGTATTGTTGATTCAGGCAAGTTCGACTGGACCAAATATCCCGATAAATACCCCGGACTGTGCACTCCCGATGAGAGCTACCACGGTGTAACATACACCGAGAGATTTGGTCTCGGCGGAGCATATATCACAAAAGCAACCGCACAGCTCATGCGTGACTTCGGCTGTATTCAGGCTCCTCAGCATGCATTCTACCTGAACCTGGGACTTGAAAGCCTGCACCTGAGAATGCAGCGCCACTGCGAGAACGGTCTGGCAGTTGCAAAGTACCTGCAGAATCACCCCAAGGTTGCCTGGGTACGCTACTCAGGACTTGAGGGCGATGACAGCTACGAGCTGGGCAAAAAGTACCTGAAGTATGGCGGATGCGGAGTTGTATCCTTCGGTGTGAAGGGTGGCAGAACTGCTGCAGAGACCTTCATGAAAAACCTGAAGATTGCCGCTATCGAGACCCACGTCGCCGATGCACGCACCTGCTGTCTGCATCCTGCAAATGCAACCCATCGTCAGATGAACGACGAGGAGCTTGCGGCCGCAGGCATCTCTCCCGATCTGGTTCGCTTCTCCTGCGGACTGGAAGCCGCAGAGGATCTTATTGCTGATATCGAGTCAGCACTGGCAGCTGTATAAATCCCTAAGCTGCAAACAGTATTTTTCACCTGAAAAGGGGGCTTTCCAATGCCTATCAGAATTCCCAATTCTCTCCCCGCAACCCAGACGCTCAACGACGAGAATATATTTGTTATCACCGAGACTCGTGCTCTCACTCAGGACATCAGACCTCTTCAAATAGTCATCCTCAACCTGATGCCCACAAAAATCGAGACCGAGACTCAGCTTGCCCGTCTGCTGGGTAACTCTCCCCTGCAGGTAGAGATAGAGCTCATTCATACCGCAACTCATCAGTCAAAGAACGTCTCCAACGATCACCTTCTGAGATTTTACAAAACCTTTGACGAAATCAAAGACCGCAAGTTTGATGGTATGATCATCACAGGAGCACCTGTTGAGCATATGCCCTTTGAGGAAGTAAGCTACTGGCAGGAGCTGTGTGAGATTATGGAATGGACAAAAACTCACGTTCACTCCACCTTTCATATCTGCTGGGGCGCACAGGCAGGACTTTATTACCACTATGGTATCCACAAGCAGCCTCTCCCCGAGAAGCTCTTCGGAATCTATCCTCACACCGCTGACTACAAGCAATCCATACTATTCCGCGGATTTGATGATGTTTTTATGGTGCCTCACTCACGCCACACCACTGTGCTCAGAGAGGACATTGAAGCGGTTGAGGGACTGCGGATACTGGCTTCCTCTGAGGAGGCGGGAGTCTATGCCATCGGCACAAAGAAGGGCCGCCAGATATTCATCACAGGCCACTCTGAGTACGACGCATGGACTCTGAACAAAGAGTACATCCGCGACAAAAACGCTGGCAAGCCCATCTCTATCCCCAAAAACTACTTCCCTGATGATGATGACACAAAGGAACCCATTGTCAGCTGGCGCAGCCACGCAAACCTGCTGTACTCCAACTGGCTTAACTACTTTGTTTACCAGACAACACCCTATGACATCGGCACCATCACAGAAATAAACTAAGTTTCACTTGTCACCGATTGCAGAGTATATTGCAGTCGGTGATTTTTCGCAATTTTTTGCTATACATTCCCTATTTGGAGACAAAAACGGAAACAAATATTAACTTTCTGTCAAGTTTATGCCTTTTTATTGACATAAAAAAATCTCAAATTTATAATATAATCATTGTTAACAACCAAACGGATAATCCCTTTGAAGGAGGTATACGAAATTGCTGAGAAAGCTTGCGAAAAGCATACGGGAATACAAACTGGCATCCATCCTTTCTCCTGTTTTTATCTCAGGAGAGGTGCTGATGGAAGTACTGATCCCCCTGATAGTAGCCGAACTCATCAATCAGGGCATCAACTACAAAAACGCCGCTGGAGAAGTGGTGGGCAACTCTGAAAATCTGCTGAAGATCGGACTTATCCTTGTGATCGCCTGCCTGATTTCCATGATATTCGGCACACTGGCAGGTGACTTTGCTGCCAAGGCATCCACGGGTTTTGCCAGAAATTTGAGAAAGGATATGTTCTACTCTATCCAGAACTTCTCCTTCAAGAATATCGACAAATTCTCATCCTCATCTCTCATCACCCGTCTGACAACAGACGTTACCAACGTGCAGAATTCATACCAGATGCTCATAAGAATTGCCATCCGAAGTCCCCTGATGATAATTTTCTCCTTCGTTATGGCCTTCATAATTCATCCAAGTCTGGGCACCGTCTTTTTGTGCGTTGTCCCCATACTTGTTGTGGGATTGCTGATAATTATGAAGTTCGCCTTCCCCATGTTTATGAAGATGTTCAAGATTTACGACAAGCTCAATCGTGTAGTTCAGGAGAATCTGCGCGGAGTGAGAGTTGTCAAATCCTTTGTCAGGGAAGAATACGAAAAAGAGAAATTCGCCTCTGTCTCTGACTCCATCTATAAAATTGCAACCAAGGCCGAGACCATCGTCGCCTTCAACTCACCCCTGATGATGGCAAGCGTCTACGGATGCATGCTGCTTATATCCTGGGTAGGTGCAAGGCTCGTTGTAGGCTCCGGAGGCACAGAGCTCACAGAGGGTGAGCTGACCAGTATGTTCACATACACCTCCCAGATTCTCATGAACTTTATGATGCTCTCCATGATATTCATTATGGTGACTATGTCCCGAGCATCCGCAGAGCGAATTGTGGAGGTGCTGGACGAAACCCCTGATATATCCAACCCCGAGAATCCCATCTGCAAGGTATCAGACGGCTCCATTGAGTTTCGTGATGTGGACTTCAGCTACTCGGCAGATATGAACAAGCTGTGCCTGAGCGATGTGACCCTGCGCATAAATTCAGGAGAGACCGTTGGTATTATCGGCTCCACGGGAAGCTCAAAATCCACTTTGGTGCAGCTTATCCCAAGGCTCTATGATACAACCGCAGGAAGCGTGCTGGTAGGCGGCAAGGACGTACGCAGCTATGATATCAAAACTCTGCGCGACAGTGTTGCCATGGTACTGCAGAAAAACGTGCTCTTCTCCGGCACAATTAAAGAGAACCTCCGTTGGGGCAACGAAGACGCCACCGACGAAGAAATCGTCAACGCCTGCAAGCTCTCATGTGCAGACGAATTTATCAGCACATTCCCTGACGGCTATGACACCTACATCGAGGAAGGCGGCACCAATGTTTCAGGAGGACAGAAACAGCGCCTGTGTATTGCCAGAGCTCTGCTCAAATCCCCAAAGATCCTCATACTGGATGACTCCACCAGTGCAGTTGATACCCGCACAGACGCCCTTATTCAGCAATCCATGGCAGAGTACATCCCTGAAACCACAAAGATCATTATTGCACAGCGTATCTCCTCCATTGAGCACGCTGACAAAATTATCGTTATGGATGACGGCAAAATTGACGCTGTCGGCACTCACGAGGAGCTTATGAAAAACAACAAAATCTACAAAGAGGTCTACTCCTCTCAGCAGAAGGGAGGTCTCTCCTAATGGCAGGTCCTATGCGTAACAACCCCGCCCACATGGGCAAAAAGGTATCTATGGACAAAAACCAGTCCAAAACCATGAAGAGACTCTTCGGCTACATCTGGAGAGAGTATAAATTCCGCTATCTGCTGGTGTTTCTGTGCATTGTCACAACCTCTGTTGTCAGTGCTGTCAGCGGCAGATTTATAGGCACATTGTTTGACAACTACATCGTCAAAATGCTGGGTGAGGCAAACCCCGATTACTCACAGCTTCTGGGAGCCCTGGGCGGAATGGCGGTTGTGTTCCTCTTTGCAATCATAGCCACTCTTCTTCAGTCCCTGCTGATGCTCTACATCACACAGGGAATCATGAAGGATATCAGAGACGATATGTTCTCTCATATGCAGACACTGCCTATCCGATACTTTGACACCCACACCCACGGAGACGTAATGAGTCACTACACCAATGATGCAGATACCCTCCGCCAGATGATTTCTCAGAGTATCCCCCAGCTTATGTCCTCAATCATCACTATCATTGTTTATCTGATTGTTATGATAAATACCAACATCTGGCTCACCCTGTTTGTGCTGGCTTTTGTGGGACTTACCCTGATAATAACAGGCAAGGTTGCCGGAAAAAGCGGAAAGTACTTTGCCACTCAGCAGCAGTCTCTGGGCAAAGAAAACGGATACATTCAGGAGATGATCAACGGGCAGAAGGTCATCAAGGTGTTCAACCACGAGACAACAACAAAAGAGGATTTTGACAAGCTTAATGGCAGTCTCTGCGAAACCTCATACAAGGCCAACAAGTATGTCAATATTCTGGGCCCCATCACAGGTAACATGGGACACTTGCAGTATGTACTCATTGCAGTTGTGGGTGGTATCATTGCAATCTCGGGATTCGATCCCAACCTGACTCTGGGTGTTATAGTCAGCTTCCTGCTTTATTCAAAGAGTTTTACAATGCCTATAAATCAGGTTGCACAGCAAGCAAGTGCTGTGGTTATGGCATTGGCAGGAGCCGAGCGAATCTTCAGACTTCTTGACGAAGCTGAGGAAGAAGACGAAGGCTACGTTACACTTGTGAATGCAAAGGAAGAAAACGGCAAGCTCGTAGAGAGCAAAGAGCGCACAGGACTCTGGGCATGGAAGCATCCTCACGAGGATGGCACCACAACCTACACACAGCTTCGTGGTGAGGTACGTTTCTATGACGTTGACTTTGCATATACACAGGGCAAAACAGTTCTGCATAATGTAACTCTCTATGCCAAGCCGGGACAGAAGGTAGCCTTTGTAGGCGCCACGGGTGCGGGCAAAACAACCATCACAAACCTGATAAACCGCTTCTATGACATTGAGGACGGAAAAATACGCTATGATGGAATAAATATCAACAAGATAAAAAAATCAGACCTGCGAAAATCCCTGGGAATTGTTCTTCAGGACACCAACCTTTTCACAGGTTCCGTTATGGATAACATCCGCTACGGAAAGCTTAGTGCCACCGACGAGGAAGTCATCGCTGCCGCAAAGCTTGCCAACGCTCACGGATTTATCAGCCGACTGCCAAAGGGCTATGATACAGAGCTTGAGAACAACGGCGCAAACCTGTCTCAGGGACAGCGTCAGCTGATATCTATCGCCCGCGCAGCCATTGCAGATCCTCCCGTTATGATTCTGGACGAGGCGACCTCATCCATTGATACCCGCACCGAGGCACTGGTTCAGAGGGGAATGGATGCACTGATGAAGGGCAGGACGGTTTTTGTAATCGCCCACCGACTTTCCACCGTCCAGAACTCTGACGTTATCATGGTTCTTGACAAGGGCAGGATCATCGAGCGTGGAACCCACGACGATCTTATTGCGCAGAAAGGCCAGTACTACCGTCTGTACACAGGAGCCTTTGAGCTGGAATAATCCACAAAGTACAACACAAAAAGCAAAACGACCGCAGAGGGATCTCTCCCCTTGCGGTCGTTTTTTGTGTTCAATTAAAATTTCTGTTTATTATTTCTTGTGACAGTTTTCGGTTGACATCGGCACCTTTGTAATGTATAATATTTCTCGTTCAAAACCCTTCGGGGCGTGGCGCAGTTTGCAAGCGTCGTGCTTTGGGCTTTGAGCCTGACCGCGTCCTGTGGACGATACAGGAAAGGCGAAAAGGCGCAGCGGTCAAAATTTCTGCAAACGAACGTGCAGCATAGAAATTTTGGGCACCGCAAGAGGGCGGACAAAGCAAAGCTGACAATCCCTATTGATTGTAAAATACAACATAATACTTTTATCGGGGCGTGGCGCAGTTTGGTAGCGCGCTTGCTTTGGGCTTTGAGCCTGACCGCGTCCTGCGGACGATACAGGAAAGGCGAAAAGGCGCAGCGGTCAAAATTTCTGCAAACGAACGTGCAGCATAGAAATTTTGGGTACCGCAAGAGGGCGAACAAAGCAAACCCTGATGTCTTAATTCAATCTTCAACTAAATATTCATTTCGGGGCGTGGCGCAGTTTGGTAGCGCGCTTGCTTTGGGAGCAAGATGCCGCAGGTTCAAGTCCTGTCGCCCCGACCATATGGGAGCATAGCTCAGCTGGGAGAGCATCTGCCTTACAAGCAGAGGGTCACAGGTTCGAGCCCTGTTGTTCCCACCATAAATAAGAGTTCCGATTTTTCGGGACTCTTATTATTTTATAAATCAAGGGCTCGAACCTTGAGGAAGGTGAGTGGCGCCCGACAAATGTGCCTGTGACACATTTATAGCCACGAAGCCCGCAGGCGGGTACCGAATGCGTTAGCATTGGGTCGCCAAGGGTGAAGGACTTGCGTAGCAAGGCTTTGCCCTGTTGTTCCCACCAAAAAGCACTGAAGCGATTGAATCGCGTCAGTGCTTTTCTTTTGCCTATCTCATTGTTTACTGCGGTGTAGATTTTGATAATATCAATTAGGAAACTCTGATTGTTATCCGCAGATTGATATGATATAATTATAAAAAACATTATCGATCGGAGGCAGAATTATGAAGACATTGATTATTGGCGGAGTGGCCGGCGGTGCGTCTTGTGCAGCGAGGCTCAGGAGACTTGACGAAAGAGGCGAGATTATCATCCTTGAGCGTGGAGAGTTCATCTCCTTTGCCAACTGCGGTCTGCCTTACTACATCGGCGGTAACATCAGGGGCAAAGCCAACCTGACATTGCAGACACCCCAGAGCTTCAAGGCTCGTTTTAATATTGATGTCCGTATTTTCAGCGAGGCGATTTCTATTGACTCTGCCCGAAAAGTTGTGACTGTCAAGAACGTCATTACGGGTGAGACATATGAAGAAAGCTACGACAACCTTGTGCTTTCTCCCGGTGCGTTTCCTATCACTCCCAACATTGAAGGTGCAGACAGCGAGAAGGTTTTCACCCTCAGGAACATCCCCGACACTATGAAAATCAAAGGCTACATCGAACGAGAGAATCCTAAGTCTGCGGTTGTTGTAGGCGGTGGTTACATCGGGGTTGAGATGGCTGAGAATCTTAAAAAAGCAGGGCTTGAGGTGACTATCGTTGAGCTTTCCGACCATCTGATTGCACCTCTTGATTTCGATATGGCTACGGAAGTTCACCGATATGTAAAGGCTCAGGGCATTCGCCTGATTCTAAAGAACGGTGTTACTGCCATCAAAGAAAGTGACCGCAATTTACAAATTCATCTCAACAACGGATGTATCGAAGCCGATATGGTGATTATGTCCGTGGGAGTCCGTCCTGACACGGCTCTTCTCAAAGATTCAGGTGTCGCACTTGACGGCAGAGGAAGCATCATCGTAAACTCCAATATGCAGACAAATATCGAGAACATTTACGCAGTAGGCGATGCGGTGAGCGTCAAGAATTTCGTCACGAACGCTCCTGCCTTCATCCCTCTTGCAGGTCCAGCAAACAAGCAAGGCAGAATCGTTGCCGACAACATCTGCGGTATCCCCTCAGAGTTTGAGGGCACACAGGGTTCATCGGTGTTAAAGCTTTTTGATATGACCGTTGCAACAACAGGTCTTAACGAAAAATCCGCCAAAGATGCAGGCTTTGATTTTGACAAAACCTACACCTACTCAGCCTCACACGCTTCCTATTATCCCGATGCCACCATGATGTCGGTGAAGGTGCTTTGGGACAAAGCTACCCACAAAATTCTGGGTGCTCAGATTGTAGGCTTTGACGGAGTGGACAAGCGAATGGATGTTATCGCCACCGCTATCCGATTAGGTGCAAAGGTGACAGACCTGGCTTCGCTTGAGCTTTGCTATGCACCGCCTTTCTCATCGGCAAAGGATCCTGTGAATATGGTGGGCTTCGTGGCTGAGAATGTTATCACAGGCAAGCTCAAGCAGTTCTTCTGGCACGATGTTGAGAATTTGCCAAGGGATTCAAGTGTAACACTCCTTGACACACGAACCGCTATCGAGGTTGCAAGGGGCAAAATCGACGGCTTTATGCATATTCCTCTGGACTCTCTCCGTGAGAGGATCGCTGAAATCCCCAAGGGCAAGCCTGTGTATGTTCATTGCCACAGCGGATTGAGAAGCTACATCGCATGCCGAATCCTGACAGGTTACGGCTTTGACTGCTACAACCTGGCAGGAGGCTACAGATTCTATGAGTCGGTTATAAACGAAAAATCCGTGCCTGAATACATTTGTACTGAGTGTTAATGACCCATATATAACTAAAGCACCGAAGTGATTTTGTCACCTCAGTGCTTTTTTCTATTGTCATATCAGAATATTCAAAACCGCCAAATCAGCCACAATAAACCTCAATAGCCATGCTCACAAATTCTGCGGTACCCTCGCCGTTTTTATCTATGTTTTCAGCAAATCTTTCGTCAGCTGTATACATAACACCCAGACCTTTGAGACTCTCATCGGTGCAGGTATAAAAGTTGTTTGTTATGAACCCCTGAAGCTCCTTTACCAGCGACTGAGCCTCGGGGGATTCGGGGGTACTGCCCTGTGCCTTGCACTGAGCAAACTGTGCAAAAATCCCGTTCAGTCCCTCTGCTGAGGCTTCAAAATCGGCCTCTGTACAGCCTGCGGTTTTTCTCTCAAATTCCTTGTAGGCATCGGTGCTGCC
Organism: Ruminococcus sp.; assembly: GCA_017457155.1. GTDB lineage: Bacteria > Bacillota > Clostridia > Oscillospirales > Acutalibacteraceae > Ruminococcoides. The sequence goes on from JAFTHZ010000006.1 coordinate 140,358, forward strand.
AAAGCGGCTCTTTGCCTCCTCCTTGTATTTACAATTCATAAATAAGCCTCCATCATTTCTTTATGGGCAGAAGCATTCTTGTCTGCTTTTTGTAGTCAGAGTAACCCTCTTTGCGGGACTGTCTGCCCTCAGCCATAGGAATACTCACCGCAAAGAAAAGCACGGTATTTGCCACAGCACCTGCACATAGCCAAAATGCCCGAGGTGCTGAGCAGACTACTGTCAAAGCCACGCCCCACCACATGAGAATCTCCCCTAAATAGTTAGGATGGCGGGAGTACTTCCAAAGACCCGTTCTTATGAAGTTTGTGGTTCTGTTTTTCTGATACTTATGCATCTGGATATCAGCAACTCCCTGCATAGCGGCTGCACCCAATGACATGCAAACAAACAGAACACTTCCAATATTTGCCGACAGGCCCTCTCTGATTGCATACACAGCAGGCAGAATACAACCGTACACCACAAGGGTAGGCACCATATGAATCCCCACAAAATTGATTATGGGATAGAACACTCCTGTCTTCTCACAGAGCATTGAGTAACGCCAATCCTGATGATTCAGACCACAAAAAGTGTATGCCCAGTTCGCTGTCAGGCGTATTGCCCAGAAGAAAACAGCAACCATAAGCATAACCCCAAGCAGTGTCAGCTCCCTTCCAACGGCAAAAGCCACCAGAATCACAGGAGGCTGAACGCTCCAATAAGGATCATAGACAGAAGCATTTCCGAAGATAATGCTGAACACAAAGGTCACAACAGTCGCCACCACATCAGCAACAAGAAGCGACAGCCACCAGTCAAGACTCAGTGCTCTGTATGTGACAACACCCGCCACCGTGGCAATTATGTACACCAGAGTAACCACAATAAAGCTCAAAGCCCTGTTTTCTTTAATTCGTTTCATACTCCACCCCAAAGCTTCCGCTTTACTCAACAAAGCTTACAAGCTCTGACAGATCCTTGCGTTTTTTCTGTCTCAGCTTGTCATCATCCTTCTGATATCCGAGGGTGATCACCAGTCTCACCGCTCCCGAAGCACCACAGATTCTGCGCACCTTCTGCTCGTCAAACCAACCGAGAATACAGGTAGACAGTCCCTGTGCAGCAGCCTCCGCAGTAATGTATGCAGAGAGGATTCCGATATCGATAGAGCGATAGTCGTTATGCTTGATTTTTGCACCTGCGCCTGCAGACACAACATAGGGCATCTCTGAAATCACAAGCATCACCGGTGCCTGAGTGGCAAATCTATTCATACCCATGCCCTGAGTTGCCGTTGCAACTTTTTGAGCAGATTCCCCTGTGCATACGGTGATGTGATAGGGCTGACCATTGCATGCAGAGGGAGAAAGTCTTGCTGATTCAAGAATAGCCTGAAGCTTCTCCTGCTCTACCTTTCGCTCGCTATTATATGCCCGACAGGACTGTCTGATCCTTGCAATTTCCGTAAAATTCATGTTATCACCTTTTGCAATTATTTTGGGATTCCCCGTGATATACAATGCTTCGCAAATATTTTTGCGACTCATCACGGGTCTTCAGTATAATTATGTTTTTATCTTTGTATTTTTTAGTCATGGAGCAGATTCTCGGACGTGCAGCAGCACTGAAATCTTCAATGAATTTTTCGAGCTCTTCGTCAGTCTTCTCTTCAACCCACGGCATATCCTCTCTGGGTTTTCCGACTCTTTCTCTCGCTCCCGAAAGGCAAACATTTTTCTCAAAATCAAGGAAAAAAACCGTGTCGCAGGCTTTGAACCTCATCTCCAGAGTCCGATTGTAGTTGCCGTCAATTATCCACTCGTCGGTTTCTAAAATCTCTGAGAGTTTTCGGTCAAACTCCTCACAGGTTATGGTGGTTTTGTCAGGCTTGTGCCATATCATATCCAGGTAATAAAGAGGTAATTTGAGTTTATCTCTGAGTTCCCTCGAAAAAGTACTTTTGCCTGCACCCGGGCAACCTATAACGATAATCTTCTGCATATTATCTCCTTTTTTCACAGGTTCGGAAAGCTTTGTCAATATGTAAGATTCTTAACATTTTCTTCTATCTGCTTTATGACTTCAAGAAAATCTCTCTCATCTTTGCCTGTGGGATCAGGAAGTCCCCAGTTATCGTCAAAATCTCTTCCGATGTAGGGGCAACCCACATCGCACCCCATCGAGATCACCACATCAGGATCGGGTATTCTATCAAAGGTTTTGCTGTATTGCACCGAATCCATATCAATACCATAAAGCTCCTTTATAAGCCTTACGGCGTCTCGGTTTATCTGAGGCTTTGTCTCAGTTCCTGCGGAGTAAAAGTCATAGTCCTCGCCACGCAGGTGCCTTCCCAGGGCCTCAGCAATCTGACTTCGGCATGAGTTGTGAATACAGATAAATGCAATTTTCTTTTTCATCTGAAAGGACACCTCTCTCCTATACACTGACTGTTTTGGGAGTAGTGAGTGCACTTGATTTCCGGAAGTTCCATTTCTACACCCAGGTACTCTTTCGCAAAACCTACTGCCTGAGTTATGGCAATATAGGAGTTTCGCTTGCAGCATCTGGGACCACCAACCTCACCAATAGCAAAGAGTGATGAGGCAGTCATAAGGTTAGAAAGCTTCCACTCCTTGTTCGCAAGGGGAGTTGAACCTGTAACAACCGACACAAACATTCCGCTTGAAAGTGCTGCACCGCAGGCTCCCCAATATCCGCAAGCCCCACCCGGAACTTGCAGGGCGCGAGTCTTAAGTTCTTCAAGAGCATTCTCAAGGTCAATTTTTCCACCTGCGTTCTTGTAGGCTGTCAGCAGGGCTGAGCCCACAAGGACATGATGTACAGGGTTATGTACAGGACAATCAAGACTCTTTGCGAGTCTTAAAAGAATATTAACAGGGTTCTTTGAAATATCTGCTGTGCACAGTGGCTTTATCATATCTATGTTCATAATACCCTCCTGATATCTGCGCTTATTTTTTCTCACAGCTTCTTGTACACAAGAAGCACAAATTCTATGTCTGTTGTGAGAGTGTCCCGCTCCTGCAATCTTCTCATTCCCTCAGAGGGTGTGTGATAGTAGTAAGGGGTCATCTGAAACAGCGCCTGTATATCTTCCCTGGTATCAAGGTTCAGGGTGCTCCTGACTCTTATTTTTTCAACAAGCTCCAGACCTTCGGTATGGGGCTCTTTCTCGTCGTTGTGGTATGGAGTATCGTAGAGGACCTCCTTCAGCCCGTAGAGGTGCTCTTTGCCGGGGATGGCTGTGACCAGGACCCCATCCGATGACAGCACCCTGCAGAACTCCTCATTATGAAAAGGAGCAAAAAGATGAAAAGCAAAATCCACCGACCCGCTCCTCAGAGGAATCGATGCGATGTTTGCCACAAAGAAAACTCCCCCGCATTTTCTTTTGCCTGCCAACCTTATCATATTCTTTGAAAGATCAAAACCATAGTAACGGCGACAGAATCGTTGGGTCAGATAGTCTGTATAGTAACCCTCTCCGCAGCAGATGTCAAGCACCGCATCCCCCTCACAGGAATACCTTTGCATACACTCTCCCACAGCCTGTGCCAGAGGAGCATAAAACCCTTTCTCAAGGAATTCTCTGCGACAGCGGGCCATCTCTTTGTTGTCCCCTGTGCTGTCTCCTGCTTTGCTTCCCGACAGAAGATTCACGTATCCTTCCTTGGCTATATCAAAACAATGGTTGTTCTCGCATCTAAATATCCGCTCCTCCTGCTTCAGCACTTGGGAACAGATGGGACATCTGAGCATATCTGTACGCCTCCTTTGTCCATGGCTTTTGTCCGTATCCTTTGGTTTCTCATCTGATTATACCCCAACCGGCGTGGTTTTTCAACGGGGTTGTTTTTTCCGATTTTTCGTGCTATAATCACTGAAAAACATATAAGGCAAAGGTGACGGAATATGAATCCTGGAACTTATGTCCCGCTGATGATGCTTATTGTATTTCTGCTTATATCCCAGCAGAATCAAAGGCAGATAATCAGCAAAATGATAAGCAAGAAAAAACACGGAAATAAGGAGAGAAAACAAATGAAAGATATGGCAAGAAGATTTCTCGGCAAAGAATGTATCATAAACACCTTTAACTCTCAGCTGGACGGCACCCTGAAGGAAGTTGGCGACAGCGCAATTCTTCTCAGTCGCAAGGGCAACGATGAGGTAATTAACCTTGATTTCATCGTCCGCATCAGAGAATTTCCCCGAAACAAAAACGGAAAGAAAAAGTCCGTTGTACTTGACTAAACCTCAAATCCTTTTGCATCATAGCTCCCTCATGGAAGGGAGCTTTTTTGCATATTGAAGTCGGCAGCGAATAGTAGTATAATAATCAGTAATCAATATCTTCGAATGTTTCCGCTGTTTTACGTATATATTTTTCCAAGGAGGATAATGCAGACTTCTGCATTAGCACAACACTATGAAATGTCCAAACTGCTCACATAAAATTCCCAACGAGGCGGCTTTCTGCACACATTGCGGTGTCCCTGTGACAACTCAAGACAACCTCAGCCACACCGCACCTGCTGCAGACAAAAAGCAAAGCAAAACCAAGGGCAAGCCCTCTCAAAAAAAGCCCTTTAATCTTAAGAAGTTTTTGCTCATAACCATTCCATCTGTGCTTCTGGTGCTCCTTATTGCCCTGAACTTCAATGGTATACTGGGCTTTGTTCTGAAGCATTTTGCCTCTCCTAAGCTATACATGGGATACGTTATTACAAACCACTTCAAAGACTCCGACAGCAGTGATTTTGTTACAGCCTATGACGAAATGATCGCAGACCTGACATACGAGGGGGCATCCTCCTCATCCACCACAGGCTCTGTCACCGATATGGGTCTGGATGTTATCTCTGCTTTGATGGACAGTTATTTTGGAGACAGCAACATGGGATCGATGCTCGAGCTGTTTGACCTGAGTCTCATCAAGGACTTTTCCTATGATTCTGAAGTCAACTTCAAGGATGATATATACAGCTCCCACTCGAAGATTCAGATAGGAGAGCTTATGAGCTCAGAGACCGACACAATCTATGATATCAACACAAATACCCTGTACAAGGCTCACCCCGACAAAACCGAGACCTTCATTATGGTTGAGCCTGAGAAAGACCTTGATATGACCATCCCTCAGGGAATGGACATTAAGCAGGGAGAGATTAAGGAGCTCATCACCGACCTCAAAGAAAACCTCCCCTCAGGCGAGGAACTGCTGGAGCTTCTGGGTGACAGCGGAAGAAACATCTATGACGCTATTGATAAAATAGAGAAAAGCAAAGATAAAATTGTTATCGAGGACAAGGAACAGAAGGTCACGGTGCTGACACTCTCTATGGATAAGGCAATGGTAGAAGAAATCTGTGATATCCTGTATGAGGGACTCAACAAGGACGAAGGATTCAAGGCCCTCACCGATAAATACAACGACAGGATCAACACAATCTATACCTCGGCCACAGGATCAGAAAACACACTCTCTCAGGATATCCGAAATATGATAGCAGAGAACTTCTCTGAGATATCCCTGCTTGTTGACGGAAAGCACCAAATTGCAGGACTCAGAGTGGGCCACAACGGCTCCGTTAACTTTGAATATATGGCAGGCAATGAAGAGACCCCCTCCATGTATAATATGGAGCTTGATTCCCAGCTTGGCACCATTTCAGCCAGCTGTCAGGACACCCAGAAGACTCTCGGCGGAGTATGTAACGTATCCTCAGGAGATGAGGTACTGCTGAGTGTCGAGGTTGAGGATTTTGACAAGGAACAGTACTCAGCCGACGAACCCTCAGGAAGTGTCACCCTGACCATAGGCAAGTCCCTGTACGATAACGGACAGCTCCCCGATATTCTGAATCTTGTGAAGCTGAGACTGAAGTTTGATTTCATCCCCGACGACAACCCTGACAGCACAGAAATTGTCACCTCCCTGCTTGCAAACAGCAGCGAGCTGGCTCAGGCTACCACCGTCAGCACAAAGGCAGAGCCAAAAGCCACAAAGCTGCCCGAGGAATATATGACCTACGATCAGGTTGACAGCTGGAAAGAGCAGAATAAAAATGCCGAACAACAAGGAGAAGACAGCGAAGAGAGTAACGAAAGCAACAGCGAGAGCAGTGAAGAGAGCTCAGGTAATGCCATCGGTGGATTCCTTGGGGACCTGTTCTCATCATCCATAGACAATGCCATCGATGACACCATCGACCAGGTCCTGGAAAACCTCAAGCAGGAGGCTCTGGGATACCTGAGGGATAAAGGCGTCCCCGAATGGATGATTGTCATTATCGACCTGTAAATCCGCCTTATCTCTCAATTATCGCAAATTGTAACAACTTATGATTTATTTATCACAATATGGTTACACCCTGCATATTATGTTGATTTTTGAAAAAAAAGATAATATAATACATTTATAAGGCAAAGTTATTATATTTTGCCCTGTTATTCATCATAGCGAAAGGAGGAGATGTGGCAATCACGCCACATCAAAAAACACTATGTTATGTCCTAAATGCTCACAGCCTATAGAAGAAGGCAAGGCTTTCTGCAAAAACTGCGGAGCCAATATTCAGGATCCTGATGCAACAGTAGCAATGCCCGCTGCTCCCGCTCAGGAGACCGCACCCGAAGAGACAGCACCTGTTGCTCCCGAGGCACAGGCACCTGCTGACACCACAGCTCCTGTTTCCTTTGCAGGCGACGTTGCTCCCATTACAGAGGGAAAGAAGCTTAACATCAAGAAGATTCTTCTCATCACAATCCCCTGCATTGTGCTGGCTGTTCTTCTGATTTTCAATATGAACAACATCGCAGGTTTCTTTGTGAAGACTTTTGCTTCTCCTGAGACCTACCTCTCCTATTCATTGGCACAAAGCATCAAAGATCCTGCCAAGGGTATGATCACATCATATGACAACTTCATCAACGGTCTCACCGACGATGCATCTGTTGTCAGCGCAATCAACGTCAAGGCTACCGACAAGGGCCTTGAGTCACTGGTTTCTCTTCTGGAGGAGTCAGGCACAGAGGATATCGACGAGGAGGATCTGGCTTTTCTGAAGGATATGAGCCTTGATACCACCGTTAACCTGAAGGAAGGCGTGGCAAATATGACAGGCCTCTTCAACATTGGCAAGGGCGAGATCGTCAGCGCAGAGGCTATCCTGGATCCTATCGAGGGCAGCGCTTACATGGGACTTCCCGAGCTGAACGAGAGCTTCCTTGAGTTTGACCTTGAGGAGGATATGGATATTACCATCAGCGACTACATTGATATGGACGAAGAGACCATCGGCAAGTTCATTGATATTATCCAGGAATGTGCTCCCGAGGGAAAAGAGCTTGAGGATATCGCAATTGATATCGGCAAGGCTGCTCTCGGCTGCATCGAGGATGTAGAGAAGGGCAAGGAGACTCTGGAGATAGGCGATATCTCTCAGAAGGTCACAACCCTCAGCTTTACACTGGACGAGGAAGCTTCTGCAAATATGAGCATCGCTGCTATGGAAGCAATGCTTGAGAACAAGGATATCGAGAAAATCATCACCAACGCACAGGAAACCGTAGAGAAGAAGTACGAGGACCTGGGCCTTAAGGGTGAGGCTGAGGATGCTGTTGAGACAGCTCTGGAAGAGGACTGGTATGACCTCTTCACAGATTCTCTGGAGGAGAGCATCGACGCACAGGAAGACCTGCTGGACGATGAGTCCGAGTACAGCACCGACGTAGAGTTTACACTCTATATTGACGGTGACCACAAGATGGCAGGATACAAAATCACAGACAACGCCTCCTATGAGACAGAACTGGCAGACTACGAGGAGTATCCCGAGTATTATGACGAAGAGCCTAAGCTTGAGGACTATGTTCTGTTTGTTGCAACTGCTACAAAGGGCAACAAGTTTGAGTATATCTACACAGACGGCGAAGATACCATCATGGAGGGCAGCGGTAAGAATACCGGCAAGACTCTCTCAGGTACATACACTATCTACAGCTCATACTACAACTACGATACAGCAGAAACAGAGTACGCAGAGATGATAGAGCTGGTTTTTGAGGATATTAACCAGAAGCAGTGGCAGAAGGGCAACATGAAGGGCAGCTTCACCATCACTCCCAAAGAGGCTTTCTACGAGGCAATCGGCGGCGACAGCATCTTAGAGGTTCTTGACCTTTCACTGAAGGTTGATATGGACACAACCAAGAAGGATGCAAAGATCAACCTCACACTCTACAATGACGAGGATGAGCTGATTACCATCTCAACCGACTCAACCCTCAAGGGCGGCGAGAAGGTCAAGGCACCCTCCGACACCACAAAGGCCGAGGATGCCGAGGACTGGGCAAGCGATACAGACTTTGATACACTTATCAGCAATCTGGAAGATGCAGGTGTGCCTGACGAGTGGGTTGACGCTATTGAACAGAGTTTGGACTACTGATTCTCCTGCTCACAAAACGTAAAAAATAACTAACAGATTCAGGTGCTGACAAACATCAGCACCTGAATTTTTCGGAGAGTTTTCTATGAAATTAGAAATCAGAAATCTTAATAAGTGCTTCAAGAAAAAACAGGTGCTCAAGGATATCAACCTCACCGCAGAGAGCGGAAAATGCATTGGTATTCTGGGTAGCAACGGATGCGGAAAATCCACCCTGCTCAGCATACTTGCAGGTGTGCAGAAATGCACCGAGGGCGAGTTCTTCTGTGACGGAAAGGATATGTTCAGAAACCCCCGTCTTCGCAGCGAGCTCATCGGCTACGTTCCTCAGGGCACACCCCTTATTGAGGAGCTGTCCGCCAAGGACAACCTGCTCCTGTGGTACAGCAGAGAAGAGCTGGAAAAAGAGCTTTCTCAGGGAGTACTGCAGCTGCTGGGTATTGATGAATTCTTGAGGGTACCTGTCTCAAAGATGTCAGGCGGCATGAAAAAGCGTCTGTCCATCGGCTGTGCCGTGTCAAAGCACCCCCCTGTGCTGCTATTGGACGAGCCCTCTGCAGCACTGGACCTTGCATGCAAGAAGGACATCGCAGCCTACCTGAACGAGTACAAAAAATCAGGAGGACTGCTACTGCTCACAACTCACGATTCTATGGAGCTTGAGCTGTGCGACCAATGGTATATCATCAAGGACGGGGTCCTTGTCTCCTATGAGTACGACGGAAACACCGACAACCTACTGAATAACCTGTAAATATGAGCAGATATCTATTACTTCAACTGAAAAGAATATTCCGTATACTTCCCCTGCTCCTCTGTGTGGCACTTGTGCTGACCATAAGCCTTACCTGTGTATTCTCAAACGTCATCGAGTTTAACAACTCCGGCACAGAGAATGCCCGCTTCCGTTTCGGTCTGTGCGGAGAGATCGAGGGCACGTATCTTGACATAGGACTCACCGCCATCAAACAGATCGATGACCTGAAGGACACCCTTGTGCTGGAAAAAATGACCGAAGAAGAGGCCGCAAAAGCCGTCAAAGCAAATGAAATCAGCGCCTACGTTGTCATACCCGAAAACTTTGCACACGAGGCATACTATGGCAACATCCTGCCTATCAAATACGTTACCGACAACGACTCCGCAGGCATCACCCCCTTCCTCAAGGATGAGCTGACAGAGATTATCTCCAACGCCATTGCCTACGGACTCCAGAGCGTCTACGGCACATATCACGCCACCAGCGACTATATGGACTATGACTCATCCACAGAGCTGATGAATGATATGAGCATTGAGTATGTAGAGTATATCATCGGCCGTGCCGATGTTTACTCTGTTACAGAACTGGGCATATCAGACAATCTGGATTTTGCAGGATACTTCTTCTGCGGAATCTCCGTACTACTGCTGATGCTCATCTCTCTCCCCTTTACGTCTGTCTGTATCCGCTGGGATGACTCCCTGCTGCGGGTGCTGTCCTCACAGGGACTCTCACCCCTGAGGCAGACCCTCTGTGAGTATTGCTCTCTGTCGGCGGGAATGATCATCATATACACACCCCTGTGTCTGTGTATCGCAAGCTCAGCCCTTGTCACAGACATAGGCATAGACACACTCATCACCACTGATTCTCCCCTGACAGCATTTATGCAGAGTCTGCCGGTTATCCTGATGATAAGCGCCCTGACACTGTTTATCTGTGAGGTATCCCGTGAGCTCATCAGTGGTGTGCTGGCACACTTCTTTCTGACAATCTCCCTGTGCTATGTTTCCGGTTGTCTGTACCCCATCTTTGTTTTTCCCGAATCAGTACAGAAGCTGGCGGCACTTCTGCCCACAGGAATCGCCCGAAGCCACATCGGCAACTGTATCACCCAGGACGAGACCCTTGGCACAGCTTTGGGACTGCTCATATACTGCGGGGTATTCTTTGCTCTTGCATGGGGTGCACGTGTCTATCGTCTCAGAAAGAGCAGGAGGTGAGCAGGATGAAATCCATAAAGAAAATAATTATATGGGCGCTGCTGCTCACAAAACGACTATACAAGAAGCCCACCTTCCTCATACTTCTCATAGCAATTCCCCTTGTCTGTCTGGGATTCAGCGTTATGGCACAGGAGGACAGCGGATTTGTCACCGTTGCTATTGCTCAGCTTGCTGAGGATGATCCCCTGTCTCAGGAAGTTGTGCATGAGCTGACTCAGGACAGCCACCTTATCAGATACATTATCTGCAGCGACAGAGACGAAGCACAGGAGAAAGTCCGCCTGGGCAAGGCCGACTGCGCCTGGGTATTCTGTGAAAACTTCAGCGAGAAGGTTATGGACTACGCCCAAACCCGAAGCAACAAAGATGCTCCCATTGAGGTTATTCAGCGGGAGGAGACCACCCTCATCAAGCTGACCCGTGAGAAACTGTCGGGAGCTATGTTTGAGTGTGTGTCAAGAGAACATTATCTGGACTTCATCAGGGACAACGCCCCTGAGCTTTCTCACCTGACAGATGAGGAGCTTATGGAATACTTTGATGAGGTTGAGACCCCTCAGTCTCTGTTCACTTTTGAGTACGTTGACTCACAGCGCTCTGCAGAATCCGCAACAGAGAAAAGCTACCTGATAACTCCCCTCAGAGGACTGCTGTCGGTGATGGTAGTACTGGCAGGACTGGCAACCTCTATGTACTTCACAGTAGACAAAAACAAGGGACTTTTCTCCTTTGCTCCCACCCGATACCTGCCCCTCATAGAGCTGGGTTACGAGCTTATCTCTACCCTGAATGTAGCTGTGGCGGTATTTATATCCATGTGGGCTCTGAAAGTTCTGAAGAATCCTCTGACAGAGATAGTCTCCCTGCTTCTGTACTGCGTATCTGTCAGCGTATTCTGTATGCTGATACGAAGTATTTTCAGCAATCTGAGCATCCAGTCCGTGGTCACTCCCATCATCACCATAGTACTCATTGCGGTCTGTCCCATCTTTTTCAATATGGGAAGCATCAGGTGGATTCAGCACCTGCTCCCCCCCACTTACTTCGTAAACGTCGGACACTCCGCTGTATACTTGATGTATATGCTCGTTTACAGCTTGGTTGTGTGGTGTCTGTACTGTATGGTCCGTATACTCAGAAAAACCGAATGATAAATACCCCGCCCCGATTTTATACCTTAGGGGCGGGATTTTACTATTAATAAGCTTGCTTTCCTAAGAAAACAGCTATATAATAATACTCGTAAATCCAAATCAAGGGTGATATTATGCTTAATCTGACAATTACCGATGTACGCGCTCAGAAGGGCGACAGTGCATTTCTCATTGATGACGGCAAAACCGCCATCCTCTATGACTCAGGGTTCGCATTCACAGGATATGCTGTGGCTGACAACATCAAAGCCATACTCGGAGACAGACCCCTGGACTACATCTTCCTCACACACTCCCACTATGACCACGCTCTGGGCTCTGTGTATGCTCTGAAGTACTGGCCTGATGCCAAGGTTGTCGCAGGAGAATACGCTGCAAAGATCTTCTCAAAGCCCACCGCAAAGAACGTTATGAGGGACCTGGACAAAAAGTTCGCCGCTGCATGCGGTGTGGACGAGTACGAGGACCTTATCGACAATCTGAGGGTGGATATCCCCGTACAGGACAACGACAAGATTCAGGCAGGAGATATGCTTTTCACAGCTATCAATCTTCCCGGTCATACAAAATGTTCCGTGGGATACTATCTGGAGTCTGAGAGGCTCCTGCTCAGCTGCGAGACCATTGGCGTGTACGACGGAGACCAGATCGTAATGCCCTCCTATCTGGTGGGATATGAGATGACTCTGGACTCAATCAGCAAAGTTGAGGCTCTGGATATAAAGAGTATCCTCCTGCCCCACTTCGGACTTCTCTCGGAGGAAAAGACTCGGTTCTATCTGCAGAATGCAAGACGCTCTGCAACAGAGACCTGCGACGAGATAGCCAAACTTCTTCGTGCAGGAAACACCAAGGAGCAGGTGGTGGAGTTCTTCAAGGACAAGTTCTACAAGGATAACATCAGAGTCATCTACCCAATAGACGCTATGAACCTGAACACCAACATCACAGTTGATCTTATTGCCAGAGAGCTGGGAATTGAAATAACAGAATAAACGCCAAAAAGCCTTGGAGTAAATTATTACCCCAAGGCTTTTTATTCACATAACTCAAAAGGGCTACAGAGGATAATCCCCTGTAGCCCTGTGTGTTTTTTATTTACTGAGCACTTGCCAGGTCGATGATGAATCTGAAGGATACTCGGCGGGATGCGTCCATATCAACGTTGCCGTCCTCATCATAGACGGGATAGTCGTAGGAGAAGCCCTCTGCTCTCATAATATCCTTGAGGGATGCTGTGTAGTCAGCGTCGATACCTGCGTCCTCAGAGAGACAGTATGCCATAACATTGTCTGCTCTTTCCTGAGACAGGGTCTTGTTCATATCGTAGTCGCCGCTTGTGTCGGTATGACCCTCAACAACAATCTCAGATACGAAGTCCTCATACTCTGTGCTGAACACAACGGAGGTGTAAACATCAAGGAACCGGCTGAGGAAGGTCTTGCCCTCTTCGGATACAACAGACTCGTCTACATCGAAGAGAACTGCGGAATCCATAGCAACTTCACCTGTCTCTGAGTTGATGGTAATGCTCAGACCTGCCAGCTCATACTCAAGTACCAGATCCTGAAGGAGGCTGTCCTTCTTCTCTGTGATCATCTCCAGCTGTTCCTCTGTCAATTTATCAAGACCTGTGTCGTCTGTAAGGAAAGCACTGAGCTCGTCGCGGAGAATGTCGGAGTATGTATAGTTGTAGTGATAGGTGTTGGTGCCGTCTGTCAGGGTAATTCCATCAAAGTACGAGTAGAAGTACACGAACTGATAGGTCTTTGTACCGCTTTCCCATGGAATTGTCATTGTAAAGAGTCCGTTCTCGTTCAGTACTGCCGATGCATTTGTGATTGTGTTATCCTCTGTATCTGCAACGAGGAACTCAGCCTTGGTGCTGTTGTTGAAGTAGAAGCTGATAACGTTCAGCTTGTCGTCGATTGCATCTGTGTCGGGAACAAGATAGCCATCGATTGTCAGCAGGACAGTGTCCTCTGATGCATCAAGACCTGCAAACAGATCAACACTTGTCTCGTCATAGGTGAGAGTGAGCTTTGTGCCTGAGAACGCAAACTCATACTCGAGGAAAATATCTGTGAGAACGTATGTAACAACGTTCTTGCTTGCATCAAAGTTAAATGAATCCACAAGATTCAGGGTCAGCTTGTTGCCCTCAACAGTGTATGCACAGTAGATGGATACAGCGTCGTTTCTCTCTGTAACAAAGTGAGCCTGAAGCCAGTCATGGTCCTTGTCGTTGGAGAGAATGTGGTTGATATTGTGGGGACCTGCAATCAGCTTGGTAGGGATAGCAGACAGCTTCTCAGCCTTATCGGTTGCATAGTCAAACTGAGGAACAGTGCTCATGTGGTTGCGCTGGCCCTCCTTGCCGCCTGTGATGCGGTATGTACCGTAGAACATCTCGGGAGTATAGGTCAGCTTGCTGTAAACCTCGGCAGGATCCAGAGCTGTCTCGGGAGCCTCAACAGCCACAGGATCGGAGCTGCCCTGCATCAGGTATCCCTCAACAGCAGGTGCTGCGGGAGCCTCGGGAGCGGCTGTTGTCTCAGCTACGGTTGTCTCTTCGTCTTTGTCATCGTCACTGTTCTCTCCGCATGCTGCAAGTGATGCAATCATCAGAAGAGCCATAAGTAAAGCTATAAGTTTTTTCATCTTGGAAATTCCTCTCATTTTTTGGTTTACTTTGTGAATGTATTTCCGGTGGCATTTCCGCTATTGGAATTATATTCCACAAGGACACCGTCCTCATATATGTAGTAATACACACTTGTTGAGGATATAACCATATCCTCATCCAACACATAATCTGCATTTGTCTCGCCTGTACGGCTAAAGGTTCCGTTGGTATAGAAGCTGAGGATCTTGCTGCCCTTGTTGGATTTCCATGTACCAATGAGAGTCTCCTCTGTCAGCTCCATAACCTGGGCTGCTGTGGTCTCATCGGTGTCATCAGGCTCCTCAGGATCACGTTCGTTCAGGCCTGACAGGAAGAACGCGCCTACGCCCAGGATAGCTACTACAAGTACTCCGATGATGAGGAATACCCACCAATTGCTCTTCTTGGTCTTTGCCTTGGGAACAGGAGCAGGCTTCGCCTGTGGGGGTACAGGTGCAGGCTTTGGAGCCGGCATAGTCTGCGCAGGTGCAGGTGCGGGCTTTGGAGCCGGCATAGTCTGCGCGGGTGCAGGTGCAGGTGCAGGAACGGAACTTCCTACAACAGATACAGTTGCATTCAGATCCTGCACAGGTGCCGCGGAGACATTTTGTATTGGGGCTGTAGTCTTGGATGAGCCTTCCTTGTCCCAGTTGCGCAGAAGGTTCTCAAGGTCAGCCTTCAACTCGGATGCTGTCTGGTATCTCGCCTTGCTGTCAAACTCACAGGCTTTGAGCACAATTCGATTTGTCTCGTTCTTAATTCCCGGGATAGAAGGCACTGCCTGACCATTCATTCTGCACACAAGTGCAACATTCTTGTCGTTGTATGTGATAGGCTGGGGAGGTGCAGGCAGGAAGGGTTCGCGGTTGCTGTTAAGAAGCTTGTACAGAACGATTCCCAGAGAGTAGATATCCACGTTCATTCCGTAGCTTTCGCCTCTGTACACCTCAGGTGCCATATATGTATATGTACCCTTCTTTGACAGTCCCGAGACCGTCTTCTCGATGGTACGTGCCACACCGAAATCTCCAAACTTGAAGTTTCCGTTCTGTGACACAAAGATGTTGTCGGGCTTGATGTCTCTGTGGATGATGTTGTGCTTTGCACACAGCTCCAGAGCGTTACACATATCCACGCCCAGGCTGACGATGTCCTTCTCGGTCATAGGATTGTCTCTCATATACGAGGGGAAATCCCTGAGAAGTTCCATTCGGATAACAATATCCCAGCCCACTCTGTCTGTATATTCCTTTACGTAGTAGTCCTCGTAACTGACAACGTTGGCATTTCCCTTAAGCTTTGACATAAGAGAAATCTCCTGTGCAAACTCCGACACAAGTCCGCTGTAGTACTGAGTAACACTCACGTCATCCATACCATCGTTACGCAGGCTCTGAACCTCTGCCTGAGAAGCAGGGATGGAGATGACCTTCAGGGCACAGTGCTCTTCAATACCGAAGCGGCTGCGGACAATCTCATAGACCTTGCCAAAGCTGCCCTCTCCGATGAATCGCACTATCTTCCAGTCATTCCATATGCTTTGTATATCGTACATCTCGCTCATACTTTCCTCCGCCTGATGTTATTAATAATAATCTTCCTGATGATAGAAGTAGTTACCTGTTTGTTCCTCGGTGAAGCTATCATACTCTACCAAAGAATCCATGATATAGTTGTAGTGGTAGTAGTAGCTTCCGGTATCGCTGTATATGTAGTTTCCATCCATATAGAAGTCGGCTTGCTCAGAATCAGAGGTGTTTCTGTCGTATCTGAAATACTCCTCAAGATACTGATAGAAATACACCGCAGCGCCCCCATCCTGGGTCTCCCAGTGTCCATCGGCCAATTCATCGGCGGTGATAACTTCGTATGATAAATCGGTGTCTGTATCTGTATCTGTATCTGTTTCTATATCAGATGTTGAGGAATTCTGCTTATAGAAGGTATATCCTGTTGCCTCATCTGTGGCAGCATCGTACTCTGTCAGCTCATCGGTAACGGAGTCAAAGTAGTAATAATAGTCCCCTGTGGATGAGTAAATAAAATCGCCGGAAATATAGTAGTCAAAATTATCCTTCAGGAACTCATCATTAACATGATCATAATAACGATTGTAAGTTCCGTCCGCATAGAAACTGACCCATACCCATGTATCCTCGTAAGAGTTCCAGTATCCATCTGTGAGGAAGTCCTCGGTCAGCTCTCCGCTTGCAGGAGGCTGGGTCGATACAGGGGCTGTAGTTTCTTCCTCGTCCTTATCCTTATCCTTATCTTTATCCTCATCGTCATCGTCGTCTTTTCTGGAGCTACTGCTGCTGTCACAGGAGAAAACATCGTTCTCTGTGATGATGTATACTGCAGTCAGGGCAACGGCGGCTACACACAGCACCGCAATGAGAATGAACAACCACTTCAGGTTACCCTTCTTCTTGGGGGGAGTGGGCTGTGCTGCAGGATAGGATGCCTGTGAATAAGGTGCAGGTGCAACAGGCTGCTGTGTGGGAGGCTGCTGTGTGTAAGACACAACAGGGGGAATCTGTGCAGAAGGCTCTGTAGCCACAGGCTGTACGGGAGCAACAGGGGGAACGGGGCCGTTCTGAACGGATACGGTCCTGTCGTTATAAATATCGTCCTGAGATACTGTCTGATGCATAACTTCTGTTGTATCAGCAGGATTATTGACTGCTGTGTCAAGGGAGCTCAGACAATTAATCAGGTCTGCCTTCATCTGTGCAGCAGACTGGTATCTGTCCTTGCTCTCGAAGGCACAGGCCTTGAGAACAATTCTGTTCAGCGCATCGGAAACATTTGCCAGAGGAGGAATCACCTGTCCGTTCATTCTGCATACCAATGCTGTATTCTTGTCGTTATATTTTATGGGCTGGGGATGAGGCGGCATAAAGGGCTCTCGGTTATTGTTGAGCATCCTGTACATCACAATACCCAGAGAGTAAAGGTCCACGGTCATACCGTAGTCCTCACCCTTGTATACCTCAGGTGCCATATAGGTGTAGGTACCCTTCTTTGATAAGGCGGATACCGCCTTCTCTATGGTACGTGCCACACCAAAATCGCCCAGCTTGAACCTTCCGCTCTTTGACACAAAGATGTTGTCGGGCTTGATATCTCTGTGGATGATGTTGTGTTTTTCGCACATTTCCAGAGCATCACACAGCTGTATGCCCATGCTGGCAATATCCGCCTCGCTCATGGGATGAGCCGAAGCATATGAAGAGAAATCTGTCAGAAGCTCCATGCGGATGATAATATCCCAGCCCACTCCATCCTCGTGGGCATTGACTACATAGTCCTCATATCCCACAATATTGGGATGGCCCTTGAGCTTTGACATCAGGGCAATCTCCTGCACAAAGTCAGACACAAGCTCACGATAATACTCGGTCACGCTGACCTCATCCATACCGTCGTTGCGCAAGCTCTGGATCTCCATCTTGTCAGAAGGTATGGTGACAACCTTCAGTGCACAATGCTCCTCAAATCCAAACTTGTTGCGAACTATTTCATAAACCTTACCAAAGCTGCCTGCTCCGATGTAGCGTACTGTCTCCCAGTCGCTCCATATATTCTTAATGTTATACAAATCGCTCATACTTTCCTCCGAATGAATAATTATTAATAGAATTCACTTGATTGTCAGCTTTGCTTATGCTTTGCTGACCTGGGCATAAACTATGGTAACATTATCCTTACCGCCGTAGTACAGCGCACGCTGAAGCAGTGCCTCTGTCATCTCCTTGGGGGTGTTGGAGCTGGATAGTATCTGTGTGATCTCGTCCCTGGGCACCATATCGGTCAGACCGTCGCTACAGATGATGAACTTGTCTCCCGGGACGAGTCTGTCTGCCCTGATGTAGGGATCAATGATCATCTCATCAGGAAAGATACCCACATGCTGGGTGAGCCTGTATTTCTTATTGGGAGGAAGATTCTCCTCTCCGTATATCTGAATGTAGTTGTCTTTTTCGGTGTGCTCATGAGAAATCTCCTCAAGCACAGAGTCTCTCAGCAGAAAGGCAGGGCTGTCTCCCACGTTGCACAGGTAGTAGTTGCCCCTGCTGAAACAAATCATGGTGGCGGTGGTGCCCATACGCTTTCTGACAACTCCCACCATCTCGTTGCACACTCTGCGATTTGCCTCCTCACAAATGGACACAAGGGTGGCAGGGATGTTGTCTGACTCAGAGAGCATGGGAGCCATCTCGTAGGCAGTCTGTGCAGTTATCAGGGATGCAACCTCTCCTGCGCTGATGCCGCCCATTCCGTCAAAGACACCCATGATTATGCTCTGCTCAGGGGCTTTACCGCCGCTGTTTCCGAGCTGGCTTTTGCTGTCATCCAGAATAATACGGTTGAAGATGAAGTTATCTTCATTCTTCTCTCTGTGATTTCCGGGATGACTGATTACACTGGCCGCAATTCTCATATAGAATCAACTCTTCTCTGGTAATAATTATGCAGAGTCATTATATCACTTTACCCATTGAAAGTCAATTTTTATGACAACAAATTAACCAATAGCCCGTCAATTTTTTTGCATTTTTTATTGAAAATACAATAAACATGTCACAAATCATCAATAATAAAAGGCCCTGCCGTAACGCAGAGCCTTTTTTTCTCAGAAAATATCAGATACCGTGATCCTCATAAACTTCCATCAGCAAATGGGGATAGTCAGTCATGATTCCGTCCGCACCTATGCTTATGAGGTGCTCCATATCCTCCACATCGTTGATGGTCCAGTAGTGAACCGCCAGATTGTTTCTGTGAGCAGCATTGACAAAACTCTTGGTTGCAAGGTTAAATCCCTTCTCCTCAAGAGGAAGCTGGAACACACACATCTCGTCCCCAAAGAAAACATCCACCTTCAGAAGCTGCATAACAAAGAAGTTGGTGGCAGCATCGTTGGCAGGAGAGAACATAAACTCCTCGGGCACCTCTCCATCTGACTTGAGACGCTTGTATTCATCGTACAACTCCTCGTGGAAGCTGGCAAGCACAACCCTGTCAAAGGCATCGTGCTTCTCAAGGAGTCTGAGGATCTCACTCAGGGCCTTGAGTCCAAGATTGCCGGGCTGCTTGATTTCTACGTTGATGCGGTTATCGGGAAAAGCTGTCAGAAGCTCCTCCAGAGTAGTAGCCAGGAACACCTCTTCGTCTCTGGGCTCAATCCCCTGAGGATACTCCACGTCCACAGGATACTTCTCTACTCCCTCCTTGTCCGCAAAATGCTTGCGATCTCCGCACAGTTTACCATTTTCGTCTGTGGGATTTGTATAGCCAAAGTCCACCTTCTGCTCTATCAGGTCAGAGTAGTTCCAGTCTGCAATGGCACCTGTCACGTTAGTCTTGCGGTCAAGGGTTGTATCATGAGAAAGGATTACCACTCCATCCTTGGTGATGCTCACGTCGGTCTCCATCATAACCCTCTGGTCAACACTGTATGCATTATAAAACGCCTCCAGAGTATTGTCGGGGAACTCGCCGTTTCCACCGCCATGGGCTATGAGTATGGGGAGCTCGGTTTCTCTGCGCATGGGATTTTCGCCCTTGTAGTTATCTCCTCGGGGGAAAAGCGCAATCACGGCATACACAAGCAGTATGCAGCCCAGCACCAGCGCAGTAATCTTCAGTACCTTCTTCATAAATCTCGTCTCCTGTTCTGTTTTTCTGCCGAAGCAAGTGTCATCATATATATTATAGGATAGCATCTCTGCCCCAAGGGTGTCAACATTCTTTCCAAAAACCCGGACAAACATCCCCTAAGACCCCTTTTGTATGTATTTCAGCCTCAAAAAACAACTTCTCACCCCAAATAATATACCTCTCACCCATTTTTAAGTGACAAAATTATTTTTTGAGTATATAATACAGACAGTTCCAGGGACAAAACAAACGAGAAGGTGACAAAATGAAAATCACACTTGAGCATACAGACACCGCGGAGGTTGAGATTATCATTCGGGGAGACATAAGCAGCAAGGAAGTATCCTCTCTGCTGGAATCACTCAAATCCAAAACCTCCCCCGGCAAGCTCATACTGCACAGAGAGGACGAACAATTCCCCACTGAGCCAAAAGATATCCTCTACATTGAGGCCGCAAACAACAAGGTCTGTGCCATAACCCCATCGGGAAGCTTTGACACAAAGCTGAAGCTCTACGAGCTCAAGGAGATACTTGATAATCAAGGTTTCGCACAGATTAACAAAAGCACACTGGTGAACATTGACAAGGTCAAATCCGTCCAGGCAGAATTCAGCGGAAACTACACCCTGAAGCTCAAAGACAGAAAAGACACACTCACCATATCACGTAAGTATTTCAAAGAATTCAAAAGTAAAATCTAAGGAGAGAAATTATTATGAAAAACACACTCAAGACTATCCAGAACGCAATCATCACAGGTATCGGCATCGGAATGCCCGTAACAATTGTCTGCATGACCCTCATCGGAGGCTTCAACCCCATCATCAAAGAATTCCTCGTATGGATGGTTGCATCGGCACTTTTCGGCGTAGCATCCGTGGTTTCCTTCCATTTTCTCAGCAAGGTTAACCTCCTTCTGTCCACAGTCATCCACTGTGTATGCTGCTTCGGCATAACCATCGCAGCAGCTGCCATCATTGGATACAGCAGCAACATCCTCTCACTCATCACAGCAATCGGCCCTATCTTCATCATTGTATACGCTGTGATCTACCTATGTCACTTCTTCGCAGGAAGAAAGAACGCAAAGCAGGTAAACGAACAGCTGAGCAAAAAGTAATATGCAGATAAAAGCAGAAAACCGCAACTCTCTCAGGGTTGCGGTTTTTTTATCTGTGTGATAACATATACTCAGAAATTCCAATCAGGAGTGATAAATCTATGAAGAAGCTGAGAATTCTCCGCAATGTCCTCAGGAGCACCCGTGCTGACAGGATTATCCTGGGCTTTGTTGTCTTTATCTTTCTCTGCGCCGCAGTGGTATTGATAGCGGAACCTGATATCACAAGATACGGTGATGCTCTGTGGTACTGCTACTCCGTGGTCTCCACCGTAGGACTGGGCGATGTTGTTGCAACAACCTTTGTGGGCAAGCTCTGCTCAGTGTTGCTGACCATATACTCGCTCTTTGCTATTGCGGTGGCAACGGGAGTCGTTGTCAGCTTCTACAACAGATGTGTGGAACAGCGCTTCGCAGAAACCAAGGAAGCTTTTCTTGACAAGCTGGAGAGACTCCCTGAGCTGAGTTGTGAGGAACTCAAAGAAATCTCAGAGAAAGCCAAAAAGTGGCACTGAAACATATAATAAGACATGACAAAAACCGTCGGCGGAGTACTGTACACCGCCGGCGGTTTTCGCAAGAAAGAGTATCAAAAGAGAGTATTGTTAAAACCTGTTGCTTCCGAATATATATTACAGTGCTGTATTCTCAGAGGAAGCCAAATCATCCGAAATTTTATAAAAATTCTCTTCGGGATTCTTAAGCTTTCTCACCTCTTCCTCAGTAAGGAGCTTTGCAATCACTGAGGAATGAGTGATGAACATAACCCGCGCAAGGGCACGATCACCAATCATATCATACAATCTCCCTGCGCTGACAGTACCCTCATAGACTGTGTAAGGACTGTTTGCTACATAGCCGATTGTATCCACATAGGGAAGCTCTACCATGATGGCATCCGAGTCAAACTCGTTGTCCCTCTCCTTTGTAAGTTTCACCACCCTGTCAACCTTAAAGGGTTTTGCGCCCAGATAATGACTAAGTCCCGTGATGGTTACGAATATTTCTCTCATAAATATTCCCTCCTTTGTTTTTCTGCACCCTTATCATACCGCAGTCATTATCCCATAAACAGCACACTCACCCAAAGAAAGCCCACATAAAAAAGGTATAAAAAAAGAGAATTTCTCCGCGGATTATAAAAATTTGTGGATTTTAGTTTAGATATGATATATAATGATATAAACTCTTTTGTCTCTGACAATCATCACAGCCTGTCACCGACAAAGAGTAAATAATCAGAAAAGATTTCTGAAGAAGAATACAATTATATGAAAGGAGTTTCAGCATATGGGACTTATTAAAGCAGGATTAGGTGCATTAGGCGGCACACTGGCAGATCAGTGGAAAGAATTTTTCTACTGCGAGTCACTGTCAAACGATGTACTGGTAGCAAAGGGCCAGAA
>JAFTHZ010000007.1 GCA_017457155.1 Ruminococcus sp.
CCCACGGGACCCATTTATGGGTAGTAAGTAATAGTTGCATGGCTGGCAGGCCAATAAAAAGCGCACTTGTGCGCAGCCAGTAATATTAGGGCTATGCCCGAAAATGAAATACCCCCCGTTTTACGGGGGGATATTTATTATTGTATAACGAAAAGACTTCCCGTATATGGGAAGTCTTAAACGTTAAGGTTTTTATCAGAGGTTTTCCACTGCGTCGGCGGCTTTCTCGAAGTAGTCGCCTACAAACAGCTCCATTGTACCTGTGTCGGTGCAGGTTGCCAGAGCGGGGTCGATGGGCAGCTTTGCCAGCACCTGAGTGCCGTACTTTGCAGCGATCTCCTCAATGTGGCTCTCGCCGAAGGGCTTGTGCTCCTTGCCGCAGTCGGGACACTTGAAGTAGCTCATGTTCTCTACAAGGCCCAGAATGGGAATGTTCATCAGGTTTGCCATTTTGGCGGCTTTCTCAACGATCATTCCTACCAGCTCCTGAACGGATGCAACAACGATGATGCCGTCTACGGGCAGGCTCTGGAATACTGTCAGAGGAACATCGCCTGTTCCGGGAGGCATATCGATGAACATATAGTCAACATCGTTCCATACTACCTCTGTCCAGAACTGCTTGACGGTTCCTGCGATGACGGGACCTCTCCAGACAACGGGGTCGGTGTCGTTCTCAAGGAGGAGGTTGATGGAGATAACATCGATGCCTGTCTTGGTTCTGACAGGGAGGATGCCCATATCGGTGCCCTGACATTTCTCGGTGAGACCGAAAGCCTTGGGGATGGAGGGTCCTGTAATATCAGCGTCCAGCACAGCGGTCTTGTATCCGCGGCGGTTCATCATAACCGCCATGGCAGAGGTGACAAGGCTTTTGCCTACGCCGCCTTTGCCGGAAACGATACCGATAACTTTCTTAACACTGGAGAACTTGTTAAGTTCTTCCTTGGGGATCACGTTTTCTCCTTTGGAGTGGCAGTTCTCGCCACAGGTTTCACAGTTGTGAGTGCAACCCATTTTTATTCTACCTCTTTTCGTAAATCAAGCGCAAAGAAAAAAGAAATCTCCTTGCGCCTGTTTCTGTGTTTATTTTGTAAAGTTCTGCACAAAGTTATGCAGAAACAAGTTCAGTTTCGGGATTATTCTGCAGCTTCTTCCTCTGCAGCTTCTTCTGCTGCATCTTCCTCGGAGGTGATTGCCTCTGCTGCTGTGCATACGACATAGCTGCCGATTTTGACATCTTCCTGTGCAGGGGTAACATCAGAGAGACGGATCTCCTTTGCGGGGTCGAATGCCATATCCAGGTCGTCAACGACCATGAGAGCGCCTGTTGTGTCTGCGTCACAGAGCACATATACGGCCTGTGCCTCGGTCTCCTGGGGAGCCTCTGCAACAGTCTCGTCCTCCTCTTCAGCCATCTCAAAACCGCTGAAGAAGGTGTAGGGGAGTCCGTAGCCCAGTGCGATACAAGCCAGAATGAACAGGGGGCTGTAGTCCACAGGAGTGGTACCACCCAGATTTGCGATTGCATTGTGCAGGGGAAGCTCAGGGATGAGCTGTGCAAGTATTGCGTACAGTGCAGGGATAACAATGATGATAAGTGTGCCAATGCTGAAGCGCTTGACAGGTCTGCCCTCGCCGACTCTGGTAGCATAGAACAGCACCAGACCAAAAACGGCGAACACTACTGTGTTGACATAAGGTGCGATTTCTGTGGCGGTTGCGGTCATATTCAGGAAGAAGTATGCGCAGACAATGTAGCCTAAAATCAGAAATGCGGAAAAGATGAGATTGAGAGAATCTCTTTTGTTGGGTTTATTCATAGTGAAAAGCCTCCGTGTTCAGAGAATTTATGCTTGTTCAGCATAGCAAGCCTATGTGACGGCTCTATGAAATTTTATCAAAAAAATCCTGCCTATGCAATAGTTAATTGCGATTATTTCATTTTTTTACTTTTGCTGCGATACATACCCAGCCGCCGTCCTCAAAGGTCTCGACTACTTCAAAGTCCTTGGAGATGGCCTCAAGCACGTTGTCGTGGCGGTTGTCGATGATACCGCTCATGATATATACGGAGTCCTCGTTCATAAACTGGCGGACGTCCTTGGACAGCATAATGATGGCGTCAGCCACAATGTTTGCAACTACCACATCGTAGATGCCCTCAACCTTATCTGTCAGGTTGCCTGCAACAAAGGAACAGGTGTCTGAGACGTTGTTAAGCTCAGCGTTCTCTATGGCGGTGCGGACTGCTGTGGGGTCGATATCAACGCCAAAAGCGCTGTCTGCTCCCAGCAGAACGGAGGCGATGGAGAGGATTCCCGAGCCACAGCCTACGTCCAGAATCTTTGTGCCTTCGGTGACGTATTTCTCAAGGCACTGCAGACACAGTCTTGTGGTCTCGTGGTTGCCTGTGCCGAATGCCATACCCGGGTCGATGTTGATGACCTTTCTGCCCTCGGGGTCGTACTCGTCTCTCCAGGTGGGACGGATGAGGAGTTTCTCTCCTACGGGAATGGGATAGAAATACTGCTTCCAGTTGTTGCGCCAGTCCATCTCGTTGCAACCTGTGGTGTCAATCTCTGAGGAGATTCCCTGCTCGGAGAGTCTCTCTCTGAGAAAAGCGATGGATTCCTGAGGATTCTCCTCGGGGCTTATGTATACATGGATGAGAGCGCGGCTCTTGTCCTTGCTCAGAAGCTCCTCGTCGATGAGATCGATGTGAGCAATCTCCATGACCTCCTCGGAGAGGGTGGCGTAGTCCTCAACATAGAAGCCGTAGGGAACGATCATGTGTGCAATCGCCTCGGCGGTCTCCAGGTTCTCTCTGTCAACGCTTACGATGATTTCGGTCCATTCCATAGTGTATTACCTCTCTGTACAAAGGCTGAACAAATCAGCCGAAAATCTTTTTCAGAATATCTCCGAAGCCTTTGCGCTTGGAATAGTTCTTCTCTGATGAAGCTTCCTCGAACTGACGCAGAAGCTCCTTCTGTTTGGAGTTGAGATTCTTGGGAACCTCAACGGTAACCTTCACGTACTGGTCACCTCTGCCCCTGCCGTTGATGTGGGGGATACCCTTGCCCTTGAGCTTGAACACATCTCCGGGCTGGGTGCCGTCATGGACAGCGTAGCTTACCTTGCCGTCAATGGTGGGAACAACTACCTCTGCACCCAGGGATGCCTGTGTAAAGGTGAGTGGAAGCTCGCACCATACATCGTCACCTCTGCGATCAAAGATGGGGTGGGGACGTACGTCTACATATACATGTACATCGCCTGCGGGGCCTCCGTTGATACCGCTGGAGCCCTGACCGGAAATGTTGAGCACCTGGTCAGCGTTGATGCCTGCAGGGATGGTGATCTCGATTTTTCTCTGCTTCTTCTTTCTGCCTGCACCGGAGCATGCCTTGCAGGGATTTTCGATGACCTTGCCTGTGCCGCGACAGGTGTCACAGGCTCTTGAAGTCTGTACCACACCGAAAGGAGTGCGCTGGTTGACTGTCACCTGTCCTCTGCCCGAGCATACGGAGCAGGTTTTTGCAGATGTGCCCTTCTGAGCACCTGTGCCTGAGCATTCCTCACAGGTACAGACAGCGTTGTAGGATATTTCTTTCTTGCAGCCTTTTGCAGCCTCGTCAAAGGAGATGACAACGGTTGCTTCCACATCGGCTCCTCTGCGGGGAGCGTTGGGGTTGGCGCTTCTTCTGCTGCCGCCAAAACCTCCGAATCCGCCGAAAACGCTGTTGAATATATCGCCCAGGTCAATATCCTGACCGAAGGGGCTGCCGCCGTAGCCGCCACCGCCGTAGTTAGGGTCTACGCCTGCGTGGCCGAACTGGTCATATCTGGCGCGTTTGTCTTTGTCGGAGAGCACCTCGTATGCCTCGCCGACCTCTTTGAATTTTGCCTCGGCTTCTGCGTTGCCGGGATTCAGGTCAGGGTGATACTGCTTTGCAAGCTTTCTGTATGCTTTCTTTATCTCGTCCTCAGAAGCTCCCTTCTGAAGTCCCATAACCTCATAGTAGTCCCTTTTTTCAGCCAAGTTCTCACCCTCTTTTTATACATTTAGTTGGTTAATAACAGAAAAATTAAAACAATTAATAACGGCACAAGGGCTGTTCTCCCCGTGAGAGAACAGCTCCTGTGTGATTATTTGTGATATATACAGTATATTACATGACAGGCTGTGCCGTGTCAATCAGTATACGGATCAGTTGCCCTCAACATCTGTGAAGTCTGCGTCGTACACGTTGCCCTCAGGTGCGGGACCTGCCTGTGCGGTGGGGTCCTGAGGAGCAGCCTGTGCCTGTGCGGCAGCAGCCTGATAGAGTCTCTGAGAAATCTC
Source organism: Ruminococcus sp. (assembly GCA_017457155.1). Taxonomy (GTDB): domain Bacteria; phylum Bacillota; class Clostridia; order Oscillospirales; family Acutalibacteraceae; genus Ruminococcoides. The sequence goes on from JAFTHZ010000007.1 coordinate 4,349, forward strand.
GTGGAGGGATTTCTGCAGGTCCTCCTTTGCTGCGTCGATGAGAGCCTTGTCGTCCTTTGCGATGGCGTCCTTTACAGCCTGTGCCTTGGTGGTGAGGGTGTTCTTGTCATCCTCGGGGAGCTTGTCGCCGCTGTCAGAGACCAGTTTCTCTGCCTGATATGCCATGTTCTCAGCCTCGTTCTTGGCATCTACTGCCTCACGGCGTGCCTTATCCTCTGCTGCGAACTGCTCTGCCTCTTTGACAGCCTTGTCGATGTCCTCCTTGGACATGTTGGTGGAGGAGGAGATTGTGATGTTCTGCTCCTTGCCTGTGCCAAGGTCCTTTGCGCTTACGTTAACGATACCGTTGGAGTCGATATCGAAGGTAACCTCGATCTGGGGGATTCCTCTGGGAGCAGGAGCAATTCCTGTCAGAGCAAAAAGTCCCAGCTGCTTGTTGTCTCTTGCGAACTCTCTCTCGCCCTGAAGAACGTTGACCTCAACCTGAGTCTGGTTGTCAGCTGCAGTGGAGAAGATCTGGCTCTTCTTTGTGGGGATGGTGGTGTTTCTCTCGATGATCTTTGTCATGATACCGCCCATGGTCTCAACACCCAGTGAGAGGGGAGTAACATCCAGAAGCAGAAGTCCCTCGACCTCGCCGCCGAGAACACCTGCCTGCAGAGCTGCGCCGATTGCAACGCACTCGTCAGGGTTGATACCCTTGAAGGGTTCTTTGCCGATGAGAGATTTAACAGCCTCCTGGACAGCGGGAATTCTGGAAGAACCGCCTACCATGAGAACCTTGTCGATCTCGTTTATCTGAAGACCGCTGTCAGACAGAGCCTGCTTTACGGGGATGATGGTCTTCTCAACCAGGTCTGCTGTGAGCTCGTTGAACTTTGCTCTTGTGAGGGTCATGTTCAGGTGCTTGGGACCTGTTGCATCTGCTGTGATGTAGGGCAGATTGATATCTGTGGAAGTAACGCCTGAGAGCTCGATCTTAGCCTTCTCTGCTGCTTCCTTGAGTCTCTGCATTGCAAGGCTGTCGCCGCTCAGGTCGATGCCTGCCTCTGCCTTGTAGCTTGTAACGATCCAGTCGATTACTCTCTGGTCAAAGTCGTCGCCGCCCAGACGGTTGTTACCTGCTGTTGCCAGAACCTCCTGAACGCCGTCGCCCATCTCGATGATGGATACGTCGAAGGTACCGCCGCCCAGGTCGTATACCATAACCTTCTGGTCGGTCTCCTTGTCGATGCCGTAGGAGAGAGCTGCAGCTGTAGGCTCGTTGATAATACGCTTAACCTCCAGACCTGCAATCTTACCTGCGTCCTTTGTAGCCTGACGCTGTGCGTCGGTGAAGTATGCGGGAACTGTGATGACAGCCTGAGTAACCTTATCGCCAAGATATGCCTCTGCGTCGGTCTTCAGCTTCTGAAGAATCATTGCGGAGATCTCCTGGGGAGTGTATGCCTTGCCGCCGATGTTTACCTTGTAGTCTGTGCCCATTTCTCTTTTGATGGAAGCAACTGTACCTGCGGGGTTTGTGATAGCCTGGCGCTTAGCAACCTGACCAACCATACGCTCGCCGTTTGCTGAGAAAGCAACCACAGAGGGAGTTGTTCTTGCGCCTTCAGCGTTAGCGATAACTACGGGCTCGCCGCCCTCGATAACTGCTACGCAGGAGTTTGTTGTACCAAGATCGATACCAATTGTCTTTGCCATAATAAAATACCTCCAAATATGAATAGTGTGTTTTTTGACTTGATTTATACTTTATATATTAACTGTCGGGTGACAGTGGTTTGCTGTTTTGCTGCGCTTGTATTCTTACGATTTTCGGGTGGTACTCGAAAACCTCGGGCTCCGTCCCCTCGGCACTTCTGTTATCCGCAGTTTGCAACCTGTACCATAGCGGGACGAATAACCTTGTCGCCCAGCTTGAAGCCTTTCTGGAATACGGCGGCAAGAGCGTTTGCAGGAAGCTCCTCATTCTCGGTTCTTGCTACTGCGTTATGATACACAGGGTCAAAGATGTCGCCTGTCTCGCCGAAGCTCTCAACGCCCAGTTTCTCCAGACACTTCATAAGCTGGTTGCCGATGAGCTCGATGCCCTGTCTCTGGGCGTCGTCCTCGGGGGTGGATGCCAGGGCAGCGTTTACTGAGTCTGCCAGTGGCAGCAGCTCCTCCACAGCCTTGGCGGTGGCGTCTGCGTATATGGAAAGCTTTTCCTGCTGAGTTCTCTTTCTGTAGTTGTCATACTCAGCTGCAAGCCTCATATAACTTTCTTTCTGATTGTTCAGCTCTTCGGTGAGCTTCTCCTCGGGGGTGGGCTCAGCCTCTGCTTCTGCGGTGGCTGTTTCCTCCTCGGGGGTGGTTTCTGTGACCTCTGTCTCCTCTGCATCGGAAACGGGGGTGTTTACTTCTTTCTCTTTGCTCATTTCATAAGCTCCTTTATATATGTTATATGTTTATTATCTCATCCAGTAATGTGCCCACCGTGTGACAGATGTAAGCCACAGCACCTGCGGCAACGGCGTAGTCTGTTCTGGGAGGAGCGAAAAGTGCAACAGCTCCTGCGCATCCTCCTGCTATTTCGTACCTTGCGGTAATGACAGCACAATGAAGAAGGTCTCTGTGTCCTGATTCGCTGCCAAGCAGAATCTTCATTCCGCTTTTGTGAGAGAAGAGCAGCTGTGAGGTTTGCTCGCTGTTGCCCAGAAAGCTCATTATGCCTCTGGTTGTGAGGATGTCTACGTCAGGTGCAAACAGGAGTTTTGTCTGACCTGCGGTCCAAAGCTGTACCTGAAGCGCCTGTTGTGCAAGCTCCATAATGGAGATGAGGGCTTGTGGTGTCAGCAGGGTGAGTTCTCCGAAGGAGGAGGCTACCGTCTGCATGAAGGGGCGGGTGAGCTCCTTGAGGGGGACCCCTGCGAGAGCTTTGTTCAGTACCTTCTGGAGCACCTGAGTTATCTCGGAGGTGACAACGAAGTTGCACCTGAACAGTCGGCTCTTGACTATACCTGTGGTGGTCACCAGCACCGCCATGGCTGTGTGCCTGCCTGTGCCGATGAAGTGCAGTCGGTGGACTCTGGCGTCCCCTGAGGGGGGAGTGGTGGTTACCGCCGCAAAACCTGTGTAGTCAGACAAAAGCTCAGCAGCAACCCGAAGAAGGTTCTCCGGGGTATCCGCTGCGGCGGAGAGTTTACTGTCTATATAGTCACAGGCTCTGGGAGAAGGGGCTTTGGCTGTCATCAGGTTATCGATGTAGTATCGGATGCCCTTCTGGGTGGGGAGTCTGCCTGCTGAGGTGTGAGGTTGATAAAGATAACCTCCCGCCAGCAGGTCTGCCATATCATTTCTCACCGTTGCAGGAGAGACTGAGATGCCTGTCTCTGCCAGAAGTGTCTTGGAGCCAACGGGCTCGCCTGATGTGATGTAAGCCTCGACGATGGCGCGGAGGATCTTCTGTTTTCTTTCTGCCAGCTCCATTCCATCGCCTCCTGTCTGTGGGTGTTAGCACTCTCGATGTCCGAGTGCTAACTCTACTAATAGAGTACACCCAATATCAGGAAAAGTCAAGTGTAATTTGAATAAATGATTTGTGAATTATCTGTGTACGCAGGGTGCAGGGGGTTCTGTCAGCCGGTAGAAAAAGGGATTATCCCCCGCAAAGGTGTGTTTTTTGGGTAGTTATGCACAAGATGCCTTGTATATTATATATGGAATACTATCTATATATTGTGGATTTATGGGAGTAATGAAAAAAATTTCAAAAAATCTCGCTCAAAATAAATAAAATGCTTGCAATTTTTTCGCGATAGTGTTATTATAATTCAGCACGATTGTGACAATAGGGCCTTTTAGTAGGTCCCAACAATATATTTCACGATTATTCGTGTTATCGCTTTTTGAAGGAGGTGGCAAAGTGCCTAATATCAAATCAGCAAAGAAGCGCGTTAAGGTTATCGCAACCAAGACTGCTCAGAACAAGAGCATTAAGTCTGCTCTCAGAACAGCTATCAAGAAAGCATACAATGCAATTGACACCAATGCAGAGAACAAAGCTGAGGCTGTTCGTCTTGCTGTTAAGAAAATTGATCAGGCTGCTGCAAAGGGTATTCTGCATAAGAACACTGCCGCAAGAAGCAAGTCCAATCTTGTTAAGCGCCTGAACGCAACTGCATAATTGCGTCAAGTTAATATTTCTTAAAAGTAACCTTAAAAGCAGAGCTATCTCTGCTTTTTTTGTTTTCCCAAAAAAATCTTTTATTTACATTATTTCGGTTGACTTTTAAGATTCGGGCTGTTATTATTATCATAGAAATTGTATAGAATATCTTTAGAGAGCTTTTATATAATATCGTGAAGTTCTGATTGGAGGCGTTAATATGAAGAAGGATAATTCTTTAGGTTGGCTGGTTGCTCTTCTGTCTGCTGTTATTGCAGTTGCCGCAGCTGCTGCAGCAATCATGGCGGTTAAGAACAAGAAGAAGAGAGACGACGAGGAGCTGGAGGAGTATCTCGACAGCGCAATCGTCTGATAGACTTTTTTATCAAACAAAAACGCAGGTACCGTAACCCTGAGTGGCTACAGCACCTGCGTGTTTTTTTTGTCTTTTTATCAGAGAATTCCTGCGATGGATTTCTGTATGGCGGTGGCGTCCTTCACATTGACTCTCTTGTCAAGGTTGAAGTCTGCCGCGGCAAGGGGCATCTCCTCCAAAGTGATGATAGAGGCGGCGTGCTTCTGGATGGAGGTGGCGTCCTTTATGTTCACAGTCCAGTCAATGTTCACATCTCCGCACCCGTCAAAAATACTGAACGGGATATTTTTTTCTTTTGCGAAAGCCTCGGTGTACGAGCCGTCAAATCCGAAGATTTCCAGCTGATTACAGCCTGTGAAGGCGTCATCGCTGATGGACTCTGTGGTTGAGGGGATGAGGATTCTCTGCAGAGAGGTGCAGTCAGCAAAAGCCTCGGTGCCGATTCCTCTGAGATTTTGGGGGAGGATGATGCTCTCGAGTCCTGTGCAGGAGTAGAACACCCAGTCCTGAAGCAGGGTGAGGTCGGCAGGCAGGGCGATTTCTGTCAGGCTGCTGCAGCCGTAGAAGGCGCCGATCTCTATGGTTGTGATGGTGGAAGGCAGGTTTATCTCCTCAAGGGACTCGCAACCGAAGAAAGCCACGTAGTCGATGGACTCGATGGTATCGGGAAGAGAGACAGAGCGAAGTGAGGAGCATCCGCTGAACATACCCTCGCTCAGATAGTCAATGGTGGCGGGAATTGTGACCGAGAGAATGCTTTCGCAACCTGAGAAAGCATAGGAGCCTATCTGTGTCACGGGGTACTCATCGATGGTGGCGGGGATGGTCAGGTCTTGGGCATTGCCTGTGTACTCGGTGATGATGGCCTCTCCGTTCTTTACCTCATATACAAAGCCCTCCTCTGAGCTTTCGCTCTGTGCATAAACGCTTGGTACGGCACACAGCATAAAAGCCACAGCTGTCATAAGGGTCGTAAGTCTTAACCAGGTTTTTCGGAGCATTGTGATTCCTCCCATAGTGATGTTTATTCGTCTTCTAAAAATATACCATTATCCCGCACCCTCGTCAAGGGAATGAAAAAGAAGCTGTGACTTTTATGCCACAGCCTCTTTCTTTGTTTCAGATGGTTATTGTTTTACAGGAATTCTGCGCCTGAAAAGTCAATATCCCTGCAAAACAAAAACCACCGACGAGAAGACTCATCGGTGGCGGATGGTGTTTGTGAAAATCAGAGGTGATACAGCTTTTTTGTCTGGTATCTGGGCTCGCAGGTCAGGTTGATGCCAAGCTTCTTGAACATCTTTTCGTCGGTGCTTGCCAGGATAACGGTGGCGTGTGCCTCACAGCCCTTCAGCTTGTGAAGCTGATCCAGAGCCTTCTGAGCAAGCTCATCGGTGGCGGCACAGATGGACAGCGCCAGCAGCACCTCGTCAATATGGAGACGGGGGTTGCGGTTGCCCAGATGTCCAACCTTCAGCTTCTGGATAGGCTCGATGATTGTGGGGGAGATCAGGTGGATCTCGTCGTCAAGTCCTCCGAGATATTTGAGTGCATTGAGGATCGCCGCAGAGGATGCACCAAGCAGGTCAGAGGTCTTGCCTGTGATGACGGTGCCGTCGGGCATCTCGATAGCTGCGGCAGGCTCCCCTGTCTGCTCTGCCTTGTTCAGGGCGGCACAGATAACGGGACGGTCCTCTGCGCTGAGGCCTGCCTGCTTCATAAGCAGCTCCAGCTTCAGGGTCACGTCCTTCTCAACGTTGCCCTGTCTGAGACCGCACATTGCGGTGTAGTATCTGCGGATGATCTCCTGCTGGGCGGCGGCGCACACTGCCTCATCGTCAAAGATGCAGTGGCCTGCCATATTTACACCCATGTCTGTGGGAGATTTGTAGGGGGATTTGCCGAGAATCTCCTCGAACATTGCGCTCAGCACAGGGAAAATCTCAACATCGCGGTTATAGTTGACGGAGGTCTCTCCGTAAGCCTCAAAGTGATAGGGGTCAATCATATTGACATCGTTAAGGTCAGCGGTGGCCGCCTCGTATGCCATGTTGACAGGATGTTTCAGGGGCAGGTTCCAGATGGGGAAGGTCTCAAACTTTGCGTATCCTGCCTTGATTCCTCTCAGGTGATCGTGGTACAACTGGCTGAGGCAGGTTGCCATCTTGCCTGAACCGGGACCTGGAGCGGTGATGATTACAAGCTCCTTCTCGGTTTCAATGTACTCGTTCTTTCCCAGTCCCTCGTCGCTGACAATAAGGTTAACGTCAGCAGGATATCCTGGGATGGGATAGTGGCGGTAGACCTTGACTCCCAGAGCCTCCAGACGCTTCTGGAATTTGTTGGCAGAGGGCTGGTTGGCATAGCAGGTCAGCACAACACTGCCTACATATAGTCCCACACCGCGGAACACATCGATAAGACGCAGGGTGTCAAGATCATAGGTGATACCCAGATCTCCGCGGACCTTGTTCTTCTCGATATCGCCTGCGTTGATGACGATAACGATCTCTGCCTTGTCCTTGAGCTGAATCAGCATCTGGAGTTTGCTGTCAGGCTCAAATCCCGGCAGAACTCTGGAGGCGTGGTTGTCGTCATAGAGCTTGCCGCCAAACTCAAGGTACAGCTTGCCGCCGAACTGGTCAATGCGCTCCTTGATGCGCTCGGATTGCATTCTGAGATATTTATTGTTGTCGAAGCCTTTTGCTGCCATAAATATGCTCCTCATAAGATGGTGTAGTAAAACAATCTACCCCTAATTATACAACTATAAAATCTTCTTTTCAAGGATAATTTTACTCTTTCTGTCAGGAATATTATCAGGGATTACGGAAGCGATTATGGAGATTTTATTTTTTGAATCCTGATTTGCCTATGAGTCCTGCGATAAATCCGAAGAACACGGCGGCGGTGATGCCTCCTGCGGCGGCGGTGAGCCCTCCTGTGAGGATACCGATGGCACCCTTGGAGTCCACAGCCTCCCGCACTCCCTGCACCATCAGATGGCCGAACCCCGGAAGGGGGACGGTGGCTCCTGCTCCCGCAAAGTCCGCAAAAGGCTGATACAGCCCCACCGCAGACAGCAACGCTCCCAGCACCACACAGCCTGTGAGGATTCTGGCAGGGGTGAGCTTTGTCAGGTCAATTAGTATCTGGGCAACTACACAGATAAGTCCTCCAACCCAGAAAGCATGCAGATATTCCATTATTTCGGTCCTTTCTTTGTTAAAAAATTAATTAAATACAAGACTATTGAAAAAGCTCCATACTAATAGTATAATTATTATTATCTGTAAAATGAGATAGTATACACAGTTTTCGTGATGTAAATTTAATCAACTTCTATTTGCAGGAGGTTCAGTATGGATAGATCAAAAACCGCTTTCCCGAGGCGCCCCTTCTTCACTCCCGGTGGAGCCAAGGTTCCTCACAGAAAGCACACCGCCTCGTCCGAGAGTGTTATCATGCCCTCGCCGGAAGAGGTAATCATCCTTATGCAGCAGCACATAGGTGCTCCCTGTAAGCCCTGTGTATCAGCAGGGGACAGGGTGTATGTAGGCACTGTGGTGGGAGATACGGACAACTACGTTTCGGCTCCTGTTCACTCAAGTGTCAGCGGCACCGTCAAAAAAATCGACAAGGTGACTCTGCCCTCGGGAGCAAAGAGTGACGCGGTGTTTATAGAGTCCGACGGACAGGACACCCCCGACCCTGACATAAAGCCTCCCAAGGCAGACACTCTGGAGGAGTTTCTCACAGCTGTGAGAGCAGCCGGTCTTGTGGGACTTGGCGGTGCAGGTTTCCCTGCTCATGTTAAGCTCAACGTCCCCAAGGACAAGGAGATAGACACCCTGATCATCAACTGTGCGGAGTGCGAGCCCTACATAACCGCCGACCACAGAGAGATGCTTGAGAACTCCTGGGCGGTGATGTCAGGCATATATGCTGTGACAGAACTTCTGGGAATCGACAGGGTCATCATCGGCATTGAGGGCAACAAGCCCGACGCCATCAGGGTGATGAAAGAAATAGCCGACAACGAGAAGTACGATCCCAAGGACAAGGTCCGTGTGCTGACTCTCAAGTCCTCCTACCCTCAGGGTGCTGAGAAGGTTCTCATCAAGGCGTGCACAGGCAGAGAGGTTCCTGCGGGTAAGCTCCCCGCTGATGCAGGTTGCATTGTGATGAACGTGGCCTCCGTTGCATTTATCAGCACCTACCTCAAGACGGGTATGCCCCTTGTGAAGAAGCGCCTGACCATCGACGGCAGCGCGGTGAAGAATCCTCAGAACGTGATCGTTCCCATCGGAACTCCCATAAGCAAGGTTATGGAGTTCTGTGGAGGATACAAGGAGGAGCCCCGAAAGCTTCTTATGGGCGGACCTATGATGGGTCTGGCTCTCATAGATGACAGCCTCCCCGTTCTCAAGCAGAACAACGCCATCCTTGCATTCGGCGAGAAAGAGGCAAGGCTTGAGGATGAGAGCGCCTGTATCCGTTGTGGCAGATGCGTGAGCACCTGTCCCATGAGGCTTATGCCCACAAAGCTCTGTGAGGCAGTAAAGCTCAGAGATTTTGACAAAATGAAGAAATATCAGATAAACACCTGTATGGAGTGTGGCAGCTGTTCCTTTGCTTGTCCTGCAAAGAGACACATTGCCCAGACCATCAGACTGGGTAAAAATATGCTCAGACAGGAACAGAACAAGCAGAAAGGAGACAAGTGATATGAATAAAATGTATGCCTCCTCATCTCCTCATATCAGGGCTACAGCCAGCACCCGAAAAATAATGCTGGATGTTATTATATCTTTGGTTCCTGCAGCTATAGCTTCTGTTGTGTATTTTGGCTGGAGAGCACTTTCTCTGTGTGGAGTGTGTATACTCACCTGCGTCGTGACAGAGTACCTATGCCGTATTGTTATGAAGCGTGACCAGACTATCGGAGACCTGTCTGCGGTGGTTACGGGACTGCTTCTTGCGCTGAACCTTCCCTCAGGGCTCAATCCCCTGATTGCGGTGTTTGGCAGCGTTGTTGCCATATTGGTGGTCAAGCAGATGTTCGGCGGAATCGGCATGAACTTTGTCAACCCTGCTCTTGCTGCAAGAATCGTCCTTATGGTGTCGTTCCCCACAGCTATGACCACATGGACCAACACAGCCTTCCAATCCGTTGATGCTGTGTCAAGTGCTACCCCCATGGCCGCCCCTGCAGGCACATACTCCTATCTGGATCTGCTCATAGGCAATCATGGTGGTTCTATGGGTGAGACCTGTGCCCTGGCACTTGTTCTGGGCGGCATCTACCTTGTTGTCAGAGGAGTCATCAAGCCCACCATCCCCGTTGTATACATCGGTGTGGTCGGTCTTTTGTCCTTTGTATTGGGTCAAGATCCCGTGGTTGCTGTGCTGTCGGGCGGACTTCTCATCGGTGCTATATTCATGGCAACCGACTACACCACCTCCCCTGTTACTCCCTGGGGCAAGGTTATCTATGCCGCAGGCTGTGGTGTGCTGACAGTACTCATCAGAACCTACTCCAACAATCCCGAGGGTGTTTCCTTCTCTATCCTTATTATGAACATCCTCACTCCTCTCATTGAGAATATGACTGCTCCCAGACCTTTCGGCAGCAAGAAGAGCAAGGAGGGAGCAAAATGAAAAAGCTAAGTTTCAAAGAAATATTTATTCCTACCATATCCTTGTTTATCATTTGCGTAGTGGTTGCCTTTTTGCTGGCAGGTACCAACGAGCTGACAAAGGCTCCTATAGCAAAAATTCAGGCAGAAACCTCTCAGGCCGCCATGAAGAGTGTGTGCCCTGAGGCAGAGAGCTTCGAGGCTATACAGGATGACCCTCAGGTCAATGCAGGCTATGATGCCTCAGGAAACCTTGTGGGCTACGCCATCCCCTCTGTATACAAAGGCTACGGCGGCGATGTGGAGATTATGGTCGGCGTCGGTGTTTCGGGAGATGTGACGGGAGTAGAGATACTCTCTCATGAGGAGACCCCCGGACTTGGCGCAAATTGTATAAAAGAAGATTTCAGGAATCAGTTCGTACAGTCGGATGTACAGAACGGATTCTCTGTTGTGAAGGACGGCACAGGCGGAGAAAATGGACACATAGACGCCATGACAGGTGCCACCATTACATCCAATGCGGTGACTCAGGCTGTGAATCAGGCGCTGGATGTATATAACTCCTTGGAAGGAGGCGAGAATTGATGGAAGCAGTTGCAAAGAAAAAGTATAATCCCGTTAAAGAAGTGACAAAGGGTATCATTAAGGAGAACCCTGTTCTTTGCCTTGTGCTGGGCACTTGCCCCACTCTGGCTGTTACCACAGCGGCATCCAACGCCATCGGCATGGGTATTGCCGCCACCATCGTTCTCATCTGCTCCAATGCAGTAATCTCCCTGCTGAGGAATGTTATTCCCGACAAGGTAAGAATCCCTGCCTATATTACCATCATCGCCACCTTTGTTACTCTGGTACAGATGGTGGTCAAGGCATACGCTCCCGCTATTGACAAGAGTCTGGGTATTTACCTGCCTCTTATTGTTGTAAACTGTATTATTCTCGGCAGAGCTGAGATGTATGCAAGCAAGAACCCCGTAGTCCCCTCCATTCTGGACGGACTGGGCATGGGCATAGGCTTTACTGCTACCTTGCTTCTGATGGGTTCTATCCGAGAGATACTTGGCAACGGCACATGGTTCGGAATGGACCTGCCCGGCCAGATTCAGATCATCATCTTCCTCCTGCCTCCCGGCGGATTCTTTGTGTTCGGAATGCTTATTGCTCTGGCATCAAAGCTCAGCGGCAAAAAGCCTCCCAAGGCCACAGGCTGTGCGGGCTGTCCTCTGAGCGGAAGTTGCTCTATGATGAAGGCAGAGGGCGGAGAGTCTGCGTGTGCAAACTGCACTGCAGACGACACTCCTGAGAAAGGAGGGGCCGAAGCATGATTGAAGTAAAAGCACTGGTGGCAGTTTTCCTTGCGGCTATACTGACAGAGAACTATGTTTTGAATAAATTCCTCGGCATCTGTCCCTTCCTCGGTGTATCCAAAAAGGTGAACACTGCCCTGGGCATGAGCGCCGCCGTAACCTTTGTTATGGTTATTGCAACTGCGGTTACATACCCCATATATATGAACCTGCTTTTGCCTACGGGACTTGACTATCTTCAGACAATAGTCTTTATCCTTGTTATCGCAGGACTTGTACAGCTTGTGGAGACGATCCTGAAGAAGTACATTCCCTCTCTGTACAACTCCCTTGGAATTTATCTGCCCCTTATCACCACCAACTGTGCGGTGCTGGGCGTTACCATGCTTGTTATCGAGAAGAGCAGCGAGTCCTTCGGCTATGTGGAGGCACTTGTAAACTCCTTTGGTGCAGGTATAGGATTCTTGGTTGCTATGGTAATGTTTGCGGGTGTCCGTCAGCGTCTTGAGAGCTGCGACATCCCCAAGTCCATTCAGGGTCTGCCCATTACTCTGGTTGCGGCTTCTCTGGTATCCCTGAGCTTTCTGGGATTCTCCGGACTGGTCGAGAATATGCTGGGCTGAGGAGGTACAGATATGGATTTTAGTATGATATTACCTGCTGTGCTTATTGTTTCCGGCATAGGATTGATTATAGGCCTTGTGCTTGCTATTGCGTCAGCTGTGATGGCGGTGCCCACTGATGAGGTGGTTGAGGCGATTACAGAGGCTTTGCCCGGTGCCAACTGCGGTGCCTGCGGATACTCAGGATGTGCAGGCTATGCCAAAGCCCTCAAGGAGGGCAAGGCAAAGCTGGGAGTCTGTTCTCCCGGCGGAGACGAGGCAGTTATGGCTATCTCAGAGATACTTGGTGTGGAGGCAACTTCTGTATGCCGTACGGTTGCCCTTGTGCATTGTATGGGCAGCTGTGACAACACCGACACCAGAATGGACTATCAGGGCATCAGCTCCTGTGCGGCGGCTGCGGCTCTCCACGGAGGAAATTCCTCTTGCAGCTTCGGATGCCTTGGACTTGGCGATTGCGAGAAGGTGTGTCCCTACGGCGCAATAACTGTCTGCAACGGAGTTGCCCGTGTAGATTCTTCTCTGTGTAAGGGTTGCTCTCTGTGTATAGCATCCTGTCCCAAGCACATCATCTCTCTGACCACAGATGTCAGACAAGGTGTGGTGCGTTGCTCCAATACCGACAAGGGTGCTCAGGCTCGCAAGGTCTGCAAGGTAGCCTGCATCGGATGCAAACGCTGCGAGAAGGTGTGTGAGGCCGGTGCCATCACCGTCACAAACTTCAAGGCCGTGGTTGACGGTGCTAAGTGCAACGGCTGCGGCGCGTGTGTGGAGGCCTGTACTCAGGGATGCGTTACAATGTACCTGCCGGTGACAGAAAAATAAATCGGAAGAAAATGTGTTAATATTATGAATTTGTGTGACAACATGGTGATTTTTACCTTTTTTACTGGTAAGAGATGTTGTTTTGCAGTATAATTACGCTTGTATTGTCTGCGAATTGCGGACGACTGAATAAGGAGTGAAATAAAAATGGTTGAGGTCAAGAACCTTGTGAAGAACTACGGCAACGTTGCTGCGGTCAAAGACATCAGCTTTACAGCAGAAAAAGGAGAAATCCTCGGTTTTCTGGGTCCCAACGGCGCCGGAAAAACCACAACAATGAATATCATCACAGGATATCTCTCTGCAACCCGTGGCTCCGTTACAATTGACGGATATGATGTTCTGGATAATCCCATGGAGGCCAGAAGCCGTATCGGCTACCTGCCCGAGCAGCCTCCCCTGTATCAGGATATGACGGTTGAGAAGTATCTGGGGTTTGTCTATGAGCTGAAGAAGGTGAAGCTCCCCCGGGAGGAGCACCTGAATGAGATCATGGACGTTGTGAAGATAAAGGATATCAGGGACAGAGTTATCCGCAATCTGAGTAAGGGTTACAAACAGCGTGTGGGCTTTGCTCAGGCACTGGTGGGAAATCCCCCTGTGCTTATTCTGGATGAGCCTACCGTAGGTCTTGACCCCAGACAGATCATCGAGATGCGTTCTCTCATCAGATCTCTGGGCAAGAAGCACACCGTGATCTTCTCGTCCCATGTTCTGTCCGAGGTGTCCGCAATCTGTGACAGAATCGTTGTTATCTCCAACGGTACCCTTGCCGCAGATGCAAAGACAGACGAGCTGTCCTCCATCACAGATGACAGACGCAAGCTGTCTCTTGCTATTGACGGTCCCACCTCTTCGGTGCTTTCTATCATCGGCGAGATCGATGGAGTCATGAAGGTACGCCGTGAGAGTGCGGAGGCAGACAACGTCTGCAGATATCTTGTAGAGTACAAGAAAGACAAGGATGTTCGCCGTGCGGTGTTCAGAGCAATGGCAAAGGCGGACTATCCCATCATAGATATGAGAGATGCAGGCAAGTCCCTTGAGGAGAGCTTCCTCCATCTCACAGGAGTCACAAAGGTTGAGCGTACAGGCAAAAAGGGAGGTAAGAGATAATGTTTGCAATATTCAAGAGAGAGTTTGCCTCTTATTTCACATCCCCTCTGGGCTACATAGTGCTGGCAATCTACGTTTTCTTCTCTGCGTTGTTCACTATGCTTATGTATTACGGCACAGGCTACAGCTACAGTATTGCTGACGCAATCGCTCCCATGCTGTATTTTGCGCTTTTCATTATTCCTCCCATCACCATGCGTTCCTTCACAGAAGACAAGAAGAACCGCACAGACCAGCTTCTGCTGACTGCACCCGTGAAGGTGTCCTCAGTTGTATTCGGTAAGTACCTGAGCGCATTTGCACTCTACCTTATCTGCTGTATGTCCTATGTACTGTATGTGCTGGTCACTTTCCTGATTGTACCCGACGCTGTGGTTGAGTGGGGCGTAATGGCCTCTGCTCTCATTGGTCTGGTGCTGCTGGGTGGTGCCATGCTTGCCATAAACCTGCTGTACTCTTCCCTGACCGAGTCCCAGATTCTGGCAGTTGTCATCGGTATGGGTACAGGACTGTTGGTTATGATCTACGACAACATCGTAATGTCTGTTGAGTCAGTTATCAGCCAGATGACAAGCAGCGATTACAGCGCGGTGGTTCTTGACAAGCTGTCAGTTACAGCTCACTATCAGAACTTTATCAGCGGTGTCATCAGTCCCGCTAATTTCGTATTCTTCCTCACATGGATCGGACTCTTCCTGTTCCTGACCATGAGAGTTCTGGATAAAAAACGTTGGGCATAAGGAGGTACACAGAAATGAACGAAAAAGAAAAGACGATTCTCCCTCAGTCCAATGAAACTGCAACTACCCAGGAGAAAAAGAAAAACCCCCAGAAAGCAATGACCTCAGGTCAGCGCAAGGTATTCAACTCTATCTTCATTGTAGTTTTCCTGCTTATCTTTGTGGGACTTAACGTGCTGACAGTATTCCTTGTCAACAAGTTCCCCCAGCTTGAGATGGACCTGACATCTCAGGGCGCATACTCCCTGCAGAAGACCACCGAGGACTATCTCGACCACATGGAAGAGGAAATCACTGTTATGGTCCTGAGCACAGAGGAGGGCTTTATCAACTTTGACACAGCCTCCAACTACAGCTATCAGGCAAACCAGCTCCTCAGAGAAATGTCCACCTATGACAAGGTGAACGTCGAGTACACAGATATGTCTGTCACATCCCAGAAAACTCTGCAGAACAAGTATCCTGACGTTAACTGGGAGGACAGCTCCAATATGCTTCTTGTAAAGAGCGAGGATACAGGCAAGTACCACAGCGTTCCTTATGACGAGGTATTTGCTATGTCTATGGATTACTCAACCTACGAGTACTACATCAGCGGCCAGACCGTTGAGAATGCAGTCCTCTCCGCAGTACAGAGAATCACCTCTGACAAGATTGTCACAGTTGGCTTCTCTGTAGGTAACGGCGAGGTGCTCAACGCAAACTCCAACGAGTACAGCTACTACAGCCATATGCGCGGAATGTTTGAGGATAATGCGTACAACGTAGAGGAGATCAACCTCCTGACTCAGACTCCCGACGAGATGGATATCATACTGATGATTGCTCCCGAGACAGATATCACCGTTGACACCGCCGACGCACTTTCTCAGTGGCTTGAGAATGACGGAAACTACGGCAGAACCTTCTTCTATGCTCCCGGCGTGAAGGATGCGCAGACCCCCAACCTTGACCTGTTCCTTGAGCAGTGGGGCATAAAGGTAGGAGAAGGCTTCATCAGCGAGACCGATCTGAGCATGGTATACGGAAGCAGCATCTCCAACATGGTGAACTACGCAGGCGAGACCTACACCGCAGGTCTGCCCGATACCTCACTGTCTGTGCTGATGCCTTACTGCAAGCCCATTGAGGTTACTGATACAGAGAACGTTGAGGCGCTGCTGGTATCCTCTGAGAAAGCAGAGATTATGATTACATCTGAGGAGAGCACCGAGCCTGTTATGGAGACTCCCGGTGTGGCTCAGAACGCAGCAGTCATCGCCACAAAGTCCGGCACAGCAGAAACCGGCTCCTATGTTGTGACATGGGGCTCCTACATTGCTCTGGACGCACAGCTTTATACTAATACAAACTTCAACAATACCGCATACTTCCTGAATCTTATGGGAACCCTCAGCGAGAACGAGCTGGACGGAGTTGTTATTGAGAGCGCAACCTTCGGCGAGGTTATGACAGTATCTGAGGCGAACATCGCAGCCTTCAGAACAGTATTCGTCATTATCATTCCCATTGCACTCGTGGTTGTAGGCATTGTGGTATGGGTCAGAAGGAGAAATCGCTGATGAAAAAGAAAATGATAAAAAGCCTCATCATCGCAGGCGGCATACTGCTGCTTGTGGTGGGAGGTATCCTGGCAGTCATCTTCGGTCCTGCAAGCTGCAACAATACTGCAACTCCCGATGAGTTTGACCCGGGTATAGATATGAGTCTGCACATTAACGAGGACGGACTCCATACTGCCACCATCCACCTGAATGAGGACGGAGAGATTGAGAACAACTCCTACGGAACCCTCATGAACTACATCCCCTCTCAGGTCAGCAAGATTGTGGTGAAGAACCCTGAGGGTAACTACACCTTCCTCTCAGAGACTCCTGTGAATGCTGACGGTACCACCGAGGCTACCGTGTATACTCTGGAGGGCTTTGAGGATTTTGAGCTGGCAGGTACAAACCCTGCTCTCCTTGCCAATGCAGTATCTGCCATTGATTTTGTGAAGGTGGCAGACCTGACAGGTGACAACGCTGCGGATTATGGATTTGATGCTCCCCGCGCAGAGGCAACGGTGTATTATTCTGACGACACTCATTCTCTGGTGCGTCTGGGAGACAACGCTCCCGATGGCACACACTGCTATATCCAGTTTGGTGACAACAACACCGTCTATGTGGCAAAAATCGAGGATATGGAGCCTATGCTCTTCACTCTGACAGATATGTTCAGTACCGCTATCAACGGTGACGCAACATCCATTGCTGACGACAGCTTTGACAAGATCGTTCTGGGTGGAACTCACCTGACCGAGAAGATTGAGATTATCGCCAACAAAGACGCTGCTCTCGGCAGCTATTACCTGATGTCATCCCACGGCAACGCTCCCGTCAATACGGTTGAGGGCAGCGCGGTGACAGGCTGCATCAAGAGCCTCACAGCAGAAGAGGTTGTTTGTGTCAATCCCGACAGCTCACAGCTTGAGACATACGGACTGGCTGACCCCTATGCTACCGTTTCCACCAACTACTCCTACGAGGATATCCAGTATGACCTGGAGGGAAATGTCATCAGCAACGACACCAAGGTGTTCAGCGTAGCTCTGCTTGCATCCAAGGCGGACAGCGACGGTTATGTCTACCTGATGGAGAAGGACGGCAAGATTATATACAAGATCCTTGCAGAGAACGTAACCTGGGCCACAACCTCTATGGAGAAGCTCACAAGCGAGTATGTATGGTATCCTGCATATAATATGCTGGATACTGTGACAGTTGAGGCAGACGGCAAGTCCTATACCTTCAACCTTTCTTCCGAGGAGGTCGAGACAGTGGACGAGGACGGCAACGCTACCACAGCTACACAGGTTACCGTTGATTACAACGGAAAGACCATGGACGAGGGACAGTTCTACGTACTCTTCCAGGATCTGGGAATGATGCCCCTCAATCCCACAGAGGACAGCCTCACAGCAGGTGACGAGCTTATGAAGGTCACCTTCGGCTATCAGACCGACAGAGCAGACGACACGATTGTGTACTATGCTACCGACTCTCAGATGGTACTTCCCAAGGTGAACGGCACAGCTCTCAAGGGCTATGTGTACAGCGCCGATATCACAGGTATCACCGAGAATATCTCTGACTTTGCTGAGGGAGTAGAGATTTCTTCCGTAATCTACGGCTAAGGCTCACATAGTAATAAGAATGCCCGTGGCAAGGGGTCTTTCGGGACCCGGCTGTCACGGGCTTTTTGTTTTGTGTGCTGAGGATGAGTATCTCGGCGGATAATATATAAATGTATAGTTTCCTGAGAGCAAGGCGCACAAGAAATGCAGAAAAGATAAGAAAAAACCGCAGGGGAAGAGGTGGTTCTCGTCCCTTGCGGTTGCGTCTTTTCTATTATATATCAGTGAGGTTATCAGTCAACTCTCTCTTTGCCCCAGAAGAACAGGGCAACAGTACCGGGGCCTGTGTGGCTGCCGATGGTGGTGCCGATGTCACAGATGTTAACGTCTCCGTCAATGTTCTTGAAGTTCTCTTTGACAAGCTTTGCAACTTCCTCTGCGTCGGCTCTGCAGGCTGACTGGCTCATATATACCTTGCCTGAGTAGTCAAGACCGCCATCTGCACATTCCTTCATACGCTCGACAATTTCTGCGATGACCTTCTTCTTGCCTCTGATCTTGTATCTGGGAATGAGCTTTCCGATGTTGCTCACGTTGAGCAGGGGACAGATGCCCAGCACGCCGCCGATGAAGCCGCTTGCCTTGGAGACTCTTCCGCCGCGAACAAAGTATGTCAGGTCTGTGGTGAAGAACCAGTGGTGGAGCTTCAGCTTGTTAGCCTCGATCCAGTCGTAGGTCTCCTCCAGGGTTTTGCCCTCTGCACGCAGCTCGGATGCCTTCTCAACCAGCATACCAAAGCCTGAGGACGCTGCCAGAGAATCCACAAGCAGGATCTTTCGGTCAGGGAACTCTTCCTTCATTGCCTCGATAGCAAGTCTTGCGGAGTTGGATACGCCTGAAAGACCTGAGGAGAGACTGAAGTGGAGGATATCCTTGCCCTCAGCCAGCAGCTCTCTGAAGTAGTCTGCAAAGTCGTTCTGGTTGAGCTGATAGGTGTTTGTCATAGCGCCGTCTGCCATGGACTGATAGAACTTAGCATAGTCTGTGGTCTCGCCCAGATCGTCGATGTAGGTTTTTCCGTCTACCATATAGGGGGTACAGATGTACTTAACATCCATATCCTTCATCTTCTGTGCTGGAAAGTCTGTGTAGGAGCAACAGCTGATAATAAAGTTCTGCATAGGGTTATCCTCCGTAAGTATATCTTATTCTGTGATGGTGGACAGGCAGGTTTTTTACTCTGCCTGTTTTTACCGAATTTACAAATTATCACAAGTATAGTATATATGCAAAGCTGTGTGATGTTCAACCTACGGTCTCGGAGTTGTTCTCTCCAAAGGAGAATCCCGATTATACCGCAAATAATACGACTCTACTTGTAGTAGAAAATCCAGTGTTTATGGGATTTTCGGAGGGGGGTGGGTGATGAGTGAGGAAATATGTCCTCAGAGAGCCTGTGTGACGGAAATCCTGCAAAATGATGATAAAACAAATTTTTCCTGAGGAGCTGTGCCTAGGTCGGGCTTTCCCTTGGGTGCTTGTAAAAGACGTGGTATTGTGATAACATAATGTTGGCCGTGGCAAAAAAAGACGCAACGGAAATCCGCTGCGTCTGATGGATAGCTTATCTGACGATCATGGTCTTGATTCTGGGGACACTTCCGTTCATAACCTTCCAGTCGCTGAGGAGCTTGCCTGTTATGGGGGAAGAGATCTTCTGGTGAATATAGAGGCTCTTGATGCCGTAGTCGTAGGCACACTTGATATCTGCCAGGAAGTCGTTGCCTATCATGACGGTCTCCTCTTTCTTCAGCTTGTGAGGGCCAAAGATAAAGTCGAACATATGAGGATCGGGCTTCTTGCAGAAAACGTCGGAGCTGATGATTATATCGTCAAAGTAATCGTAAAGTCCCAGCATCTTGAGCTCGGGAACGGTGAAGTCGTGCTGAGCATTGGAGAGCAGAAAAATCTTCTTGCCCTTTGCCTTGAGTGTATCCATCAGGTCCTTGACGCCCTTGTAGAGCTTGATGAACTCTGTGGACAGACAACGGAAGGTCTGGGCGGTCTGCTGTGCACACTCCAGGGACACGGTTATACCTTTGTTCTCATACAGTCGGGTGAACACACGGGTCAGGTCGATGTCAACGTGCTGATGATCGGGATATGCCTTTTTTGTGGCGGTGATCTCAGCGCTACAGTACTCTTTGTACTTCAGCTGGAGCTCGGCGGGAGTGTAGTTGGCGCCTTTGTAGCCATAGTAGAGCACCATCTTCTCCCACAGCTCGGGAGATGACTCGTCGGTGCGAATGTCAATGAGGGTTCCATACAGATCAAAAATGTAGTTCTTGAACAAAATAATCAGCCCCTATTAAAATATGCTAGAATTATAACATACTATTTTTATGAAATAAAGGCTAAAAATTATCTTAAATAGCAAAAAAAAGTAAACATCATAAATTTTGGTATCATATTATTGCTCTTTTTTGTACGCAAAAAACATGACGACAAGGAGGTTTATTGATATGGATAAAAAGCAAATCGCCCTTTGTGCCATCGAAGCCCTGAAGAAGGAGTACCCCGACGCTATCTGCTCGCTGGATTACAGAGACCCTTTTCAGCTTCTTGTGGCAACAAGGCTTGCGGCTCAGTGTACGGACGCTCGGGTGAACCTGGTGACCCCTGCACTTTTTGAGCGCTTTCCTGATGCTCAGAGCATGGCGCAGGCAGATGTGGAGGAGGTTGCACAGCTTATCCACAGCTGTGGCTTTTACCGCACAAAATCTCAGGACCTTGTGGCAATCGGCAGGGCAATCACCGAGAATTACGGCGGAAAAGTCCCCGACACCATTGAGGAGCTGACAAAGCTCCAAGGAGTAGGCCGCAAGACCGCCAACCTGATCGTGGGTGATATCTACGGCAAGCCTGCCGTGGTGGTGGACACCCACTGCATCCGCATAACCCGCAGGCTGGGACTACATACTCAGAAGGATGCCGCAAAGATCGAAAAAATCCTTCGGGACCTGCTGCCTGCTGAGGAGTCAAACGACTTCTGCCACCGCCTTGTGCTCCACGGCAGAGCCGTCTGCAAGGCACCCACCCCTCGTTGCGAGGAGTGCTGTATGCAGGCCTTCTGCAAAAAGAAAATCTGAGCATAGAGAATAAACGGCAACTCCCCTTGAAACAGCTGACAGAAAGGTATCTCAAGGGGAGTTTTTCTTTTATCTTCTCTTCCTGTTAACCAAGGGTAATATAATCCCTGCCGCTGCAACCACTGCACCCAGTACGCACAGACCCATGCCGCCTGTGGTGCCCATGTCGCTCAGCCATCCCACAACAGGGCTTGCGACCACCATAAGCACGCTGTAAGCCATCATATTAACGCTGATTAAAGTTGCCCGACGGTCGCTGGGGAATATACCGTTAAGGCGATTCTGCAAATGAAGCACCCACACATCCATACTTGCGGCGGCAACCATGGCACCGAGCACCGCGGGAATTATCGACGCAGCCCCCGCACAAACGGTACCTGCGCCCACAAGCAAGGCACATATCATATACAGACGTTTCAAATTCCTTATTTGCACACGCTGTCCCAAAGTAACACCAAGTACTCGAGCGAGACTGATACACATTACAGGTATTCCAAGCCACACCGCATCAAGCCCCAACAGATTGAGCCTCTGTTGCAGGAACATTAAGGTCAGAAAGCTTGGCAATGTCAATAAGCCGTCAGCTATCATAACCCCTGCTATCCGTGGGTAGGTTCTCAGAAAGTCCGCAGCCTGTGCAATATGCTCCCTAAGTCGTTTGCCGAAATTCCTGAACGGATGTTCCTGCCGCTTTCTCTGATTTTCAGTAACAGAGGGTTCCATGAGGCTCAATGCACTGAAAATCCGACCAAGGCATACCGCGGCATCCACCAGATAAAAACCTATATAACTCAGCACACCTGCAAGTAGGCTTGCCGCATTGCTGAGGACACCTCCGAAATTCTGTATCCTTGAATAGTGTGCATTAACAGACAGATAATCCTCCTGTCTGTCGACTTCCAATAAACTGTCATAAAGCAAAGCCTCGTCACTTCCTGAAATCAGGTTGCTGGACAAAGCAGAAAACACCATTGACAGACACACTCCGAAAAAATGTGTGCTGAGCGCCATGAATAATGCGCTTATCACACCGCATACACCCGCGGCCGCCAAACTGCGCCGTCTGCCAATAAGATCTGCCGCCATTCCCGAAGGTATCTCGCACAGGAGACTTACAATATGAAAAATACCTTCTGCCAATCCAATCTCCCAGAGGCTGTAACCTCTGGCGGCAAGGAAAACTACCCAAACCGCATCAGGAATACGAAGGCAGGCAAAAAAACCGAAAGCGTAAAACCTCCGTAATTGTTTCTTTATATTCATAATAAATACCGTCCTTTTGTCGCTGTGGCAAAAAGGGGCACAAAAAAACCGCCATGCCAAAGGCACGCGGTGCAAAAAAGCTTGCCCACGTTTTACCGAATATAGAGTTTGCTCCTGAAAAAGGGTACACCTACCCCTTGTATGGTATTAAGGGTTTCCTTTTGTAAAAAATACAAAGCTCATAACCCAACGCATCAGGGGCACTCCTTTCGATAAAAAATGGATAATCTTAATTATTAATATAACACACCTTGCAAATCATTTCAATAACATTTGTAAAAAATAAAGGGACATCCTCACTCAGAAGATGTCCCTGATACTATTACTGAACTAAAAAGATAAGAACTCTATAATAAGCGTAGATCACTGCAGTGCATCGATAGCGGCCTGGATGAGGGAGAGCTTTTCTCTCTCTCTTTCTGCCTGGCCCTTGATCTTCTCAACAACTGCCTGGGGTGCCTTTGCCATGAAGCCCTCGTTGCTGAGCTTGCCCTCGTCCTGCTTGAGGAGCTTCTCAACCTGAGCGTACTCCTTCTTCAGGCGGGCGATCTCGGCCTCTTTGTCAACCAGCTCGTTCATGGGGATGTAGATCTTTGCGTCGCCGATGACGATGGTGACTGCGCCCTCCAGCTCGAACTCCTCTGCAATCTCAACCTCGGTGGCTGATGCAAGGGATACGATGAACTTTGCGCCCTGCTCATAGGTGGCCTGATTCTTGGTTGCGATGTAAACCTTAGCCTTCTTTGAGGGGGGAACGTTCATCTCATTGCGGCGGGTACGAATGGCGGTGATTGCCTCCATGATTCTCTCGGTGGTCTTTACCTCCTCAGGGAAGTGAAGCTCATCCGAGAACTCGGGGTATTTCTGAAGCATAATTGTCTCGCCGTCAGCCTCGGCTGAGTGGGGCAGAGTCTGCCAGATCTCCTCAGTGATGAAGGGCATGAAGGGATGCAGAAGTCTCAGTGTACGCTCCAGTACCCATACGAGAACCTGTCTTGCGTTCTGAGCAGTCTCGCCTTCCTCGCGGAGTCTGGACTTTGTCAGCTCGATGTACCAGTCGCAGTAGCAGTCCCAGATGAAGTCGTAGAGCTTCTGGACAGCGATGCCAAGCTCGAACTTGTCAAGGTTGTCGGAGACTTCCTTTGCAACTGTGTTAACAGCAGAGATGATCCACTTGTCCTCGGTGGTGAGTGTATCGGGCAGCTCACAGGGAACGTTGTAGTCATCGATGTTCATATGTACAAAACGGCTTGCGTTGTAGAGCTTGTTAGCAAAGTTACGGCAGGACTCAACTCTCTTGTCGCTGAATCTCATGTCGTTTCCGGGAGAGTTACCTGTTGCCAGGAAGAATCTCAGGGCGTCTGCGCCGTACTTATCGATAAGCAGCAGGGGATCAACTCCGTTGCCCAGGGACTTGCTCATCTTTCTGCCCAGCTCGTCACGGATGATACCGTGGATGAATACTGTGTCAAAGGGCTGTGCCTTCATGTTCTCCATACCGCTGAAGATCATTCTTGCAACCCAGAAGAAGATGATGTCGTAGCCTGTGACCAGGGTGCTGGTGGGATAGAAGAAGTCAAGCTCCTCGGTGTTGTTGGGCCAGCCAAGAGTTGAGAAAGGCCACAGCGCGGAGCTGAACCAGGTGTCCAGAGTGTCCTCATCCTGATGGATGTGAGCGGAGCCGCACTTAGGACATACTGTGACTGCATCCTTGGAGACGATCATCTCGCCGCAGTCTGCACAGTAGTAGGCGGGGATTCTGTGACCCCACCAGAGCTGTCTGGAGATACACCAGTCGCGGATGTTCTCCATCCAGTGGAAGTAAATCTTCTCAAAACGCTCGGGAACAAACTTTGTCTTGCCTGAGCGTACGCAATCGATAGCGGGACCTGCAAGGGGCTCCATCTTTACGAACCACTGCATAGAAACTCTGGGCTCAACGGTGGTACCGCAGCGGTAGCAGGTGCCTACGTTGTGGGTGTGGGGCTCGATCTTAACGAGGAAGCCGCCCTCCTCAAGGTCCTTGACGATGGCTTTTCTGCACTCGTAGCGGTCCATACCCTTGTATTTCTCGCCTGCGAACTCGTTCATATGAGCGGTATCGTCCATTACATTGATAACAGGCAGGTTGTGTCTGAGACCTACCTCAAAGTCGTTGGGGTCGTGGGCAGGGGTGATCTTTACGACACCTGTGCCGAACTCCATATCAACATAGCTGTCAGCAACAACAGGGATCTCACGGCCTACGATAGGTAGGGTGACGGTCTTGCCGACAAAGTCCTTGTATCTTTCGTCATCGGGGTTAACTGCGATGGCAGTATCGCCCAGCAGGGTCTCGGGACGGGTGGTAGCAAGCTCAACATAGCCTGAGCCGTCAGTGAGAGGATAGCGAAGATGCCAGAAGAAGCCCTCCTGCTCCTCAAACTCAACCTCTGCGTCAGAGATGGATGTACAGCAGTGAGGACACCAGTTGATGATTCTCTCACCTCTGTAGATGAGGCCTTTCTCGTACAGACGGACAAAGACCTCCTTGACTGCCTCAGAGCAACCCTCGTCCATAGTAAAGCGCTCTCTGTCCCAGTCACAGCTTGTGCCCAGCTTTTTCAGCTGGTTGCAGATGCGTCCGCCGTACTCTTCTCTCCATGCCCATGCACGCTCGAGAAAAGCCTCTCTGCCGATATCTTCCTTGGTGATGCCCTCAGCCTTCATAGCTTCAACGATCTTTGCCTCAGTGGCGATGGATGCGTGGTCAGTGCCGGGCAGCCACAGCGCAGCATAGCCCTGCATTCTGCGGTAACGGATGAGAATATCCTGCAGAGTGTTGTCCAGAGCGTGTCCGATGTGGAGCTGTCCTGTGATGTTGGGAGGGGGCATAACGATGGTGTAGGGCTTTTTGCTGCGGTCAACCTCAGCGTGGAAGTACTTGCCCTTCATCCAGAAATCATATATTTTGTCCTCAACCTCTTTGGGGTTGTAGGATTTAGCCAGTTCCTTTGCCATTTACAATTCCTCCTGTCGCAAAGGGAATATACACATTCATTATCGCATTTGTGAGCGGTTTTGTCAACGAAAATCCAAGAAAAACCCCCGAAACATCTCGCACCTTTCCTGAAAGCACAGAAATCTACCTTTTCTTTTGGATGTGGGTTTTGGGCGGGTAGTACATTTTATCTTCTGCAATTCTCCCAAATTCTTGCAAAACTGTAAATTGACTATTCCTGAGCAATACTATATTATATATGTATAGTTAAAATGAGGACATAGGCGCTTTTTTTTTGCCTGTGTTTATATCTGAGAGGAGGACAAGCGTTTGGTATTTTCCAGCCTTACATTCTGGTTTTTCTATCTGCCTTGTGTACTGCTTGCATACTATGCTGTGCCAAGAGCCGCCCGTAACTGGGTGTTGTTCTTTGTCAGCCTTGCGTTCTACGGTTGGGGCGAGCCTGTGTACATCCTGCTTATGCTGTTCACGATACTGCTCAACTACGTGGCGGGAATGCTCATAGAAAAAGCAGAAGGAAATAAGAAAAAACGTAAAACATGGCTGATACTGTCAGTTGTGGCAAATCTGGGACTTCTGGTGTTCTTCAAGTATTCGGGTATGATTGTGGATACCCTGAATATGCTGCCTTTTGTCAATATAGCCTTTGAGGCACCCGGACTGCCTATCGGAATCAGCTTCTATACATTCCAGGCCATGTCATACACCATCGATGTATATAAGGAGGATACCAAGGTTCAGCGCAATCCCATGCTGCTTGGTACCTATGTAACCCTCTTTCCCCAGCTTATCGCAGGTCCTATCGTCAGATACAAGGATGTTGCAGACCAGCTGGTGTCAAGACGCGAGAGTGTGTATCAGTTCTCCCGCGGTGTAATGCTCTTCCTTGTTGGTCTTGGTAAGAAGATCCTCCTTGCCAACCAGTTTGCCGCTATGTGGGAGAACCTGGGTGGAGCTGATGCCCAGGGACTGGTTGCCCGTTGGGCAGGTCTGACAGCATTGAGCCTTCAGATTTACTTTGACTTCTCGGGATACAGCGATATGGCACGAGGTCTGGGCAAGATGATCGGCTTTGACTTTATGGAGAACTTCAACTATCCCTACATTTCCAAGTCAATCACAGAGTTCTGGAGACGCTGGCATATCTCCCTGTCCACATGGTTCAGAGACTATCTGTACATTCCCTTGGGCGGAAACCGCAAGGGCTTTGGCAGACAGATATTCAATCTCTTTGTTGTATGGTCAATGACAGGTCTGTGGCACGGAGCAGCCTACAACTTCCTGCTTTGGGGACTCTACTTCTTCCTGCTGCTTGTGGCAGAGAAGCTGTTTTTGGGAAAGCTCCTGCAGAAGGCTCCCGCATTTGTGGGTCACATCTATGCTCTGTTCTTCATTATGATAGGCTGGGCTATCTTCAACTTTGAGGATGTGGCAGCGCTGGGCGAGTTCGTAGGCGGACTGTTTGTACCTGCAGACGGATTTATGAGTCAGAACTCTGCATCTGTAATGCTCAGCTATCTGCCCGTAACACTGGCAGGTATCGTGCTCAGCACACCTGTGCTCAGAGTCCTTCACTCAAAGCTCGAGGGCAAGAATGTCCTCTTTGTTCTGGAGGGAATCTTTGCTGTGGCAGTGATGTTCCTGTGTGTTGCATCTCTTGTCAGCGACAGCTACAATCCCTTTATTTACTTCAGATTTTAACAGGGGACAGCGGACCCTTTCACAAAAGATATGAATCACCATGGAGGTGAGCGGATGAATAACAAAAAAGCTCATATAGCAATTATCGCAATTTTCCTTGTGTTTACCTTTGCTTTTTCTGTGCTGTTCTTTGCTATTCCCAAGACGGACTACAGCAGCACCGAGAAGCGCCACCTGGCACAGATGCCCGAGGTGTCCCTTGAGAACTTCTTCTCAGGCAAACTTACCACCGCTCTGGAGGGTGGCACTCAGGCAGGATATATTGCTGACCACTTTCCTTTCCGCAGTTTCTTTGTGGGACTGAACTCCTACTGGAATCTGGGAATCGGCTCAACAGCATCCAACGGTTACTACTTTGCGCAGGATGGCTATATTATCACAAAACCCTCACAGGTCAACGACTCTGACCTTGTGCTTTCACGAATCAATCAGTTCAGCGCCTCCTTTGACGAGGTGGCTATGATGGTGGTGCCCTCTGCGGGTTATATGCTGCAGGAGAAGCTCCCCCTCAACAGGGTCGATTATCCTGATGCTCAGGTTTATGACTACATCCTTGCAAACAAAGCAGAGAACATCAGCTTCTGTGATGTGAGGGACACCTTCACTCAGATGCACAGACAGGGTACTCAGATCTATTACAGAACAGACCACCATTGGACTTCTGAGGGAGCCTATGCAGCATACAGAGAGGTATGCTCTGTGCTGGGTCAGGAGCCTGTGGAGAGAGAAGCCTACAACGTCACTACCTACAACAACTTCTTCGGAACAACCTACTCCTCCAGCGGATACTTCCTCCGTGATCCTGACACCATTCAGGTCTGGGAGAACAAGGCACTCGCTGACAGCATCAAAGTCAGCATCTCTGAGATAAGGGATGGGGAAGAGGTAACCGAGAGCTTTGACAGTATGTACTTTGAGTCTCACCTGCAGGAGGACGATATGTATCCTGTTTTTCTGGATGGCAACCATCGTCTGGTGACTATCGAGAATTCTAAGGCAAAGACTGACGAGACCCTCCTGTTGCTCAAGGACAGCTTTGCCCATTGTATGGCACCCTTCCTTGCAGAGAACTACAGCAAGATAGTTATGGTTGACCTGCGCTACTACGCTGAGGATGTAACAGCTCTGGCACAGTCAGAGGGAGTTGACAAGGTGCTTATGCTTTACGGTATGGACAGCTTCTGTACCGACGCAACCAGCTTTGCAAATCTTGTTTTCTATTGATAAAATAATATGAATCGTCAGGGGCATCTCCACACAGATGGAGATGCCTTGTTTTTTTTGATTTGGGAATGTAAGGTGCAGATTTTACCAGAAAAGATACCAAGTATACCAACTTCAACTATTTTTCGGCGATTTGTGGTACCATTTATCCTGAGGACACGGACAGCTTGTCCTGTTGGTGTTTCTCATAGTGATATGCCAAAGAATCTCCGAAAGCCCCGGCAAGTAGGAGTTTCTTTACCCGACCTTGGATTTCCCCATTTTCCAAGGTCGGGGTTTCCTGATTAATCTTTCCCTCGGATATTCCGAGGTTTTTTTCTCTCTGATTTATGGGGGATAGCCTCCATTCCTTCCGAGTTTTTTATCTATAGAACACAGGCTGAAAAACTCCACAAAACCAACAGAAGAATTTTGTTCAAGTATACAAAACCCTTGTTCAGCAAGTGAAAGTTGTTGACTGTGACAAATTTCACGTGGTAAAATATAGTCACAGAAATCTAAACTTAGGAGTGATGCCCATGTGGCACCCAAAAAAAGCTTTGCTCAGCTTATAAGTTGCTGTGTGTTTGCGACTTACAAAAATTTTAAGAGGTGATATTATGAAGAAGATATTTTGTTTTGTACTTGCACTTGTGTTGTGCCTGAGTGCGGTTGTCACCGCAGGAGCCACAGAGTTGCAGCCCTCAGAACGGTATAAACCAATTTTTGAGAAATATATCCTTGAAAATTGTAAAGAAGTAGAAGAGGGGTTATGCGATTACGAAGAAGTGTATTACCACTATGAGAATATGACAGATAACACAGAGGCTACACCTGACTATGTTCTTGCTCGGGCACTTGCTAATGAAGGACGTCCTCGCGAGAACGATGTCAGAATTGGTGATTATTATGTTCATACAGGCTGTATTGAAACTCCATCCCTAGCTGGTCATCTTGTGTATGTCCCTAAGGATGAAAAAGTATACCTTCTTGAAGAAGTTTTCGATGTAGGTATAGACGGAATTGAAAAAGGCTTTGAGAGTCTGGGAATATCCTGTGCTCTTATGGGAGATGCTCACAGAGACTTTGAGCTGAATATCAAGGATGCCACCGCTCTTCAGAAGTACATCGCAGGAATGGATGTGCCTTGGGATTGTAATGTCTGGGAATACTATGTATTTGATTTCAACGGAGACGAGGATGTAGATATCAAGGACGCCACCGCCATCCAGAAGCACCTGGCAGGTCTTGAGGGGTAAGTCTTATTCGAGGTGATATTATGAAGAAGATATTTTGTTTTGTACTTGCACTTGTGCTGTGCCTGAGTGCGGTTGTCACCGCTGGAGCCATAGAGTTGCCCGAGACGGACGACTATCGTATGCAGGTTGCACGATTAATAACTATGTCTGAAGCTGATGAGGAATTAGATCTCTTTAATTTAGGATATGTGTACGAGGAGTTCTATCGTCATTATTCATCCGAGGATGAGGCTGTGCCTGATTATGTTTTCGTTTTTGCACATACTTTGGCTCCGTTACCCTTGGAGCTTGATGAGCAGGTGGGAGACTACTACTTCCATCAGACCAGCATTGGCGGAGCAAGTATGCCTACTCCTGACACACAGCTGAACTACTTTGTATATGTTCCTGCCAAGAATGTGTTGTATACCGCCCTTGAGGCTTGTGATATGGGTTTTGAGGATCTGGACAAGGCGTTTGCAAGTGCAGGCAAAGACTGTGCTCTTATGGGAGATGCTCACAGAGACTTTGAGCTGAATATCAAGGATGCCACCGCACTTCAGAAGTACATCGCAGGAATGGATGTGCCTTGGAATTGTAATGTCTGGAAATACTATGTATTTGACTACAACGGAGACGAGGATGTAGATATCAAGGACGCCACCGCTATCCAGAAGCACCTGGCAGGTATCGAGGAATAACAGGTGACAACGGAACATATTTAATAAATTAATACCGGAATAAAAATAGCAGGCGCTGTATAATGCAGCGCCTGCTTTTTTTGCGGACAAAAAAGAGCGACACAGATTTGCGTCGCTCTGATTATATTAATTCATTTCTCAGCCAAAAAGTCCCAGAAACCATTCCCAGCCGAGGACAACATATCCCCAGAACTCTATAACACAGAAGATGATGGAGATAACTGCCACAGCAGCGCAGATGATGGTCAGCACCAGTGCAATGAGTCTGTCCTTAGCTCTGACCTTTGAGTCAGTAGAGACGGTGTCCTTGCCGTTTTTGTCAGTGACAGTCCTCTTCTTGAAGATAACCAGCTTGCTGAAGATGTAGTTTGCCACAAGGACTATGATGCTGCCTGCCATGGTTGCCAGCATATTGGACATTCCTGTCAGGGTGACAAGGGTGGGGATTCCCACAAGTTCGATGATGCTTGCCACAGCTCTGGCAGAGATAAAGGCAACGAACTCCTTGCTGACGATTTCCCGTCGGAAGCTCTTGCTCTCAAAGACAAACAGCTTGTTGGGCGGATATGCAAAGAGGATGGTAATGATGAGCGACAGCAGGGTTATGAGCAGAGATTTGACTCCGTCGCCCATGCTCATAGGCTCAAACCAGGGCTCGATCATAGCGGCGGTGCCCCAGCGCACCAGGGTGGTGATTCCGCCTACCAGAATATAGTTGCATATTTCCTTGTGTTTTTTGTACAGGTCAGAAAGCTTTGAGAAAAAGCCTTTTTTCTGTTCTTTGTTCTGTTCTGTTTTATTCTTATTCTTTGCCATAATTACTTTTCGTTCTTCTCGATGTTCTTGGTTTTTGCTATGTAGATGGGGCGGTTCTTGGTCTCAATGTAGACTCTGCCCATGTACTCTCCGATAATTCCCAGTGAGGTCTCGATGATACCTCCCACAAAGAATATACCGCACAGAGTGGGCACAACCGTGCCACCCTCGGCAACAATAGCCATGATTATCCATGCCAACAGAAGTCCGAAGGCTCCCAGAAGCATCAGAATGCCGATGACAAAAATCCACTTGAGGGGAGATACGGAGAAGGCGGTGATGCCGTCGATAGCATACTTGAAGAGTCCCCAGAAGCTCCAGCTGGAGGTGCCGATGGTACGCTCTACGTTCTCATAGGGGAGCCACTTGGTGTCAAATCCTACCCAGCAGAAAAGACCCTTGGAGAATCGCTGTGCCTCAGACATAGCAACGATGGAGTCCACCATCTGGCGGGACATAACACGATAGTCAACTGCGCCATAGGGCATCTTCACAGAGGACATGGAGTTCTGAAGCTTGAAGAAAAGCTTGGAGAAACCTGTGCGCAGTGCGCCGCCGTCACCCTTGCGCTCCTCGCGATACAGGGCACAGCAGTCATGACCCTTTGAGACCTCAGCAAGCATCTGAGGGAACATTGCGGGGGGATGCTGAAGGTCTGCGTCCATAACAAATACGTAGTCTGCGCTTGTGTGCTCCAGTCCTGCGTACATAGCGGCTTCTTTGCCAAAATTTCTGGAGAATGAAATGTATTTTACATTGTCAAATTCTTTTGCCAGACTCTCCATCACAGAGAGGGTGCCGTCGCGGCTGCCGTCGTTGACCAGAATATAGCGGAAGCTGTACTCGGGCAGGGTAGCGATGACCTGATTTGTGACCCTGACAAACTCGGGGAGGACCTCCTCCTCGTTAAAGCAGGGGACAACTAAATCTACGGTTTTCATATATAATCACCTCGTAGCAGATTGTTGTTTCTGCGCATAAATATACAGATACAGTATATCACACAGTAAAAGAAAAGTCTACAACTAATATTAATATATATTTTTTTCTGAGATTTTGGAAAAAGTAGTTTACCTTAACTCTCTTTCGTGATACAATATACAATGTATACTTATGCAAAAATATAGTTATCGGAGGAACCTCTATGACGAAAATCAAAGTCCCCCGAACAGGAAAGCTCCCCGCCCTCAGGACGAAGAACTTTCTGGACGATAACCTCTACGTTATCCTGTCCTTTTTAGTTCCATTCCTGCTGATGGCGGTGGCCTTTGCATCAGAGAATGTTGCGCCGTTCGGAATACTCAAGACAATGTACGAATCCGTACTGTATCACATCGGCAACCTGTTCCCCTCTCTGGGAATAACGGTGACACCCAACGTTGAGAAACCGTGGGGTACAGAGCAGATGCTGGTAATTGACCTGTGGCATCAGTACTATCCCTTCCTCTACGACCTGCACGAGAAGCTTCAGGAGGGCTCATCCCTGTTCTGGACATGGAGTGTAGGCATGGGATCAAACTTCATTGCCATGATGTCCTACTACCTGCTCAGTCCTCTGAACTTCATTTCTGTTATCATTCCTGACGGAGCTCTTGTGGGATATCTGTGTGTGGCTACTGTCATCAAGATTTCCTGCGCAGGTATGTTCACCGCAATCTGCCTGAGAATGCTCTTTAAGCGAAACGACCTGTCACTGGTGATGTTCTCGCTGATGTTTGCCCTTTGTTCCTTCAACATGGGCTACTACTGGTGTGTCATCTGGATGGATTCGGTGGCACTGCTGCCTCTGGTGGTAGCGGGAACCGTGGCCTTGCTGCGTGACGGCAAGTACAAGCTGTTCACCATCTCTCTGGCTCTTTCCGTAATCTTCAACTACTATATCGGACTGTTCATCTGTATCGCTGTATTCCTGACCGCAATCGGATATACTGTCTCCAGATGGCACAGCCTGAAAAAATCCCTCAAGGACATGCTCCGCACAGTGACCTGCTCAGGTATCGCCCTGCTGATGACAACACCCATCACCGTGCCTGCATACCTTGCCCTGCAGAACTGCTACAAATCTGCAAGCGGTATGCCCGAGAATTTTGCTATCAACGTGGGCACCGTCGACAGTGCCATTGTCAACGCAACCGAGCCGGGAATGTCCAATTTTATTGAGAGATTCCAGGAGGCAAGCGGTGGTGTGCTGGATGCATTCCTCCAGATTATCTCAAACATCATTTCTTTTGTTGTTCCTACCTCAAAGGAGGGCCTGCCCAACATCGCCTGCGGTATGCTGTGCGTTATCCTTCTGGGTGTGTTCTTCTGCTCCAGAAAGATCAAGCTGGGCGAGAAGCTCTTCTGCTGCACAACCCTGTTGTTCCTGATTGCAAGCTTTATTTTCAGGCAGCTGGACTATATGTGGCACGGCTTCCACTTCCCCAATATGCTGCCCTACCGATTCAGCTTCCTTGTCAGCTTCCTGCTGATTTATATGGCGTACAGGGCCTATATGCTGCTCAGATACAGCTCATATATTGATGTTATTATTGCAACGCTGCTGCTGGTGCTTATTCTCCTGCCCTCTATCTTCACCCTGCTGGATACCCTGGAGACACCTCTCCTTGATCCTGCAGTGGTATCCAAAGAGGCAGTTATCGGCTCCCTTGTGTTCAGCGTGATTATGATAATTCTCCTGATACTCTTCACCCTCAGGATAATGCCCAGACGAATCCTCACCATGGCTCTGTGCATTGTGGTATGTGTTGAGATGTGCGCTTGCGCTGTCATCGGCGTCAACAGCGTGGGTTCAACCACCACCACAGGATATCCCAGAGAGGCTCCCCATATGGAGCGTATGATAGACTACATTGAGATGAGAGAAGATGCAAATACCGATATCTTCCGCACAGAGGTTACAGGCACCCAGTCTCTCAACGACGGCGCTCTCAACGGATACAACGGTATATCCGTATTCAACTCCATGGCTAATGTGAACATCACCAAGTATGTGGAGCATCTGGGCCTTGCAGGCTGGCAGGCAGGAAACCGCTACACCTACTATGAGAGTTCCCCTGTAACCAATACAATTCTTAACCTTAAGTATGTTATCGCCCGTGACGGAGTTGCCCAGAGCGACTACCTGAATCAGGTGAATTACTCAGGTCCTGTGTCTCTGTTTGAGAACACCGAGTACATTCCCATGGGCTTTATGACAAACTCCGATCTTAAATATCTCAGCATAGATGATTCCGTTGTGAATCCCTTTGAGAATCAGATAGAGTTCTGGAAGCTGGCAACAGGTATCGAGGAGCCTCTGTATAACCTGATCAGTGTTGACAGTGCTGCTCATACTCCTTCTGAGAACTTCACTGTTTCCAGACCTCAGAGTCAGCAGGGTATGTACACTGCATACACCACCGACTCCACAATAACTCCCTCAACAAAGTTCAACTATGATCTGGATGAGGATGCCTTTGTTTGCGTTTACTTTTATGTTGGCGGAGCCGAAAGCAGCGGCCAGATCAAGGTGACACCCAGCGGCGGAGCTGAGTCTATCATCAGAAGCTCCCTCAACGTTAAACAGCCTTTCATCACCTGCGTAGGCAGATACAAGGCAGGGGACACAGTATCCCTCTGCTGTCAGCTTAAGACAGGTGCAAACTGCAGCATCCGCGCCTTCTGCTATGCGCTGGACGAGGATGTGTTCCGCGCAGGTCTTGATAAGCTCTCTGAGAGTGTTCTGGAGGCTACCAAGGTAACCGATACCTCCATCGAAGGTACAATCAACGTGAAGGAGGAGGGCTACTTCTATACCTCCATTCCCTACGAAGCAGGCTGGAGTGCCTATGTGGACGGCAAGAAGGTCAAGATGGATCCTGTGGGAGATGCAATGTGCGGATTCATCCTCAGCGAGGGCGAGCATACTGTGAAGCTCACCTATACTCCCGATGGCTTTGTTATCGGCATGCTGGGATTCTCCTTTGCCCTTGTGCTGTTTGTGCTGATTTGTGTATGTACAAGCAAGCGTTTCAGAAATAGCAAGTTCTTTATGGTTCGTTTTATCGTATGGCTGTTTGATCCTGCTGTGAAGGATAAGTCAGCAGATGACGCTCAGGACGGTCCCGATGATGATCCCGATGACCCCGATGGTACAGATGCTCCTGATGGAGAGGCGCCTGAGGGTGCTCAGGACGAGACTGATGAGGAAACAGAGGTTTCTGTGGTCAGAAAGTACCCTGAAGCAATCGAGCCCGCTGAGCTTGAGTTCAAGGTTATGGATGTTATAGGCGCAAGCGACATCCCCCTCACAGGAGAGCTCATCAACAAAAAGCTGTCAGCTCAGTATGAGATTGACGAGGATGTTCTGGCAGATACTCTGGACAAGCTGGAGGCCAAGGGCTTTGTCAAGTTTGTAAAGCAGAACGGTGTCACCGGCTATGTGTGTATTCTTGATAAGGAGGAGTCAGGCTGGTTTGCAAAGCTCAACTCACTTATCAAGGGTGAGTACAGCATGTGGATCCTGGGCGGCGTGGTGCTGATGCTTCTTGCACTTTGCTGTCTGGTACCCTACCTGACAAAGACTGTCACAGAGGATGCTGCCAACACAGCATCAACCGCTGATGTAAAGATAAACTACGGACTGATGATTCCCCTTGCTATTGGTGCTGTCGTAGACTTCATCATGGCATTTGTTGTCAATATGCATCGCTCGTCACTGCTTCGCGATTGCACAGGTATCATCAGATACACAGATTCTGTTGTTCCCATCATTGTTTCGGTTGCAACCCTGAACGTCCCTGCTCTGCTCTTTGATCTGAAGTGCGGAGATTATGTGAAGAAGGGCAAGGCAAAGCTTGACAAAATCCGTTCTGCACAGGGAGCGGGCAGACCCAAAAAGAAAAAGTAAAACATAAACAGAAAAGCCACTTCCGAAGAATCGGAGGTGGCTTTTGTTTTGTGTATTAAGCTTGGTATTTATATTCTGCCGTGCTCTGCGATGTATCTGCGGACCTTCTCAATGACACGTCTGTCGTTGTCATAGGTCACACCCCCGGCACCGCCAAGGGGAACCCAGGTGTAGCTGTCGATTTCTGACTCCTGAATTCTGATGTTGTTGCTCTTGGCAACAGCGAGGAAGAACACAACCCTCTTTCTGATTTTTCCGTAGGGACAGTAGTCGCTGATTTCTCTGAATCCGTCCAGGATTTTTACGTCCAGATTTGTCTCTTCCTTTATCTCGCGGACTGCGGTTTCTTTCTCATTTTCCCAAAGCTCCACGTGACCCTTGGGAAAGCTGTAGAACCTGCCGTTGTGGTTCTTGACCAGAAGAATCATGTAGTCCTGTGCTTTGTTGTCCCAATGAAGGATAACCGCACCACAGGATTTTTCGTACAGACAGCTGAGCTTCTGGATCTTCAGCTGCTTCATATTCTCCAGCAGGTTGCGGATCTCGGGCTCGTACATTATCTCGTTTCTGGGAGATACCACAAGCTTGTCGGTGCCATCCTCAAGGTGAGCGATGGCGGTGACGATTCCCGTGAAGTTGTCATAAACAGACTTTCTGGAGATTATGAGGGCATTCTGTGAGGGGATGTTCTCGCCGCTGACGTAGCCTGAGTACAGTCCCTTGTCTGACAGGGTGCCGTATATTGAAACTTTCACTTCAGTTGATAGCATACTTTCACTCCTTCTCTGAATGGTCAAGGGGTCTTAGCCCAGGAGTGCAGCAAGCTGGTCAGTATTGAGAGCGGTGTTTGCGGACATGACATTGTTGAGGATAAGCAGCTCTTCAATGCCGTTGTCAGTAAGGTAACTCTTAAGGTCTCCGCTCCAGTATCTGAAGTCCAGAATGTGAATCTCGTCGTAGTTGGCTGTCAGGTAGGGTGCCAGGGCGTTGCCGTAGGAATCCTTGATGAGGGCGATCTTCTTGCCTGTGCCTGCGTCAGAGCTGATGACAAACTCTGCAACATCACCCCAGCAGAAGGTGCCGTAGGTCAGGCTGCCGGGAGATGCAGGGTAGTAGACATCAACTATCTGAGGCTCGGAGGTCATATCCTCCTTCATAGTAGCGTAGGTGTAGTTGGGGAGAGTATAGTACTCAACTACATCTGCGTTGGACGCCAGGGTCTCGGCGGCACCGTAGGCGGCGTTGCTGTTGCAGATATCGTGGAAT
Organism: Ruminococcus sp.; assembly: GCA_017457155.1. GTDB lineage: Bacteria > Bacillota > Clostridia > Oscillospirales > Acutalibacteraceae > Ruminococcoides. The sequence goes on from JAFTHZ010000007.1 coordinate 41,472, forward strand.
GAACCGACAAAACCTGCGATGGTGTTCTTCTCAAGTCCTTCGATATCCATGGGAGCCAGCCCTGCCTCCTTGCAGAAGGCGGTGTAGCCGTAATATGCGCCCAGACCTGTCCAGTGGTGGTCTGTGTTGAAGTAGATGTAATCGGTGTTGTGTTCTGCCAGATTTGTGTAGCAGTTGACATCGATGACATTGTCGCCGGTTGCGTTCATGATGGCGGTCAGGTTGTCCGCTTGTGACATGGATGAAACTCCGCCGTCGATGAGTCGCTGGGGAAGTCCGAACTCGGTGTGGTTAGGAACAACCATGTTGTATACTGTCACGTCCTCCAGGGTGTCGGCAAAGCTGTTGACAGTCTGTGCATAGTAGTTGACAGCACTCTCTGAGTAGCCGAACAGATTGTAGGCTGCTTTGTTCCACAGATACAGGGTAGAGGTGATGAGTTCTCCGTCTGCGCCGTTGTCGTCGATGTAGGGTTTTTTGAGCGCTATTCCCTCCTCGGTTACGGGTGGGGTGTTTGTTGCGGGCTGAGTGGTCTTGGTTGTGGTCTCCTCTGCAGGTTCCTTGTCAGATGAGCAGTTGCTCACACAGGATGAGATTCCGCCGATGATGGATGCCATTATCCAGACTATTGCCACAATAATAAGCAGACATACAGCCACGATAATACCCCTGCGGATATACAGCTGGGTCTGTTGTTTCTTTGAGCGTCGTCTGCGCTTGGAATATCCGGGTCTTCTGGAATAGCTGTCTACCATTCCGATGAAATAGTCTCCGCTCCTTCTTCTTGTTCTTCTTCGTCTCAAGGTTTTTCCCTCCGAATCCTAAAGTTATGATAATTTTACATATTAAAGTATAATATACTGACTTTGCAAAGGCAACAAAAGTAAAAAAATTGTGATTATATCGGCATTTATTGTAATATTTTTTGGGAGAAAAATGTAAGTTCTGTTACATTATAGAAGAAAACTTATAATTTTATTGCACAGAAAGTTCAGATGTGATAAAATACAAATGTATACACATTTTTATAGAAAAAAGGCGTGATTTAGATGGATTATACTTTTTCCCGCAGAATATGCGGTCTGAAGCCCTCCGCTATCAGAGAGATTTTTAAATATGCGGCAGACCCTACGGTGGTGTCTCTGTCAGCAGGTAACCCTGCTCCCGATGCATTTCCCGCACAGGCACTTGCAGAGATTTCTGAGAGGCTTATGAAAGAAAACCCTGTTTTAGCACTTCAGTACGGACTCACAGAGGGATATCTTCCTCTGCGCAATTCCCTGAAGGATTATATGAAGAACAGCTATGGCATCGGCAGAGATTTTGACGAGCTTATCGTAACCTCCGGGGCGCAGCAGGTTATGGACCTGATGACAAAGGCACTGGTCAACGAGGGTGACGAGGTTATCTGTGAGGCTCCTTCCTTTATCGGTTCGCTGAATACCTTCCGCAGCTATGGTGCAAAGCTTGTGGGAGTTCCCATGGATGATGACGGAATGAATATGGAGGCTCTTGAGGAGGCACTCAAGTCCCACTCCAAGGTTCGTTTTATCTACACAATCCCCACCTTCCAGAATCCCTCGGGCATTACAATGAGCCTTGAGAAGCGCCGCCGTCTGTATGAGCTTGCAAAGGAGTATGGCGTGCTTATTCTGGAGGATAACCCCTATGGAGAGCTGAGATACAGAGGAGAGACTATTCCCACCATCAAGTCTATGGACGAGGACGGCATCGTTGTGTATGCAGGTTCTTTCTCAAAGGTCATCTCTCCCGGTATGCGTGTGGGTTGGTTTGTTGCTCCCGCAGAGCTGTCTCAGAAGATGGTGGTATGTAAGCAGGGCTCCGATGTTCACACCAATATGTGGTCACAGGTGCTGTGCCACGAGTTTATGACCAAGTACGATTTTGAGGGACATCTGCAGTATCTGCGTGAGCTGTATTCAAAGAAAGCCGAGTATACCATGGACCTGCTGAGGGAGAACCTGGGCGGAAAGATAAAGTTCGGCGAGATTGACGGCGGACTCTTCATCTGGTGTACTCTGCCTGAAGAGGTAGATATGCCTCAGTTCTGTCTTGACGCTGTGAAGAACAAGGTTTGCGTGGTGCCCGGTACCGCCTTCCTTGCAGACGAGACTCAGGTATCCCACGACTTCAGAATCAACTTCTCAACACCTACTGATGAACAGCTGAAGAAAGGCATAGAGATCCTCGGCAAAATGGCGAAGACTCTGTAAGCTTAGATATATAGGAGAAAATTACAATGGAACAGACAACAAATCAAGAGAAAAAGAAGATAGTATACAGTGCCATCCAGCCCTCAGGTACCATCACTCTGGGCAATTATCTGGGTGCGCTGAGAAACTGGGTTATCATGCAGGACGAGGGAGACAAGAACTGCATCTATACTCTGGCAGACCTGCACACAATCACCGTGCGCCAGGAGCCTGCACAGATGAGAAAGAATGTTCTGGAGGCATACGCATCTATTCTTGCCTGCGGTGTTGATGCAAGCAAGAGCATATTCTTCATCCAGAGCCACGTGCCTGCACACGCACAGCTTGCATGGATTCTCAACTGTTACACTCAGTTCGGCGAGCTGAGCCGTATGACACAGTTCAAGGACAAATCTGCAAAGCATGCAGATAACATCAACGCAGGACTTTTCACCTATCCTGCACTTATGGCGGCGGATATCCTGCTGTATCAGGCAGACCTGGTGCCCGTAGGCGCGGATCAGAAGCAGCACATCGAGCTTGCAAGGGATGTTGCAACCCGTATGAACGGCAGATACGCAAACGTATTTACCATTCCCGAGGGATTCATCCCCACCAACGGTGCTCGAGTAATGAGCCTTCAGGATCCCACCCGCAAGATGAGCAAGTCTGACGAGAATGTTAACGCCTGTGTATCCCTGCTGGATACCCCTGATGTTATTATGAAGAAATTCAAGCGTGCCGTCACCGACAGCGAGGCCAAGGTCTGCGTTGGAGAGGGCAAGGACGGCGTCAATAACCTTATCGGAATTTACTCTGCCGTCACAGGTAAGACAGCCGACGAGATCACCGCTGAGTTTGAGGGCAAGGGCTACGGCGACTTCAAAGTAGCAGTAGGCGAGGCTGTTGTAGAGGAGCTTCGTCCCATCCGCGAGAAGTACGAGAAGCTCATCGCTGACAAGGCATACCTTGAGCAAAGCTATCGTGAGGCAGCTGCTGTGGCTGACCGTATGGCACAGCGCACCCTCGACAAGGTAATGAAGAAGATTGGATTTATACACAGATAACTCTATGCCTTATGTATGATATTTCTGTCATAAATAAGGCATATTTAATCGTACAAAAAGGACGATTTTTTCTATGAAAGCAAGGACTGGTTTTCTAAAGGAATATTTTATGAGTTTGCTTGCGGTCAAAAACAAATCAGAGGCTATCTCCAATCTGAAGAGAAACTGGTATTTCCCTGTTTCTGCTTTTGTGTTTTTCTTTCTGGAAGCCGATCTGTCTCCTGTATCGCTTGTAAGTCTTTTTATCACAATGCTTTTTCCCATAGTGATTGCAACTCAGGTTGAGTCTATGCAGCGCTATGTCAGGACAAGACGCAACTCGGTGTGCGTGCTTGGAGCCTTGTCTTCTCTCGGAGTATGTCTTGGAGCAGGCGAGCGCAACTACCTGATATGGGGAACAACGGAGCTTCTGACAGAGGGCATTGAGAAGCCTGTCCTGAGCAGTAATCTTGCCCTATGCCTGAGTGCGGTGGCGGTGTTGCTGTCGGCGGCCTTTGTGTATATCTGTCTTGTGTGGTTCTGGGACAAGCTGACGGAAATCTTCAGGGAGACAGGTGCTTTCAAAGACCTGAAACCTTATGAAATCGTGGTTTATGCTCTGATTGTTTTGGCCACGCTGCTGTTTGTGGGTTACTGCTTCATGCAGTCTCAGGCATTCTATGGCACAGATCTGAAGTACGACCTGATATACACCAGTGATTCTCCGTCATTTCTGACAGAGAACGTATACGTTACCCGTACTCATCCCGAGAACGACCTGCGACAGCCTTTGTTCGCAGTATTTGCGGCTCCCTTTGTGGGCATTGCCTACGGTATAGCTCAGGTGCTTTTCCTGCCCCAGTCGGTGTCAGCCATGCTCCAGAACTTTGTTCAGGTGCTTATGATGCTGATGGCGAATTACCTGCTTGCAAGGATGCTCAGACTCACCGCGCTGAAGAGAATCTGCTTTATGGCACTTTTTAGCTGTACATACACATACCTTCTGTTCTCTCTGATGATGGAGCAGTACATTGTGGGATACTTCTGGCTTGTGCTCCTGATGTATACTGCCTGCGAGGGCAAGGATGCATGGAGGCCTGCCTTCTACGGAACCTGCGGAACCCTGCTGACAGGAGCGGTGCTGGCACCTCTTATGAGCCACAGATCTCCTCTCAGAGAGTTTAAGAAGTGGTTTTGGGATATGGTCAGATGTGCTGTGGAGTTTGCAGCTTTGATCCTCATCTGCGGACGGCTGGATATAGTCACCAACCTGTACCACAAGGTGGCACAGCTTACGTCATTTACGGGAGAGGAGGTAACCTTCTCTCAGAAGATATATCAGTATTTTTCATTTGTTGCGGGATGCTTCAGGGCACCCTCGGCAGGAGTCACCCCCAACGCAGAAGGATATACCTCCTGGCAGCTTGAGACCGTGACAGGTCTGAGCGTCGCGGGTATTGTCATACTGGTGCTTGCGGTTGTGAGCGGAATCCTGAGCCGAAAGAACAAGGTGTGTCTCATAGCAACAGGCTGGGTGTGTATGTCTGTGGTTATGCTTATGGTTCTGGGATGGGGCACTGCAGAGAACGGCCTTGTGCTTTATTCGCTATATTTCGGATGGGCATTTGTGGTGCTTTTGTTTAACCTTGCAGATATGCTGCAGACAAAGCTGGGGGTCAGCTTTTTGTTGCCCTCGGTGACCGCTGTTGCCTGTGGCTTTATGCTTGCGGTCAACATCCCGTCTCTTGCTGAAATGATAAATTATGCCATAGAGTGTTATCCTGTGTAAGGTACAGGATAATGTGTGAAATTGGAATATGGGAGGAAATGCTGTGAAACATTACATAAAACTCATGCGTGTTCATCATTACATAAAGAATCTGCTGGTGTTTGCGGCCCTTGCGTGCAGCGGACAGTTTTTCTGTACAGACAAGCTTCTGGCAGGAGTGGCAGGCTTTGTTGCGTTTTCTCTTATTTCCTCAGTTGTATATATCATCAACGATATTAAGGACAAGGAGAAGGACGCCTGTCATCCCACCAAGTGCAACCGCCCCATCGCCTCAGGCAAGGTGTCAGTAAAGGGTGCGTTGGTGATGGCTGTGGTGCTGTTTGTGCTGGCTGCTGTGTGCAATATGTTTGCGTTCAGAGTCCTCTCAACAGTTTTGCTGGGACTGTATTTTCTGCTGAATCTGGGCTATAGTCTGGGGCTGAAGAACGTACCCATTGTGGACATTACCATTCTGGTTGCGGGCTTTCTCATCAGGGTTGTCTACGGCGCAGTTGTGACGGATATTGTGATTTCCAACTGGCTTTACCTGACAGTCATAGCCTTTGCTTTTTACTTTGCACTGGGCAAGCGTCGCAACGAGCTCAAACAGCTGGGCGACGGTGATACCCGTCAGGTGCTGAAGGCCTATCCCTTAGGTTTCCTTGACAAGAGCATGTACATGTGTCTGACCCTTGCAAATGTGTTTTATGCACTGTGGACAATGGACAAAAACACAGTCTCAATGTATAACGAATACCTGATTTTTACAGTGCCTGTGGTACTGCTTATTACTATGAAATACAGTATGGATGTAGAGGGGGAGTCTGACGGCGACCCTGTTGAGGTGCTCGTACATGACAAGGTTCTGATGGGACTGTGCGGGTTATATCTTGTTTCGATGTTTCTTATTTTATATCTGAGTTAATTTGTTTATTCTGAGGGGCAAAAGAGGTGAATAGTGTGGCAACTGAACGTGACAGAACCCTTGACAGGATGCGTGGTTTCGCTATGCTGTGGGTTGTGTTTGTACATGTACTGTACTGGGGAGCGTTTTATACCTCACCATTTACAGATATTCTGAAGTCCTTTCTGCTATTTGAGATGCCCCTGTTCTTCTTTATCACAGGCGCAACCAACTCCATGAGCAGAGACACGGGTTACTTCTCTTTTGTATATAAGCGGTTTGCCAGAGTGCTGATTCCCTACTGGGTGTTTGCAGCTATCTGCGCAGTACTGTCTGTGGGAAAGTACACCCTGGAAAATGGCTTTGACCCGTTAAAGTCTGTTCTCATAACGGGCTCTTGGCTTGTGCCCATTGACAGACAGTTTAGCAATATAACCTACCTGACATGGGCGCTGTGGTTTGTGCCTGTGTACCTGTGCATAGTGCTTTTGATTCCGCTGATGAAAAAGCTTGTGGGAAAGCCCCTGCAGTTTGTGATGTTTGGAACTTTGCTGGGAGTTTTCGTGATTTCTGATGTGCTGAATCTGGGATTTGTACAGAAGATATCCTTCTATGCTCTGTGGACCTTCGCAGGAATGTACTACCCCCTCATCAGGGAGAAGCTCACATCAGCAAAGACCAGAGTTATACTGGGTGCGGTGGCTGTTCTTGGTGCAGGAGTGCTGACTCTCCTTGGACTAAGCGGAGTTTCACTTGATATGCAGTATAATAAATTCCCTCCCAATATGGTGTTTCTGGTGTATTCCTGCACAGCTATGGGTGTTGTCGGACTTCTGACACCTGTGCTTGACAGCTTCTTCGGGAAAATCGAGAAAACAAAATTCCTTGGAAAAATCTTTGAGCAGTTCTCTGTCAGGAGTATGACGGTTTTTCTGTATCAGGTTTTTGCCTTCAATATAACCCTCAGAGCGGTGGCGGTGCTGATACCCTTCTCGTCTCCTCTGTGGGCGGTGGTAAAGGTGATTTTCTGCCTGGTAACAACGGTGCTGTTGTGTGCTCTGCTGGGAGTTGCTTTTGGCTGGGCAGAGAAGATTCAGCCTCCTTCTCTTGAGAGAAAACATAAATAACAAACCCTCCTGACAGGAGGTTTACTTTGTGATGATCAGACTGCAGGAAGTTCCCTTCCTGTGGTCTGTTTTTGCATTGTGTATTACGAAAAAATACAGGAATAAGAAATAAATGGAAATTTGTGTGAGGTTTTCCTGTCTTTCTTCGTCTAAGGGATGAAATGGTAAAAGGTTCGGAAAGGAGAAAATCAATGGATAACGGTGCAAGTAGCTACCACCGTTTCCTTGATGGTGATGATAGCGGATTTGTCGAGATAATAAAGCAGTACAAGGACGGACTTATACTGTATCTATCCGGCATAACAGGAAATGTGCATCTGGCAGAGGATCTGGCTGAGGATACTTTCGTAAAGATTATTACCAAAAAACCAGGATTCTCAGGAAGATCTACGTTCAAAACCTGGCTCTATGCCATCGGACGGAATGTAGCAAAAGACTATCTCAGACGCCATAAGAATATGGTGGAGATATCTCGGGAGGAGCTGTGTGAGATAAAGAGTGACGAACAGCTCCTTGAGAAGGTATACATAAAAGAAGAAGAGAAAATAGAGCTTCACAGGGCAATGGATAAGCTGAGTACAGACTACAGACAGGTGCTGTGGCTGTGCTACTTTGAGGAATTGTCCTGCAAGGAAGCCGCCCGAGTTATGGGCAAGTCTGTCCATAACATAGAGACAATGCTGTATCGGGCACGAAAGTCACTGAGATCACAACTTGATAAGGAAGGTTTCGTCTATGAAGGATTATAACGAAATGGCAAGCGCCGTTTTCCGCCGACGGGACGAATATATAGCGGACAGAAAGAGAAAAACAGGAATTATCCTGAAGGCAGGAGTACCCGTCTGCTCACTGCTGCTTGTGTCTTTGCTGGGAATACTTGTGTGGCATGGAGGCAGACTCCCGGAGATTCCCGCCACACCATCCACGGACAAATCCCTTGTGCAGGACACAGAAGATAAAACAGAAAACACCCTGCAGGGCGGAGCACAGAATCCTCCTGCAGTTTCGGAGGCAGACCCTGCCCCTTCAGACCACGGCTCTCAGGGAGAGAGTGAACACAACGGTAACACAGGGAACATACCTATGGTGACAGACCCTATGGAGCAAAGCAGCGGAGGGACTCAGACTCAGCAGCCTCCCCCCACATCAGAAGATACCCCAAAGCCTACAAAACCGCCACAGACACCGGGAAACAATAACCAGGAATCTGAAGACCCCGAGGTTCCCGAGGCGACAGATGGTTCTTCCGGAGGCTTCAATGAGGGAGAGGAACCCTTTTTCCCAACACCTCCCCCAAAGCCCACAGAGCCTGTGGAGAACGAACCTATGGCAACTGAGCCCATGGCGCCCAGACCTTCTACCCCTTCCGCATGGGAGGGAGAAGGTTCGTCCCCCGGGATAGATCAGGTTGACCCAACAGTCCCTGTGTGCACCGATCCTTGTACAGAGCCCTGCACAGAGCAGGAGACTACCTCACCCTATGTGTCCAATAGAGACACGGCGCAGGTGGGCACAGGCTTCAGCCTGTCCCGGGTATCGGCAGACTCGTACTGTGATGAAGTGTGGAGAATGTTACCCCCACACAGGGACTTTGTAACAAAGGGCATACATCAAAAAAGAATGACACAAAAGTGAGAAGTCAACAGAATCGAGCGGCACAAAATTCGGTGCCGTAAATATAACTCAAGTCCTTTTCGAACTCATACCATAGAGGGGTGTGCGAGATAACAGCTCATCCTGCACACCCCTCACTCCCCCCCACATCTTTTTTCGTTTGAGGACTTTAATTCATACAGATTGACATCAGGAGGTTTTACAGTATGAAGAAAATACTATCTTTGGTTTTGGCTATGTTAATGCTTTGCTCACTGTGTGCCATATCAGCAGGAGCAGAGGATGATGGTGCAAACGACCTGACAGCAAAATGCAGGGATGCCTTTGCAGATTATATCGGCTACGAGGCCTCTTTGGATGAGGCTCTTCACTGTAAGGTGTTCGGAGACGTGAGTGCGGATACAGAGGGGTCAGATGTGATGTTTCTGGGATACACCAGAAGAAACGGTGCAGCCTATATGGATGTGTGCTCACAGCAGAGAATCGGCGGATATCTGTTTTTGTCCGGATATGTTTACGGCCCTGTGACAAATCCCGTGGGACTGTATGTTCTCCATAATGGGGATCAGGTTATACCGCTGATTACTGCCTACGAGCTTGGCTATGTTGATATTGACAAGGCGGCTCAGCTTGGGGGAGCAGAGGCTGTGAGCGGTACTCAGGACTACAGGGATGAGGTTATCTCCAAAATCTCTGCAGAAAAAGACAACTACACCGAGCTTTATGCTCATTATTATCAGCCTAATTCCTGCTCTGCCTACGACCCTGATTGGGTGCTGGTAGAGACTTATGTCCATGGTCACGAGAGTTGGGAGGTTTCAAAGCGTATAGGAGACTACGCTGTATCAAACAGCAACCTATATAGTCCCGATGACCTGGGATATTATATCTATGTTCCTGCTATTGACGAGCTCTATACCCTGAGCGAGGCTCTGTCATCGGAGAATGTGATTGATGCAGAGGTAGCCTTTGTGCATATGGGCAGCAGGGCTGTCCGCATAGGAGATGCAGACGGCAACGGTGAGCTTAACGTCCGTGATGCCACCGCCATCCAGAAACATTTGGTGGGAATCGACACCCCTGTGACCTTTGGCGAGAAGCACACAAAGCACATTTTTGACTTTAACCAGGACGACAGTGTGAACGTCAAAGATGCCACAGCTGTTCAGAAGTTTATCGCAGGCTTTGAGGTTATCTGAGTTTTTGCAAGACTTTTATTGTTTTTTACCCCTTGAAATGTGACGCAAAAAGCACCCTCTGAAAAATGGAGGGTGCTTTTGCTTTGTGAGATATTCAATTTACTGTTTTATGCTTTGATTATCTGTGAGCTGTAGGGGGCAACCTGTGCCTCGTACTGTCTGCCCTTGTAATTTACTGACAGAAACTTTGAGTCTGAAGAGATGTTCATAAACACCAGTCGGGTGTCCTGGTCGGTGCTTCGTGCAAAGACCAGCTGTTCGTTCATGATCTGGACAGACTCATAGGAGCCGTACTTCAGAGCAGGGGAGGAGTGACGTACTTGTGCCAGAGTTTTCAGGTGCTCCATAAGCTCTCTGTCCAGAATATTCGGATTGTCTACGTCAATGGCAGGTCGCATGGCTGCGTCAGAGTGACGCTCTTTCTTTCCGCTTATTGCCCACTCGCTGCCATAGTAGATGCTGGGGATACCTGGCATGGTGTAGAGCAGGGTGTATATATTCTTCAGGTCCTCGTGGCGATTGAGCACGTTGACTATTCGGCTTACGTCGTGGTTGTCCACAAAGCTGTACAGGGTCTTGTCCTTATACAGACCCCACTCTCCGCCGAACTGACGGTTGAAGGAGTGAGCAATCTCAAAGAGGTTCTTTGTGTTGAGACAGGAGTAAAGTCCCTTGTAGCACTCGTAGTTGGTGACGGAGTGAAGCATATCATCGTTCATCCATACGCGGTAGTCGCTGGCACAGGTGATCTCTCCCATAAGCCAGAAGTCGGGGCGTTTGCTGAGGGTGCGACGGCGAAGCTCGCGGAAAAAGTCGTGGTCGATGCAGTCTGCGGCATCCAGTCTGAGTCCGCTGATGCCGAACTCGTCGATCCACATATCCACAGCAGACAGAAGGTGTTCACGTACCTGAGGATTCTTAAGGTTCAGCTTTACCAGAGTGTTGTGCCCTGCCCAGTTGTCATAGGAGAGTCCGTCATTTCTGTCGTTGTTGCCGTTGAAGTTCAGGCCTGATATCCAACTGCAGTAGGGGGAGCTTTCTCTGTTCTTCAACACATCCTGAAAGGCAAAGTGGCCTCTGCCTACGTGGTTGAACACACCATCCAGTATCAGGTGGATGCCTGTCTCGTCCAGAGCCTTGCACAGACTTTTGAAGTCCTCGTTGGTTCCAAGTCTTGGGTCGATTTTGGTAAAGTCGTGGGTGTCATATCCGTGGAAACCCGAGTCAAAGATAGGACCCAGATACAGGGCGTTGATACCCAGGGATTTCATGTGTGGGATCCATCTCTCAATTTTATCCAGACGGTTTATGGGTGCCTCACCCGTATTTTTTTGGGGAGCCCCGCAGAAACCCAGTGGATAGATGTGATAGAATATGCATTCGTTGGGGATAAAATTCTTCATGTTGTCTCCTTTGTGTACCGATTGGTATATTGATAATAAATAAAAAAGGCTTACGAATATATGCCATAGAGGAATTGCTGTCTCAGCTTGTATATTGTTTCGTCAGAGATTATGCTCTCGTCTCCTGATTGTAGGTATGCGCTGATTGTAGCATTGATAGTTCCCACAAAGCTCAGGGTGCACATGGTTTCCTTGCCTTTTATGTTGCCTGCGTGGGACGCTGCGGTGTCGAAGAACTGCTTGATTATGGCGGATTCTCTGTCGATGTAGGGCTTTGCCGCAAGGTAGGCGGTGTCCTGACCCACACGCATCATGAGTCCTGCTCTGAGCATAAAGAACTCGGGGGATCTGCGGGCGGTGTCAAAGCACACCTTGGCAAATCTGAAGAAGGTCAGCGCGATGTCCTCAGGCAGAGAGGCTGCGTTCTCAAGCTCGCTGATGAAGTTGCCGTAGTGGTTGTGCAGTATCTCCTCCAGAAGTCCCTCCTTAGAGCCGAAGTAGTGATACATGGTGGGCTTGGTGACTCCTGCAGCACTCACAATATCCGCTGTGGATACTCCGTCAAAACCTCTGCTCGAGAATAGTCTGAGTCCGCATCTGAGAAGTTCCTGTTTGTTGTCTTTGTTATCGGTCATGTTTTCACCTCCGATGCAGTTCTATTATACCGAACGGTATAATGTTTGTCAAGTCTCAGATTTTATATAGAGAACAGAGATTTTTTTGTTGACTTGGGTTTTATGCAATGATATTATAAAAGGGATAATTAGCCTTTGTATACGCAAAATCAGTATGTCTTAAAGGGGAGATATAATGAAACTGTGCAAAAACTCTGACAAAAGAGTTTATACTTACCTAAAGATTGCTATTCAGTTGTTTACATCTTTTGTCTGGATTCTGTGTCTTGCGGACACAAATTCCTATTACAGCGTTTACCTTCTCTGTGCGTTTTTAGGAGCTTTTTGCTTTGCTGATAATTACAGGAATAACCGAAAAGCAGCAAAGTTGCAGGGGTTGGTTATGGGCTTGTTTTCCGGGATTATTTCAGTAGCGACGGTTGCAGCAAATTATAACCTGTTCTTCCCTCTGGATTCCAGCAACATCTTGAATATCCCCTTGTGTTTGCTTGGAGGATTCTTTGTTTTCTGGAATATTATAGTTTATCTTTGCAATGCGCTTCCTGTGTCTTGTGATTGCTCAAAGATTGCAGAACAAAGAAATCATCCTCTCAGGTTCTTCCTTGTTTCCTTTGGTATTATTGCAGTTATTGACCTGGTGTACCTTGTGCTGTACACGTTGCCCGGTGTTGTTTCCGTGGACAGCCTGCATCAGCTCAACCAGGTAGTCACCAATACATATACCAATCATCATCCCTTCTGGCATACAATTAACATAAAGATAATTGTAGAGATCGGACTTGCTCTGTTTGGAAATATAAACGCAGCCATTACTCTATATACTGTTCTGTCAGTATTGTTCATGGCCATGTGTTTTTCTTATGCGATGGTTACCCTTTATCAGTCGGGAGTTCCCAGAATCGGAATCATCATTCCCTTTGTATTTTATGCATTGGTACCCTACAATGTAGCTTTCAGCGTAACAATGCTCAAAGATATACCCTTTGCAGGGGTGGCGCTTGTTTTTGTTGTTGCTGTTTTTCGTTTATTCAAGAGAACAGGACAGCGTGTATGGATAGACTACATTATGCTTGTAGGCAGCTGTCTTGGGTTCTGTCTGTGGCGTTCCAACGGACGGTATGCAATCCTGGCAACGGTTGTTATTTTCGCAATTGTTCTGAGAAAACGATTTATCTCTGTTACAGGGATCGTTGCAGGTGTGCTTGTTATCAGCTGGATATTACAGGGTCCTGTTCTGGCTGTGATGAATATTAAACAGACCCAGTACGCAGAAGCATTCTCCATACCTGCTCAGCAGATTGCTCGTGTAATTACTGCAGGTTGTCCTCTTACTGATGATGAAGAGGAGCTTCTCTCCAATATAATGGATGTGGATGAGATTCCTCAGCTGTACAAGGAGTATATTTCTGATCCTGTCAAAGCAGAGATTGCAGAAACAGGAGATGACTACCTCCGAGAGCACAAGGTTGAATTCCTTAAGCTTTGGATTCAGCTGGGACTTAAGTACCCTCAGCATTATGCGGCAGCCTATGTTGAGCAGACAAAAGGTTACTGGAACGGAGGATATGACTATCTTGTGTATAGTACCATCGTCCACGAAAATGATCTGGGAATTGTAGAGAATCCGGACAGCACCATCGGACGTATGGCAGCTAACCTCTACTTCTGGGGATTTGACAAGCAGGCTTTTTGTCAGCCGCTTCAGAGTATCGGGCTCCACGTGTGGATATTGTTGGCCGTGTTGGTAATCAACCTGCTGAAGAAGAGGGAGGAGGCGCTGCTCACCATTCCTGTGATTATGGTAATCGCCACCCTTCTTATAGCGACCCCCGTGTTCTCGGAGTTCAGATATGCCTATTCAGTATTCACAACCCTGCCGTTTATCGGAGCGGTGACGGTGTTTTCCTGTTCTGCAAAAAAAGTAAAAACTACAGACATACAAAATGTGAAAGAGGAGGATTCTCCCCATGAGTAAAATTGCCGTACTTCTTCCCTGCTATAACGAGAGCAAGACTATCGAGAAGGTAGTGACAGACTTCCGCTCTGTGTTTGCAGATTCTGTCCATGATGTGACTATATATGTATATGACAACAACTCCACTGACGGCACAGACGAGATTGCTGCAAAAGCAGGCGCCTGTGTACGATATGAATATCAGCAGGGCAAGGGTAACGTTATCCGCCGTATGTTCAGAGAGATTGACGCTGATTGCTACATAATGGCTGATGGCGACGATACATATCCTGCGGTTCATGCTCCCGAAATGGCAGAGCTGGTGCTCTCCAAGAGTCGTGACATGGTAGTGGGCGACAGACTCTCATCCACGTATTTCACAGAGAACAAGCGTCCCTTCCACAATTTTGGAAACCGTATTGTACGCTCAAGCATCAACAGCCTATTCAAGAGCAACATAAAGGATATTATGACAGGCTACAGAGCCTTCAGCAAAAGATTTGTAAAATCCTTCCCTGTACTTTCAAAGGGCTTTGAGATCGAGACCGAGATGACAATCCACGCTATCGACAAGAATATGCTTCTGGATAATGTAATCATTGAGTACAAGGACAGACCCGAGGGCAGCGAGTCGAAGCTCAACACCGTATCAGACGGAATCAAGGTGCTTCGTACCGTTGTGCGTCTGTGGAAGAACTACAAGCCTCTGGGATTTTTCTCCCTGATTGCTCTTGTTGTGTTGCTTGTTGTTGTCGGGGTATTTGTACCTACGGTACTTGTACCGTATATTCAGACAGGCCTGGTTGAGAACTTCCCCACACTTATTGCCTGCGGAATATTCCTGATTGTATCTCTGCTGTTTTTCTTCTGCGGATTGCTTCTGGATGCAATCGTCCAGAAGGAGAAGAGAGAGTTTGAGTTCCGTCTGCAGATGATAGAGAAGGATCTGTGATTCGGAACAGCCAATAAATAAAACAGACCGCCTCGGAGATGATCCAAAGCGGTCTGCTTTTTTGTGTGGCAGATAGCACAGCAGGAGGTGCTGTATCCTGTGAAACAGCAATAAAAACTCCCCTCTCTGGCTTGTGACAGAAAGGGGAGTTTGTGGAGCTGGTGGCGTGACTTGAACACGTGACCTTCTCATTACGAGTGAGATGCTCTACCGACTGAGCTACACCAGCAGGAGTATTATGGATGGAAAAGTGAATCGGGACACAAAGCATTATACAGTATGCCGGGGGATTTTTCAATAAAAAACTTCTGCGAAAAATAAATAAACAGTAATTTGAGGGTGAATATAATCTTGTTTCAAAAAAACAGGTGAAAGTTCGTCACGAAATGTGCAAAAGTGAATTTTTTGTGGTATTGTGTAGATAATAAACAAATGGGGTGATTTTATGTCGAAGGAATTAGGATTGGTCCTGAAGGCACTGCGTCGCAACTGCGAGCTTACTCAGAAGCAGATCGCATCGGTACTGAATATCGATCGTTCTACCTATGCATACTATGAGCGCGGTACAACAGAGCCTGACCTGAAGAGTATTCTTAAAATCGCAAAGATGATGAATGTCGACGTTGAGTCTTTGCTTCCGGACGGCGAGGGTAAGCCTCTCCTCCAGGTCAGCGATATCACAAAAGAAGAAGGGGCAGTTATCAAGAACGTTAAGAGACCCCGTCTTACAACTGATATGAAGGAACCGAAGATTTACGCATTGTCTGAGGATGAGCAGGATCTGGTTATCCGCTACAGAATCCTCAACGCAGGCAATCAGCTGAAGGTGTCTGATTATATTGATGAGCTGGTTCAGAAGAACAACATCAGATAATCATCAGTAGTCTAATAGCAAACAGCCCGGGCGGACCGCAGCTGCGACGCACGGAAGCCCTGCTATGCAAAAAAATACTTTACTTTTCAAAAACAATATGGTATAATACCGTTGTTTTCGCCCCTTTCACGGATTTGGGAGTATGCCGCCATGCGGATTCACCGTCCTTTCTCTGTGTCTGAGGGTAATATTAAAAAAGGTGGTTTACACAATGCTTAAAGAAGAAAAGATCGCAATTATCAACGAGTACGCTCTCCACGAGGGCGACACAGGTTCTCCTGAGGTTCAGATTGCTCTGCTCACAAAGAGAATCAACGACCTCACCGCTCACCTGAAGGAGCACAAGAAGGACCATCACAGCCGCAGAGGTCTGCTTAAGATGGTTGGTCAGAGAAGAGCTCTTCTGGCTTATCTCACAAAGATCGACATCGAGAGATACCGTTCCATCATCGCAAGACTCGGTATCCGTAAATAATTGCAAAAAACGGGGCAGACGGCAAATATGCCGTTTGCCCTATATTCCGTTTATAACAGGGTTTTTTACAGTCTGAGTTTAGCGGTAAAATCAGGGATTCGCAGAGGTTGTCACAGAATATGGGGATCCTTGATTTTATTGCTAAAATTCAGAAGAAAATCCCTGTGAAAATAAAAAATTTTACAGGAGGAATTTATTATGGCAAACAAAGCTATGACTTTCGACAACTTCAGAACCTTTGAGACTGAATTTGCCGGCAGACCCCTTGTGGTCGAGACAGGTAAGACAACCCAGCTTGCTAACGGTGCTTGTCTTGTGCGCTACGGCGAGACCGTAGTTCACGTTGCAGTAACAGGTGCTGCAAAGCCCAGAGAGGGCATTGACTTCTTCCCTCTTTCAGTTGATTTTGAGGAGAAGCTCTACTCCGTAGGTAAGATCCCCGGCAGCTTTTTAAAGCGTGAGGGCAGACCTTCTGAGAAGGCAATCCTCACCAGCCGCGTTATCGACAGACCCATCCGTCCTCTGTTCCCCAAGGATATGAGAAACGATGTTTCCGTAGTCTGCACAGTTATGTCCGTTGACCCTGATTGTCAGCCCGAGATCGTTGCAATGGTTGGTACATCCATCGCAATCACAATCTCTGACATTCCCTGGAACGGTCCTATCTCCGGTGTATCCGTAGGCTATGTTGACGGCGAGTTCGTTATCAATCCCACAGCAGAGCAGAGAGAGAAGTCTGAGATGGCAACAACCGTTGCATCCACAGACAGCCGTATCGCTATGATCGAGGCAGGTGCAAACTGCGTCAGCGATGAGGTTATGTACAACGCAATCATGGCAGGCCACGAGGCTAACCAGCAGATCATCGAGTTCATCAAGGGCATTCAGGCAGAGATCGGCAAGGAGAAGTTCTCCTATCCCTCAAACGAGCCTGATGAGGAGATGTTCAACGCAATCAAGGAGTTCTCCGAAGCAGACATCAAGGTTGCTATGGACACAGACGACAAGACCGTCCGTGATGCAAGACTCCAGCCCATCTACGAGGCTGTTCACGCAAAGTTCGACGAGATTTACCCCGACTGCGAGGCAAAGATCGACGAGTG
Organism: Ruminococcus sp.; assembly: GCA_017457155.1. Classification (GTDB taxonomy): domain Bacteria; phylum Bacillota; class Clostridia; order Oscillospirales; family Acutalibacteraceae; genus Ruminococcoides. The sequence continues at coordinate 58,739 of JAFTHZ010000007.1, forward strand.
TCTCTACAAGACACAGAAATATATCGTAAGACGCTGGCTGCTGGACGAGCAGAAGCGTGTTGACGGCAGAGGTATGAATGATATCAGACCTCTGGCTTCCGAGGTAGCTCTGCTGCCCAGAGTTCACGGTTCAGGTCTCTTTACCCGTGGACAGACACAGGTTCTCACAATTGCAACCCTGGGCCCCATCTCTGACAGACAGCTTCTGGACGGTATTGATGAGGAAGAGTACAAGCGCTATATGCACCACTACAACTTCCCCAGCTACTCCGTTGGTGAGACAAGACCCAGCCGTGGTCCCGGCAGACGTGAGATCGGTCACGGTGCACTGGCAGAGAGAGCTCTTGTTCCCGTAATTCCCTCCGCAGAGGAGTTCCCCTATTCAATCAGACTGGTTTCTGAGGTTCTTTCCTCCAACGGTTCCACATCACAGGGTTCTGTCTGTGGTTCCACACTTGCTCTGATGGATGCAGGTGTTCCCATCAAGGCTCCCGTTGCAGGTATCTCCTGCGGACTTATCACCGAGGGTGACCGTTGGATGACAATGGTTGATATCCAGGGCGTTGAGGACTTCTTCGGCGATATGGATTTCAAGGTAGCAGGTACCCACGACGGCATCACAGCTATCCAGATGGATCTGAAGATCTCCGGTCTGACTCCCGAGATGGTCAAGGAGGCACTTGAGAAGACTCACGTTGCAAGAAACTACATCCTTGACGAGATCATGCTCAAGGCTATTGCAGAGCCCAGAGGGGAGTTGTCCAAGTACGCTCCCAAGATGCTCACAACAACCATTCCTGCTGACAAGATCTCTGAGGTTATCGGCAAGGGCGGAAAGGTTATCAAGGAGATCCAGGCTCAGTGCGAGGTTAAGATCGACATCGAAGAGGACGGCGACAACGGCCAGGTATTCGTTTCCGGTATTGATCTTGAGCAGTGCCGCAGAGCTCTTGCTATTGTTGAGACAATCGCTATCGATCCCGAGCCCGGTGCAATGTATCTGGGCAAGGTAACCCGTATCATGGACTTCGGCGCATTCGTTGAGATCGCTCCCGGCAAGGAGGGTCTCGTACACATCAGCCAGCTGGATGTTAAGCGTACCGACAAGGTAACTGATGTTGTAAACGTTGGTGATGTTATCCGTGTCAAGGTTATGGAGATCGACGACAAGGGCAGACTCAACCTTTCTCGTCGCGATGTTCTTATTGAGGTTGACGGCCTGACACCCGAGAACGACGTAAACGCTGACAGACCCCGCAGAGATAACCGCGGCGGCAGAGGCGGCGACCGTCGTCCCCGCAGACGCAACGACTGATTTAACTGAATAACATTTATGTTCAGCATACTCCGACTCGTTCAGGCGAGTCGGAGTTTTTTGTCATAATGACTAAATTCAGCCTGAGTTTTTTTACATACGAGAAACATATAACGCGTTGACAAGAGTACGAGGCTGTGATATATTATACTTGTCTAACAAAATAGACAAAATGAGAAACAGGAGGTCTGTTTTATGAAGAAGATAACAAGCTTGCTGCTTGTGATTATGCTGCTTGTGAGTATGCTGGCGGTGTCTGCTGTGGATGCAGGCGCCATGACCTCGGGGAATTTTACGTATGAAATGTATACCGAGGATTCTGTATATATCACAGGTTACACAGGCGGAGTCACAGAGAAGCTCACCATCCCCTCGAAGCTGGGCGGCTATCCCGTAAAAGCCATCGGGGCAGAAGCTTTCTATTATCAGGAGATATATTCTGTGACAATCCCTGAGGGTATTGAGGCCATCGGGGACTATGCTTTTATGAATACGGCCATATCTACCGTGAAGCTGCCTGACAGCCTTGTTTACCTGGGATTTGGTTCCTTTGCCACAGCGTATTTCAAGTCCTATTCGGTGAACTCCACCAATCCCAACTTCACTACCCGTGACGGAATTATATTCAGCAAGGATATGACAGAGCTGGAGGCATACCCTGTAGCAAGGGATAACACCGACTACACCATTCCCTCAGGGGTGAAGAGTATTGGCAGCGGAGCCTTTGGATATGCTCTGAACCTTGAGAAGGTCTACAATCTCAGCGGAGTAGAGCATATCGGCGAATGTGCTTTTATGTTTTCGTCCATTACTTCTGTGAAGATTCCTGCTACCGTAAAATATGTTGATTCCTATGCCTTTGCAGGTTGCACCCAGTTGCAGGATGTTTCGGCAGATTACGGCAGCTGGTTCATTTCTCCTGACGCTTTTGAGGAGTCAAAATGGTTTACAGCACAGCCTGACGGTATAATTTATTTCGGAAGAGTTGCTTATATGTACAAGGGTGAGGCTCCCTCCACTATTACCCTCAAGGAGGATACCCTGAAGATAAACGGCAAAGCTTTTGCAGAGCAGCCAAAGGTCACAAAGATAATTATTCCCAATAAGACTGAGGTAATAGAGTACTCTGCCTTTGACCGGTGTGAGTCCTTAGTAAGTATTGAAGTTGCACAGGATAACAGAAAATTCATGACCATAGACGGTATGCTTTTCAGCAAGGACAAGACAAAGCTCTGCGTTTGTCCTGCAGGCAAAAGCGGAGCGGTGCAGATCCCCGATGGCACACAGTACATTGAGACTTATGCTTTTGAATACTGTGAGAAGATGACAGCGGTGCAGATTCCCGACACAGTGACCACCATTGAGGAAGGGGCTTTTTATGGGTGCTCGGCTCTGACTTCCATCACGATTCCTGACAGCGTGGAGTATGCAGGGGCGTATCTGTTCCATGAGTGTGCGTCTCTTGAGGATGTAACAATCCCTGAGGGAAGTGTGCTGTTCTGTGACTATGATTTCTATGGCACAGCCTGGTTGGATGCACAGCCTGAGGGTGTTGTGTACCTGTGCAAGAGTGCCATCGGATACATTTATAATGACGAGGAGCCCCGTGATGTTGTTATTGAGGAAGGTACCCTGAGTATCGGCAGGGAGGCATTCTTCGGCTATCCTAACATAAAGTCCGTTACTCTGCCGGATTCTCTCAAAAAGATTGGAGACGGAGCCTTTGCCTGGTGTCAGCCTATGACAGAGATAACTATTCCTTCCTCGGTTGAGGAGATTGGCTTGTATGCCCTGGGCTACTCATACGAGTACAGCGAAGAGTCAGGGGAGTGGGAATATACCCCTGTTGAGGGCTTTGTCATCAAGGGATACTCAGGCACAGCCGCTCAGACCTACGCACAGCTGAACAATATAGAATTTGAGTCTTTGGGAGAGTATGTGGTTCCCGGCCTTCTGGGAGATGTGGACGGAGACGGCAGGCTGAGCGTCAGAGACGCCACCACAATCCAGAAGTCTCTGGCAGATATTATCACTCTCACCGAGGAGCAGGTAGCTCTGGCAGACTTCAAGGCTGACGATACAATCAACGTAAAGGATGCCACAGCTATCCAGAAATGTCTGGTGGGTCTGGAATACTAATATATATGTAATAACAGAGGACGCCTGCGGTGTGATGTCGCAGGCGTCCTTTTGTATGTGGGAGAGACTCTGCAACTTGTGTTTTCAGCAGAGAATCTTAACTAAATATCGTGTTTTTTGTACTTTTATAGTGAATAATAAGCAAATCTATTTCTTGGAAATAGGGAATTTTGTGAGAAAATGCACTAATAAAGATGTAGTTTCCAAAACGATTATCTCGTTATTTTCAACATTATTCCCTGTTGTCTAGTATAATGTGAGAATAAATATGTGCTAATTGCGCAAAAAAGACTATATTACAAGGAACGGGAATAAAATGGACAAGAAATTTCTCTACTACTTATTGAAGAGAGTGTTGCTTGCGGTAGTTACCATCTTCCTGGTAGTTACAATCACCTTCTTCATCATGAACTTCATCCCCGGTGGCCCCTTTATGAGTGAGAAGTCAGTCACAGAGGAGACTCTGGCTGCCCTCAACGCCAAGTTCGGCCTGGACAAGCCTCTGGGTGAGCAGTACCTCAACTACCTGAAGGGTGCTGTCAAATTCGACTTTGGTCCTTCTATGAAGATGGACGGTCGTATGGTTACAGACGTTATTATGGAGGGCTTCCAGTCAAGTGCCAAGCTGGGACTTATCGCAGCTGCAAGCGCAATTGTGCTGGGTCTGGTCTTTGGATCTCTGGCAGCGGTATTCCACAACAAGCTGATTGACCGTATTGTTATGGTTATCTCCACCGCTTTTGTTGCCATGCCTTCTTTCATTGTGGCAACTCTGCTACTGTGGCTGTTCTGTCTTGAGTTACCGGTCTTCCCCGCAAACGGAAGTACCGCCGCAGGACTTGTGCTGCCCATCATATCCCTGATGCTGTATCCCATGGCATATATCATCCGACTCACTCGTTCGAGTATGCTGGATGTTCTGGGACAGGACTATATCCGCACAGCCCGCGCAAAGGGTGTTGCACCCTCTAAGGTTCTCTTCAAGCACGCTCTGAAGAATGCTGTCACCCCTGTTATCACATATGCAGGTCCCATGGTAGCCTTTATTCTTACCGGTTCCCTTGTTGTTGAGCAGATTTTTGCAGTACCCGGACTGGGCAAGTACTTTGTCTCCAGTATCATCAACCGTGACTACACAATGATCATGGGTACTACAATCTTCCTTGCTGTTATTGTTATTGTTATGATGCTCCTGTCGGATATCCTTTACAAGCTGTTCGACCCGAGAGTAGATCTTTCATAAGGAGGAGATAAAGATGAAAAATCCTGATACAAACTCTCTTCCCAAGAAGAATCCTCTCAGCTTTCAGCTGGATGTTTCCAAGTGGGAGAAGGCTTCTTCTGCAGAGAAGGAGCAGCAGATTATCGAGCGCGAGAGCGTGACCTTCTTCAAGGACGGTATGCGCCGTCTGTGGAAGAATAAGGTTGCTGTTGTGTGCGCATTCGTTCTTCTGTTTATTATTGTTGCAGTTATTGTTGTTCCTATGATATATCCCTACAACTATGCAGACCAGCTGGGTATTGCAGAGGTTGGTCAGCTGCCTGACGCAACCTACAACAATCTGGGACCCATGGAGTACAGTAACACCGAGCAGGCAAAGATCGACGCAGGCGAGGATGTATTCCCCCATCTTCTGGGTACAGACGAGCTGGGCCGAGACTACTTTATCCGTGTGGTTTACGGAACTCGAATCTCCCTGTCCGTAGGTCTCTTTGCTTCTATCATTGTTCTTATTATCGGTACACTCTATGGTTCAATCTCCGGCTACTTCGGCGGCAAGGTTGACCTTATTATGATGAGAATAGTTGATATCATCTATTCTCTGCCTGATATGCTGATGGTTATTCTGTTCTCTGTTGTATTCAAGCAGACCCTGGCTCCCGCTATTGAGGGAACCATCCTTGAAAAGCTGGGAACAGGTATGATCAGTATCTTCCTGGTGTTTGCGCTGCTGTACTGGGTATCTATGGCCCGTCTTATCCGTGGACAGATCCTCACTATCAAGCAGCAGGAGTACATCCTCACAGCAAAGGCTCTGGGTGCATCTCCTGCCAGAATCATCCGCAAGCACCTGCTTCCCAACTGTATCAGTGTTATTGTTATTTCCACAGCACTGCAGATTCCCAACGCTATCTTCACAGAGAGCTTTCTGAGCTTCCTGGGACTGGGTGTTTCTATCCCCATGCCTTCCCTGGGATCTCTGGCATCAGACGCTCTGAACTATATCTACTCTGATGTATACAGACTTCTGGTTCCTGCTCTGACAATCTGTGTTATCGTATTGTCCCTCAATCTTCTGGGCGACGGTCTGCGTGACGCCTTTGACCCCAAGCAGAAAAAGTAAGGAGGAGTTTTTATGAGTTTATTATCAGTAGAAAATCTGAGAACCTCTTTCTTCACACCTGCAGGCGAGGTCAAAGCTGTCAACGGTGTTTCCTATGAGATCGAGAGAGGTAAGGTTCTGGGCATAGTAGGCGAGTCCGGCTCCGGCAAGAGCGTGTCCGCATACTCTGTGCTCCAGATACTGGCAAATCCCGGCAAAATCATCGGCGGCAGCATCAAGCTGGAGGACGAGGAGATTGTCGGAATCAAAGAGAAGAATATGGCTAAGATCCGCGGAAATAAGATTTCAATTATCTTCCAGGATCCTATGACAAGCCTTAACCCCGTATTTACCATTGGCGATCAGCTTATGGAGGCTATTATGCTCCATACTGACCGCGATAAAAAGCAGGCTAAGGAGAGAGCTATCGAGATGCTCACTCTCGTTGGTGTTAACGAGCCTGAGAAGCGTATCAAGCAGTATCCTCACCAGTTCTCAGGCGGTATGCGTCAGCGTGTTATGATTGCTATGGCCCTTGCCTGTGAGCCTGATATTCTGATTGCGGATGAGCCCACAACTGCCCTGGATGTTACAATTCAGGCACAGATCCTTGACCTTATGAAGGATCTTCAGAAGCAGCTGGGAATGGCTATCATCCTCATTACCCATGACCTTGGTGTTGTGGCTGAGATGTGCGATGAGGTTATTGTTATGTACGCAGGACAGATCTGCGAGAGAGGTACTGCTGAGGAGATTTTCTACAATCCCAAGCACGAGTACACTCTGGGTCTGATGCGTTCTATTCCCACTGTTTCCGACGAGCACACAAAGCTCCGTCCCATCGGAGGCAACGCCGTAGACCTGCTGAACCTGCCTGCAGGCTGTCCTTTCGCACCCCGCTGTGATGCAGCGATGAAGGTGTGCCTGGAGACTAACCCCGCTCTCATCTGCGAGGGTGGCACTCACTATGCACGTTGCTGGAATCATGTGAAGAGCATGATCGAGGAAGGCAGAATAACTTCGGCAGAGGTTGAGGCACTTTATAACGACAAAGAGGAGATGAAGACCGATGAGTGATAACAAGTACCTGCTTGAAGTCCGTGACCTGAAGCAGCATTTCAACATTCCCTCCGGTCTTTTCGGCAGCAAAAAGCTGAAGGCTGTTGATGGCGTTTCCTTTGCTATAAAAGAAGGAGAGACCCTGGGTCTCGTTGGTGAGTCCGGCTGTGGAAAGACCACCGTCGGCAGAACCATTCTTCATCTGTATGAGCCCACAAGCGGCGAGATATACTACGACGGACAGCATATCAAGACCAAAAAAGACGTTACAGAGATGAGAAAAAAGGTCCAGATGGTATTCCAGGACCCTTACTCATCCCTTGACCCCAGAATGACCGTTGCTGACATTGTCGGCGAGCCTTTGGATATTCACAAGCTCTGCAAGACCAAGGCTGAGCGTGATGCAAGAATCGCAGAGCTGCTCAAGACCGTTGGTCTTAACTCAGAGCATGCCTCACGTTATGCTCATGAGTTCTCAGGCGGACAGCGTCAGCGTATCGGTATTGCCAGAGCTCTGGCCGTTAACCCCAAGTGCATTATCTGTGACGAACCTGTTTCCGCGCTGGATGTATCCATTCAGGCACAGATCATCAATATGTTTGAGGACCTTCAGGAGAAGCTGGGACTTACCTATCTGTTCATAGCTCACGACCTGCTGGTTGTTAAGCATATCTCTGACAGAATCGCAGTTATGTATCTGGGACATATTGTGGAGATGGGTCCTGCTAACGAGATTTACAACCATCCCACACATCCCTACTCAATCTCACTTCTCTCTGCAGTTCCGATTCCTGATCCGGATTATGCAAAGAACCACAAGCGCATTGTTCTGGAGGGAGACGTACCCTCTCCTCTGAATATGCCTTCCGGCTGTCCATTCCGCACACGTTGCCCCAGAGCAACCGAGAAGTGTGCCGAGGAGATGCCTCCTCTCACAGAGGTCGCACCCGAGCATTTCGCTGCTTGCTGGAATCTGTAAGAGTTACAGGGGAGAGACCGCTTTAGCAGAAGCACCGGTTCTGCCCCGTACATTTACCCTTTATGGGTAGACAATTACTTTTGGAATCAATTATCGTTGATTTATATTCAGTCTGGTTTTGTCTGGTTGCAGATAAGACACAAATTTGACAGGAGGAAATTCCATGAAAAAGTCACTTGCATTAATTCTTGCAGTTGTGATGGTTCTTTGCCTTGCACTTACAGGCTGCGGCGCCGGATCAACAGCTATGACCGTTTGTGTAGGTCCTTATCCTGACACAATCGATCCCGCACTCAACTCTGCAGTTGACGGTGCAACCTATGTTATCCATGCTTTCGCAGGTCTCGCAGGCTACGAGCAGGCAGAGGATGGCTCTCTGAAAATCGTTGCTGACTGTGCTAAGGAGCTTCCCGAGGCAGTTGCTACTGACGACGGCAAGGTTTCTTACACATTCGAGCTTAAGGACGACCTGAAGTGGTCTGACGGCTCTGAGCTGACAGCAGCAGACTTCGTTTGGGCTTGGAACAGAGCTGTTTCTCCCGACACAGCAGCTGACTACGGCTACATGTTCGACGTTATCGACGGCTACGCAGAGGCAGCTGAGGGTAAGGGCGAGCTGAACGTTACAGCTTCTGAGGACGGCAAGTCCCTGACAGTTGTTCTGAACAACGATGTTCCCTACTTCTATGAGCTCCTTGCATTCCCCACATACATGCCCGTTAAGAAGGATGTTGTTGAGGGTAAGGAAGATTGGGCTACAAAGGCTGAGACATACATTGGCAACGGCCCCTACACTGTAACTGAGTTCACACAGTCTCAGCTGGTTATGGAGAAGAACAAGAACTACCATAACGCTGATGCTATCAAGACAGAGAAGATCGTATTCCCCTTCAACGAGGACGACGCTTCCCTGTATGCAAACTTCAAGAACGGCGCATACATGTTCATCGACTCTGTTCCCAACGATCAGATCAAGACTATCGAGAAGGATCATCCCGATGAGTACAAGGTAATGGGCCAGCTGGGCACATACTATGTATGCTTCAATATGAACGATCCCGCTCTGGCAGACTTCACAGAGGAGGAGAAGGTTTCTATCCGTAAGGCTCTTGGTCTTATGCTCGAGAGAAACTACATCTGTGAGGAGATCGGTATGGCTGGTCAGCAGCCCGCTAACTCCTTCGTTCCCATCGGTCTGACAGATGCAGACGGCAAGACAGAGTTCGTTGCTACAAACGGCACAGAGCGTGACGGTAAGGGTTACTTCAGCGTTGCTGAGGAAGACTTCTCCGCAAACTGCGAGGAGGCTATCGAGCTTCTCACAGCAGTTGCTGATTCTTCCGGCAAGTTCACAGTTGACGGCACAACTCTCACAGGCTTCCCCACACTCACATACATCACCAACGAGGGTACAGCTCACGAGCAGCTGGCTACCTACATGCAGGGTGAGTATGCTAAGTATGGCATCACACTGAAGATTGAGGTTCAGGAGTGGAACACATTCCTCGATACCCGTAAGTCCGGTGACTACTCCATCGCACGTAACGGTTGGCTCTCCGACTACAACGATCCTATCTCCTTCCTTGATATGTGGATCACAGAGTCCGGTAACAACGACTGCCAGTTCGGTAAGGATGCACACGCAGAATATGCTGGCTACTCCTACGATGGTAAGGATGGCCTCACATGGGCAGAGTCCTATGACAAGATCATTACTACTGTAAAGGCAAGCACAGATCCCGAGGAGAGATTTGAGCTTATGCACAAGGCTGAGGATATTATCATGTCCACAGGCGCAATCAGCCCCATCTACTATTACACAGATCAGTACATGTGCTCAACTAAGATCGACGGCTTCTTCGCAAGCCCCCTGGGTTACAAGTACTTCATGTACGCAACAATCGCTGAGTAATATTTGCTGGGCATTTTACAAAATGTGATTTCAACACAACCAGATAACTGACTGATGACCGCCGTCTCCGGGCTGGAGACGGCGGTATTTTATTTTTTTTCTGAGGATATTATCCTGTGATGCGCAGTCTGTCCGATGCTCTCAGAGTATAAGAGCTAAAGAACTCCTGATAATCGCTCCCTGATATGACAAAATAAGTACACAGAAGCTGTTATAATCGTTTCGTGACAGCAGAAAACAGCGGTCACATCTACATTTACACCCGACGAAAGGGTGTAGTCCATGAATCGGACACATGGACGGATAATTAAGAGAAAAAGGAGTTTTTAAATGAAAAGAAGTCTGAGAGCAGTTGCGCTGATGGTGTGTGCTCTGATATTGACATCTGTCCTCTGGGGTTGCTCAGGTAAGGCAAAAAAAGATCCCTCTGCAGGGAAGGTCTACTACCTGAACTTCAAGCCCGAACAAGCACAGCAGTGGGAGGAGCTGGCGGAGGAGTACACCGACGAGACAGGGGTGGAGGTTACGGTTGTGACTGCTGCCTCTGACGAGTACGAGACCACCCTGAAATCAGAGATTGCAAAGACCGAGGCGCCTACCTTGTTTCAGGTTAACGGCCCTGTGGGACTTGCCACATGGCGGGATTATTGTTATGACCTGAAGGATACAGCGGTATACGAGAACCTTGTGAGCAATGAGTTTGCTCTGGAGGACGAGGACGGACAAGTTCCTGCGGTAGCCTATGTTATTGAGACTTATGGACTCATATACAATAAGACAAAGCTTGAGGAATACTGCAACACCGAGGGTGCGGTAATAGAATCTCCAGATGAGATAAATAATTTCGAGACGCTCAAGGCGGTGGCAGAGGATATTCAGTCGAAAAAGGATGAGCTTGGTATTATGGGTGCCTTTACCTCTGCAGGAATGGACTCAAGCTCGGACTGGAGGTTCAAGACCCATCTGGCAAACATCCCCATTTACTATGAATATAAGGACAGAGGAATAACGGAGACAGATGCCATAAACGGAGATTATCTATCGAACTACAAGGCTATCTGGGATCTGTATATAAACAACGCTACCTGCGAGCCTGAGATGCTGTCTTCTATGACAGGAGAGGACGCCACAAGTGAGTTTGCGCTGGGAGAAGCTGTGTTCTATCAGAACGGAACCTGGGCATACGGAGATATTGTGGGTGAGGGTCTCCTCACAGATGAGGACCTGGGAATGCTGCCAATATATATTGGTGTGGAAGGAGAAGAGAAGCAGGGTCTGTGCACAGGTTCAGAGAACTATTGGTGTGTAAACAAGCAGGCTTCGGAGGCTGATATCAAAGCTACCCTGGATTTTCTGGAGTGGGTCATCACCAGCGACGAGGGCAGAGAGGCCCTGTCTCATGAGATGGGCTTTGTGACTCCTTTCAAAACATTTACCGAGGAGTACAGAGCAGATAACCCTCTTGTAGATATAGCAGACAAATATATTGAACAGGGCAGAGTCCCCGTGTCCTGGAACTTCGCTACTATCCCAAGCGAAACATGGAAGGATGGTGTCGGCTCTGCACTTTTAGAGTATGCTCAGGGGACAGGTGAGTGGTCCTCTGTGGAGAAGGCCTTTGTCGAGGGTTGGAAGACCGAGTATCAGGCTTCGAGAAGATAAGCTTTATCCCATGAGAAAAGGGATGATTAATATACTCTGATGTGCGTATACTAAGAAAAAGAGTGGACGAGCCTGTACGTTCACTCTTTTTTGCTCACATAACTTACCCGTGCAATGCGGGATAATCTCTTGAGTCAAAGAGGATGATGTATCTTGACAAAAAATCTGAAAAAATATTTTCCCATATTTCTGCTGCCAACACTTGTGGCTTTTTTTATTGGGTTTCTGGTGCCGTTTGTGGTGGGTATATACCTGTCCTTCTGTGACTTCACAACTGTTTCTGACGCGGAATTTATCGGACTGAAAAACTACGCAGACGCATTCTCTGACGGGGGATTTCTGCATGCTCTCTGGTATACGGGACTATTCACTGTGGCATCGGTGCTGACGGTGAATGTGTTTGCCTTCTTGGTGGCACTTGTACTGACTCGTGGGATAAAGGGAACAAATTTGTTTCGTACTGTGTTCTTTATGCCTAACCTGATTGGTGGTATCGTGCTGGGCTGGATATGGCAGCTGATACTCAACGGAGTGCTTTCATACTTCGGAGTGACCCTGACCTTCAGCGCTACCTACGGTTTCCTCGGACTTCTTGTGCTGATTAACTGGCAGCAGATCGGATATATGATGATAATCTATATTGCAGGACTGCAGAACATCCCCGAGGATGTTATTGAGGCGGCACGCATTGACGGAGCATCTCCTTTGCAGATGCTTTTCAGGGTGAAGATCCCCATGCTTATGCCATCCATTACCATATGCACCTTCCTGACTCTTACCAATTCCTTTAAGCTCTTTGACCAGAATCTGGCCCTGACAAATGGTATGCCCTCGGGCAAATCCGAGATGCTGGCTCTGAACATATTCAACACCTTCTACGGCAGAGCTGGCTGGGAGGGTGTAGGTCAGGCAAAGGCGGTGGTGTTCTTCCTGATAGTTGCATCCATCGTGCTGATCCAGCTCAGACTTACCCGCTCAAAGGAGGTGGAACAGTAATGAAAGCCAAGAAGCAGAACCTGATTTTTACAATTATTTTTTCTGTGTTGTCCCTGCTTTATGTTGTACCCCTTGTGATAGTATTAATAAACTCTCTGAAGAAAAAGGCCTTTGTATCCCGATATCCCTTTGCTTTGCCAAACAGCAGGTCCTTTGCGGGTATCTCCAACTACAGGGGAGGAATTGAGAAGACGGAGTTTTTCAGGGCAATGGGAGGGTCACTAATAATCACTGTGCTGTCAGTAATGCTTATTATCCTGTGCACCTCTATGTGCGCATGGTATATTATTCGTGTCCGCAATAAATTAACAAAGCTTATGTACTTTCTTTTTGTATTCTCCATGGTGGTACCTTTTCAGATGGTGATGTTCACCCTGTCAAAGACCGCGGACTTTCTTCATCTGAACAATCCTGTGGGCATATCCCTTGTATATCTGGGGTTTGGCGCAGGGTTGGCGGTGTTTATGTTCAGCGGATTCTTGAAGAGTATTCCCCTGGAAATAGAGGAGGCAGCAGCCATCGACGGCTGCGGACCTGTCAGAACATTCTTCGTTGTTGTGGTTCCCATACTGAAACCGACTCTCATCTCTGTCACTATTCTCCAGACTATGTGGATATGGAACGATTATCTTCTGCCCTACCTTGTATTAGACAGAAAACGCTACTCCACCATTCCCATCGCTGTCCAGTACCTGAGGGGCGGATACGGAGCTGTGGATATGGGCGCTATGATGGCGGTGCTGGTGTTGAGTATTGTGCCCATCCTTGTGTTCTATTTCTTCTGTCAGAAGTATATTGTCAAGGGAGTCTTGGCGGGTGCTGTCAAGGGATGACCCTCAGAGCAAGCAGAGTTTTCTTCTGCTTGCTTTTTTTCTTGAAATATCGGCTGTGATGTTGTAGAATGATTATGTATAGCGGAACTTTTCCGCGAATAATAAGGAGATGAGATTATGAACAGTCTGAAAAAATGTTTATCCTTTGTTCTGGCTGCGCTGATGATGCTCAGCATTATTTCTGTTGCAACAGTATCAGTCGGTGCAAAGACAATTGTCAGGGATGGTATCAGTTACGAGCTGGACTCCTCTGATATGACTGCAACCGTTGTAGGCTACACAAGCCGGAGCTCTGAGGATGAGGTTGTTATTTCATCAGAAGTTGATGGTTATAAGGTTGCATTCATAGCAGCAAGAACTTTTATTAATAATAAGGACATTGTATCTGTAAAGATGCCCGACAGCATCCTTTACATCAGAGACTTTGCCTTTGACGGATGCACAAACCTGCGTGAGGTAAAGTGCTCATCCAATGTGGAGTATATCGGTAAGGGTGCATTCAGAGATTGCGTAAATCTTGGTGGTATGGATATTGGAAGCGCTGTGAAGACCATTGGCTCCGTAGCATTTAAGAACAGTGCAATCACAGAGATTGAGATTCCCGATACTTGTACATTTTTAGGTGATACTGCATTTTATGGTTGCTCTGAGCTCGAGACAGTAAAGCTGTCCCAGTCTATTGAAACTATCTATGACAGCACTTTCTACGGTTGCTCATCTCTCAAGGAAATAGAGATTCCCGGTAATGTCAAGAGTATAGAAGACAGAGCTTTCTATAATTGCACTACCCTTAAGAGTGTAACAATGGACGAAGGTACCGAGCAGATTCTGTTCAGAGCATTCCAGAACTGTACTTCTCTTGAGAGCATAAACCTTCCCGACAGTCTGACATATATCGGAGAGGGCGCTTTCTGGGATTGTGACAGCCTCAGACAGATCAGCATTCCCGCAGGAGTTGAGTGTATGACATACACCTCCTTCCGCGGATGTGACAGCCTGACCACAGTACAGCTCGGTCAGGGAGTAAAGACCATAGAGAAGTATGCTTTTATGAACAACTCTTCTCTCAAGGCAATCGCCATTCCCGAAACCGTAGGAACTATTGATGAGCTTGCATTCTCCCATTGTCCCGGCCTTGTGATATACGGCAGCAAGGGCACCGAGGCACATAATTTTGCAAAGAATATGGGTCTGATCTTTGTGGGATATGAGATAAACGAGGATGGTGAGGCTGTCATCACATCCTATGAAAGTCCCAAGGTTTCAGACGTGGAGCTTGTAGCTGAAATAAACGGCGCACCTGTTACCACTATTGCTCCCGATGCATTCAGAGACAACGCGTCCATCAGGAGCATTACCCTCAGCAGCGGTATAACACAGGTGGGAGCTCATGCCTTTGACGGCTGTACTGCTCTTGAGAATGTTATCCTCTCTGCTGAGAGCACACACATCGGCGAGTATGCCTTTGCAAACTGCCCGAAGATCAAGAACGTCTGCCTGCCTGAGGAGGTTGCTACTCTGGACGAGGGGGCCTTCGGATTTGTTCTCTCAGGGGACGAGTATGTAGCAGCAGAAGGCTTCCATATCTACGGCTGGGTAGGTACTGCTGCTCAGAAGTACTGCGAGGACAACGGTATTCAGTTCAGACTCGGCCTGCTCAAAGAGGTGGCAACAGACAAGATAGTTATGGGTATGAACTACGTTGAGAAGATCTACGAGGAAGGCGACGAGTTCAGAATGATCAAGGTTCTGGGCGATACAGACTTCAGCGGCAAAGTCAACGTAAGGGACGCTTCTGCAATCCAGAAGCATGTGGCAGACCTTGTGGAGCTTAGCGAGGAAGCGCTCATCGTATCTGATACAAATCTGGATTCAAAGGTAAACGTTAAGGATGCCACCCAGATTCAGAAGTATCTGGTAGATATCATCAACAGCTTTTACCCCTGATTCTGTTCAAAATGCAGAGTTTTCCTGTGGGAAAGCTCTATAAGTTGTGAGTGTTCACAACAGCTCAGGACTTGATTTTTTCTGCTGTTTGTGGTATACTGATAATAAGTTAATAGAAGTATTAAGTAAGGAGTGGGTCAGACGACCCGCTCCTCACTTGTTATGGAGGGATTTTTTTGGCTAAGACTCAGGACAATAAGTCCAAGGGCGGTTTTGTATGTGACACCGTTAGAGCCCTGTGCGAGCCCATCGCCGCAGAGTGCGGGGTGGAAATATGGGATGTCCGCTTTGTCAAGGAAGGTGCAGAGAAGTATCTTCGTGTCTTCATCGACAAGGAGGAGGGTGTCTCTATCGATGACTGCGAGGCAGTCTCACGTGCACTGGATGAGCCTCTGGAGAAGAACGACCCCATCAAGGAGCCCTATATCCTTGAGGTGAGCTCTCCCGGACTGGAGCGCGAGCTGACTCGTCCCGAGCATTTTGAGCGCTTTATGGGAGCTGACATTATGGTCAGACTCATCCGGCCCATGGAGGTGCTGGGCAGGGATTTCTCGGGTGTGCTCACAGACGCCACCAAGGACACCGTCACCATCACCGACCACAGCGGTGAGAATCAGGTCACAATCAATAAGAAGGATGCCGCATGGATCAAGCTTGACGACTTTGATCTGTGATTAATATAAGGTAAGATTATTGTTTTATATAAAGGAAAGGAATGGTTAACAAAAATGGTCAACAAGGAGTTATTTGAGGCACTTGCTCTGCTGGAGAAAGAAAAGGGTATTCCCGTAGAGTATATGATCGATCAGATCAAGAGAGCAATCATCGTAGCATGTAAGAACCTTTATGGTAATGAGAATGTGGATATCACCATGGACCCTGAGAAGAACACCTTCACCGTCAAGCTTATCAAGCTGGTTGTTGAAGAGGTAGAGAACGAGTCCGTTGAGATATCTCTGGAGGATGCAAAGCTCATCTCCAAGCGTGCAGCAGTAGGCAAGGAGATCGGCATCAATCTGGATCCCAAGAAGTTTGGCAGAATCGCTGTCAGCGCATCCAAGAACGTTATCCACGGCGGTATCCGTGACGGAGAGAAGGGCCAGGCACTGAGAGAGTTCCAGTCAAAGTACAAGGAGCTTCTCACAGCTACCGTTGAGCGTATTGATCCCAAGACAGGCGCCGCAACCCTGAAGTTCGGCAAGGCTGAGGCTGTGCTGCCCAAGTCAGAGCAGGTGGGCGAGGAGATCCTTGAGGAGGGAGACCGCATCAAGGTTTACGTTGTAGATGTTAAGGTAGGCGACAGAGGTCCCCGTGCTATCATCTCCCGTACACACCCCGACTTTGTCAGAAAGATGTTTGAGACAGAGGTTCCCGAGATCTTCGACGGTATCGTTGAGATCAAGTCTATCTCCCGTGAGGCAGGCTCCAGAACCAAGATGGCTGTTATCTCCAACGACCCCGAGATTGACGCAGTAGGCGCATGTATCGGTAACCGCGGTGCTCGTGTGAACACCATCGTTGAGGAGCTGGGCGGAGAGAAAATTGACATCATTGTATATGATGAGGATCCCGAGAAGTTCATCGCAGCAGCTCTCTCTCCTGCAAATGTTCTTTCAGTAGAGCTTGCAGAGGACGGCTCAAAGAGCTGCAGAGTTACTGTTCCCGACGGTCAGCTTTCCCTTGCAATCGGCAACAAAGGTCAGAATGCCCGTCTGGCGGCAAAGCTCACAGGATGGAAAATTGACATCCGTCCCGAGAGCGGTTTCTTCGGAGAAGACACCGAGGACTGATTTATTTAGTATTTTACCCGAGGAGGTATCACTATGAAGCAGAGAAAGGTTCCCATGCGCAAGTGCACAGGCTGCGGAGAGATGAAGGAGAAATACCAGCTTATCCGTGTTGTCAAGGCGCCTGACGTAACCGATGAGAACGGAGAGGTTATTGAGAAGGGTCAGGTATCCCTGGACCTTACCTCAAAAAAATCCGGCAGAGGCGCATATATCTGCAGGGATATCCAGTGCTTCAGACAGGCAAGGAAAGCCCGCAGACTTGAGCGTGCGTTCAGCTGTCAGATACCCGACGAGGTTTACGATTCTATGGAGAAGGAGCTTGAGCAGAGTGAATGACAGATTGTTGTCGTTTCTGGGGCTGTGCCGCAGAGCAGGCAAAATGGTCATAGGCTATGACCCTGTTGTAGAATCCATAGAGACCGACCAGGCACTTCTGGTGATTGCCGCACAGGATATATCCGGCAACACCCTGAAGAAAGTCCGCACAGTCACAGAGCGTTACCCAAACGTCAGGTTCAGCGTAATCAACAGATCCAAGGATGAGCTGAGCTACAGCCTTGGCAAGACCTGTGCAGTGCTCGGTGTTATTGACAAGGGCTTTGCAGATAAGCTCACAGAGCTTATCTCAGCAGAGCAGAAAGAAGGAGGAATTACTATATGATTAAATATAAGGTGCATGAAGTAGCTAAGGACTTCGGAGTTTCCAGCAAGAGCGTATCCGAGGCAGTTGAGAAGTACTGCGGTACCGTCAAGAAGTCCATGACAGCTTTGGAGGAGCAGGAGCTCAACGTTATTTTCGATTACTTTACACAGCAGAATTCCGTAGAGAGTCTGGACGCATACTTTGCAGTTCGCGACAAGGCTATCGAGAGCCGTGTAGAGAGCGCAAAGGTTGAGGAGGAGAAGAAGCCCCAGGCAGAGAAGAAGGATGCCGCAAAGAAGCCTCAGGCAGAGAAGATCGAAAAGGCTCCCGCAAAGGTTGACGCTCCCGCACAGAAGAAGGAGACAACCCAGAAGACAGAGCCCGCAGAGGCCGCTCCCGCCATCAAGAAACGCGGCGAGGGCAAGGTAGTAGATACCCGCGGCAGCTATGTCAATGTTGAGCGTTACAACGAGAAGTATGACCGTATGGCATACGATAAGGTTCGTTCTGACAGCAATATGTCAAAGGCAAAGCAGAAGATCAACCAGCGTTCACAGCAGAGAGGCAAGCACCGCTCTGCAAAGCGCGAGACAGAGCAGCAGAGAATGGATCGTATTGCACAGGAGCGCAAGAACAAGCCCATCACCATCAAGATTCCTGACGAGATCACTGTTCAGGAGCTGGCACTGCGCCTGAAAGCAACGGCCAAAGAAGTTATCACCAAGGCATTCCTTATGGGCACCATGGTAACTATCAACGATACTGTGGATTTTGACACAGCATCTCTCATCGCCATGGAGTTCCATGCAAAGGTAGAGAAGGAGATTGTTGTCACCATCGAGGAGCGTATCATCGATGACAGCGAGGACGACGACGCAAATCTCCAGGACAGAGCTCCTGTCGTTGTTGTTATGGGTCACGTTGACCACGGCAAGACCTCTCTCCTTGACTATATCCGCCACGCAAATGTTACAGCATCTGAGGCAGGTGGAATCACACAGCACATCGGTGCTTACAGAGTAAACGTAGATGGCAGGGAGATCACCTTCCTTGATACTCCCGGACACGAGGCCTTTACCACTATGCGTGCAAGAGGTGCTCAGGTTACAGATATTGCAATTCTGGTTGTTGCAGCAGACGACGGCATTATGCCCCAGACAGTAGAGGCTATCAACCATGCAAAGGCCGCAGGCGTGTCTGTTATCGTAGCTATCAACAAGATGGATAAGATGGCAGCTAACCCTGACCGTGTTATGCAGCAGCTCACCGAGCATGAGGTTATCCCCGAGGAGTGGGGCGGTGACACACCCTGTATACCCATCTCTGCAAAGACAGGTATGGGTATTGACGACCTGCTGGAGATGGTTACTCTGGTTGCAGATATGAAGGAGCTGAAGGCTAACCCCGACCGTGCAGCCAAGGGTACAGTTGTCGAGGCTCGTCTTGATAAGGGCAGAGGCCCCATCGCTACAATCCTTGTTCAGAACGGAACCCTCCACACAGGCGACATTGTTGTTGCAGGCACAGCCGTAGGTCGTGTACGTGCTATGACAAACGAGCGCGGAGAGCGTGTCAACGAGGCAGGTCCCTCAGTGCCTGTTGAGATCACAGGTCTTGCAGAGGTTCCCGCAGGCGGAGACACCTTCAACGCAGTTTCTGACGAGCGTCTTGCCCGTGAGCTGGTTGAGCAGAGAAAGGCTCAGCAGAAGGAGGAGCTCTTCAACTCCCGTACCAAGGTCAACCTTGATAACCTCTTCGATCAGATGAAGCTGGGCGAGATCAAGGAACTGAAGATCATCGTTAAGGCTGATGTTCAGGGTTCTGTGGAGGCTGTCAGACAGTCTCTTGAGAAGCTCTCCAATGATGAGGTTCGTGTCAATGTTATCCATCAGGGCGTAGGTGCAGTCAACGAGTCCGACGTTATGCTTGCAAACGCATCCAACGCAATCATCGTAGGCTTCAATGTTCGTCCCGATTCAGTTGCATCTGTCAACGCAGAGCGTGACGGTGTTGACATGAGAATGTACACCATCATCTACGATTGCATCGAGGAGATCGAGTCTGCTATGAAGGGTATGCTCGCTCCCAAGAAGCGTGAAGTACAGCTGGGCTATGCTGAGTGCCGTAACGTTATCAAGATCAAGAGCGTGGGCACCATCGCAGGTTCCTACGTGAAGAATGGTAAGATCACCCGTAATGCGCTCGTGAGAGTTGTCCGTGACGGTATCATTATTGCAGAGGATAGCGTTGCTTCTCTCCAGAGATTCAAGGACTCCGTCAAGGAGGTTGCAGAGGGCTACGAGTGCGGTATCGGACTTGAGCGTTTCTCTGACCTTAAGGAAGGCGACATCTTCGAGGCATATATCATCGAGGAGTATCGCGAGGACTAATTTCGGCTTAGTCGGGATATAATGTATATATAAACCCTGAAGGAGCAGGGGATGTGTCCCCTGACTCCTCTGCAGGAGGAATAATAAATGGCAAATCATAAGCTTTCAAGAACAACAGAAGATATAAAACGAGAGCTCACCGCAATTTTTCGTGAGCTGAAGGACCCCAGAGTCACAGGTGCGTTTGTGTCCATCATCAGAGTCGAGGTTACAAACGACCTGAGCTACTGCACTGTATACATCAGTGCAATCGAGGGTATGGAGAGAGCACAGGAGGCCGTCAAGGGACTCAAGTCTGCCGCAGGATTTATCCGCTCGGAGCTGGGTCGCAGACTCACCATCCGCCACGTGCCCTCCATGATATTCAAGGCAACTGACTCTATTGAGTACAGTGCGTCTATTTCCAGAATCCTTCGCGACCTGGAGCAGAAGAGACCTGCTTCTTCCGGCGAGGAAAAGGAGGATATGACAGATGACTGATCTGTCCACCATCGCAGAGCTTCTCAGAGAGCATGACGGCTTTGAGATTCTCACCCACAGATATCCCGACGGGGATACTCTGGGCAGCGCCTATGCCCTGTGTCATATTCTGCAGGGAATGGGCAAGAATGCCCGTGTTATCACAAGCGGCACCCCCGCAAAGAAGTATGATTATCTGAGAGAGGGGCTTGCTGAGCAGGACTTTGTCAGAGAGTATGTTGTGAGTGTGGACGTGGCAGCTCCTGAGCTTCTGGGCGATAATCAGCAGGAGTATCAGGATATTATCGACCTGTGTATTGACCACCACGGCACAAATTCCATGAAGGCAAAGCACATCTATGTTGACGCTGCTGCCGCAGCAGCAGGAGAGATTATCTACGAGATAGCGCAGTGTATGCAGATTGAGTACACTGCCGGTATTGCAGATTGTATCTACACAGCAATCTCTACAGACACAGGTTGCTTCAGATACTCAAACACAACAGGAAGAACCCACAGGATAGCGGCCCATATGATGGAGCATACCTCCAACTGGTTTGATATTAACACTCAGATGTTTGAGATCAAGACCAAGGACAGACTCAGCCTTGAGCGTATGGTATACGAGACCCTTGAGTACTGCTGTGACGGTAAGTGTGCGATTATCCATACTACCCTTGAGATGCAGCAAAAGGCAGGAGTTACCGACGACGAGATGGAGGGGCTTGCCTCTATCCCCAGACGTATCGAGGGGGTCTTGCTGGGACTGACAGCCAGAGAGAAGGCTGACGGTACCTTCAAGGTATCCGCCAGAAGCAACGGTGACATAGACGCATCCGCATTCTGTGCCAAGTTCGGCGGCGGAGGCCACAAGGCGGCCTCGGGCTGTACTGTCACAGGAGACCTGGAGTCGGTGAAGGCACAGCTTGTGAGAGCAGCAGAACAGATATTATGAATGGTGTTATAGTAGTAAACAAGCCCGAGGGCTTCACATCCTTTGACGCGGTGGCGGTGCTGAGGAAGCTTTCCTCTCAGCGGAAGATCGGCCATTGCGGAACCCTTGACCCCAACGCTACGGGAGTGCTGCCCGTGCTTCTGGGCAGAGCAGCCAAGGCTCAGGATATCCTTCCAAATCACGACAAGACCTACACCGCTACCTTTGAGCTGGGAAAGGTCACCGATACGCTGGATATCTGGGGACAGGTGACGGCGACCCAGAAGACCTCTGTGACAAAGGAACAGCTCCTTGGAGTTCTGCCTGATTTTAGGGGAGAGATAGATCAGATTCCTCCCATGTACTCTGCCATACAGATAAAGGGTCAGCGACTCTACGATCTGGCCAGACAGGGAATCGAGGTTGAACGCGAACCCAGAAAGATTACCATCTACGAGCTGGAGCTTGTGGAGTTTGATGAGCAGACACAGCAGGGAACTCTCACCGTCTCCTGCTCCAAGGGTACATACATCCGCACCCTCATTGACGATATAGCCAAGCGGTTCTGCATCGGAGGTTGTATGACCTCCCTTGTAAGGACAGTTGCCTGCGGCTTCCATATATCTCAGGCTTATACCATAGAGGAGCTGACACAGCTGTCTCAGGAGGGAAGGCTCCATACTGCCCTGATGTCTACAGAGAGTCTGTTTGTGACTTATCCCGGGGTGGAGGTTACCTTCTCACAGGCAAAGCGATTTGCAAATGGAGGAGCGCTGAGCACAGACAGGATAAGAGAGAAGCCTGAGCTCAGCGACGGCAGTATCTGTCGTGTCAAAGCCCCCGGAGGAGATTTTCTGGGACTGGCAAGATATGATGAGCAGAGTCGTGAGCTGAAGATATACAAGCAGTTTGCGGATTACTCTCAGTTTAATAACCTTAGTGAATAAGAAAACCGACTGATTCAATCAGTCGGTTTTTTGTATGTGTGTTCGGTTTATTCTTCGGGTTTGGGTTCCTCGGGCAGGGGGATGCCTGCCAGAAACCTCAGGTCACGCTCGATGGCATCACGGCTGTTGCCCCAGTCCATACCTCTGCTCTGATAGTCAAACATCTTGCAGAAGTGTGTGGTGTCCTCAATCAGCAGCTGCAGCTGCTTTTTTGCAAGGTCAGCTGTATCCTGATGGAAGTCCGCCTGGTGCTTTGCGGGGACTCCCTTGAGGCTTATTGCGGATACCATACGGTAATGGTCAAGGCAGATGAACTCCTGCTCTTGATAGGTTTTGCGAAACTGGGGGTTTGTCTCCCATTCCTTGAAGACAGTACGCAGAAAATGCTCTACATCGTGCTGGATTCTGTCACAGATATAGCAGGTGTGCTGCATATCCTGAAGCGCCTGAAGCTTCTTTTTGTCGGGCTTTGAGTGGGTGTTCTTTGGGAAGTAGTCCTCCAGAATCTTCTGCATGTGCGTCTGCAGAATCAGAGCATTGGGCAGGCGCTTGCCAACCTGAGTGATCTTCTGGAAATGCTTTTTGCAGAAGCCCTTTTCGTTGGTGGCAACTCTTGTCTCAGGGTCCATCATGGCGGAGCCTGTAATGAAGGTTGCGTACTGGTTCTCCAGCATATCGTACATACGGCAGAAGGGACAACCCTCCTTCACCTCAAAAATATCGTTAATGGGTATGGTGCAGATTGTTTCTTTCATATTGATTCCTCTGATTCCATAATTTTTATAAATATATCATAGCATAAACAAAGCAAATATGCTATGATTAATATGAAAAAAGTTAGGGTAGTGACAGGTTATGGATTATATAGTTGAGGATAACAGGATAATTGTCAGCACCGCAGGAGATATGTCCCTGAGGGATACTCTCTGCTGTGGTCAGAGCTTTCGCTGGAGAGAGTGCGGGGACGGAGCCTTCAGGGGGACTGTTTGTGGCAAGACTGTCACCGTCAGCAAACAGGAGGGGAAGCTGCTGATTGAGGGCGCAACTTCGGAGGATTTTCTGAATATCTGGAGGAACTACTTCGATCTTGACTTTGATTATGTGAAGTTGAGGGGGGAGCTGTCTCAGCTTCATCCCATACTTTCACAGGCGGCAAAGTTCGCCCCGGGTATACATATTCTGAGGCAGGACCCCTTTGAGGCTCTCATATCATTCATAATATCTCAGAACAACAACATAAAACGCATTGAAGGAATTGTGGACAGACTGTGTGAAAATTTCGGAGAAAAGCTTGAGAGCGGAGAGTATTCCTTCCCAACAGCCGAGAGACTAGCACAGCTTTCTGCAGAGGACCTTGCACCCCTGAGAGCGGGATTTCGCAACCGATACATACTGGATGCAGCGGTGAAGGTGCACACAGGTCAGGTGAATCTTGAGCAGTGTCGCACACTTCCTTTTGAGGAGGCTAAGAAACAGCTGATGACTATTGTGGGCGTGGGCGAGAAAGTGGCAGACTGTGTACTTCTATATGGTCTGCACCGCACAGAGGCATTCCCTATGGATGTGTGGATGAAGCGTGCCATGAGCACTCTGTTTCCCGGGGTGGAGCCCTCCTTCTTCGGAGAGTATGCGGGAGTTGCCCAGCAGTACATCTTCCATTATTCGCGGATGAATCCTGATGTATTCAAGTGAATAATAAAAAGACCGTCGGATAAAATCCAACGGTCTTTCTTTTTGTTTAAAATTAAAGCTCAGAGATTCTGATTAAGCCTTGTCAACAGAACCGAACAGCTCCATCTTCTCCTTAACAGTAGCCTTGATTGCCTCAAAGCCGGGAGCCAGAAGCTTTCTGGGGTCGAAGCCCTTGCCCTGAAGGTCCTTGCCTGCCTCAATATACTCTCTGGTAGCTGCTGCAAATGCAAGCTGGCACTCTGTATTAACATTGATCTTGGAAACGCCAAGGTCGATAGCCTTCTTGATCATATCCTCGGGGATACCTGTGCCGCCGTGGAGTACCAGGGGCATATCGCCTGTGAGCTGCTGGATAGCATCCAGAGTCTCAAAGCTGAGGCCTGCCCAGTTCTCAGGGTACTTGCCGTGGATGTTGCCGATACCTGCTGCCAGCATTGTAACACCCAGGTCAGCGATCATCTTGCACTCTGCGGGATCAGCACACTCGCCTGCGCCAACAACACCGTCTTCCTCGCCGCCGATAGAGCCAACCTCTGCCTCAAGGGAGAGACCCAGCTCCTCACAAGTAGCAACCAGCTCCTTGGTCTTAGCGATGTTCTCTTCGATAGCGTAGTGAGAGCCGTCGAACATTACAGAGGAGAAGCCTGCTGCGATACAAGCCTTTGCACCTTCGTATGAGCCGTGGTCAAGGTGAAGAGCAACGGGAACAGTAATACCGAGCTCCTCCAGCATACCGTTAACCATACCAACGATTGTCTTGTAGCCGCACATATACTTACCTGCGCCCTCGGATACACCCAGAATAACAGGGGAGTTGCACTCCTGAGCTGTGAGCAGGATAGCCTTTGTCCACTCAAGGTTGTTGATGTTGAACTGACCAACAGCGTAGTGGCCGGCCTTTGCTTTTGTGAGCATTTCTTTTGCATTAACTAATGGCATATTAAAATTCCTCCAATATTATAATAATACAAGGCTATTATACCCCAGTTGGATGAAAATGTAAACCATCTGAAGAAAAAATGTGATTTTGTGATAAAAAAACTCTTGACAAAGTAAAAAAATAGTGATAATCTTTTGTACATACATCCGAAAAGCTGTGACGAAGACGGTCGGGAAAGCTGATCTTACAGAGAGTGCGGAGGGTGAAAACGCACATTGACGCTTCTTTAGACTTATCCCTTCTGAGCCGGAGTCCGAAAGATTCCTCGTTGGAATTTAGTAGACGCTCCCGTGGTTGTCGCGTTAAGGCAAAGGGTTTGTTAGAACCTGTGAGTGGTGCGAGTGCACAATTTGAGTGGTACCGCGGGATAAGAATTTTGCTTGTTTTCCCGTCTCAAAGTTTTCTTTGAGACGGGATTTTTTATTTTTCTGTGCCGAACCGGACGGCAAAAATTATGACAGGAGGAAACCGCTATGGCAGAACGTTTTATCGATGAAAAAATCAAAGAGGTTGCGTGGCGAATTAAGTCCGTGAGAGAAGACCTGGGATATACTGCTTCCCAGATGGCTGAGAGAACAGGTGTCTCCACAGAGGAGTATCTGAATCTTGAGGCAGGTATGTCAGACTTCAGCTTTACATTTATCTACAAATTTGCAAATGCTACCAACCTGGAGATTACAGATATTATGGAGGGTACCAGCCCTATTCTGACTCAGTATTCTCTTATCAGAAAAGGCGACGGTATGCCCTTTGTCAGACGCGAGGGATTCAGATATACTAACCTTGCTCCTATGTTCAAAAACAAGCTGGCCGAGCCCTTCCATGTTGTTATTCCATACAGTGAGCAGGCTCAGTCCGAGCCTATGCATCTGGGTACCCACGTGGGACAGGAGCTGGATATTGTTATCAAGGGCAGCATGAAAATTCAGATCGGCGACAGAAGCGAGATCCTCCACGAGGGCGACTGCATCTACTATGACAGCTCCCTGCCTCATGACGAGATAGCTATCGGCGGTCAGGACTGTGAGATCTATGCAATCGTAATCGATCCCGATGCCAGCGGTATGGGTACATACGAGGAGAAGATCGTTGCCGCAACCACAACTAACACCGACCTGGCAGGACTTGAGAATCCTGTTTATGAGAACTTTATCGAGACAGAAACTGACGAAAATGGTGAGCTGAGCGGAATCAGCTTTAAGAATGAAGAGAAGTTCAACTTTGCCTTTGATGTTGTTGACGCATTGGCAGAGAAGTGTCCCTCAAAGACAGCCATGCTCCACTTGTCCCGTGACAAGAACGAGAGAGTGTTCACATACAGAGATATGAAGGAGTACTCCGCCCAGACCGCGAACTACTTTGAGTCCCTTGGAATCGGCAAGGGCGACAAGGTTATGCTTGTGCTCAAGCGTCACTATCAGTTCTGGTTCTCTATGATGGCCCTGAGCAAGATCGGCGCCGTGGCAATTCCCGCCACAAACTTGCTCAAGGAGCACGACTTTGAGTACCGCTTCAATGCAGCAGACGTCAAAGCCATCATCTGTACTGCAGACGGAGATACAGCGGACGAGGCCGACAAGGCAGCAATGAATTGTCCCTCGCTGAAAATCAAGGTTTCGGTTAATGGCAAGCGTGAGGGATGGCACAGCTTTGAGGAGGAGTTTGAGAGCTTCCCCAAGGTTTATGCCCGCACAGAGAACTCTCCCTGTGGCAGCGACCCCCTGCTGATGTTCTTTACATCAGGCACAACAGGCAACCCCAAGATTGCTGCTCACAACCACAAGTATCCTCTGGGTCACTTTATTACCGCCAAGTACTGGCACAACGTTGACCCCAACGGTATGCACTTCACCATCTCTGACACAGGCTGGGGTAAGGCACTGTGGGGTAAGCTCTACGGCCAGTGGCTGTGCGAGACCGCAGTATTTACCTATGACTTCGATAGATTTGACGCAGATGACATTCTGCCTTTGTTCAAAAAATACAACATCACAACCTTCTGTGCACCTCCCACCATGTACCGCTTCTTTATCAGACAGGATCTTTCAAAGTACGATCTGAGCTCTGTTAAGTACGCAACAGTTGCAGGTGAGGCCCTGAACCCTGAGGTTTATCATCAGTTCCTCAAGGCAACAGGAATCCGCCTGATGGAGGGCTACGGTCAGACTGAGACTACCCTCACAGTAGGTAACTTTGTAGGCTCTACCATCAAGGTAGGCTCTATGGGTAAACCCAGCCCCCTGTACAACCTGGATATCATGGATCCCGATGGCAACTCCTGCAAGGCAGGTGACATCGGAGAGATTGTAGTCCGCACCAAGGACGGCACTCCCTCGGGTCTGTTCATGGGTTACTATATGGACGACGAGCGTACTGCTGAGGTATGGCACGACGGAGTATATCACACAGGTGATACCGCCTGGAGAGATACCGACGGCAACTTCTGGTTTGTTGGTCGTGTGGACGATGTTATCAAGTCCTCAGGCTATCGCATCGGACCCTTTGAGATTGAGTCTGTGCTTATGGAGCTTCCCTATGTGCTGGAGTGTGCAGTAACTCCTGCTCCCGACGAGATTCGCGGTCAGGTGGTCAAGGCTACTATTGTCCTCACTCAGGGTACTGAGGGCTCAGAGGCTCTCAAAAAAGAGATCCAGACCTACGTCAAGTCCCGTACTGCTCCCTACAAGTACCCCAGAATCGTTGAGTTCGTTGAATCCCTGCCCAAGACTATCAGCGGAAAGATCATCCGTGCAAAGCTCAAGGGTTAATCAATAAAATAAAAATATAAAAAACAGAGCTTCCTGATATGTGAACAGGAGGCTCTCTTTTTCTTGCATTGAATATATGTGGGTGGTATAATAATAGCATATATATAAACGGAGGTTTTGTTATGCCATATATCAGCACAAAGGTTACAACTGAGATTACACACGATAAAGAGCAGGTGCTCAAGGCTCGTCTGGGAGAGGCCATTACCCTTATCGGCAAGCCCGAAAGCTTTCTGATGCTTTCTTTTGAGGAGAATTGTCGCATCTGGTTTGCAGGAGAGGCAGAGGAGGACGCAGCCTATGTAGAGGTTGCACTTCTGCACAGCGCACCCAAGAGCTCCTACGAGAAGCTCACAGAGGCAATCTGCAACATCCTTTCTGAGGAGCTCTCTATCCCCTCAGGCCGTATATATGTGAAGTTCTCTGAGACCGAGTACTGGGGCTGGGACGGCAGAATGTTCTGAGAGGTATAAGATGAAAAGTTTCAGAAAAGAGCTATGGTTCAATATCCCTCAGAGAAGGGGACTAGTGAATATCACTCGTGACGTACAGGCGGCTATTGATGAGAGCGGAGTGAAAGAGGGACTGGTGCTTGTGAATGCTATGAACATCACCGCCTCGGTATTTATCAACGACGACGAGTCGGGACTCCACAGAGACTACGAGAGATGGCTGGAGAAGCTGGCCCCCGAGAAGCCCTACTCCCAGTATGACCACAACGGCTTTGAGGACAACGCAGATGCTCACCTCAAGCGTACCATCATGGGCAGAGAGGTGGTCTGTGCCATCACCGAGGGCAGACTTGACTTTGGCACATGGGAGCAGATTTTCTACTATGAGCTGGACGGCAAACGCAGAAAACACGCCCTCATCAAGATTATCGGCGAATAAGCTAATATAATATTAGGAGTACAATATGAAGAGTTTTACGCTCAGACAGGCGCTTTCTGCCTGTGGCGGTGAATATTTCGGACAGATGGATATCCTGGACAAGGAGATATCCTCTATTACTCATGACAGCAGAAAGGTGAAGAAGGACTCTCTCTTTGCTGCCATTGTGGGAGAGAGGGTGGATGGACACAGCTTCATCCCCAAGTGCATAGAGATAGGAGCACTCTGTTCTCTGTGCGAGAAAACCCCCTCGGACAACTCTCCTCATATTCTGGTGAAGAGTACAAAGCAGGCACTCATTGATATTGCCACAGCATACAGACAGACCTTTGATATTCCCTTTATCGGAATTACGGGCTCTGTGGGCAAAACAAGCACCAAAGAGATGCTCTATGCTGTGCTGTCACAGAAGTTCAATGTCCACAAGACCCAGGGCAACTTCAACAACGACCTGGGTGTGCCCCTGACCCTGTTTGCTCTGGAAGAGGAGCATCAGGTGGCGGTTATTGAGATGGGAATCTCTGATTTCGGAGAGATGACCGTACTGTCAAAGATTGTCAGACCTGATGTGTGTGTGCTGACAAATATCGGCAACTGTCATCTGGAGAATCTCATAGACCGTGACGGTGTCAAAAAAGCCAAAACAGAGATGTTTGACTACATGAACGAGGATGGCATCGCTGTTTTGTGCGGAGACGATGACAAGCTGCGTGAGGTAAATTGTGTGGCCGGAAAGGCTCCGTTGTTCTTTGGTTTCTCTGAGGGCTGCGATTTTACGGCTCACTCTGTATCTTCCGACAACGCAGAGAAAACCGACTTTGTTCTTCAGCACGGCACAGCTCAGATGTCAGCGACAGTCAATGCTCTTGGTAACCATATGGTCAGCAACGCTCTGGCGGCTGCGGCGGTGGGCAACTACTTTGGTATGAGCGACGAGGAGATTGTGCAGGGTATCGCACAGTACAAGGCAATCAGCGGCAGACAGCGAATCCTCAGAACCGACAAGCTGACAATCATCGACGATTGTTACAACGCAAATCCCAACTCTATGAGGGCCTCGGTGGAGACTCTGGCAGGCTTTGAGGGCAGGCGAGTGGCTATACTGGGAGATATGAAGGAGCTGGGCAAAAACGAGGTTGAACTCCATCGGGAGATAGGAAGATTCGTAGCAGAGAAGAATCTGGACCTTGTTATCTCTGTGGGACCTCTGGCGCTGAATATCTACAGAGAAGCTCGTGCTCATATTGATGCCGAATGGTTTGAGACCATCGAAGAAGCAAAGCTTGAGCTGTATGAGATGCTCACCATTGGTGATACAGTACTGGTCAAGGCCAGCAACAGTATGAAATTCTCTGAGATTGTGGAGTACATAGAAGAGCTCTGACAGTCAAGTCAGACTAAACTCATCAAAACAAAAACCGCTTAAACATTACGTTTAAGCGGTTTGATTTTTATATGCCGTAGAATCTGTGAGCATTCTCGCAGGTGATATCAAGTATCTCCTGGGCAGTTACTCCCCTAAGCTCTGCGATTTTCTTTGCAGCGTAGATGATGTAGTCGCTCTGATTGCGCTTTCCTCTGAATGGAACAGGAGAAAGGTAGGGAGCGTCTGTCTCAAGCAGGAGCCTGTCAAGGGGTACCTGCTGGGCGACATCTACCGAGTGGCGTGCGTTCTTGAAGGTGACGGTGCCTCCCAGACTGATGAAGCATCCCAGGGGCAGAATCTCCTTGAGAAACTCCGCAGAGCCTGAGTAGCAGTGCAACAGAGCCTTTTTGGGTCTGTATTTTCTGAGGAAATCCAGGGTGTCCCTGTGAGCTTCTCTGTCGTGAATAACCACAGGAGCGTCGAGGTCATTAACAAGTGCAAGCTGCTCACCAAATATTTTGTGCTGGGGCTCCCTGGGAATATCCCAGTAGTAGTCCAGACCAACTTCACCTATTGCTACTATCTTCTTATTCTCTGAGTAAAGGTTTGCGAGGATTTCGAGGTAATTCTCGGGGAGGTTATCAATGTTCTCGGGATGGATACCCACAGCGCCATAGAAGATAGGGTACTTATCTGTAAACCGTAGAACTGTCTTTGAGGTGTCAATATCAACGGAAGCGTTTACAACTTTGCAGACTCCGTTTTCTTCTATGGCCTTGATAACGTCCTCTCTATCTTCAGAGAATTTATCGTCATCATAATGTGCGTGAGCATCAAAGATATTGTTGAATTCGCTCATACTCTCTGTTATCTGACCTTTGCGCCGTTTTCCATTCCGTCAACAAAAATAACCTTGACGGAATCGCCTGAGTCAGCAGCCAGAATCATACCCTCACTCTCAACAGAGCAGAGTGTGGCGGGCTTCAGATTCTGTACGAGAATTACCTTTTTGCCTTTGAGCTCCTCGGGTTTGTAGTAGAGGGCGATACCTGATGCAACGGTGCGGTTTCTGACACCGTCATTGAGGGTGAGCTTCAGGAGCTTCTTTGCCTTTTTGACAGGCTCGCAGTCAACGATTTCGGCAACTCTCAGGTCAACCTTTGCGAAGTCCTCGATGCCGATTTTGGCTATACCTTCCAGCTCTTTCTTCAGGTTCTCTTCCTTCTCTACATCCTCCATAGACTTGGAGGTTTTCTGAGCTTCTTCTCTTGCAGCCTCAATCTCCTTGTACATCTTCTCTGCGTCGATTCTGACAAAGAGGGGAGTGGGCTCTGAGAGGGTGGTGCCTGCCTCCAGCTTTCCAAAGCACTCAAGGCTTTCGTAGGAGTTCTCCTGACAGTTCATCTGTGCGAAGATAGCCTTGGAGGTGTCGGGCATAAAGGGCTGAAGGAGTACGGCGATGTAGCGGATGGATTCCAGCAGATTGTAGAGTACTGTGCCGAGTCTCTCTTTGTCCTCCTCGTTCTTTGCAAGTGCCCAGGGGGTAGTTTCATCGATGTATTTGTTGCAGCGCTTTGCCAGGTTCATAATTGACTCAAGACAGTCGCTCATGTGGAATGCGTTGATGCTGTCGTCAACCTTCTTGATTGTGTCATAGCAGAACTGCTTAAGCTCCTCGTCGAGCTCAGCCTGAGCGGTGGGAGCCTGAACAATACCACCGAAGTATTTGTTGTTCATGGCGATGGTACGGTTGACAAGATTGCCCAGGGTATTTGCAAGGTCGCTGTTGAATCTTTCGATCATAGCCTCGTAGGTGATGGAGCCGTCGTTTGCGAAGGGCATCTCGGACAGGAGGTAGTATCTGACAGCGTCTACACCAAAGAGCTTGATAAGGTCATCAGCATAGATTACGTTGCCCTTGCTCTTGCTCATCTTGTCCTCGCCAAAGAGAAGCCAGGGATGGCCATAAACCTGACGAGGAAGAGGCTCGCCCAGAGCCATGAGGATGATGGGCCAGTAGATTGTATGGAAGCGGACGATGTCCTTGCCGATGATGTGAGCATCAGCAGGCCAGTACTTAGTGTACTTCTCGTCGTGATTGCCGTCGGGGTCATATCCCAGACCTGTGATGTAGTTTGAGAGAGCGTCAATCCAGACGTAGATAACGTGCTTGTCATCAAAGCTCACAGGTACGCCCCACTTGAAGCTGGAGCGGGATACGCACAGGTCCTGCAGACCGGGCTTGATGAAGTTGTTGAGCATTTCTTTCTTGCGGCTCTCGGGGTAGATGAAGTCGGGGTTCTGCTCGATGTAGTCCTCAAGCTGCTTCTGGTATCTTGACAGACGGAGGAAGTATGTCTCTTCCATGGTCTTGTGTACAGGGGTTCCGCAGTCGGGACACTTGCCGTCTACAAGCTGACTCTCTGTCCAGAAACTCTCGCAGGGAGTACAGTACATTCCCTCGTAGGTGCTCTTGTAGATGTCGCCCTGATCATAGAGCTTCTTGAAGATCTTCTGCACAACTGCCTCATGGTCAGCGTCTGTTGTACGGATGAACTTGTCGTATGAGGTGTTGAGCGCGTCGCAGATTTCGCGGATCTCGCCGCATACCTTGTCTACATACTCCTTGGGTGAGCAACCCTCGGACTCAGCGTACTTCTCTATCTTCTGACCATGCTCGTCGGTGCCTGTCTGGAAGAATACATCATATCCCAGCATACGCTTGTAGCGAGCGATAGCATCGGTGAGAACGATCTCATAGCTGTTGCCGATGTGGGGCTTGCGTGAGGTGTAGGCGATGGCCGTGGTGATGTAGTATTTTTTCTTATCGCACATAAAAAATCACTCCCGTGAAAAGTTATAATTTTCTAAATTAATATTCTATCACGAAGTGCAGAAAAAATCAACAGAAATGCCCATACAAAGTACAGGAACAATCAGTTGCATAAGAGGTCAAAACGTCCCTGTATCGGAGTGCGAAATATGTCGAAAGGTTTTTTGCGCAAAATCCGTTTATTGCTATTGACAAAGCAAAAAATATATGATAGAATAACTTTCGTCCTCAGGAGAGGACGCACTATATATCGCGGAGTGGAGCAGTTGGTTAGCTCGTCGGGCTCATAACCCGAAGGTCGTTGGTTCAAATCCTTCCTCCGCAACCAAAAAATGAGAAGACACCCAACAGGGTGTCTTTTCTTTTTTGTTATGGGGTTTCATCCGAGGTTGTGAGTCCGACGAGCGTGGCTCGTTGGGGAAAATGCCCGACCGCTGCCTGTGGCAGATACAGGGAGGGCATTTTGGCGCAGCGGTCGAAAAAATCGAGGATAAGTGCGACTGCACCCGAAGAATTTTTCGGGCACCGCAAGAGGGGCGAGTTGTCAACAGTTGCCGAGTATAAGATAAATATTGATTCTCTCAGCAGAATTCGTTGGTTCAAATCGCACCGAAGCAACCAAATCAGATTCCTCTATTGATACGGGCAGTGTCAATAGCGGTTTCGTCGTTTTATCGTTAAATTATTATGAGAACCCAAGTAAATAAGCCAAAATAAAAAACAAGAGTTGCAGTTTGAAGGAGTAAGTTGATACTCTCCCTTAGTTGCAACGCTTTTTTGTTGTGATTTTTTATGCTCTTTTATGCTCTTGCCGGTAAAATCAATAAACCTATCGTTAAATTATAGTAGTATCGTTAAACGACAATTATGAACAGTCATCCCAATAAATGATATTGTATGATATATGTTTATATGGTATAATTTAGTTAAAAAATGATGGAGGAATCTACAATGGCTGATAAAAAAGAAAATACAAACAACAATGACCTCAAACAAAATTTTCTTTCTAATGCAATAACGGATATTTCTGCATATATACAATTGGCAGACACAAAAGTTTCAATAGTTATGGCAGCTGTTGTTGCTATTCTAGTTGGTATTGTAACCTGTTATGAGCCTATTTTGAAAATGATTGCAGATATAAAGCCTTGCTCTTGGATCGGTGTTTTATTTGCCATATCTACATTAGTCATGGTTGTGGGAATAATATCTGTTTTTGTTTTTGGAATTCTCACAATAAAAGGGCATTCTTGTGTCATCAACTATAAATCTAAGTGGTTTCTCACAAAAACAACAAAAGAGTATTCCTTTGAAGAGTTTTCAAAAGATATTCAGAAAATGGATGATAAGGATATTATAGAAAATATGACTGCAGAGTTATACAAATTAAACGATATTAATCGACAAAAAATGAAAACAATGAAATGGACAATACATTCATTTTCATTGTTATTAATCTCAATGGCCGTTGCTGCAGGTTTGCTTGTTGTGAATTTACTGTGAGGTTATTATGGGAATAGATGTAAAGAAAATATACAAAACCACATGGGAGCATTATTTAATAGCTAAGAAGAACGTTGAAGAACAACGCAGAATGTTTGAGCATAGTGCTGTATCTGCTATTTCAGATGTTATTCCAGATTTCGAGGCAGATAAATTAGAATTTGGTTCTTATGATAAAGGAAATTTTGCTGTTTTATTTGTAGATATGAGAGATTCCACAGCAAGGGCTCAAGCTATAGGTGCAGAAAAAACATTTTTAACTATGCATATTTATCTTACGGCATTACTTGAAGTAGTTAAGCATTATCACGGAAAAGTGATCGACATTATGGGCGACGGATTAATGGTTTTTTGGGGCGGACGTGAAGCTCGAGAAAAAGAAAATATGGTCAAAACGATAGCAATACAGAATGCCGGACTTTGCGGTCGAGATATGTTGATTATTCGTGAACAAGTTATCAATGAAATAATACAAAAAGAAAATCTTGGTGCCAATATCAATATTGGTATCGGCGTTACATTCGATAGTGTTATTGTAACAAAAATCGGGATTCCTAGTGCCTATGATGTTAAGGCCTTTGGTGATTGTATCAATGTTGCTTCAAAATATTCTAATAAAGTGAACAATCAGGTTAAAGTATCTAGAAAAGTACGAGAAGAATGGCCTAAAAGTAAAGGTGGAAAAATTTCATTTGCTCCTGTTCAAGGAGAGGATGCCTATATTTTATCATAGGTGAGGTGAGAATAATTGAAAAACAACATTCCAAAATGTGAAATAGACTTATTAGCAACAGCAATTAACAAGATCACATCTCAAGAAGTATTAAAAATGGATGTATCCGGTAAATTGCCTACTATATCCGATTTGCATGATTCGAACACAGTCTTTTGTGGTAAGGTTTCTGTTCTTTTTGTTGATATTAGGAATTCAACGCGACTACCTGACGAATTTTCACCTGCTCAGCTAGTAAAAATATACCGAAGCTATATTAGAACCATTGTTCAGGCAATTAGATATTCCGGTGGCTTCGTAAGAGATTTTATGGGTGATGGTGTACTTGCTGTGTTTGTAGATAATGATGCAGGTAGTGCTGAAGACAACGCTGTGTATGCTGCAAAATATATTGTTACTGCAATTGATAAATATCTAAACCCAGTTTTAGATTCTCAATTTAATTATCGCATATCTTATGGTGTCGGTATCCATACCGGTGAAATATCCCTTTCAAAGGTTGGGATGAAAGGAAAAGAACAAGACAAAGAAGCTGAAAACGAATTCGGTGTTGCTTGGATTGGAAACAGTACCAACCTAGCCTGTAAACAATCAGGTGCTGTAGATCGAGGAACAATTTTTATTAGTCCCTCTACATATTCTAATATAAGTGACATTAATGAGAAAAAACATTGGACCCGTGCAGAAATAAATAAAGGTAATAATACACTGGTGGGATACATTGCAAAACACCACTATTTGATTCTCGACGAAGAAATTGCCCCTTGTGTTACAGATGTTATCCCTGATGACGAAGATATAGCACCCTGCTTTACCGACAATAAAAATGCGAACTCCATTGTTAAAACAATAGAGAAAAAAGTAGATGAGTTAGCTGATATAATAAAAAAACTCGAAGAAAGTCACAAAGAACTCAGTGCAAAAGAAATGGTGTTAAAGAAAAAAGAAGAACTATTAAACACCATGGAAAATTCACTTAACAGTTCGCGATACGACTTTTATTATGATGTGTTGAGCAGTGGATTTTGTAATGCTAAGCATACAATTGCAATGGGGAAAGAGTTTTGGGAAAAACATCTAATTGATATGATTTCTACTGGAAAAGATCTCAATAAAACTGAGCGAGAGGTAAAGCAAGATGTAAGTTATATAATGGTTAGCATTTATTCGGATCTTGAGTTATATGATTATGCATATGACTTTTTAGTTGAGCAAGCATCAGGGTATTCATGGTTGCATCTTAGTACCGTACAAAGAATTGTAAAAAAAGTTCATTATTGTAATAGACTTAATTCTGCGATTGTCGAAAGGTTAAAGAAAAACGATTTAACACCTGAAAATAGAAAGACTTTTAAAGAAATTAACGAGTGGTTAGAGTCTAATTTTGAATAAACAAAAGGCTTAAAGTTAGTAAAAAACTTTAAGCCTTTTTTATTTTCATACCTCCACCTCACTACCATTCTTAAAGCAGAACACAACACTTCCGTCTGCATTTACGGTGACTTTATCTACTGTTGTGTGCCATAGGGTCGGGGTGAATTTGAGGTTTAATATATCAAGTTCGCGCAGGGCGAAGAGGAAGGCACTAAGTGCATCTGCCTGATATAGTATGCGTTCTCGCTTCCCCGATAAAATTTCATATCGACTGTAAACTGCTTATAGTACACAGGTATTTTAAATGCGATTTGTTGTAAACTACTCAAGAGGAGGAGTATATGAGAGTTGTATTTTTTGCCGCAATCGGTGTCGGTACCGCTACAGTGTTTGGTTCTTTGCTGGGGTTCTGTTTCAAAAACATATCACATAAGTTTTCTGATATTGTTCTGTCTTTTGCTGCGGGAGTTATGCTTTCAGCTTCAATTTTGGGGCTGATATTACCTTCACTTGAGTATGGTGGTAAA
>JAFTHZ010000013.1 GCA_017457155.1 Ruminococcus sp.
TCCATTAGGCTTCTGCGAAGTTCTAATAATGTATCTATACCCTTTGCAAAAGTGTCTTTTCTCTTAATTTGTAACTGTAAGGTCTTATTCATTTCTGCCCATTCTTTATTCATAAATTAGCACCTCGCTAAATTCAAGTTTATCGGTTAGATTATACTACACCTATCCTATAAAGTAAATTATTAAATCAGACATCTTTACTTTTGTATCAAATGGTGACTCCCTTGACTGGAAGGATCCCTCCCCTGCTCAGATGATTCAGCGAATCACATCAAACCTCACGTCAGGCAGCATTATCCTGATGCATAACGCAGCCAAGAATACTCCCGAGGCTCTCCCACAAATTATCGATGCAGTCCGTGCCGAGGGTTATGAATTCGTTCCAATATCCGAAATACTCATTGAAGGGGAATACACAACCGACCACGAGGGCAGGATGCATGCTGTCCAAAATCAATAAATAAAAGAACCCCGAGTCCGTTTGTGAACTCGGGGTTTGTCAGTATTATTATTGGGTTATTGCTTGCCTGCAAATGCATTTGAAGCTACTGTGCAGGAAGCAGGAACATCGATGGACTCGATGCGATAGCAAGCTGCGAATGCCAGGTTGCCGATAGATGTGAGACCCTGAGGCAGATCAACAGTGTTCAGCTTGTAGCAGTTCTTGAAGCAGCTGTTGGGAATAGACTTGCAGCCATCACCGATGGTGAGTGTTGTGAGGCTTCTGCATGCCTGGAAAGCAGAGGGACAGAGAGTCTTGATGCTTGTCAGATTCATAACAGGAGCCAGATTGTTGCACTCAAAGAATGCCCAGTCAGCGATGATCTCTACGCCATCAAGGTTAATGGAAACGAGTCTGTCGTTGCGGCAGAATGCCTGTGCGCTGATTGCCTTAACACCCTGAGGCAGGTTGTATGCTGTCATACGGCGGCAATCAGAGAAAGCAGCAAAGCCGATATACTCAACAGTTGAGGGGATAACCAGATTCTTCAGGCTGTAGCACTCCAGAGCCATTGTATCAGGGATGGTCTTGAGTGTTGCGGGCAGACGGAGGTCTGTCATCTCTGTCTGATATGCAAAAGCACCATCTGCGATAGTATCAACAGTATCAGGAACCCAGATGCTGTTAACATAGGGAACAGTCTTGTCAGTCAGGTTTGTGATATCAAGAACAGGGCTGAAAGCACACTTCTTGATTGTAGTAACGGTCTTGCCATCGATGGTAGCAGGAACGGTAACGTTCTTGGAGCTGCCAACGTAAGCCATAATCTCAATCTCATTCTCTGCGTTTACTCTGTAGAGGAAGTCAGAAGCTACGTTCTCGGTGCCCTTTGCAGGCTCAGAGGGGAACACGATGTTTGACATATCAACACCTGCAGCATCCTCGATGGTATCGCCGATACCTGCAACGAACTTCTGGATAGCAGAAGCATCGCGGACGTTAACGCTGTCATCGTAGTTTACGTCAGCAACATAGCTGTCACCAACAACAGCCAGCTCAGCAGCATGCTTCTGGATAGCAGAGGCGTCGCGGACATTGACCACACCGTCACAGTTAGCGTCGCCCATCTCGTAGAAGTTCTCTGCTCCTACAGAAACTGCAAAGACGCTCATAATCATAAGGACTGCCATCACAAGGGCAGAAATACGAGTGTACTTTTTCATAATTACATCTCCTGTATAAATGATTTTTGTAAAAAAACATACAAATCCAAATTGATTATATCAAACAGAGTATCAAGAAGTCAACAACAATCTGAATTTTTTACCATAAACAGTGGGATTTTTTGCTCTTTATGTGCAGAAAAACTTAGTCTTCGTACTCAATCCACTCTACAAAGTACTCGGTGGATATGAGTTCCTTATTCTCCATCACTGTTCCGCCGGGACCCACTGCTGTGGTAATCTCGTACTCATTCTCTACGGAAAGGTCCAAAACCTCTGTTTCTTCGGTCTCCAGATCGTATCTTATCAGAGCGGGAACAG
Source organism: Ruminococcus sp. (assembly GCA_017457155.1). GTDB lineage: Bacteria > Bacillota > Clostridia > Oscillospirales > Acutalibacteraceae > Ruminococcoides. The sequence goes on from JAFTHZ010000013.1 coordinate 1,987, forward strand.
AAGCATTTTCGGTTGGATATGAGACATTAATTGAAATAAAGTAAAGGCAACCATCCTCAACAACCAGATATCCATTGGCAAAGACGTGTTTTGTGCTTGTCTCAAAGAGCTTGTCCTCGTCCCCTGACTTCAGATCTGTTTCGTACACATCTCTGGTGCCATTCTCAATCATATTATATCTGCCTTCGGAATAATAGAGAGTCTTGCCATCCTCAGAGATTGCGTAGGAATAGGCCCCGTTCTCGGTTACATAGTCAGAGTCGCCATTCTTCAGATTCAGTCGGCAGACACGGCTCTCGCCCTCATCGGAACCATCGATGAAATACAGGTAATTTCCTACCACCTGCATCTCGCCTACACCTGTTCCGTAATAATAGTCGTTATCCTCGCTGTCAAAATCAAAACCATCCATGAGGGACTCGCTGTCGCTGCCGTCCAGCTTCATTCTGCAGATTTCGCCCTCAAAGGAGTCTGAGTCGATATTGGTTGTACCGTCAGAATCTACCTCATAGTCGCAGTCGTAGTAGTATATCCAATCTCCATCAATTACCATATCGGATGCACAGATATCGTCAAAGAGCTCAATCTCCTCATCCTCGATGGACATATATCCTATCTTGTAATCTCTTTCTCTATGGTATTCCTTCATATCCAGCTGAACGACACAGGAAAAGTAAATCTTATCGTCAATCAAAGTCCAGTTATCAAACCAGTTGATCTTCGTCTGTTCCTCCAGAAATGTATCCTCATCAATAATTGTCTCGTGCTCCATTACACCATCGTCAAACTCTGAGTACATCCAAAGCTCCGACAACTGCCCAGGTGCCTGGGCGTATACGGTGTCTCCTGCCATAACAAATCTGTCACGGTAGAAATTCATAAGCTTCTCGTCGCCTTCTTCATTCTCATATAACACCGGCTCTAAGTTCTCATCCTTGTCCTGATAGAATCCGTAGCCACTGCCTAAGATGAGCTTTCCTTCTGCAAAGTCGATGGTGGCACGGTTATGAATGCTGATCTTTCCACCAAAGAAGACACATCCTCCCATAGAGACAACAACCGCCATAATAAGTACAAGGGACAATAATCTTGCTGACTTTTTCATAATAACTACCCTTTCTTTTGAATATACATCTGATGAGCTTATGCAGGCTCAATAATCCTGAGAGCATTGGGAAGGAGGTTAATCTCCGGATCCTTCACCGGATACATCTCTCCATCCAGATTCACAATAATAGGCTCCTCTGCAAAATACTTCAGCTTCTTGCATCGCTTGTAGGTCAGGAAGGGATACTTATTCCCCTCCAAATGAGTACCCTTGGTATACTTCATAAGCAAAGACAAGACCCTGGGCACAGAAACCGTACTCACATGAATGAAATCTATGAAACCGTCTGACAGGTCAGCATAGGGCGCAGCCTTGATTCCGCCTCCATAGAACTTGCCGTTGCCTGCAACCGCAAGCATGGTTGTATTCTCATATGTAGCCTTCTCAAAATCTTCTCCGTCAATCTGAATTCTGACGGGATGACGCCTCTCAGAGAAAAGGCAGTACAGAATTGAAATTTTATATGCCAGGCTTCCGCTGACAAGAGGCCAACGCTTGAACCTCTCCATATTCTTTGCAACTTCAGCATCAAATCCTATGGAGAGAATATTCATGGAATACCTGCCGTTGCACTCCAGCAGATCGATACTGCGCTCCTTGCCTGCAAGCATACGTCTGACATCCAGGAAATCCTCCCGTTTGTAGCCGTCAATTGCCCTGACAAAATCATTGCCCGATCCAATGGGGATAATACCAAGAGCGCAGTTGTCATATCCTGCGATGCCTGTCAGCACCTCGTTGGCGGTTCCGTCGCCGCCACACACATATATGCGTGCAGGGGTGCCATCTTCCACCACAGCTCTGGCTTTGTTCACCGCATCTCCTACACCCTCGGTGATGATAATATCCACCCGATATTCATCAGATAATGCCTGAACCTGACGGGTCAGCTCCTCGGTCCGATTCACCTTACCTGCGGCGGGGTTAATAATAAATACATGTCTCATACCCTGTCTCCCCAAAGTTCCTTTAATCTTCGCGCAAGGACTGCAACAGGCAATCCCACTACGTTAAAGTAGTCGCCTGTGATTCCCTTGACAAACAGCGAGCCTCTGCCCTGTATTCCATAGGCACCTGCCTTGTCCATAGGTTCGCCTGTGGCAATATAGTCCAGTATCTCCCTGTCGCTCAGTTCAAAGAACTCCACCTGTGTAGTCTCGCTGAAGGTAACCACAGCATCGTCCGCTACAATACAGCAACCTGTAATAACCTGATGGGTCCTTCCACTGAGGGAGCGAAGCTTATCAAAAGCATCCTGCTCATCCACGGGTTTTGACAGTATCTCTCCGTCCAGCAACACAACTGTGTCGCTTCCGATGACAATATCCTCCGGATAGTCCGGAGCAACGCTGCATGCCTTCAGCTTTGCAAGAAACTCAGGTACAAAAGCACTGTCCAGATCTTTTGGCAGTATTTCCTCCTCGCCTGAGGTGACACAGATCACATCATCAGAAATAAGCCTTATCAGTTCCCGTCGTCTGGGAGAGGCCGACGCCAACACTATTCTTCTCATCAAGGGGTCTTCTCCTCTCACGTCTTCTGCTGCCGCCTGACATTGAATAGTCACAGAAAAGCATCTTCACGATAGCAAAAAGAGCGTAAAAAACAAATACAAAAATACAAAAGTTAAGCATAATATCTCCTCCTTGTACTCTATTGTACAAAGAGAAGTGTCCATTAAACAGTACAATGATTATACTATAAAAAGTCTTATTCGTAAAGTCCACCCACGCGCTCCAGCTCATGACGGAACTTGTCTGCTGCCCATTGCGGAGAGACTATCTGCACCTTGTCGGATAGTCCGAACAACCATCCGTAGAACTGGGGACTCAGCGCCACGCTGACACTCAGCAGGAAATGCTCATCCCCGTCACGGTCAATATGTACACTCTTGCCGAAGCGGTCTGCCACAACGCCTATCATACTGTTGTGGAATCTCAGGGTAATATCTGTAGCTTCTCCGCCGAACATTCCGAAGACGCTCTTGGAGTACAGTGCCATATCAAACTCGCCGAAGATTTCCTTTCCGTCACGACACTGGTCGGATAATTCTACCTTCTCCATCTTGTCAACTCTGTAATGGCGGATATCCCCTGCGTCGGAGTCGTAGGCAACAAGATAGTAGTTCTCATCATCCCAGGTAAGTGCCCATGGGGACACACAATATCTCTCCCCACCCTTGCGGGGTCTCTTGCAGATTTTCTCACCCGGACCGCCAAGTGCCCACTCCATATACAGGAAGTTTATTTTTCTGTCCTGAGAGATAGCCTCGTGAATACTGTCAACTGAGTAGTAAATGGTCTCGTTGGGATTCTTGACACGATTAGTCACATATACCTGTCGCTGGAGCTGCTGTGCCTCGTACTTTGAGGCCAGAGACTCCACCTTGCGGATAAGCTCGTTTGACTTTTTTGCTGTGATGAACTTGGAGCTCTGGACAGAATCCACCAGAAGCTTCAGCTCAGGCAGCTCAAACTGACGGCTGGTAACATAGAATGTGACAACGTTTGTTTTTGTTCTGCAGATATCATAGCCGAAATTCTCTCCGAACCTCTCAAGCATCTCCAGATCGTCAAAGACACTCTTGCGCTCTGCAGATATACCCAGGTCCTGTAACTTAGAGATAATCTGAGGAACCGTCAGACCATGGTTTTCGTCGGTCTGCTCCAACAGCATCTTCAGTATATGCAGGATCTTCTGCTTCTGGCGCGAACTCTTTGCCACTATGAATCACCGTCCTTGGATATATATAGTTAAGTATATCACACCCTGTCCGATAATTCCAACACATCTTTCTCTCATATTTTACGAGTCCGAAATTTCGTAGAAATACACAATATATTGTCACGCTATATGTTCACTAACACCAAACAATCTGAAAATATAGCTAAAAAAAGACCTGTTTTTATGTCATCTATTACTATATTATCGAATTTTGAATTGACCTTTTTTATCGTATTAGCCGAAATTGCACGAACACCTTTGACAATAAATCGCCATAAAGATATAATATAGCTGTAGGCAAAGGGCCTGCACTTATCCCCGATTATAAATTTCTTGAAAGAGGTATATTACTATGGCAACAGAGAAGAAGACAACTGCTAAGACTACAGCAAAGGCTGAGACTAAGGCAACAGCAAAGACCGAGACAAAGACAGCTGCAAAGGCTGAGACCAAGACAACAGCAGCTAAGACAACAGCTAAGAAGGCTGAGACAAAGACAGCTGCTAAGACAACAACAGCTAAGAAGACAACAACAACTAAGAAGACAACAACCAAGAAGACAGCTGCTAAGGTTGAGCTGTTCATCGAGTACGCAGGCGTACAGGTTGCTGTTGATGAGATCATCGAGAATGTAAAGAAGGTAAACGGCAAGGATGCAAAGAGCTACACAATCTATGTTAAGCCCGAGGAGAGCAAGGCATACTTCGTAGCAGACGGCGAAGAGAAGGATATGGACGTTTACTTTGCATAATTTGTGAAATGCAGACTCCCGACACTACTATGGTGTCGGGAGTTTTTTTATGCCTTCAGCTCAGGGTTATTTATATAGACGGCGGTCTCTGAATGAACCTGGCCGTTCAGCATCACCAGTGCATACACATTGGGCACAGCCAACAAAGCATTACACAGGTCAGCCACATTCCAGACTACATCAAGCTCCACCACAGGAGCAATAAGAATCATAGCTACCCACAAAATCAAATATGCCCTGCGCACCCTTTGTCCAAACACAAACTCTGCACACTCTAACCCTATCCATGACCATCCCAGCACCGTTGAAACCGCAAAGGTTATCATTCCAAAAACAAGCAACTCTTCCCCTATGATGGGTATGCGAGAAAACGCAAGATAGCATAGACCGGACCCGTCAACTCCATCAAGTTGTACCGCCGGCAGGGAGAGAATTGTGCTGACAATAACCACCCCTGTCACAAGGCACATGACAACTGTATCCCAGAAGGTGGCTGTCATGGCTACCAGTCCCTGTCTGACGGGATTCGGGGTGACGGCACCTGCGCTGATGACAGAGGAGGTGCCAAGACCCGCCTCGTTTGACAGCAGTCCTCTTGCTATCCCGAAGCGACAGGCTATCATCATAACGGAACCGCTCATTCCTCCTCCTAATGCAGACAGAGAGAAGGCCTCTCTGATAATCAGCGATAATGTCTGCAAAAGAACAGCACGATTGATAAACAATATTGTCCCACATCCCAGCATATAGATGACAGCCATAAAGGGCACTACCCTGCTGCATACCCGCGCTATTACCTTTGCTCCACCAAATATCACGAGGGAGGTGATCACCGCGGTCAACACTCCTACAGAAACCTTTATCACAGATATATTCGTTCCGAAAATACTAAGCATTCTGTCTCTATGCCCCAGCGATTCAACTACCACGTTAGCCACAGCGTTCGACTGAATAGCCGCTCCTGTCAGCAATCCGCACACAGCTGCAAGGAAAGCATATACCACAGCAGTCTTTTTGCTTCCCACTCCATCCCTGAGAACATACATTGTTCCTCCATGGTGGCTGCCATCAGGTTTTGTCTGACGGAATTTCACCGCCAGCATACACTCGGCATACTGAGTAGCCATTCCGAGGATCCCTGTTATCCAACACCAGAAAACTGCTCCTGCCCCTCCCATGGCTACAGCAGTACCTACTCCGATTATGTTACCTGTGCCCAGAGTTGATGCCAAGGATGCGGACAATGCCTGAAATGGACTGACACCTTTTTTGCTGTCTGCGACAGGGATAACAGAAAGCCTCAGGGCTGTGAGGGTTTTCCTCTGGACAAATCCCGTTCTGACAGTCATAAACAAATGTGTACAAAACAAAAAGGCTATCATTGGAAGTCCCCAAAGATAGCCATTGATTGCGAGAATAATATCGTTCATGTTTGCCTCCGCAAATAGATGATACGTTTATTATTCCTTGTTATTTTTTATAATTTCGATTGCCTCGTCAAGATCGCTGACAGAAGCAAAAATCAGCTTCTGAAGCTCCTCATCGGGACCTGACAAATCAGGCACCATAATGGTCACGCAACCTGCAGATGACGCAGAGCGCACTCCGTTGGGAGAATCCTCAAAAGCCATACACTCCGAAGGGTCAAGTCCCAGCAGGTCTGATGCGGCAAGATACACATCGGGAGCAGGTTTCCCATGCTCAATGAATGCACCGCTCTGTACCTTGTCAAAATACTCCCACAGACCTATAGAAGTAAGCTGAGCCTGTGCCATATCCAGAGGAGTACTGGTTGCAAGTGCTATAGACAGCCCTGCTTCCCTGGCATACCTGAGGATATTGTCCGCACCCTTTTTCATGGGCACACCCTTTTGTTGCATATGCTCAGTCATAAGGCGTTCCCTATCCCGAAACAGTCCCTCAAAGTCAAAGTCATCTCCAAAATATGACTTGAACTTCTCCTCACATTTTGCAATAGACAGGCTGCGTATCCCCAGAAACTTATCCATTGTGAAGTCAAAGCCTCTTTGGGCACAACCCTGTCTGAGCACTTCATAAGACAGACGCTCTGTGTCAATCAGAAGTCCGTCCATATCAAAAATAAGACCTTTTATCTTCATAAAAAACCAATATCCTGTTATCTATCTGCAAGTGCTTTGTAGTCACGCTCCTGAGCAACACTCATATATGCAGGACGGATAATCTTGCCTGCATTGATAAGCTCCTCCATGCGATGAGCAGACCAACCTGCAATTCGAGCAATGGCAAAGAGAGGTGTGTACAGCTCCTTGGGCAGGCCAAGCATGTTGTACATAAATCCGCTGTAGAAGTCTACGTTGGCAGATACGCCCTTGTAGATCTTCTTCTCCTGCGCAATAACAGCAGGTGCCAGTCTCTCAACTCGGGCATAAAGCTCAAATTCTTTGTGCATACCCTTTTCGTTAGATAGTTTTTCAACGTAGCCTTTGAGAACCTTTGCTCTGGGATCAGATATCGAGTAAACAGCATGGCCCATTCCATAGATGAGACCTGCTTTGTCGTATGCATCCTTCAGAACGAGACGACGAAGATACTCCGAAATCTCGTCCTCGTCTGTCCAGTCCTTTACGGTTTTCTTAAGTTCTGAGAACATACCCACAACCTTAGCATTTGCTCCGCCGTGCTTGGGTCCCTTCAGCGATGACAGGGCGGCTGCAACCGCAGAGTAAGTATCTGTGCCTGAAGAGGTGACAACGCGGGTTGTAAAGGTAGAGTTGTTACCGCCGCCATGCTCTGCATGAAGCACCAAAGCTACATCCAGAACCTGTGCTTCCAGTTCTGTGTACTTGCGATCAGGACGAAGAAGTCTCAGGATATTCTCTGCAGTGGAGAGCTTCTTGTCGGGATTGTGAATGTAGAGGCTCTTGCCCTTCTGGTAATGATTGTATGCATTATAGCCGTAAACAGACAGCAGAGGGAATACAGAAATAAGCTGCAGACACTGACGCAGAACATTTGTATAGGAAATGTCGTCAGCGTTGCTGTCATAGCAGTAAAGTGTCAGGACGCTTCGTGCCAGAGTATTCATCATATCTCCCGAGGGAGCCTTCATAACAACGTCACGTACGAAGTTCTTGGGAAGTGTACGATATGATGCCAGTAACTTCTGGAATTGAGAAAGCTCCTCCTCTGTGGGAAGCTCCCCGAAAAGCAGCAGGTAGATTGTCTCCTCAAAGCCAAATCTGCCATCTCCCGCAAAACCGGAGATCAGGTCGTTGATATTGATACCGCGGTAATAAAGCTTTCCATCTGTGGGGACCGTCTCACCGTTGACTATTTTGTTCTGGCGAATTTCAGAAACTTCTGTGAGTCCTGTGAGAACACCCTTACCATTCAGGTCACGAAGACCTCTCTTGACGTCATATTTTGCATAAAGGTCAGCGTCGATGCGTGAGTTCTCGACGCACTTGGCACATAAATTCTCCACAACGGGGGAATTCTGGGAGTAGGAGTTGTGTTTTCGTGTCATATTGATCACTGCCTTTCCAAATATAATTAACTACAATGTTACTACAGTAATAATTGTAGTGTGTCAACTACGAAACTTCAATAAACAAACTATTAACTTATTGTATAATTTTATGCCTGACAAACAAAGGATATGTCAGGGATAAATCAGACCGAAATCCATTGGCAACAGTTTCGCATATTTCTATAGATTATACCATATAAGTCTGCAAATTGCAAGTTATTTTTCTTATTACGAATTAATATCTTCTTTTTTGAAGTTTTCGCCACAAGATTATGCAAGAAACGGGATTTCCCGTATGTCTCTGACGTAAAAACTTCACATAAAAAACAATCCGCACCCATTATCATAAAACGAGTGCGGACCTTCATATCAGATTATCAGACTAAAACCGAGGCGCTATTGGGTAATTTCCTCCGCCTGTTTTCTCCCGGATTCTGCAGTATTATCTGCAAGTTTTTCCAGAAGTATCTGCTGACCTCCCGGGAAGATATATGACAGCAGATTCATAGATCTGGCATTCTCAGAAAGCATCATAAGTTCCCCGGGGGAAACCTTATGAGCTTTTCTGTCTCTCTTCATATATATCACCCAAGGATATTATCCCCGGGATGATATGAAATATAGAAGTTTATTTTTGCAAAAATACGGATCAGTTAATTATTACTCTACTATCTCAACCTTGAGGATCACGCTGTTCCCCTCGCTGAAATGACCCTGTTCCTGATCATATGACTCAAGAGCTGCCACAGTATCAAAGGTAGCACTGTATGTTATGCCTCCCAGGTACACATTACCAGCGGTGTAATTCTTGTATCTGACAAGAACCATTCTATAATCGGTTTCGGTCAGGTTCTCTATGACCATCCTTGTGCCATCCTGGGATACACTGATAATATCGCTATTGAGGGAGAAGCTCTCGCAGTTTGTAACATTTGCAGATATATCTGTGATCGTTTCAGTCGCAGGAAAGGACTTTTTCTCCGCCTCCAGCACCAGGGCACTGCTTCCTGCAGGAAGAGTCGTCACTACAAATCTATGTTCGTTTGTGGTCTCTGTGCCGTCCTCTGCCACAGATGCAGACGCAACGGTTACGGTAGCTGACTGAACAGGCTTGTCAGCGGTATTTTGTACTACAATTGCCATGACATTCTCTACCGCAACATCGTCTATTTCTTCAATATAGGCTCCATTATAGGTACCAACCGCCACAACATTGATTCCCTTTTCAGGAACTTCATAGGGAGTGATCATATCACCCATTATGTCCTCCTGCACAAATCCCGGAATCTCTCCAATGATGGCACCTGTCTCGTCAGGTGAGGTTATAGTCTGTGTCGGAGCAGTATCTGTTGCCACAGGAGCACTGGTATGTGTGGTATTGCTGCCACCGCTGCATCCGCAGAAAACTCCCACAAGAACTATTATAGCCAGAAATAAAGATGTCAGTTTGATTTTCATAAAAAATCCCCCTAAAACACAAATGCCCATGAGTTATCACGAGCACTGCAAAGCCTGCTGCTGTCAAAACTAGTAAAGCTGCGGAAATATCCGCCACGACCTCTGCCCGAGCGGTTACTCCGCGTCGGTGGATCTGACCTCAGCAAGGAATTTATTCATCATATTTTTAATGTCAGACTCCAGCTCTGAGCGATATCTGACACGAAGGGTCTCCAGCCTCTCGACCTCCTGCTCAAGCTCCATCTGCCTGGCAGTACTCTCCATAATAATCTTCTCTGCCTCAGCCTTCGCCTTAGAGACGATCTGCTCTGACAGCTGCTTTACAATAACCAGCGCCTGAGCGATGGATTCCTCGCGCTTTTCCAACTCGCGGATACGTTCCTTCTTCTCTGAAAGCTCGTTGAGGGTTTCATCTGTATCAACAGCAAGCTCCGCAAGAAACGCATCTACTGTTGCTTTGTCATAATATTTACCTTTTTTTGCAGGGAGCATATAGCTCTCAATCTTTGACCGTGATAAACTCATAGCAAACACTCCTATGTTATCCCCGTCATGTGATCTACATCATACCTACATTTTCACATAACTATACTAATATATAGCATTATATCATACATATTGTGGTTTGTAAACCTTTTTTTACAATATATCAGGGGTTATGCCATAATGCATCATTTTCTTTAATACCAAATAACAGTAAGAAAAAAGACGGCAATACCGGGTTGGCACTGCTGTCCTTTTTTCTGAATATTACAAAGAGGAAATCATTTTTTGAAGAAAGCAACCGCAATTGCTCCGGGTCCCACGTGGGTACCGATAATGCTGCCGATAGGAACCGAGCTGAGCTTGTCTGTATTGTCCTTCCACAGTACAGCACTGTCTTGTACATACTTCTGAAGAAGTGAATCCTCAAGCCCCGTAAATCCCAGAAGCAGGGGTTTTGAGAAATCAACTCCACCTGCAGCCTCGATCTCCTTTACAAGCAAGTTGTTTCCCTGACGAGAACCCCTTGCTTTGCCCAGCATCTGAACCTCGCCCTCCATAATATGCACTACCGGTTTGATGGAAAGGAGCTCTCCTGCAAATGCTACGGTCTTTGAGATTCGTCCGCCCTTTTTCAGGTACTCAAGAGTATTGAGCATAGCAACCAGTCGGATGTTATCCTTGGCGCTGTTAAGAGCCTCAGCTATCTGTGCACCGCTCATACCTCTCTGTGCAAGCTCCAGTGCATAATCAACAAGGATGCCCTCACCAATAGCAGCGTTGAGACTATCTACAACAAAGATATCCCCGCCTACCTCCTCGGCAGCGATGTTGGCGCTCTGGAAGGTACCTGACAGCTTGGAAGAAATTGTTATGCACACAACCTCTTCTCCCTCTGACTGTGCCTTTCTGAACTCGTCAGCAAAAGCCATGGGCATAATCTGGCTTGTGGTGGGAAGCTGGTCACTCTCGATGAGCTTCTCGTAAAAAGTCTTGTAGTCTATGGTAACTCCGTCAACAAACTCCTCTTCTCCGAAGCGGAGAGTCATGGGAAGTATAGTGACCTTATCCTTGATCTCCTGTCTGATATCTGCTGCGGAATCCGCAATTATTCTGACTTTACTCATATATCCTTCTCCTCATTACATACATTAAGCTTTATTCTCAGGAAGACCCTGAAGGTTGATTTTTCTGAGATTGCTGAATATAATCTCCAGAGACTTGTAGAAAACCTTTCTGTCCTCTTCGGAAAGTCCCTGTCCACCCAACTCAACAGCCGACTGAGCACGCTTTCTCACATATTCGGATGCCTCTATACCCTTCTGTGTCAGGGTGAGCTTTGCCCGATATGAATTGTCGGAGTTGTTCTCGCGGACAACAAGCTGCTTTTTCTCCATCTCTGTTATGGCACGGGACACAGCAGCCTTATCCTTGAAGCACAGCTCGCTGAGCTGTGACAGGGTCAGTCCGTCGCTATATCTTACAAGTGCTGCCAGATACTGAGCATAGGAACCCTTGAGGCCCATCTTCTCCATTTCTTCTGTCTCGATCTTCTGTACACAGCGATGCAGGCCTGCTATTGTCAACGAAAATGACTCATATCGATTTATCATATTAAACACCCTTTTTTATTATTTTGAACATTCTGATATTTATTATTACCATCGGTGAACTACGAAGGGATTATACACCAATTTTGTTGACTTGTCAACATTTATTATTTTTTCGTTTCCTTATTCTCCCATATTGCAAACCTCATCACAATCCCTTATAATTTTATTAAGTGATTTTCTACCAGAAAGAAAAGATTATGTTATGATATACAGAATACAAAACATCTCGGCATTGACACAAGAGGAATATCTTGAGGGCTACAAACAGATGAGTCCTGAGCGTCAGGCAAAGGCTGACAGATACACCCGCACCGATGACAAAAGGCGCTGTGTATTCGCACACTCTCTGCTGCAGGAAATGCTCAGGGACACATCACAATCTCTTCCTGTGGCCATTGTCACCGACCCAAAGGGCAAGCCCCGAGCACTACACAGCTCGGTACAGTTCAGCATCAGCCACAGCGGAAACTATGTTGCCTGTGTCACTGACAGCAGTCCCGTGGGTATTGATATCCAGACAATCGGGAATGTGTCCCCCTCGACCATAAGACACACCTGCACCGAACAGGAGCTGCTTTTTGTATGGGGTAATAATAGAAATGAAATCACCTCTCCTGACATTATCCTCAGGTTTTTGCAGGTATGGACAGCCAAGGAGGCCTACCTGAAATACACAGGTCAGGGAATCACCGCAGGACTCAGATCAATTGCCGTGGCAGACGAGAGCGGAATACTCAGAACACTTCCCACAGGACAGAAGCTTATCACCATCATCGAGGATGATTATGTAGCGGCTGTTGTATGTGAACAGTAACTTTTCATTTATATATACCCATAGGAGGTTTTCATTATGATTATAGAAGCACTTCAGAAGCTGACTCTTCTGGACTATCCTGAGAAGATGGCTTGTACCATATTCACCCACGGATGCAACTTCCGCTGTCCCTTCTGTCACAACGCTCCCCTTGTGACAGAGAGCGCTCAGGAAACCATCACAGCTCCCCAGGTGCTGGATTTTCTGCGCACAAGAAAAGGAATTCTTGACGGAGTTTGCATCACAGGAGGAGAGCCCCTGATGCAGAGCGATATAGAGGACTTTATGCGCGAGATAAAGGACATGGGATTCCTTATCAAGCTGGACACAAACGGATCTTTCCCCGCAAAGCTCAAGGACCTGTGCAAGAAGGGACTCGTTGACTATGTGGCTATGGACATCAAGAACTCAAAGCAGAAGTACGCCCTTACCGCAGGCAAAAAGCTTTTTGACCTGTCCTCCGTAGCAGAGAGTGTTGAGTTCCTGAAGAAGGGAACCGTTGCCTATGAATTCCGCACTACCGTCACCAGAGACTTCCACACACAGGAAGATCTGATGGATATCTCCAGATGGCTGTCAGGCTGTGACGCATATTATCTCCAGCAATTCGTAGACTCAGGAAATCTTATTGATTCGGCCACCTCAGGCTACACCGACGGAGAGCTTCGCGAGATGTACAAGGCCGTCAAACGTCACCTTCCCTGTACTCAACTAAGAGGGGTCAAGTAAAAGAATACAACCATAATACAATGAAGCAGGTGTTGAGATTTTTATTAATCACAACACCTGCTCTTATTATTTCAATATGCTTTTATTTAAAATCGAATCCGCAAAAGATTCATATCAGGAAACAGTTATAACTTCAGCTAGTGTAATTCCATCAGTAATAATTGCTTCCCCATAATCAAAATAGTAATCCTCACCACCAAAAATCGTCATAAAGTCTATATCAAAGCCAATGCCTGTTTCTTCAGCAGACGACACAACAAATGAATATGTTACAAGGATTTTCTCGTTTTCAAAGTCAAAACCTGTGTATCCATCTGAAGCCATAAAGATTATCGAATCATCAGAATCTTGATTCAACATAGCATCAGTAAGATTGGGACAGTGTACGTATGCGAACTCTACTGGATCCTCTAAGCCATTGTTAATAGGGTTAAGCACTGTGCTATCAAATCGGATGGTTCCCTGAACATTCTCGATTTTCTCATCAGCACTGAGAAGTACTGTATATGTAATAGTATCGCCAACCTTTGTTGTATAGGTTTCTTCGCCACAAGAAATTACAGCCACATCCTTAGAATCGGTCGGATCCGTTGTATCTTCCGGATCAGTGGGCGATAGTCCGCCCTCATCATAGAAGACATACTCATTTATAGATATATCTACAGGAATAAAAGCTATCCATTTTTGAATAGCAGTAGCGTCCTTGACGTTCAAGACATCTGAAGAAATTACGTTGGCAGCAAATGTCTCGCGAGCAGAAAGCTCCACAAGACTTGCAATCGCCTTCTGAATGATAGTGGAATCCTTGACATTAACTTTGCCTGACATATCCGCATCACCCAAAAGCACCATATCAGGCTCGGGCTCTATAATTGATGGACCTGTTGTCGTTCCGGTTGACGTTTCAGGCGGAGTTTCTTGCCCACCATCTACTACCAGCACATACAGGCTGAAATGATCGGTAGTAAACACCATATATCCGTCTTCGTGCACAGCGTTCATATCTGTTAGGGTGTTATTCTCCTCAACTCGGTAAACTGTGGTGTTTTCATTGTCAGTCGGAATTTTTACGGTTACTCTACCATCGGGCTGAACAGTCTCTTCACCTTGAGTCAATGTTATGTCATATACTTTATTTACTGACTGATTTTCAAGTTCTTCATTAATCTTGCCGATCATGTCTGTATCTGTGATTTCTGCAATTTTAAGAACTACTTCGTCATTAGTAGCAAATTCTACTGTTATGTCACTTGCTTCATCCGTAAGCTCTTTAATTGCTACAAATTTTATGCCGTTTTTGTTTGCAAAAGCTTCTGCACAGGATGCTTCGTAGCCATAGATAATAATATTATTTAAATTATTAATATCATACCAAGGACCCTGGAATGCTGCTTCATCAATATTTGTGACACTCTTAGGAATTATTACTGAAGAAAAACCCACGTTTACGAAAGCACTTCCTCTAACACCTGTGATTTCGTCAGGCACAGTATATTCCGTCGCTTCCGCTCCTGCAGGATAACGCAAAATCTCGGATGTCTTTTTGTCAACTAGCACACCATCTATAGATATCAGCGCTTCATTATTCTCATTGACAACAAATTCTTTCAGGTTATTTAACCCAAATCCAAACACACCATAAGCGCGGAAATCAAATCCTGCACCCCACTCAGTCGAATAGTCCACATAACCATCTGACGGAGAAATGTATTGAGTGCTCGCGGGAATTGTAAGACTTACAAGGTAGCTACCTGCACGGATAAGTGCATTTTCTGCAATAACTCTTGTACCCTCCTTAATGGCATAGTTTTTAATTGTCTCAGCCGGATATGCGGAAGAAACCAAGACGGAATCAATATACAGGAAATCTCCATCCCAATTGCTCTCTTCATTGTAATAACCGGAAAAATCAAAAGCTTGAGAGCCGACTTCAATAACACTGTCAGATATCGAAACACTTTGTAGGATTTCACATCCAAAAAACGCCCTGTCACCTATGTGCCTTACGCTGTTAGGAATCGTGATACCGTCGATATTGCAACCGCTCATCGCATACTCTGCAATAACCTTGGTACCCTCATTAACAGTATAATTACCTGATAAGCCCTTTTTGCTTGAGCCCTTAACTAACACAGCCCCAATATATAACACGCCATCCTTCCAATTGCTTTCATCATTATAAATAGCTGTATCATAGAAAGCCGACTGTCCAACCTTCTCTATGCTATCAGGAATAGTAATGCTTGTAAGGCTTTCACAAGAATAAAATGCAGAATCACCTATGCTTGTTACACTCGAAGGAATAATAACGCTCTCAAGGCTTGAACAATTATAAAAACAGTTCTCACCTATTGATTTTACTCCCTCACCGATAGTAACACTCACAAGATTTTGAATTCCATCAAATCCTGTTAAGCTTTCAACACTTCCCGGAATAATGATGTTCTGCAGATTTTGACAATCTGAAATAGCACCGCTTTCAATTGACGTAACACCTTCGGGGATAGTGTATGTCTCCCCGGCTTTATTTACCGGATATTTTATCAGTGTTGTCATATCCTTGCTAAAAAGCACTCCGTCAACAGATGTGTAGTTACTGTTATCTTTGTCAACAATGAAGCTTTCAAAACTGCCACAGTAATCAAAGGCATCTCCACATATACTTGCGACACTCGAAGGAATTGTAACACTCTCAAGGCTTGAACAGTCATAAAAACAGTAACTACCTATTGATTTTACCCCCTCAAGAATTGTTACACTCAAAAGGGAGTCACATCCACTAATCCCGTACAAAGTTTCTACGCTTCCCGATACAGTCAGATTCTGAAGATTTCGGCAGTCGCCAAAAGCCCCGTCTACTATCTCTGTAACACCCTCAGGAATACTATATTTTGCGGCAGTTTTATTAGCCGGATATTTTATCAGTGTTGTCATATCTCTGCTGAAAAGCACTCCGTCAACGGAAGTGCAGATACTATTATCCTTTTCAACATTGATGCTCGCAAGGCTCGAGCATCCATCAAACACAGAATCACCTATGCTCGTTACCCTCGATGGAATTGTAACACTCTCAAGGCTTGAACAATTTCTAAACGCATAATCTCCTATATGTGTGACACTTGAGGGAATTGTAACACTCTCAATACTACATCCTGCCATTGCATAATCCGCAATAACTTTAGTGCCGGCTTTAATCACATAATTACCATATATGTTTTTGACATCATAATCCCCATAAATTGAATCAATCAATACAGGTCCTATGTATAATACTCCATTTTCCCAATTACTCTCATTGTTATAAATGGCGGTATTCTCAAAAGCTATATACTCAACTTTTTCTATACTATTAGGGATAGTAACACTCTCCAGGCTCTCGCAATCCCCAAACGCCCTATATCCTATGTAAGTTACTCCCTCTGGAATATAAATATTCTTTAGACTTGAACATTCTCTAAATGCATACTCCCCTATGCTTGTTACACTCGAAGGAATAGTAATGCTCTTAAGGCTTGAACAAGAATAAAAAGCAGACTCCCCTATGAAAGCAACCGGATGCCCATCAATAGTATCGGGAATAGTACACTCGGTAACTTCGGCATCACAGCCAATGATAGTAACCTCACCATTGTAGATTTCATATTCCAGGCCCTCGTCTGTAGTTCCTATTACGGACTCAATCTCTGCAGATACTGACATCAAGGGCATGGCAGAGATCAACATCAGCAGTGCCAAGATACACGATAAAACTCGGTTTAACATAGATTTTCTTTTCATGAAAATACTCTCCTCATTTAAGTTTTGATATGATTTCTAACGCATTATCGTACTTTCAAAAATCACCCCTCTGATTTTAGTAGTATATTCCAAGCAAATTATACCGCCATAGTTAGTATATGTCAACAATAAGCGGTAATTTTATCAGTACATTTACCGCTGTGAGCAGTATATAATGCTAATGTGAGGTGATGACTATGACTGAAGATTTTATTCGCGAGCGCATTACAGCATTAAGGCTCAAAAAGGGTGTGTCCGAATATAGAATGAGCATGGATCTTGGGCACAGCAAAGGATATATCCAGAGCATCTCATCAGGCAGAGCATTACCATCTCTCCAGGAGCTCTTATACATCTGTGACTATTTCGGAATTACACCCCACGAATTTTTCAGTGAGGGCGAGGAAAACCCCATAATAATAACAAATATTATGAAAAAGCTCACTGCTATGAATGACGAGGACCTTAGTTTGGTTTTATCAATTGTCGATCGATTAAACAAATAATATATACCGATAATTATGTACAAAGAAGGCAATTTGAGAACGTTGCCTTCTTTTTTGTGGAAGATTTTCGCTGCATCACAACATATACCACAATATCTTGTGATTTTATTTTTTGGACACAAAATATAGTGGTTACAAGCTGAAACCGGCCCAAAACCCGATGAATGCTGGTTTTGGGGTGATATGATGGGATTTTTTAATTCTTAACGGAAACTAAAAATAACAATATTGTCACAATATATTGTGGTTTGTCTATTGACAAGCCACAATTTTTTGTGTATGATTGTGTAGCAACAATAAATTAAAGAACAAGAGGAGTGACTAGTAATGTATAAAGTAATTAAACGTGACGACAAAATAGTTGACTTCGATCTTGCAAAGATTTCAACCGCTATAAAGCAGGCATTTGAGGCTACAAAGAAGGACTATCACGACTCCGTGATCGACCTTCTGGCTCTGAAGGTAACCGCCGACTTTGCTCCCAAGGTTGTAGACAACAAGATCGCAGTTGAGGACATTCAGGATTCTGTTGAGGACGTGCTCATCCAGACAGGCTACGGTGACGTTGCCAAGGCATACATTCTCTACAGACGCCAGAGAGAAAAGCTCAGAAGAGTTAAATCCACCATCCTTGACTACAAGGAGATTGTTGACAACTACGTTAACATCAACGACTGGCGTGTAAAGGAGAACTCCACCGTAACATACTCAGTCGGCGGACTCATCCTCTCAAACTCCGGTGCTATCACAGCCAACTACTGGCTCAGTGAGGTTTATGATGACGAGATCGCTAACGCTCATCGTCGTGCAGACATTCACATCCACGACCTCTCCATGCTGACAGGCTACTGTGCAGGTTGGTCACTGAAGCAGCTCATCCAGCAGGGTCTGGGCGGCATCACAGGCAAGGTTACATCCTCCCCTGCAAGTCACCTGGCAACCCTCTGCAACCAGATGGTAAACTTCCTGGGAATTATGCAGAACGAGTGGGCAGGCGCACAGGCTTTCTCCTCCTTTGACACATATCTGGCTCCCTTCGTAAAGGTTGACAACCTGAGCTATGACCAGACAAAGAAGGCTCTGGAGAGCTTCATCTTCGGTGTTAACACTCCCTCCAGATGGGGCACACAAGCTCCTTTCTCCAACATTACCCTGGACTGGGTAGTTCCCCCCGATCTGGCTGAGCAGCCTGCTATCGTCGGCGGCAAGGAGATGGACTTCAAGTACAAAGACTGTAAAAAAGAGATGGACATGATCAACAAGGCATTCATCGAGATCATGATCGAAGGCGACGCCAACGGCAGAGGCTTCCAGTATCCCATCCCCACATATTCCATCACAAGAGATTTCGACTGGTCCGACACAGAGAACAATCGTCTGCTCTTTGAGATGGCATCCAAGTACGGCACACCCTACTTCTCAAACTACATCAACTCCGACATGGAGCCCAACGATGTTCGTTCCATGTGCTGCAGACTCCGCCTTGACCTGAGAGAGCTGCGCAAGAAGTCCGGTGGTTTCTTCGGCTCAGGCGAGAGCACAGGTTCTATCGGTGTTGTTACAATCAACATCCCCAGAATCGCTCACACCTCTCAGAATGAGGAAGAGTTCTTCAAGCAGCTGGATCACATGATGGACATCTCTGCACGTTCTCTGAAAATCAAGAGAAATGTTATTACAAAGCTTATGGACGAGGGACTCTATCCCTATACAAGACATTACCTCGGCACATTCAACAACCACTTCTCCACCATCGGTCTTGTTGGTATGAACGAGGCAGGTCTCAACGCAAAGTGGATCGGCAAGGATATGACTCACCCCGAGTGCCAGAACTTCTCTGAGAGAGTTCTCAACCACATGAGAGAGCGTCTGTCCGACTACCAGGAGCAGTACGGTGACCTGTACAACCTGGAGGCAACACCTGCAGAGTCCACAGCATTCCGTCTTGCTAAGCACGACCTGAAGTACTATCCCAACATCATCACAGCTAACCAGGAGAGCGGTGTTCCCTACTACACAAACAGCTCACACCTGCCCGTTGGCTACACAGAGGATATCTTCTCTGCACTTGACATCCAGGACAACCTGCAGACACTCTACACCTCAGGTACTGTATTCCATGCATTCCTGGGCGAGAAGCTGCCCACATGGCAGAGCGCTGCAAAGCTTGTACGCACCATCGCAGAGAACTACAAGCTGCCCTACTTCACACTTTCTCCCACATATTCCGTATGCAAAAACCACGGATACATCAAGGGCGAAGAGTATGTATGCCCTGAGTGCGGTGAGAAGGCAGAGGTTTACAGCCGTATCACAGGATACTACCGTCCCGTACAGAACTTCAATGACGGCAAGGCTCAGGAGTTCAAGGACAGAAAGGTATACAACATCGAGAACTCTGTACTGCGCAGAGACGGCGTATCTACCACAATCAGCACTGAGCAGCCTGAGGAGAACACCTGTGCACTCTCAGACGGTCTCTATCTATTCGCTACAAAGAGCTGCCCCAACTGCAAGGCTATGGCACAGCTTCTGGACAGAGCAGGAATCAGCTTTGAGAAGATCTACGTAGAGGACAACGAGGATCTGGCACGTACACTGGGTCTGCGTCAGGCTCCCACTCTGGTTGAGGTCAAGGGTGCAGAGATCGAGAAGTACGTCAACGTAGTTCCCATCAAAACCTACATCCAGCAGAAAACTCAGCAGACAGGCTGATAATCCCATCATATAATCAACACCGCAAAGCTTGTATAAAAACAGGCTTTGCGGTTTAGACTTATAATGTAAAATTTCAAGACTTACACAATATGGTGTAAAGGAGCGTCAAACGTGTACGATATCATCATTATCGGCGGAGGTCCCGCAGGACTTACCGCTGCCACCTATGCCTCCCGCGCAGGCAAGTCTGCCCTTGTGCTGGAGAAGTCAGGCTTCGGCGGCCAAATTACCTACTCCCACAAAATCGAAAACTTCCCTGCTTTTGCATCCATCAGCGGCACAGAACTTGCCGACAAGATGGTAGATCAGGCAATAGAGCAGGGTGCTCAGGTAGAGCTGGAGGAAGCTCTGAAGATTGAAAAGAACTCCGACGGAGGCTTTACTGTTACCACAGACTTCAACAGCTACACCTGCAAGGCCGTAATCATCGCCACAGGTGCAAAGCACCGCACCCTGGGCGTACAGGGTGAAGAGGACTTTATCGGCAGCGGCATCTCATTCTGTGCAGTATGCGATGGTGCCTTCTACTCGGGCATGGAGGTAGCTGTCATCGGCGGTGGAAACTCCGCTCTCATCGAGGCATCACTGCTGGCAGAAACCTGCTCAAAGGTAACAATCGTTCAGAACCTCCCCCATCTGACAGGAGAGCAGAAGCTCATCGACGCGCTCCTTGCAAGAGACAATGTAGAGGTTATATACTCAACTGTTGTTGAGAGATTTGAGGGCAAGGGAGAGCTTGAGGCAGTTGTGCTGAAGAACACTACGGACGGAAGCAACCTCACACTAAATCCCAAGGGAGTTTTTGTTGCAATCGGACTGGCTCCCGACAATAAGGCTTTTGAGAATATGACCGATCTCGATAATTGGGGTTATATTTCTTCAGGAGAAGATTGTCTCACAAACACCGAGGGCATATATGTAGCCGGCGACTGTCGCACAAAACAGATCCGACAGATCACCACCGCCGCCGCAGACGGAGCAGTAGCCGCACTTGCAGCTTGCAGCTACATTGACAACTCAAGATAAAAGCAGGGACACCCTGCATAATACATAGGAGGAAACTATGAACAACAACCATTCTCTTGTGAGAAAAAAGGGATTCTGTCTGGGTTGGTTCAGTACATACAGAGCACAGCTCTTTGGTATTGCCACCGTAATGGTAGTCCTCTTTCATTCTTACATAAGCATCGCCAATCTTCTCCCCAATACCCCTGTTCTGGCACAGATCCTGTCTACCGCTCGCTCCCACTGCAACAAGGGTGTTGAGATGTTCCTGTTCATGTCAGGCATCGGTCTCTACTACTCTCTGAGCGGTAACCCTTCACTGAAGAACTACTACAGGAACAGAGCCGTCAGAATACTCCCTGCGGTTATGACCGTATCCCTGATATGGTTTGCCATGAACAATCCCGACGGAGTCGCAAGTTACCTGAAGAACGCTTTCTTCATTTCCTTCTTCACTGACGGAACTCGCATTTTCTGGTACTTCATTCTCATTATCATTCTGTATGCTGTGTATCCTCTGATCTACAAGCTTTATGATAAAACAGGGGCAATGGGATATATCACCTCCATCATCGTTGTTATTGCACTGAACATGATGTTCATGGAGCTTGACCCCATCCACTACGGCAACATCGAGATTGCCATAACCCGCATCCCCGTATTCCTCACAGGTGCATGGCTCGGTAAACACGTGAAGAACGGCACCACAATCTCTTATCTGTGGGTTCTCCTTGCAGCAGTACTCACCGTTGCAATATTCATTTTCTACTATAAGATGCCCCTGCCCGAGGCCAATTACCTGTATGTATACCGTTATGTAGGCGGATTCTACGGATTATCCCTCCTCTTCCTGTGGACAGCACTCATGAGCAAAACCACTCTGGGTTTCGTTGGCACATTCTTCGTATGGATCGGAGCTTATTCTATGGAAATCTATCTTGTGCACGAGAAAGTCTCTGCACTGATGAGCTCAAAATTCCACACAAACGACCCCAGCATGGTTGTATATTACACCGCAATCTTCTTCATCGCTCTTATGTATGCAATGGCACTCAAAGCCTTCTGCTCAAGCCTTGAGAAAAACCTGTTCCTCAAGAACGCAAAGAAGCCCCAGCCTGCTGAAAGGACGCTTCAGGAGAAGGAAACCGTCAACAAATAACAACATCTGAAACAACAAACGGAGCATCGACTCAATGTCAATGCTCCGTTTTTTATACTATAATATATTAAATATAATCAAACAGGGCACACACCGAAACATCGATGTGTGCCCTTGCTGTATAGTTACATATAGGGGTAGGTTGCGCAGGTGTACTTTCCGCCGGAAGTTCCGTTGATGTAGTATCCGATACCGGTCTCTCCTGTCAGGGTGATATCCACCGTCTGGCTGCCTGAGCCATTTGAAAAGATGATATTCTGATATGATGAATAATCAAAGGTAATAGAATATATCTTCTGATTCTGGCTGTTGGTCTTTGCATAGGTCATATCCGCGCCGGGCCATGATTTCATGGTGCCGCCGGAGCCCCATGCGTATGCCTTCACAGATGACCAGTTGTAGTTATTGGTGAAGTATACAGTTATCTCACCGCCTGCTGCAGCGCCCACAGGATTGTTCTCCTTCATTGTGTTGTAATCAGTGAGAGCTGTGCTGATCAGGCTGTATGCGGTGTTGACCTCATCTGCAGACAGGGAAGAAACTGTCACATTCTTGTAAGTATAGTAGGCTTTCTTGAGAGCCATATATGCGTCATAGGATGCATAGCAGTACTCTTCTGAAAGGGTAGTCTTGACAGAAGAAATGAGAGTTGTCAGCGAGGATGCTGTGGCTCCTGTGGGAGCAACCTCCTTCTTCTCAACAGGGAACACATCAATCATCTGTGCAACCTTCTTCTGGATGGTAGTTGCATCAACGATATTGACCTTTGTGTCGCCTGTGACATCTGCATTCTTTAAGCCCTGCTCTGTGAGGGAGTCAAGGAGCGCAACATGCTTCTGTATTGCAGTAGCATCCTTGACATTTACTCTTCCGTCACAGGTTGCGTCGCCATAGAAAGGCTCCGGCTCCACAGGATTTGTGGGATTGGGAGCGGTAGCTGTGGGTTCGGGGTCTGAAACTGTTGGTGTGGGGTCGGTTGTTATAGGCTGAGTATCAGGCTCTGTGACCTTCTCTGTGGCGGTGGGCTCGGGCTCTGTTTCCTCAGGCTCAACTATTGTGTAGCTACCCTTTATACCCTCTGTAACATAGGGAGCAAGCTGAAGGTCGCTTGACTTCAGAGATCCGGGGTCATTGTTGAACACGACCATATCAAAGGAATCTGCAGGAATGTATGCATAGAACTGACCGGTGGCTGCGTCCTTTGTCATGGGGATTCCGGGCCATGTGAAGGTTGAGCTGTTTGTCTCGCTGCTAAATACATACAGGTTAACATTGTTGCCCCAGGTTGAAGGAGCAGTGTAGGTGACCTTCTCGGAACCGATGACAACCTTACAGTTGTTCACCTCATAGGTATCTGTTCCCATCTTGCCCAGAACAGAATCATTGAACAGGAAGCTCATCTTTGTATATGATGAGGATATCTTTGCGGTATAGGTGCCGTCCTCGTTCTTTGTCATCTTTGTGCCGGGATAATCAATCTGCTCGATATCATCAGCATAAGCATAACAATATACATACTCGGTGTTCTTTGAGAGATTGCTGATATCAACAGTTACTGTAACTGTATCTTCGGATGCAGTATCATTGCCGATATCGTTCTTCACAAGCTCCTGACCGCTGTAATCAATGAGATATGTGTATGCGGGATAAATCAGGTTTCTGACCAGATCTGTGCCGTTGAAGATAACACAGTCATCGTATACATCTACAAAATATCCCTGAGAGCTGTCCTCACGCATCGCATACTCCAGAGAGCCGCCGCTGATGAGGGTTGTGCTGGTTGTGGCAGGGATATGGATTGTGTAGGCTGTTTTGCCGTTTTCGTTATCAATATTGTATCCGTATTTGAAATCAATGTGAGTGTGTCCGCTCATAAAGATAACATCAGGATACTGCTCAAGCAAAGCCTTCAGCTCTCTGACAACAGGATATGTATCCTGCAGGGCTCCGCCGTAGAGGGGAAGCTCCTTGTCATCGCCTGCGCCGTACTTGCTGAACAGTGCGTGTTCATTGATAAAAATCTTGTGTCCATCACCATAGTACTTTTTGAGCAGACCCTTGAGCCATGTCATCTGTGCCTGGGTGAACTCGTTGGACTCGTTGGGACTTGAGTCAAGCTCCAGCACCATAAAGATGAAGTGATCACCATTGGGTGCTGTGATCTCGTAGTAGCTCTCATCCTGCATAGCTTCGGTCTTAACATTCAGACCTGTGGCAGTCTTGTATGTTTCGATGCCGCGAGTGTAGGGAACATCAGCTGCCTTGTCTCCGTCAGACTTAGTCTCGTGGTTACCGTTTGTCTCATAAATAGGATTGCAGAAGCTGGAATTTGCGATTACCTTCTGGTATGCATCCCACTCCACAGAATAGAGGTTTTCGTATCCGTTGATCATATCTCCGCAGATGGTAACAAAGTCTGCGTCTCTCTGTGCAGCTGCCTCCAGAGCCTGACCAAAGTGAAGCTCGCTGTAGGTGTAATAGGGAGGATCCTGCTTATGAATATGGATATCAGACAGTGCCTGGAAGTTATACTCCTTGTCTGCATCCTCGTACTTAAACTGCTTTGACACAGGAAGATCATACACAGCGGCAGCTGAAGCCACGGTTTTTACTGTGGGTTCTGTGTCACTTCTGAAAGCAACAATTTTTGTGGCACCTGCAGGGATGGCAGTGAACTCATCAAAGTTAAAGCTTCGGGACTCTTTATCAAGATTGAGCTTTGTGATGTAAGAGTAACCCTCCAGAGCCTCGGTATCATTCGCCCAGTACAGGTAGTACATACCGTAGTCGGACTGTGCTCCGCTGAGTACAATTCTGCCCTGTGCATAACCGGGGTTATCATAAAGGTACTTGTAGTCAATAGATAAGGTTTCTGATGCTGATGCCACAAGACTCACAACAGATCCTGACAGCACCATCATCACTACCAGAACCATTGATATGAAGGCTCTGATTTGTTTTGACTTTTTCATATTATTCCTCCTTGTCGCTGTAACCATTACAGTATATATATAAAATAGCACATTTTTCACCAAAGTCCTATTAACAAATCTCATAGAATTGAGGCTTCTTATCTGTGCAAATTGCAGTTATGCTTCGTCATTTTCATCAAAAACCGCTGCTTCTTCACTATCAAATGTGCTATCCTCTTCGGGATTGTTTTCCTTATAAGGAGTTCCCTCTGTGTCCAAGCACACATTAGGAGTGTGCTTTCTGCATCTGAGGCTAAGAACACAAAGAATCACGAAAGCCGCAATTCCAACCATGCTGACAGCAACACCTGCCCAAAATCCGGGGCTACTGTATCTGAGCTCGATTGTATGCTCACCCTGTGAAAGCTCAAGGGCGATACATGTATCTGCAACAGGGATAATCTCTGCTTTTTCTCCGTCAACATAAGCTGTCCATCCCTCGTCATAGAAAACCGAGGTGTAGAACAGTCCGTCCTCTGACGCATTGATCGTACCCTTGACGCAGGTATCCGACCACTCTGTGGGGGTCATTGTGTCCTGACGGAGTCTCTCAACTCCTCTGTCAAACACATCATCGTTAATCCTTACAAGTGTAGTTGTCAGGCTTGAGATTTTTCCCTTCTCAGCGCCCATATTCACACGCAGATGATCTCCCTGTGCAAAATCTCCCAGCGCTGCCAGATATACATAATCCTGATTGAGTTTTATGGGGTTATCCTCGTCGTCGTTGACTATAATCTCAACCTTGCCCTCAGAGCTTGAGTAGAACATTCCGTAGTAGGTTCCGTCCTCGGGAATATCATACTCGGTGCTGAGGTTCACATTCTTAGAATCCTTTTCGGGAGTCATATCCTTCAGGTCAACGGAGAATACATCTGTGTCGCTCTGCTGTCTGCACAGCACCACTCCATCCTCCTTGCTGCGCAGAGTAACCGAGGGGCTCACCGCCTCAAAAAGTTCATCCTCGATACCTGTTGCAGCCGCAAAAATATCGCTCTGTGCATTGATGGGGAAATAAGACTCATCGTGAAGAGTAATATCAGCAAGTTTCTTCTCCGCCATGAAACCCATAGGCACATAGGCAGTATTCTTGTACAGAGTACACTCATCTGTTGTTGCAACGGCCTGAGTATATCTGCTGTCAGCAGCTGTCTGTCCGTCTCTGCCAATAAGGTATTTTACATTCAGAAAAAGATTGGTCACGGGGCTTGTCTCAAAGTATGCGTATCTGTTGTTTATCACAGAACTGGCAAGACCCATCTCCGACATAAAGTCGGTATAAGAAGAGTTTACCATTGAATTGAAGGTAGTGATTCCGTACATACCATACATATCACCATCATTGAGGGAATAGTACTTCAGAAACTCTGTACGGTACAGCTCCCCTTCTGCGCTGTCCTCAAGGGCTATCTGCTCAAGTTCAGAGACTTCAGCATAATTCTGGGGAAAATCATCGATTTTAGTACTGCCTACGGTTCTGACTCCGTAATAGGCATTGAATCCCATTTCGCCAACCACCAGCACACACAACAGAAGGCTGAATATACGATAATCCAGCTTGCCTGCTCTATGCAGGAGCATAAGGGTGATAAACGCTCCCACAAGTACCGCTGTCACAGCAATTGAAATCTTTCGCTGTACAAAATATGACATAGCAAGATACAGCACAATTATCACAGAAGCTGCAATAAAGCTGATTTTGCTGAATTTGTCAACAAGAGTAAAAGCCCTGTATGCCAGAACAACCAACGCAAAGGAGAAGATAAAACTCCATCTGTAGTAAACCATGGCAGGGGTATTCATTCCGTGCCAGATGTAGTTAAGGTGATTGACCACAAAGCTGAGCACAAAGAACACAAGCACAGAGCCGCTGATAAGCTTCTCCTTGAGCTTGATTTTTCCTGTTGTGAAATAGAACACTCCCAGCACAAGAGACAGCACTCCGCAGGCAATATTGGGAGCTCCCCTGTCCATTGTAATGGGCCTTGTGTATGCAATAAGGTTTCCCAGTGTGCGTACTATGGCCTTGAAACTGCTGATTATCTGATACTTCCAGCCCTGACCATCATTGTATCCGAATCCGTAGTTGACTGTATATATAGTCGGAAAACCCGCAACGTCTGATGATGAGTCAGACATCTGCAGCGCCATGAATACCGGCACAGTAACAGCCGCGGTAATCATAAACGCCACCAGGGTATACAAAAGCATTTTGCCTGCGTTTTTGAGGCTTTCTTTAAATCCTGCGAAGGTGACTATTGTATAGCACACAGAGAACAAAAGCACAAACAGACACACCATATAGCCTATATAGAAATTGCACAGCACAGCCAGTGCCAGCGAGATAATATACAGAGAGAACCTTCTGTCACGAAGAACAGAGATCACTCCCGCCGCAACCAAGGGTAGCAGTGCCACTGTGTCAAGCCACATCATGTTCCAGTAATATCCCGTAATATATGCACACAAAGCATACATAAGAGAGAAATACACCAGGGACAGATCGTTTCTCAGGAACACCTTGCGGAAGAATATGGCAGAAAAGCCTCCTGCACATCCGACACGTACAGCAACGGTAAAGGCAAGGTAAACCTGCAGCCACGGAGTACCCGAGGGAATAAATCGTGCAAAAAGATACAGAGGGCTTCCCAGGTAGTTTCCCAGCACTCCGAGGAAGTTGGCACCTCCGCCCGTATTCCACGAATACATCAAGGACTCCCCGCTCTTCAGCTTATGCTGGTATTCTACAAGAAAGGGATAGTACTGGTGCCACGAATCCGCCACCATTATCATTTTATTGCCGAAGGGATAGAACCTGTTCAGCGCAAAAGCCAAAAGCATAATGGCAGCAGGCACAAGGAATGCAAGGATGACAAAAAGATTTCTGCGGAAGAAACCCTCCCTGCATTTCGGGCACAACTTTCTGTCTGTAGATTCTGACATAGTATGCAACCTCCATACATCAGATTATCACATTGATTCTTAATATTTTTATTATACAAGGGGCATATCCAATTGTCAAAGAAATACACGCAATATTCCACCTCTGAAACCGACTTTTTTCTATTGACCTGATAAAACCAGATGGTATAATAAGATTACAGAGCATACACATCAAAATAGCTCAGAGAAAAGAGAGATTCACTATGAAAAAAACAATACTGAGAGATTACGCCAAGCTCCTTGCACGCAAGGGTGTCAACATCCAGAAGAATCAGGAAGTTGTCATTGTTGCTGAGCTTGACCAACCTGAATTTGTAAAAATGCTGGTCGAGGAATGCTACCGCGCAGGAGCAGGCAAAGTCACCGTTGAATGGAGCTGGCAGCCCCTGAGAAAGCTTGACGTCCGCTACCAGAAGGAGAAGGTGCTCTCCAAAGTAGAGGACTGGGAGGTAGAGAAGATCAAACACAGAGTCAAGACCCTCCCTGCTATGATTTATCTAGAGAGCGAAGACCCCGACGGACTCAAGGGTGTCAACCAGAAGAAGATGCAGAAATGTCTGGGTATCCGCCGCGGCGTATTCAAACCCTACAGAGACGAAATGGACAATAAGTACCAGTGGTGTATCGCCGCAGTTGCCGGCAAGGACTGGGCGAAGAAAGTATTCCCCGGAGTCCGTGCTTCCGTAGCAGTCGAAAAGTTGTGGGAGGCTATCCTCTACACATCCAGAGCTCAGGGAGACGGAATCAAAAACTGGGAGGAACACAACGCAGACCTCAAAAACCGCTACGAGTACCTGAACTCTCTGGGAATTTCCGAACTTCACTACACATCCTCAAACGGTACCGACCTGACTGTGGGTCTTCTTCCTGAGGGGCGCTTCATGGGCGGAAGTGATGTTCTTCTGAACTCCGATGTAGAGTACAACGCAAACATCCCCTCCGAGGAGGTATTCACCTCTCCTGACAGAAACCGTGCAGATGGTGTTGTATACGCATCCATGCCCCTGTCATATCAGGGTGCTCTCATCGAGAACTTCTACCTCAGACTGGAGAACGGAAAGATCGTTGAAGCCCACGCAGAGAAGGGCGAGGAACTCCTCAACTCTATTCTGGATACTGACGAGGGAGCCCGTTATCTGGGAGAGTGCGCACTCGTGCCCTTTGATTCCCCCATCCGCAACAGCGGTATCCTCTTCTACAACACACTCTTTGACGAGAACGCTGCCTGTCACCTCGCTTTCGGCGAAGGCTTCAGCTCCTGTGTCAGAGACTACGAGAAATACACTCTGGAGGAAATCAGAGCCCTGGGTATCAACAACAGCATTGTCCACGTAGACTTTATGATTGGCACTGAGGATCTGGACATCACCGCCAAAACCTATGACGGAAAAGAGGTCCCCATTTTCAGAAATGGAAACTGGGCTTTCTGATAAATCCGAAAAGACAAAGGAGCGAACTATGAAAAAATCATCAAGAACACTTGCCCTGATTATGGCAATCCTCATGGTTGCAGGCTGTACTGTACTCACCTGCTCTGCCAGCGATGAAACCTACAAACTGTCAGTATACGGTGACTCCATCGCCGCCTGCTACGGACTGGAAGATCCCCTCACAGGTTATCCCACCCTCATCACACAGGACAAGCCATATACACTGAATAACGAGGCCATATCCGGCGACGAAACATCTGATATGCTCAGACTGTTACAAACCTCTGACGCTACTCGGAAGAACATTGCCGAATCAGAGCTTCTGGTTATTTCTATCGGAGGCAACGATCTGCTCGGACCCCTGCAGAGAGCAACCACCGCAGAGCTGTTTGACCTTATGATGAACAAAGAGAACTCCGCTCTCATCAAGAACGCTCTCGCATCTGCAAGCACAAATCTCGCAACTATTACAAAGGAGATCCGCTCCCTCAACGCTGACTGCACCATCATCTTCCAGACCATATACAACCCCATATATGCAAACGAAACCTACAAAAACTATGCTACGCTGATAGATTCCTTCGCCCCTATTTTTAACTCAATGTTCTATACTCTTGCTGAGAGTGATGATAAAATTTTTGTTGCCGATGTATTCACTGCCTTTGACAATTACTACAAAGAGACAGGTAAATTCGACATCATTCAGGCCGACGGAATCCACCCCTCACAGGCAGGACACAGTCTCATCGCAGATGTTATCCTTGAGCTCATGGCAGAGCTGGAGGCAGCAGGGGTGCTACCTGTTGTCCCCGCTGAGAAGCCCCGTTACCTTGTAGGCGACTCTGACGGCTCAGAAAAAATCACCATCAGCGACGCAACTGCAATCCAGAAAAGTCTGGCAGGACTCATCACCTTCTCGTCAGAGAAGCAACAGCTGGCCGCTGACTCTGACAGAAGCGGCAACATCAACGTAAAGGATGCCACAGAAATCCAGAAGTTCCTGGCAGGGCTCCTTACTGAAACAGCAGTCAACACCTACGTAGAATACTGATAAAAAACAACAAAACCGCCGTGGAAGTTTCCACAGCGGTTTTCTTTATGTATTTTTAACCAAGCAAAAGCATCATCAGGGGCATGGACACAATGCTCATCAGTGTGCCCAGAAGCACCACCGCAGACGCAGTAGCCTGACCCTGGCCACCTATCTCTGCAAAGTTCAGCACGTTGCTGGCCACAGGACAGGCAAACAGTATGAAGCTGAGTTGTCTGATAAAATCATCAACAGGCAAAATCCACACCGCAAGCAAAACTACTGCGGGCACCGCCATCTGCTTTATGAGTATCACCACATAGTGTCCCAGATGACAGAACAGCTCCTTGCCTTTGACGGTCGCAAGTCTCATTCCCAGTATTGTCATACACAAGGGAGTGGATATCTTGCCTCCCAGAGACACCGCCTCAGACAGTAGAGAGGGCAGCTTCACAGAAAGCACAAACAGTATAAATGCACCCACAAAAGAAATGGTCGAAGGATTCAATATCAGTCGTAGAGGCTTTATGTACTGTTTGTCACGGGTGATGATATACAACACCAGCGTCCAGCACAGAAGATTCATAGCCAAAGTAAATACTAGACAATACACCGCAGCATCTGACCGCTGAGGGAATAGTCTCTCAACAACAGGTATGCCAAAGAAGCCACAGTTGCCCAGCACCAAAGCAATATTGAAGATTCTGTATCGGACATCCTCAGCACCCTCTCGGCGGAGAATAAAATAAAAAAGCAACAGAAGTCCCAGCTGAGCCCCGAGAGCAATCAGAAAAAACACTCCCAATCCCAAAAGCAAATCAGGGGAGAAATCCGCCTTGTCAAAGGAATAGAAGGTCAGACAAGGCTGACACACATACAGAAGAAATTTTGCAAAAGCAGGGATGGAAGTCTTATCCACCAGCTTACTCTTTATCATCAGAAACCCCGGCACCGCATACATCAGCAGCAGCGCCACAGAGGAGGCTGTCGTCACAAACATCATAAATAATCACCGTCATCCATTGTATCACTATTCCCCAAAAATCACAACATAAAAAATCCTGAACCATCCTTTTCCTCTCTGCGTACAAACTCTCAAACCTAAAAGAAAAAGCAGACACCACAGTAACTGTGATGTCTGCTCTGTAAAAGCTCTTATTTTTCAGGCGCAATGTAGTTTTTTCTCAAAAGTTCTTTCTCAATTCTATCAAGCACCTCTTCGCTGTCTGCGCGTACGGTGTGATAGTGATATCCGCCTGTAATGCTCATAAGCTCTGTGGATTTGCCTGTTCTGACTCCCTCGATAAACTGCTTGATATGCATGGGAGAGAAGATATTGAGCTTTGCCTCTATCCTGCCGTACACCTTGTGCCAGACGAACACATCCACCACGGTGCCTCCAAGTTCCACAATGGTAGTCAGCTCATCCTCTGTTTCCTCACTGGTGTGACGCACCTTGAACACCCGCTGTACAAGAGGGGTATCCTGCACAAGATAGCCTTTGTGGGTAGAGAGAATGTCGTACCCCTCTGCCTTGAGCAACGCCATATCCTGCACTATGATCTGTCGTGAAACCCCGAACTTTTCAGAAAGCACTGCTCCCGGGACGGGTCTCTGTTCTGACAGAAGATAGGTAACAATGGACTTACGTCTTTCTTCTGCTTTCATCCCAAGCACCTCAAACTGCGTGGAGATTCTTAAGACTCAGATCAAGGATGGGAGATGAATGAGTCAGCGCACCGCTGGAGATAAAGTCTACTCCGATATCCACAAGACGTGCCACGTTCTCTCTGGTTACGTTGCCTGAGCATTCGGTCTGCGCCTTGCCTCTTGTGAGCTTGACAGCCTCCTTCATATCCTCAACACTCATATTGTCAAGCATAATGATATCAGCGCCTGCCTCAAGAGCCTCTCTGAGCATATCTAGGTTCTCAACCTCAACCTCTATCTTACGGACAAAGGGAGCATACTCCTTTGCCATCTGTATGGCCTTAGCCACACTGCCTGCAGCACCGATATGGTTATCCTTCAACAGGATTCCGTCGCTGAGGTTATATCTGTGATTATATCCGCCTCCGACAGTTACCGCGTATTTCTCAAAGATACGCATATTGGGTGTGGTCTTTCTTGTATCCAGAAGCTTTGTGTTGCTGCCCTTGAGCAGATCTGCGATCTGTCTTGTATATGTAGCGATTCCGCTCATTCTCTGCAGATAATTGAGCGCAGTTCTCTCTCCTGACAGAAGCACGCGGATATCACCCACAACAGTACCCAGCTTTTCGCCATTCTTCACTGTGTCGCCGTCCTTGCAGCTGAAGGTCACCTGAGTGCTCTCATCCAGAAGCTTGAACACACGCTCAAAAACTCCCAGACCTGCAATAACACCGTCCTGCTTACAGATGAGCTCAACCTCTCCCTTACAGTACTCTTTCATAACCGAGTTGGTTGTAACGTCCTCGCTGGATATATCTTCTCTGAGAGCCATCATAATAAGCTCGTCAGCATTCATCTTCATTGTGATTTCATTCATTTGTATTTCTCTCCTTTTCTATTGCATCCAGTACGGCTTTTCTGTACTGTGTCGGGTAATCTATGTATTTCTCAGGATCAATGGTTATTTCCTGTGTATGTTGGCCCTCGCTGTAATTGTCAGTAATATGCAAAGCAGCCCTGCGGGCAAACACCAGACTCTCCAGCAGAGAGTTACTTGCCAGACGGTTCTTTCCGTGAACACCATTACAGGAAGTTTCTCCCACGGCGTAGAGCCTGTCCATAGAGCTTCTGCTGTATTTGTCAACATCTATTCCGCCCATAAAGTAGTGCTGCGAAGGCACAACAGGTATGCTCTCCTTGGTAATATCATACCCTACATCCAGACACTGTCTGTATATATTGGGGAAATGCGTCAGTATCTCTTCTTTAGGTATATTCTCAAGGGACAGCCACACATGTGCAGTTCCCTCTTTCTTCATCTCTTCGTGGATTGCGTTTGTCACCACATCTCTGGGCTGCAGCTCATCCACAAACCGCTCACCCTTGGAGTTAAGGAGTATGGCTCCCTCACCCCTGACTGACTCAGAGATAAGAAACTCCCGTCCTTTCTCTTCGGTATACAGGGTGGTGGGATGTATCTGAATGTAGTCAATATTCTTTAGCTTTATATTGTGATTCAGCGCCATGGCAACACTATCACCTGTCAGATGGCGGTAGTTGGTGGAATGTTTGAAGAGTCCGCCAATGCCTCCTGTTGCAAGCACCGTATAGTCAGCATAAAAAGCCGAGTACTCTCCCTCTTCATTATGTCCCACAATGCCCAGGCAGCTGTTGTCCTGTGCTATGAGATCCACCACCGTAAAGTTCTCCACCAGGGTGATGTTCTCTCTTTCTCTCACAGTACGAAGCAACGCTCCTGTTATCTCCTTGCCTGTCTCGTCCTCGTGGAAGAGGATTCTGGGGGAGGAATGTGCGCCTTCCTTTGTATAGGCAAAGCCATCGCCCTCACGCTCAAACTCAGCACCAAACCGCACCAGATCCTCAATAACCTTTGGTGAGGAGCTTATCATAATATCCACAGACTCGGGGTTGTTCTCATAGTGGCCTGCCCGCATGGTATCCTCACGGAAGGACTCGTAGTCCCCCTCATCCCTGAGGACACAGATACCGCCCTGAGCAAGGAAAGAATCACTCTCCTCCGCCTTGGATTTGGTGAGCATCAGTATTCCTTTTTCTTTCGGCAGGTTCAGCGCACAGTACAGTCCTGCTACACCGCAACCTACGATTATTACATCAGTTTTCATAATATCACTCTGCTAACTTCAGCATACGTTCCAGCGGAATCAAAGCTCCTTTTGCGGTCTCTTCGTCCACCTGCATCTGATTTGTCTCGTTCTCCAGCACATCAAGTATCTTCTCGGGTGTGATAAGCTTCATATCGGGACAGCAGGGACGCGACACAGGGAAGTAGAAATTCTTGTGAGGATTGTCATTTCGGAGCTTGTACTCCACTCCATCCTCAGTGCAGATAATAAACTCCTTTGCCTCGCTGTCCTTTGCATAGCCGATGATATCCGCTGTGCTTCCGACAAAGTGTGCCATGGCAAGTATCTCGGGCTCACACTCGGGATGTGCCAGCACAAGCGCCTCAGGGTGTGCCTGCACCTCTGCCTGAACCTGCTCTGCAGAGATCTCTGCGTGAATGGGGCAGCAACCATCATTGAGGATAATGTTCTTGTCCTTTACCTGCTGTGCCACAAAACCGCCCAGATTTCTGTCAGGGATAAAGAATATATTTTTACTTTCCAGTCTTTCGACTATCTTCACTGCGTTTGATGAGGTCACACACACGTCGCTCTGGCACTTGAGAGCAGCGGTGGAATTTATGTAGCAGACAACTGACAGGTCATCATACTGCTCTCTCATCTGAGCAATTTTTCCCTGCTGCACCATGTGTGCCATGGGACAGTCAGCACTCATATCAGGCATCAGCACCATCTTGTCGGGGCAGAGAATCTTTGCACTCTCTCCCATAAATGACACTCCGCAGAAAACTATTACATCTGCCGGGCTCTCCTTGGCAACCTTGGCAAGATAGAAAGAGTCTCCCACGTAATCCGCCAGCTCCTGCACCTGGGCAGTAGCATAATAGTGGGCAAGGATAACTGCGTTCTTCTCTTTTTTCAGGCTCCGGATACGAGCCGTAATCTGATCATTCATAATTTAATACCCTCTGAAATCACAATAATTATGATGATATTATACTCTTGTTTCTTTACATCTGTCAAGTTATCTGTAAAGTTTGTGAAAAGCAGACAAACTCTTTCCCCTCAGGCGAAAATTAGAGTATATTCTGAATAAAGAAAAGACCGCCCTCACACAGAGAACGGTCTTTATTATCATTCTATAACAAGCTCCACGGGACAATGGTCTGAGCCAAAAACATCCGAGTGGATTTTTGCCTCTTTGATTCTGTCCTTGAGCGACGCAGAGGTCACAAAATAGTCTATACGCCAGCCCGCGTTCTTCTCTCTTGCGTGAAAGCGATAAGACCACCAGGAATAGGCACCCTCAAGCTGGGGATAAATCAGACGGAAGGTGTCAATATATCCCTGCTCCATCAGTCTCGAGAAGCATCCCCTCTCCTCGTCTGTAAAACCCGCGTTCTTGCGGTTTGACTTGGGGTTCTTCAGGTCGATCTCGGTATGTGCAACATTCAGGTCACCGCAGAAAATAACAGGCTTCTTCTCCTGCAATCCGTTGATATAGCTGAGGAAATCCTCCTCCCACTTCATACGATACTCAAGACGTCTGAGACCATCCTGTGAGTTGGGCACATACACTGTGATGAAGTAATAATCCTCAAATTCCAGAGTGATGAGTCTACCCTCGTGGTCATGCTCATCCACACCCATTCCATAGATAACACTCAGAGGCTCCTGTTTTGTAAATATCGCTGTGCCGGAATAGCCTTTTTTCTCTGCATAGTTCCAGTAGCAATGATATCCCTCAGGGGCAAAATCGATCTGGCCCTGCTGGAGCTTTGTCTCCTGCAGACAGAAGATATCTGCGTCCATATTATCAAATATCTCAGCAAAGCCCTTGGTCATACAAGCCCGCAGGCCGTTTACATTCCAGGATATAAATTTCATAGTATGCTCCTTCTCTCGATTATTTGCAAGGCTCATCCGCCATAGGTACTGTACAGGTTACTGTATATTCCCTGTTTCTCAATCAGCTCTTTGTGGCTTCCTTCCTCAGCGATGCCATCCTTAGTTATAACAAAAATTCTGTCGGCACCCTTGATGGTTGTGAGCCTGTGAGCCACAGTAATGGTGGTTCTGCCCTTTGACAGCTCCTGCAGAGATTTCTGAACGAGGAACTCGCTCTCGTTATCCAGCGCCGAGGTAGCCTCGTCAAGCAAAAGAACAGGAGGATTCTTCAGGAATACACGCGCAATAGAAATACGCTGTTTCTGTCCGCCTGAGAGCTTCACTCCTCGCTCGCCCACATAGGTATCATATCCATCCGGCAGCTCTTTGATAAAGTCATGGGCACCCGACAGCTTTGCAGCGTTGATTATCTGCTCCTTGGTTGCTCCGGGCATACCATACTCAATGTTCTCATACACAGAGCCTGAGAACAAATACACATCCTGCTGTACGACTCCGATGTTTCTGCGCAGAGAGCTCAGAGTCGCCTTGCGGATATCTTTTCCATCAATACGGATAACTCCGCTATCCGCCTCATAGAATCGGGGAATCAGAGAACAGATGGTGGTTTTTCCGCCGCCTGAGGGACCTACAAGGGCCACGTTCTCTCCGGCTCTGACCTTAAAGCTTATATTCTGCAGAACCTCCTCGTTATCCTCAGAATAACTGAAGGTCACATTGTCAAACTCAATTTCACCCTGCACATTCTCCATATCCTGTGCATCTGCCGCATCTACTATCTCGGGCTTTGTATCAATAATCTCAAAGAACCTCTCAATTCCTGTCATTCCCCGCTGGAACTGCTCTGCAAATTCCACGATCTTTCTGATGGATGCAAAGAGTGTTGTCACATACAGCAGATATGCCACAAACTCAGGGGCATCTATCTTTCCGCCGATCATAAACAATGCGCCTGCAACTACAACCACAATGTACATAAATCCCTCAAAGAATCGGGTGGAAGCCTGAAAACCTCCCATGTATTTGTAGTTCTTGGCTTTTATTGTGAGAAAGCGGTTGTTGCCCTGCTCAAATTTTTCTTCTTCGATGGCTTCATTGGCAAAGGACCGAACCACTCTGACACCCAGGAGGCTGTCCTCTACTGCTGCGTTGAGCTCTCCTACCTCCTTGCGCTGCTGACGGAATCCCGCCCGCATCTTCTTGTTGAAGTAGTACAGCACCAGTATCATGGGAGGAATAACCGCAAAAACAATAAGTGTCAGAGGAACGCTCATTGTACACAATATCACAAAGGATGCCAGAATCTTGATTCCTGCAATAAAAAACTCCTCGGGACAGTGATGTGCAAATTCCGTCACATCAAACAGGTCGCTTGTTATTCTGGACATAAGTGTGCCGACCTTGGTATTGTCATAGTACTTATATGGCAGAAGCTGAAGGTGTGCAAACAGGTCTCTGCGCATATCCGTCTCCATAAGCGTGCCCATAATGTGACCTGTGCTGGCCATATAGTAGTAGGCCGCAGCATCAATTATACGCATCATAAGATATGCTCCGCCCAGTGTCAGCACAAAACCTACAGTCAACTGAACCCCTGTCCCCTCCACACGGGAGGTTATTTCCTTGACAAGCAGCGGCAGCAGAAGCTCACACAAGGTGGTAAGCGCTGCACACAGCAGATCCTTCACCATTATTCCCGTATACCTGCGATAGTACGGGATAAACCTCTTAAGCAAAGAGGTGTTTCTTCTTTTTTTCTTTTTCATATACTCTGATCTCCTGATGTATCTTAATCCTCATGCTCCTTAAAAATAGCCTGGGTGTCGTTCTTTTCTTTTGAACGCTGACGAGCCTGTTCATCCCGAAGTTCTGCTCTGCGAGATAGAAAAGCTACTACCCAAAGGAGTATTGCCAGCCCCAAAAAGAACAATCCGAATCCTACAGACCTGTTCACAAAGAAAAGAACGGAGATAATTACACAGATAACTCCCAGAATAATGGTGTAAGTATCAATGGCTTTCTCAGAGTTGTTTCTGTAAGCATCGTTCTGTCTGTTCATATTCTCCATCACAGGACGATTATTGAGAAGCATATTGCTTTTTTCTTCTTTCAATGTATTTCACCTCTGATATTTCTTTATGTTGTTATTTCTTTTACCTCTCCACTGTCGTCTATCTCCAGCACTCTGTCACAATATCGGAGCATAGACCTGCGGTGAGTGATGATAAAACAGGTTTTCTTGGTATTGCTGACAAGGTCCTCGAATATACTCTTCTCCGTGTCTTCATCCAGAGCAGAGGTGGCCTCATCCAGTATGAGCAGGGGTCTGTCTCTGAGCAGAGCTCTTGCGATAGCAATTCTCTGAGCCTGTCCCTCTGAGATTCCTCCTGATTTTTCGGACAGCTCTGTGTCCAGCCCCTGAGGACACTCTCTGACAAAATCCGCAGCTCCTGCGCTCTCCAGCGCCTTCCACATCATATCATCAGAGGCATCCTTGCATGCAAGGCGCAGGTTGCTTCTTATGGTTCCTGACATTATTGTGTTGCCCTGAGGAACATAGGAAATGAATCTTCTGGAGGAAGGACAGATGGTCTCTGCCTTATCAGAATCCAGTATATACTCTGCACTGCCTTTGTCAGGATATACAAGCGCCAGCAAAAGGCGGATCAGAGTTGTCTTTCCTGCACCCGAGGGTCCCACAACTCCCACTCTCTCTGAGGGGTTTATAGTGAGATTCACATTCCTGAGAATCTGTGTGTCATCATATGTAAAGCACAGGTCCTTTATCCTCACACCCACTTTTTCCGGGATGGAGGTCTCGTCACCGTACTGTTCATCCTCCACATCGGTTATGGCGCGGATACGCTTTGCCGCAACCACGGCAGAGAAGCTCTGGGGAATGATGCTTCCCAGCTGTCTGATTGTGCCCTGAAGCATTCCTATCAGCGACAGGAACAGCGTCATTGTGCCGTATGTATATATGCTGCCGTCTGCACCTACGGGACTAGATAGTCTGTATGCACACCAGCTGAACGCTACAACATAGCCCAGGTTGTAGATAATCTTCATCACAGCCTGCATAAAAGCACTGAGCCTTGAGCTGTGTATAATAAACGCCAGACGTCTTTGGCGTATCTCGCCGAAGAAGTCGTTGTTATCATCCTCCAGCTGGAACGCCTTTGTCACAGACAGGTTTGAGAGAGTCTCCTGAAAAAAGGAGTAATACTCTGACTCTGATTCTCTGAGCTTCTTCTGGTATTTGACAAACCGACGACGAAAAACCGTACTCACTACCATACCCAAAGGGCCTACCACAAGTCCGATAACAGCCATAACAGGGTCGTACTTCAGGAGTATAACCAGGACGATAACAAACTCAATAAAAGCCACCACCAGGGTGGGGACAAGTCCGATAATAACCCCCGATACGGTTGACACATCTCCGGTCAGCCTTGAGAGCATATCTGCCGAGTGGAATTTGCTGATATCCAGCCATTTGCTGCGCTGAACCCTGTCGAACATCTTTGCCCGTACATTGAAGGCAAACTTCTCGCTCACATAACTTGTAAACATAATGGATACAAAGGACAACAGTATGGTAAATAACGTTGTTCCCAACATCAGGAATATGTACTGCCAGAACTGGTCATTTCCAAACCCGATGGCCGCATCAATAACGAATTTTCCTGCAAATGAGGACACAAGGGACACAACCATTGTGCACAGATTGATGACAAGAAAACCTGCAATATACTTATACACGCCTTTGGTCTGCTTAGCAAGCCAGAGCAGATGACCTTTGTTGTTATTCCAGTCTTTTATTAAATTTCTTCTTTTTCTTTTTTTCTCTTTCATTGAGCTTCTACCCCACACAACTTCACTTAGGAAACCACCTCGGGTTATTTCAATGGGTCAATTCCATTATCTGACGAATGCTTGAGGAATACCTTTCCCTGCTCAAGATAAATCTCCTGCTGATAGGGACTGAGCAGGCGATAAACTCTCAGGAGATCGTCCTCCCGATGGGACTTGGTTTTTCCGACCCGAAAATCCAGCAGATAATCAGCCGAAACCTGAAAGTACTCCGCCAATCTCTTGAGGGTATCAAAATCGGGCTCGCTTGTTCCCTGAACATATCCGCCGAGAGTGGATACCGCTATATGCAAATCTCCTGCCAGCCTCTTCTGGGTGAGTCCTCTCTCTTCAATAAGCTGTCTCAATATATCCGAAAAAGTCATTTCTATCCGCTCCGAATCCTCTGAGTTTTTATACAAAACGAGATACAAGTATTATACCCTATTATTCAGTTTCTTTCAATGGTTCTATGACAAAAAAATGCCCCGTATCAGAACGATACGGGGCACATGTGTTATTTATCCTGCTATGCTCAGTCCTCACCGCAGAAATAATCGATAATTTCCTTGCAGGAGCGACTCATCTCCACGCTGAAGTCGCTGTTCCACTTTCTGCGGGCAAAGTTCCTGACCCAGGTATCAAGGGCTTCGTCCTCATCTATTCCCTGTCTGGTGCTTATCATCTGCTCCATAGAGAGGGCCCGCTCTTCGTCATAGGTATTCTCAAAGACTATGTCCTCTCTGCTGAATCTGCGGGGTTTCTCTCTGTTCAGCTGCTGCTGTGTAGGATATCCGAATACCACCATACAGGCAGGAACAACATGAGACGGAAGAGAGAGAAGCTCTCTGTGACGCTCAAAATTCTCTGTTATGTCTCCAATATAGCATGAACCCACTCCCAGACTCTGTGCTGCAACAACACAATTCTGAGCTGCAATCAACGCGTCCGCATTAGCCAGAAGAAGATCGCCGTAGGAGGGCTTTCTCACCTCATCCACATGTCTTCTGAACAGCTCGTACCAACGATGATAATCTGCACAAAACACAAGCACCATAGGTGCCTTGGCAATAAAAGGCTGATTGTCACAGGTTACTGCCAAAGTTTCCTTCAGGTTCTGGTCAGTAATATCAAGGATTGTGTACAGGGTCATATTGCCTGCTGTAGGAGCATCTATCGCCGCCTGAAGTATAGCATTCCTGACAGACTCAGGCAGAGCCTTGTCCTCAAATGCTCTGACGGACTTTCTCTCTGTCAGAGAACGGATTATCTCATTCATCCCGAACAGTCCTCTCCTGATTAAAAGAGTCCGTCATCAGCGTCCATCATAAACTCACGGCCTGCGATGCGCTTTTCGTCACGCTGCTTCTCCACCAGGTCAGAGAGAAACTCCTTTACCTGAGA
This sequence comes from Ruminococcus sp., assembly GCA_017457155.1. Classification (GTDB taxonomy): domain Bacteria; phylum Bacillota; class Clostridia; order Oscillospirales; family Acutalibacteraceae; genus Ruminococcoides. The sequence continues at coordinate 43,640 of JAFTHZ010000013.1, forward strand.
AGAATTTCTGACTTTTTTGATATCGAACTCAGGAGTTGACTTGTCAGCTGTGACACAATGAATGGTGCCTACCTTGAAGATTCTCTGGAAGAGAGGACGATTAAGAGTCAGGTCCATAACTCTGTACAGGCGGACCTCCTCCTCTTTCTTTGAGAGGAATCCGGACTCGATAAGCAGCTTCTCGCTTGTGAGCTTGTAAACAGTGAAGCTCAGGGGCAGACCAAAGATAGGTCTCTTTCTGTCTGTCCATAAAATCTGTGTGTTTTCCATAACAAAAACCTCCTGTATATATCATAGTGTTTTGTTCTGTTTTTCAGGACATCTGACTCAGCTTCAGCATCCCGATACCTTATTTATACCACATCCGAGCCGTCTTGTAAATAACTCACAGGCTCATTCCATATGTATATTCAGCCTATTTTTACCGAAAGACTGGATTTTTGACAAATTTCATGGTAACATTATTTAGTACGGAAAGGAAACAGGTGAGAATCCTGTACGAGCCCGTCGCCGTAAGGTGCCAAAAGTATTCTTCTATCCGATGCCGCAATCGGAGACAAGCCATTGGAACTATTCTGAGAAGGCGAAGAATACGCACCGAGTCGGAATATTTTCCGTATAAGAACCTCTACATTCCGCGAGTTCCGGAGCATTGAGGTAACATTTATTAATAAAGGAGAATGCAAATTATGCAGAAGACAAGACTGAAAAAATCCTTGTCCCTCATCCTTTGTATGGTGCTTATTGCGGCAACAGCACTCTTTGCATACGGATGCAGCGACAACAACACAACCCCCACAGAGCAGGACACAACAACAGCCGTCAGCCCAGAGACTACTACCTCTGCTGAGAACGACTCAAACGTCCTGGGTGAGGGACAGCGATACTTCACCTTCACAGTAGTGGACGCAGAAGGCAATGAGGAAGTATTTGAGATCCACACAGACAAAGAGATAGTAGGCGAAGCTCTCACAGAGCTTGGACTTATCTCAGGAGAACAGGGCGACTATGGTCTGTATGTCAAAACCGTCAACGGAATCACCGTAGACTACGACACCGACCAGAAGTACTGGGCTTTTTATGTGAATGACGAGTATGCCCTCTCAGGTGTAGACACAACTGAAATCGAGGATGGCGCCAGCTACTCCTTCAAGGTAGAGTAATCTTGAAGCTGAACGTCAAAGAGATTGTTATCTTCGGAATGCTGGGAGCTGTTATGTATGCCTCTGACCTGATGATGGAAGCATTCCCCAACATCCATCTGCTGGGAGTCTTCATCATAGCAGAGACGGTAGTATACAGACAAAAGGCACTTTATCCTATCTATATATATGTACTGCTCAATGGACTTATGGCAGGGTTCTCCGCCTGGTGGGTTCCTTACCTGTATGTCTGGACTGTGCTTTGGGGTGCCACTATGCTCCTGCCTCAGAACCTTCCTGCTAAGGTACGTCCCGTTGTCTACACATTACTATGCGGTCTGCACGGATTTCTCTTTGGAATACTCTACGCTCCTGCACAGGCAATACTCTTCTCGCTGAGCTTTGAGGCTACCATCGCCTGGGTTATGGCGGGAATCCCCTTTGACCTTGTACACGGAGTCAGCAATCTTATCGCGGGACTTCTTATCTGCCCGCTCATATCCCTGCTCAAACGTGCAGAGAGAATCTCTCGAACATAAAACACAAAGGTTGTCTGCAGCTTGCAGGCAACCTTTCCTATTTTTTCACAGCCATATATAAATGCAAAAGAGCAGAGAGACTAAACATCCCTCTGCTCTTTTGCCGTATTCATAAAGAATACATATCGAGAAAATCTCGATGAAGTCAGGAACTATATTATAATACATAACCCTGAAAAATTGAACCCAAGTGGTATACTTGGTATGATTTCTGGTAAAATCTGCACTTTTTTCTAAAAAAACGTTGTCAACATACCAAGTTTACCAGAAAACGGTCGATTTTTACCAGATCGATGTTTTCAGCCCTTTGTCAATATATAATTACAGTAAAGAATTCAGGAGGTATTATTATGAAAATAAAAGAAAATTTCATGCTTCGCAAGGTATCAGACACCTATGTTGTTGTTCCCATCGGCAGTGCAGTTGCATCCTTCAATGGTATGATCAATCTGAACGAGGTCGGAGCTTTTCTGTGGCAACAGCTGGAGGAGGAAAACACCTTTGACAATGTTCTTCAGACCATGCTCTCAAAATACGATATTGACGAGGCAACCGCTAAATCGGACCTGGAAAGATTCATAAGCCAACTGGAAGAAGCAAACCTTCTGAGCAGATAAACAATAATCACGCTACCCCTACAAAGGATAGCGTGATTTCTTTATATTTTACTACTGATTATTTCCACGGCGTTAGGGGCACAAATAAGCTTTCCGCTCTCCCTGATTCTTGCAAGGTGAACCTTACTTATTGCTTTCTCGCGGGAAAACTGAAGCAGGATCCCCCGCACCCTCGCAGGTATAATCGGATAGTCAAACACCAGAAGAAATCTGTTGTCCTTCTGCCACAGGGAATTTCTCTGCAGAATATGTGGCAGATTTCTGAGGCTCTCTACTGCACAGAACAAGCTATCAATCTCATCAAAGCAGAAGCAGGGCCTTGTCTCTATCCTCTTGACCTTGTAGGTTTTTCGTCTTTTCTTCTTATCAACAAGAGTCACCAGTATGAGACAGCCGCTCTGATGTGGCAGAGCCTCCACAAGCACGGTCCCGTCAGCCCACACAATCCCTGTCTTGCTGCTGGCAAGACGCAACAGCCTCAGAAGCACCTTACGGCTATGATCGCTGTGCATACTCATAGTATCAAAGCTCAGGGAAAAGTCCCTCATATCTTCATTACAAAGGGAGATCAGGACCTTTGTAGTATCAAGCTGTTCGATAGTCATCGGTCAACCCTCCTTATGAGTCTCCTATATAACATACTATTCAAACAGATTGTACTTTGCAAGTGAATATTTCTGGTTGGAAATTATAACTTACTGTTGAAAATACCTCGTCTCCGTGATAAAATGTGAGTGTATAATTAATCTTAATTCAAGGAGGAATCCACTATGCCTCAGTGGCTCAAAAATGCAGTTTTTTATGAGATTTATCCCCAGAGTTTCTACGATACCAACGGCGACGGAATCGGTGACCTGCAGGGTATTATAGAGAAGCTCCCCTACGTCAAGTCTCTGGGTTGTAATGCTCTTTGGCTAAACCCCGTATACGACTCCCCCTTTATGGATGCAGGCTACGATGTTCGCAACCACAAGCAGGTTGCTGCCAGATATGGCACCAACGATGATATGAAGCGTCTGCTGGATGCTGCTCACAGCATGGGCATCAAGGTGCTTCTTGATCTGGTTCCCGGCCACACATCTGACACGAACCCCTGGTTCCAGCAGGCAAAGAAAGCCGAGAAAAGCGAGTTCAGCAACCGTTATATCTTCACAAATTCTGTCTGGGATGCTCCCTCTGAGTATCGTCTCATGTGCGGTATCTGTGAGAGAGACGGCAACTATCTTGTCAACTACTTCTCCTCTCAGCCTGCTCTTAACTACGGCTTTGATGAGATCACTCATCCCAACTGGCAGCTCCCCTGTGACCACCCCGACTGTATCGCCACCGCCGAAGCACTCAAGGATATTATGAGATTCTGGCTGGATATGGGTGCTGACGGATTCCGCGTAGACATGGCAGACTCTCTGGTCAAGAACGACAAGGAGAAATACGCCACCGCAAAGATCTGGAAAGACGTCAGAGAGATGATGGACAAGGATTATCCCGAGGCAGCTTTGGTTGCCGAGTGGTGCTATCCCGAGCGCGCTATCAAGGACGCAGGCTTCCACATGGACTTCTATCTTGATCACTACGGCAACGGCTATTCAAAGCTGTTCAGATATCTTGACGAGAACAGCGTCAACCACGCCTTCTTCCACAGAAGCGGCAAGGGTAACATCATGGACTTTCTTGATGAGTATCTGCCTGCATACAACCTGACAAAGGATCTGGGCTATATCTCCTTCATGACAAATAACCACGATATGCCCAGAGCTACTCACTATATGGACAAGGAGACCATCAAGCTCACTCATGTTATGATGTTCACCATGCCCGGTGTTCCCTTCCTCTACTACGGTGATGAGCTGGGTATGCGCTATCAGCAGGAGCTGGTCAGCAAAGAGGGCGGCTATTCCCGCACAGGCAGCCGTACACCTATGCAGTGGGATTCAACCCCCAACATGGGATTCTCCACCGCTGATGCCGCTGAGCTTTATCTGCCTGTTGACTCACAGGAGGGCGCTCCCACTGTTGAGAATCAGAAAGACGACGCACAGAGCATCTTCAAGGTTGTCACAGATATCATCCGACTCCGTCACGAGAATCCTCAGCTTGGCAATGAGTCCGACTTTGAGGTTGTATACGCACAGAAGGACAAGTACCCCTTCGCATATCGTCGCGGCGACTTCGTAGTATTCCTCAATCCTTCCGCAAATGACGAGACCATTCCCTTCGCAGAGAATGTGAAGGAGAATGTCTACACCATCGGCAACGTAACCTTCGCTGATGATCAGGTTACTGTCGGCGCATCTTCCTGCGCAATCATCCGCACAAAATAATATCGCTGTTTTTTCGGAGCACTCTGACTATTCAGGGTGCTCTTTTTTTCATATGCTTGAAAAGGAAGTCGGAAAATGATATTATAAAAAAGGTGGTAATATGAACATTGCAGGCATTGATATGGAATATGTGGAGCTCTTCAGTCTGAGCTACACCACAGCAAAGAAGGTTTTCAATACGGAGCCCTCAGAAGCGCCCCCTAAACTTCAGCATAAAATCAGAAAATGGGTCAGCAAAAACTATATGTCGGGCACTCGCCTTCCGGGCGATGTGATGAAATATACTGACAAAGCTGTCTCTGATGAATTTTTCATAGAATTTCTGAAGTCATGCTTCACCCTCATAAATGAAAAACATAAAGCACAGAAAGAAAAAATCGACAGATATACTGTCTCACTTGACACTTCAACTAAAGAGGCCATTGAGACTTTGTTTCAGGAAAAAACTATTTTTGGGGACGATATCTGCAGAGATAGAGAAAACATTAAGCTATGCGTAGATGATAGTCCGGGTTACTGTCAATCCCTAATTCTTCATAAGGCATCTGAATTACCTTTGATATCTAACAATGAATATGACTACCTTATCTTCAAGGATATAGACCTCAACGATTCCAAATATGTATTAACAGGGGATATCGGAGTCTTTGACGAGGACAAAGTCCTTCCATTCTCTATTTCTTGTGCTGACATAAAGCTCGAAACCAAGGTATACAAAGCTGATGAAATGCAGCTTTATGCCTCCCCTTGGGACAATCTATCAGCTCTTGCAAATGTTATTTTAGATAAATTTACTATTTCCGATGAGTTTCTGAACAAAAAGGAAAAGGAACTGCTCCCTTTGGTAGTTGAAATATGCAAGCTCTTTCATTTCACAAATGTTCCCGAGGAACCATCAGACGAGGGCTTCCCTGTTCTAAAGGCCTATATCAACAAATACAGATATAACGATCTCTCAGAGCTTTTAGAAAAAGCAGAAAAACACTTCCGAAAGAAAAAAAATCGCCCTCACATTCTTTCTCAGCTTTACAACGAGCTTAATAATGTCCTGTATGAACCTCTGTGGAGGGAGTTGTATGGTAAGTTCACTGCATCTCAAGCAGACTACCCTTCTAAGGTAAGAGAGAAATATGCTGACGAAACCCTCAGACATCTTCGCAAAGAGATTACACAGCTTTTGCATCACCACGGATATACAGGAGAGTATCCCGACTTTATAAAGACAGGTTCAATAGCCCGTCCTCGCCTTGCGCACTCCTATGAAACCACTTACATTGTCGGTAATGAGAAGAATGCAAGGTTTCATATTCACTGTAGTGAGGTAGACTTTAACGGACACCTGATGGTGGAATTTCTCTGTGGCACAGAACTTCTGCATAATGGCGAAACCGCCGGGGACATTTATTCCTGCACCTTCAATGCCAAGGGTCGAAGGATATTCAACAGCGTACTCTATGAACACGAGTATGCTAAAGAAGGAGAAATTGCTTCAGACAATCTCTCGGAGCGAGTCGGCATAGCTGTCAAAAAAGCTCAACTCATAAAACTAACCAAAGAAGAAAGAACCAGTCTCGGAGAGACAAATTCTGTTGCTGATGGAGCATTATTCCTCTCTGTGTTCATCATCATGGGAGGACTCTTTGGAGTTTTTATGACCTTGGGACTTATGCTTGTCTCTATATTAATTGCGACAATCTTCGGACTTGTGCAAGAGATCCCTTCGCTATTCGCAGACATGCCCTGGTGGCTTATATTTTTGGCCTCGTGGGGAATGTTCGGCATTACAATGGGAGTCCTAACTTTACTTGCAAAAAGAAAATAAAACACAAAACGGACATCGTAATTGATGTCCGTTTTCTTTTTCATATATCCTCCTTCACGCTGCGTTGTGGGTCAGCCTCATGGCTATCACCGAGATATCATCGTCGTAGCCGTCGTTGCGTCTTTTTATGGCTTCGTTCACAACAATGGAGGCAAAATCCTGGGCGGAGGTTTCATCCCAGCCTCTGATTATGTCTTCCAGCCAGCTGTCGTCCGACTGGACTGCGCCATCTGACACCATCAGTATGACATCCCCCTCATGAAGGGTAACGTTGTCCTTGGAGAATTTCACCTCATTTAGTATACCTACCGGCAAAGACGCAAACTCTCTGCGTTGCACCCTGCCTCCTCTCCTGATATATGTTACGGGAGCTCCTGCCTTCATTATGCCAACCTTGCCTGTAAACAGGTTTATATCCGCTACATCCAGAGTGGCCAGAGACTCCTCCTCGCTCTTTATCATCAGGGAAGAGTTCACCACCGACAGCGCACAATCATAAGAGATTCCCGCTTTGATAAGCTTTGTGAGAACACTGACCGCCATATTGGAGTCCACGGCCGCCGCGCCGCCTGTGCCCATTCCGTCGCTGATAACAGCAACCATACTGCCTGCTCCGTTCATAAAGTAATTGAGACAATCACCACACAGATTGCCGCCTCCTGCTATGTGCTGTGATGAGCCGATCTCCACATCGTATACGGACAGCTCGGACATTACCATCCGTATCCGATCCACAGCCACGCTCTCCGTCGCACGCTCAAACCTCCTTCCGCAACAACGGGCTACTGTATGCTGAATTTCTCTGCTGTTATACTCTGACTTTTTGCTGACCGCTAGCTCAAGCTCCACTGTCATTTTCTTGCAGCGGTCGATCCTGCAGGTGCAATCCACAACCACCACACCACGGCCACGAAGCTCACCTATGATCCGCTCGGCACTTTCTGTGTCCAGATAATCACACACATCCAGCTCCTCCGAAAGGTCCTCAAGCATAGTGCTGAGCCCTGAGAACTGACCTGCTACCACAGACCTCACATGAGTTATCCGTCGCTGTGCCGCCAGGGATGCCAGATACTCCTTATAGCTCTCATTTATACTGCCTGCAAGCTCTGTCTGCTTGCAGCATTTTTTTGTAAATCTCTCGTCTATGGTCCTGTCATCAACAAAGCCCTGTTTTTTCAGCACCTGAGTCAGACGGCCGAAGTCATCCTTTGTCACCTCCTTTTGCTTGTCCCAGCAGTAGACTCTTAGCCCACAGCTTTTGCAGGTCGAGCGGGCTGCATTCTCATATATGGAAAACTCAGACGAAGCATCACACCTTTCCTGAAGTTTCTGAGAAACTGTGCTGACGCACTCTGTCACTCCTTCCAGAGCCTTTGCCGCATGAGACAACCGCATGGTCACATTCCGCCGCATGGCTTCGCTGTGAGCCCTGCTGGGTGTAGGCATAAACGCTGCTCTGATAGTGCTGCCAAAATCCGAGGGAATCAACATAAAAACTCCTGTAGCAAAAAGGCACTCTATAAACAGGCATAATATTAGTCTGCTATTCCCACTAGACAAGGACATCACCATACTGCATAGAGTGAACACCGCCCCTACAGGAAGCTTACCCATAGCCGCAAATAAACCTCCCACCAATCCACCGAAGGCATATCCCCCTGTGAGAAAAGCCATCTGGGATGAACCGATTCCAAACACTACTCCCGTAGCAACCCCGCTGATACTTCCCCCTGTCACTCCGCCATATCTGGCACAGAGCAGCACCGTCAGCACAGCCAGCATCCTGCCAAGGGATACTCCGAAGAAACTCACCGACCCAAAGGAAAGCATAAGTATGCAGAAGGATATGACCAGACATGCCACCTCCTGCTGAGAGAGGCCGTTGATTCCTGTACGTGATGAGGCAAGCTGGGAGCTTCGGCGGATAAAGTACGCCGCAGCCGCAGATATGATCGCCTCCACCATACACAATCCAAGCTGTGACATTCTGCTTGTGCTTACAAACAGCAGAGCGACACCTGTTGCAATCATAGGAATAAATGCCACTGAAGGAGCAAACAGGCTGTGGTCTCTGATTTTTCTGATATCATTCATCAGCCACTTCAATGCTCCGATAGAAAGCACCACAGCAATATACCGAAAAGCATCTGAGGGCGAAAGTAATATGTAACCCAGAGCACTCCCCAGCACAGACACGGCGGTAAACTTCTGCGGGACTGCCGCCACAAAAGATGCGCCGAAGGGCGACAGCTCACCAAGCACTGCACCCCGAGACACAATCACACCCAGCACGAAGTAAACAGCCCGGATCACAACCTCCTTCACCAGCACCGAGAACTTCAGATCATCCGTGTTTTTTCTTTTTATACTTCTTGTTGCTTCCATATTCAGCCGTCCTTTTCTCTTCCTGTCAGGAAAGCAATTCTGATTGCTTGTCCTTTGCTACAGCCTCATTATAGCTTTTGCAACAGAATAGATTTGTCGGGCTTTGAATGGATATTATGAGAAGCTTTTGTAAGAAAAACGCAACATTCCCATAAACATAAAACAAGGGCAGACAAGCTGTCTGCCCTTGGATTAGTATGGGTTAATATTTATTATTTCAGCGAATGTTCCGATTATTTTGTCAGAACAGATTTCTTACTCAGCTGAAGCGATTACAACTGAGGACTGTGCTGGCATTGAGAGTGTGCCATCCTCAATAGCAGAGTAGTTATCATCAACTACTTCTGCTGCATAAAGGTCACCTCTGATAACAGGATTCTCAATGATATCGCTGACGGTTACTGATACCGCCTCATCGGGATCCATATTGTGAACAATCAGCAGTTCCTTGCCCTCGTACTCAATTGTGAAAGCACACAGGGAGTTAACATCCTGGAAGTATGTCTCTGTGATGTGACCACGAGCAATCTCAGGATTCTGGTTCTTGATCTTGATAGCTCTGCGATAGAAGCTCAGCAGCGAGTTGTCATCATCGACCTGCTGTGCCACACCGCCATAGGGGAACTCTGAATATGCCTCCGCAGTACACCAGATTGTGGTCTCAACATTATCGTCCCAGTTCATAGCACCTCTGAAATAGGCATCATTGCTGCTGTAATCTCCGGGAACAACTGCGCCTATTTCCTCGCCGTAGTAGGTGAAGGAGTTTCCGGGAGTCAGCAGGTATGCTGCAGCACCCATCTTCTGATAGGGCAGGTTCTGAGCAAAGAAGTTGGCACTTCTGATCATATCGTGATTAGAGAGGAACATGGCAGAGATAACATTCTCGTTTGCCTCTACAGAATTAGTATCAAACTTCATCAGCTGAGCTGCAAGGCTCTTTCCACTGCCTGAGTTTGCAGCCATAGCGAAGTGTCCGCCACCTGTTGCAAAGTCAAAAGCAAACTGGCTGTCAATTCCTGACTCATAGGTAACATAAAGCTGAGAGTTACCCTGCCAGTTCTCACCTACCATATATACATCGGGATTGTACTTCTGAGAAGTTGTGTAGAACCAATCAAGGAACTCTACTCCGTCGGTCTCGTCGTCAGTCATATATTTTACTGCATCCAGGCGGAATCCGTCTACACCACGCTCCAGCCAGAACTTGGCGACCTCTTCAAAATAGTCTCTGGTGCCCTGATATGCAAGGTTCCACTCGGGCATCTCTCCGCTGAACTGACCCTCATACCAGATGCTTGTGCCAATAAGTTGTCTCCATCCCTCAACACCGGGGATACCTGCGGTAAACTTGTAGTACTTGGCATGGTTCTCAAAGTCTCCTGCCTTAACCTCGGTTAAAGCATTCTGGAAGAACTCGTGGCCTGTACCGCAGTGATTGAGAACAAGGTCCAGGATAACATTGATTCCGCGCTTGTCGCACTCTTCTATAAGCTTGTCAAATGTCTCCAAATCACCAAATTCAGGATCCACATCCATATAATCATCCACATCATATTTATGATATGAGTCAGAGGGCATCATGGGAGAAAGCCAGATTCCGTCAACGCCCAGATCTGTGTCGGTTGTGGGGTCACCATCATTTAGGTAATCCAGTTTATCGATAATACCCTGCAGGTCACCGGTCTCGTCTCCGTCAGAATCATGGAACGAGCAGACCCAGATATGGTAGAAGTTTCTGTATTTATCATCTGACACCTGTACTGTCAGACTCTCTGTAGGGTCAACATACCCTGTTGTCTGAGCACCCTCGCCGCCTGCTGCAGTTGTGGGAGCTGTTGTATCATTTTTGTTATCAGCTGATTTGTCGCATCCTGCGAGCACTACGCAGGAGATTGCCATAGCACAAATCAAAAGCAGGGAAATTATTTTTTTCATAATTTGCCTCCTATAACTTCCTTAAAAAAATGTTCATACACTATCAGTATACACAGAGACCCTTTCGTCTCTGCCTCAAGCCTACAAGGTCACACAAAACCTCAAGCCCTTATCCTTATACTTGCTAATTGTTTTTTGCTATATACATAACTTGTCTTTTTGCAAAAAAGGCGGCCGCCCTGGGGCAGCCGCCAGTTTATCTGTCGCAATATTTACACTGATAAGAGTGCAAAAGCTACTGTAGAATTAGCCCTTAACGCCGCCGGCTGTAACACCCTCAACGTAATACTTCTGCATGTAGAGGAACAGAGCTGTGATGGGAACAGCAACAATAACTGATCCTGACAGGAACCATCTGAATGTACCGTTTGACATATTCTGATAGTTGGTCCAGTCTCTCAGACCTCTAGAAACAGTCCAGAGCTCACGCTGGTTACCCATAAGGATATCTACCAGAATGAAGTCACACCAGGGACCGATGAAAGAAGTAAGAACTGTGTAAATTACAATAGGCTTGGACATAGGAAGAATAATCTTCCAGAAGATCTGATTCTTGTTTGCACCGTCAATGGTAGCAGCCTCATCCAGAGCTCTGGGGATTGTATCAAAGAATCCCTTTGCAACCAGATATCCAAGACCTGCACCACCGCTGTAACAAAGGATAAGTCCAACAAGTGTTCTGCCCAGACCGATGATGTCAAGGATATGGTACAGAGCAATAGTTGTCATGAATCCGGGGAACATACCCATGATCATACCTACGTTGATGAAAGGCTTACGAGCCTTAAATCTCAGACGGCTGAAGGTGTATGCAACCATCAGAACTGACAGTGTGGAAATGATACAGCTGACTGTAGCAACAATAAATGTGTTCTTGAACCAGACCATGTAGTCTGTATCAGCGAAGAGGCTGATGTAGTTATCAAGTCCCAGCTCGTTAAACTTGGGGAAGATACCATGATAGTTGATGGTAGGAGCAATATCGGGATTGATAGGATTGATTCTGAAAGAATGAAGAACAAGCCATACCAGAGGGAATATCCAAATGAGACTCATTACTGTGAGAATCAGATAAATCAGGGTGTTGGCAAGTCCCCTTCTGAGTTTATAACTTTTTATCATGAGAATTCCTCCTCATTCTTTGCGCTCTTTGTCATGTTGAAGGTAACAAGAGACAGTGTAGCACATACAAGGAATACCATGATTCCGATTGCAGCACCGAGTCCGTACAGCTTATCGTTGATAGACAGCTTATACAGCAGAGTGATCAGCAGGTCTGTATGTCCCATACCCTTTCTGTACTTCAGGTTGTTAACAGGTCCGCCGTTTGTCAACAGGAAGATAACGTTGAAGTTGTTAACATTACCGATGAAGGTAGTGATCAGATAAGGTGTAGTAACGAAGAGCATGTAGGGAAGAGTAATCTTCATAAAGCTCTTCACAGGGCCTGCACCGTCGATTCTTGCACTCTCGTAGAGGTCCTCGGGGATATTCATAAGAATACCGGAGGTCATGAGGATTGTGTAAGGAATACCTACCCAGCAGTTAACAACGATAACCATGATTCTGGGGAGTAATCCGTTATTTACTGTTGAACCCAGGAAGTCGATGGGCTCTGCAACTCCGAACAGCTGGCTCAGAATAACGTTCATCGGGCTATAGTCATAGGGTCCGAGAATCTGTGCCATAAGCAGGAGTGTAACGAACTGAGGAACAGCGATTGTCATAACAAACATTGTTCTCCAGAGCTTCTTGAGCTTGATGCCCTTCTTGTTGATCATCAGAGCAACTACCATACCAAGGATATAGTTTGAGAAGGTTGCAGCAACAGCCCAAATAAGAGTCCAACCAGTGATCTTAGCAAAGGTTGAGCCCATGGATGTACCGGTTTCGGAAGTTTTGAAGATTTCGGCAAAGTTCTGGAATCCAACCCAACCGAAGTCTACATAACTCTTCTCTGCGCCTGAGAATCCTGTGAATGCCATGATGATCATGAACAGCAGGGGCAGCAGAACAAAAACAGCTATGAGAATGATAGGTGTTGTAAGCAGTGTTGCATGGAATCTGGAATCGAGAAGATCCTTGAGCTCATCACGGAACTTGGGAACTCTCTCTCCGTTTTTAACCATCTCGTCAACTTTTCTTGCGGACTTAACACTTACAAAGTACATTGCAATAAACGCAACGGTTACTAACAGTGCAAGGATACCGAAGAGAAGGATCTGATAACTGTACACCTCAATCTCACCGGGAACGGTATAGCTCTTTCCACCGGGGAGATTCTTTGTAACATCGGCGCCACGGACAGCATGAAGAGTAATGAACATCTGTATATAGTCGGCACCGAAGAATACCATAAAGAATATGTATCCGACTTCCATAGCCAGGAACATAAGACCCTTGAGGATCTGACCGCGGCAGATATTGCCACAGCCCATTACAAGGTAGGAAATTTTGGTGAATATATCACCCTTGACAAAGCCCTTTGCATACTCTGCAGCAGCCTTGCCGATTCCCTTGAAGAAACCAAGAATTCCTCTGCCTATTGCAGCGAAGAAATTTCCGAGTCCACTGGGAATTGAAGTTATGAATTTCTTAAAGTTATACCAAAAACGCTGCATAGGACTGAGCGCCATATACTCGGTATATTTCATTCCAGCATCACTCTCCCTTATCTAAATTAATTAGATAAATCTGACAATTGAGTTAGTTAATGAAGGAGTAGCTCTGCTCCAAAAGGAACGAGCTACTCCTGATATTAAGTCTTTTTAACTATCTTAGAGCGAAATTATTCGTCAAGAATGTTAACGATACAAGCCTCTACCTGCTCCTTAACCTCATCGAATGTGAAGGAGTTGGTATCGTCTGCTACGTACTTTCCAAGACCATCAAGGGGAGTCCAGAATGTACCTGCCAGGTTAACCTGTGCAACGGAGTTAGCGGACTGAGCAAGGATAGCGTTCATAGAAACGTTGTTCTTGATCTCTTCCATGTTCTGAACGTTGATGTTGGAGGGACCCCACTCGAGCTGCTGAGCTCTGTCGAGCTGGCAATCCTCACCTGTGAGGTAGTATGCGAGAAGCTGTGCTGCATAGGGATATGCAGACTGGCTGTTAACGCCGATGTACTTGTAGCCGAACATGTTGATCATGGGCTTGTCAGTACCGTTTACATTGATTGTGGGCAGAATTGCGAAACCAACGTTGTCACCGAGGATCTCCTTAACGGAAGCAACGTCCCAGCTACCGATAACGCCGGCTGCTACAGTTGTAGGATCAACCTTAACGCCGTCTGCGAATGCTGTTGTCTCTGCGCTCTCAAATGTGCCCTTGTAGGACTTGAACAGATCAGCAAATGCCTTAACTGTGTTTGTAACCTCGTCGATGTCATAGTCGTTGAACTTCTGTGTCAGACCATCTTCCTCAAGACCGATTGTCTCGAGACCACCTGTGTAGAGGTATGTGCAAGCAAAGTAGCTGTTGCCGGAGTTGAAGGTAAACTTCTTACCCTGCTCCTTACACTTTGCAAGAAGACCCTCGAGGGATACAACATCTTCCTCTGTGATGAAGTTCTTGTCATATGCGAGGAAGTAGCTGTTGTCGCCTGTCTCGGGATAAGCGTAAACTGTGCCGTCGATTGTAGCTGCGTCTACGGAAGAAGCTGTGTTGATAGCGCTAACCTCGTCAGCAAATACAACTGTTGCAAGAGCCTCAGCGTTTACGAGCTTGTTGAGCTGATCGCTGGGGAAGCTGAATACGTCAGCAGCCTTCTTGGGGTCATTGATAACCTGGCCAGCTGTGTCGCCTTCCTCCTGAATCTCAACGCTGATGTTCAGTGTGAAGTAATCTGCAAAGAGAGCTGCGAACTCCTCTGCCTCTGCCTTAAATACGTCCTGAGCCTTGCTGGGTGCCCAGATCTTGAGGTCAATCTCTGTGCCCTCTTCGTCAGCGATGAACTGACCCCACTCCTCAACGAATGCTGCATCGAAAGCGTTTGCAGCTGCGTCAGAAGCGTTTGCCTCGTCCTGAGAAGAAGCAACGTCGCCTGCACCTGCAGGTGCAGTTGTGGTTGTTGTGTCGCCACCGCAAGCTGCCAGACAACCGATTGTCATGAGGACAGCCATGAGCAGGGCAAGAATCTTTCTTGTTTTCATGATGAAAAACTCCTTTAAAAAAATTTTCTTTCAGCATAACCATATATGCCGAGTGTACACGCCTATTTACATAATAAATATGCGTTTTTTCACTAAGGTAATAATACCACAACAACAAAGGTTTTTTCAACTCCCTTTGTACTTTTTATCTAAAAGAATAAATATCTGAATATTTATTAGGCATTTTGACGAGATTATTTCAATGATTAAAGCATATTGCACAACTGGAATCCATTATTTTTATGTAATTTCCCAAACCGCCCTTTGTGCAATATGTCAATAACTTATTAACTTTAATATGAAATTTGACCGAACCAGCCACCTATGACTACTGTTTTTCCTGATTTTACACTCAAATTCAGAAAAATTGCACGAACAGGGGTAATATTAACCAAATTTTGTCTCAGGGACATAAATTCTTCCCTATGATTTCATTGACAACCGTAACTTAATGTTGTACATTTAGAATATAGACTTTTCCTTTTCATTATAATATATATACGGAGGTGCAAAAGGTATGAAACTCAAAGACCTTTTAAGCAAAATCAACTATCAGCTGATACAGGGAAGCACAGACGTAGATATCTGCGACGTTATTTATGACTCCAGAAAAGTTGTGGAGGGTTGCGCCTTTGTATGTATCAAGGGCTACGCTACCGACGGCCACAAGTACGCATCAGACGCCGCAGAGAAAGGTGCCGCTGCTCTCATTGTTACAGATGATATAGACCTGCCCGAGGGTATCACAGTGATCAAGGTTGAGGATTCCCGTGCAGCTTTGTCCTCTATGAGCGCAATTCACTTTGGTAATCCTGCCGAGGAGCTGACCACCGTCGCTGTCACCGGCACCAAGGGCAAAACCACAACCGTAGCCATGATCCGCTCCATTCTTGAATCCGCAGGAATCGAAACAGGCACTATCGGTACTCTTGGCATTATCATCGACAACAACATCTTCAAAACCAACAACACCACCCCCGAGTCATACGAGATTCAGCAGGCAATGCGCCGAATGATCAATGCAGGCTGCAAAGCTGTTGTTATGGAGGTCTCCTCTATTGGACTCAAACAGCACCGCACCGACAACATTTTCTTTGACTATGGTGTGTTCACAAACTTCTCCCACGATCACATCGGAGGAAACGAACATAAGGACATGGACGAATACCTGCAGTGCAAGGCTATGCTCTTCAAGCAGTGCAAAACAGGTATTGTCAACATAGACGACAACAACACTCCCGCAATCCTCAAGGACAGCACCTGTCAGGTTGAGTCCTACGGATTCTCTGAGGAGGCCGATATAACAGGCTACGGGGACACACTCATCGCAAAGCCCGGATACATCGGAGTTCACTTTGAGGCAAAGGGCAAGAAAACCCTCTCTGTGGATGTTGCCATTCCCGGACGCTTCAGCGTATACAACGCTCTGGCCGCAATCTCTGTATGTCATCACTTTGATATTGACGACGAGCACCTGCTCAAGGGTCTTGACACCGTCAAGGTGAAGGGCAGAGTTGAAGCCGTGCCTGTTCCCGGCAACTATACAATCCTCATCGACTATGCTCACAACGCAATGTCTATGGAGAATGTGTTGACAACACTCCGCGAATATAACCCAGCCAGACTTGTAACCGTTTTTGGTGCAGGCGGTAATCGTCCCAAGGTCCGTCGCTATGAGATGGGCGAGGTCTCAGGCAGACTCTCTGACCTGACCGTCATCACAGAGGACAACTCCAGAGACGAGGATGTTATGGATATCATCTCTGATATCAAGGTCGGCATCGATAAGACCGAGGGCAAATACATCATCGTCCCCAACCGAGTTGAGGCAATCCGCTTCTGTATCGAAAACGCAAGAGATGGCGATATTATCGTCCTTGCAGGCAAGGGTCACGAAGACTATCAGGAAATCAAGGGTGTTAAGTATCATCTGGACGAGAGAGAAGTCATCGACGAAATCATCAAAACATTATAAGATAATCAGACGAGTCTTCCAAAACCATTCAGGAAGACTCGTTTTCTTTCTGTGATATTTTCCGAATAGAATCCTATCCCCTCACACAAGCCCATCAACTGCTGCCCTCTTCTCCACCGCCACATTCCCGACAGCGTCCCCACAAATAAATAATAGCAAATAAAACTCTTGACAACCTCCGCCCTTCGTGGTAATATATTTGAGTCGCAGTTGCGACACATAGATATTTAGGGGTATAGCTCAGTTGGTAGAGCAGCGGTCTCCAAAACCGCGTGCCGAGGGTTCAAGTCCTTCTGCCCCTGCCA
>JAFTHZ010000014.1 GCA_017457155.1 Ruminococcus sp.
CATTACAAAATTTCACCCCATTTTACTTTTTTCGCGAAAAACAGCTAAGAAACGGTAAAAGTTATAAAAAATATTACAATTAGTTAAAAAAATAATCATTTTTTTGATGAATATTATTAACAATATTTATGTATAATATTACCATAAATCATTCTATTCTAACAAGAAAAAAAGTTTACAACACAGGAAGGAATTTTTAGTTTATGCAGGTAACAGACATCAAAATCAGGAAGTTTTTTGACGAAGGTCCTATGAAAGCAATCGCTTCTGTAACCTTTGACGACTGCCTCGCAGTTCATGACATCAAGGTAATTTACGCAAGAGAGAGATACTTTATCGTTATGCCCTCCAGAAAGAATCCTGACGGAAGCTACCGCGATATCGTACATCCTATCAACGCAGAGTTCAGAGCAGCCCTCGAGGAGGCAGTGATTGATGCCTACCACGTTCAGTTAGTTGCTGCAACACATGACGAAAGCTCCGATTCGGACGCAGTAGTTTTTTAATCTGCAATCATTTAGAGGCTGTTATTTATGACAGCCTCTTTTTTTCACTTAGGCAATACGTTTAATATCATTAAAAAACACAGGGGACGGCAGAAAAACTCTACGCCGTCCCCTTAATTATTATATGTATATTATGCGTCTTCTTCAGTGTTGGCGTCGGTATCTTCAGCCTTAGCCTTCTTCTTGGGAGCATCGCCACCAAGAGCCTTCTGCTTCTCAACCATAGCCTTCTGGTCACGGAGCATCTGTCTCTGTGCTGCGAGAGCCTCTTTCTGAAGAGCAAGGGTTGCACTCTGCTTCTCAGCAACGTCGTTCTGAACGTCAAGAGTCTTAGCATTGCTTGCATTAATAGCCTGCTGTGCAGAGATAACGTCCTTCTGAGTAGCGAGAGCAGTCTTAACAGCCTCGTCAATTGCTGCCTGATTCTCAGCCACGAGACGCTGTGCCTCTTCCATTGCCTTCTGTCCTTCAACGAGAGCCTGCTGGCTTTCGAGAAGAGCCTTCTGCTGATCCTGAAGAGCTGTCTGCTCCTGAGTGATAGCAACCTGATCCTGATTAACAACTCTCTGACCAACCTGAACACCCTTCTGCTCACGGAGAGTCTGACGCTGCATATCATTGGTCTGCTTCTGCATATCAATAGCTGCGCTCTGCTTAGCAGAAATCTCAGCACATGCTGCGCTAAGCTGATTCATAGCCTCGGTAAGATTCTTAAGAGTATCAACCATAGCAGTAAGCTTATCAAGAAGTGCCTGCTCATCCTCGAGAACTGCGCCCTCAAGAGCTGCAACCTCGCCGGAGCCATAGGAGACGCCTGCAGGTGCAGAAACAGGAATATTTACAGGATGCTCGTTTACAAACTTCTCTATTCTCTTATCAAAGGCAGCAACGAACTTCTGCATGGTTGCCTCAAGAGCCTTCTCAAGCATAGGAGAAACATCGATAGAAACGGGAGCAATATTAGGTGCAGCCTGGGGAGCAGGATTTGCTGCCTCGGGAGCAGGCTGCTGAGGGGGATAAGAATAAGGCATAGGCATAGGTACGGGAATGTACTGAGGGTACTGATAAGGAGTACCGGTGTGCGCGTACGCAGGCGCAGGCTGTGCAGCAGGAGCTGCAGGTTCTGCAGGCTGGGGCGCTGCAGGATTGGGTGTACCTGTTGCTACGGGAATTTCGGGAATGGGCATAACGTTTTCCTCCTCTTCTTCGGACTCAAGACCGTCCGTTTCTGCATATGTCTGGATATCAATTATACGAGATAAAACCGATCCACTGTA
>JAFTHZ010000008.1 GCA_017457155.1 Ruminococcus sp.
AATCTTGTCATAGACTGCTCTGATGATGAGATTCTCTGTTACTGAATCAAATGCTGTATCCCACTCCTTGAATGTGTAGGTGTACTGTGCATCTGCTGCCATTGTGGGAGCCTCGGGAGCTGTTGCAGCCTTGCCCTCTGCTACCATCTGAACATCGATGAATGTACCATCAGCGTTCAGGAATACTACTGTGTAGTAGTTTGCTGCAGGAACCTCTGCAGGAACGTATGTGATGATGAGCTTGTTTGTCTCAAGGTTGAATGCGAAGGTGTAAGTACCACCTGTTGCGCTCAGAACACAGTCGCCGTCGCCATCGTTCATTGTCCAGCCTGTCTCGGAAGTTGCTGTTGTTGTATCAACGATTGTGCCGTTGTTACCGAGCCATGCATCGCCCTCAAGAATCTTGAACTTATAGTCAGCCTTCTCGAGCTCGAGTGTAGCTGTTGCTACACCATTCTCAACTGTCATAGCTATGCCAGCCCAGTCGTTGAATTCACCCATAAGAGTAACTGTAACGTCTGCGGGAGCTGTTGTTGCAGGAGCTGTTGTTGCGGGAGCTGTTGTTGTGGGCTGATCCTCTGTTGTCTCAGTCTTGGGAACATATGTGTATGTGCCAACAGTCTTAGTTGCTGTAGCCTCATCATAGATCATGTAGAAGCCAGCATTGTCAACCAGTGTCAGATCTTTCAGATCTGCGGACTGCTCCTTAACGGTGCCGTCCTCATTTACGCCTACGAAGATGATAGCTGCATCGGAGGGAACTGTAGCCTTGTAGATTCCCTCGCCCTGACCATTGGTCTCAACGAATGTCATCTCATTACCGGGCCACTCGGGCTTCTCTGCGATTGCGCTGTCAAAGTAGTAAACGTAGGGAGTATCCCAATACCAGTTGTTGGAGAAGTAGATGGTAACCATCTTAGCATTTGTTGTGCCGGATGTTGTAGCTGCTGCTGTAGTACCTGCTGCAGTAGCTGTTGCTGTTGTTGCGGGCTCGTCGCCTGTTGTCTCGTCGCCTGTTGTGTCAGGAACGATGAAGGAAGGATCGAACTCGTATGTACCAACAGTCCACTTGCCCTCAACTTCCTCAGAGGGATAGTAACCGAGAGCCTCGATTGTTCTGATGTCAACTGTCTGACCCTCAGTACCGTTGAAGATCATACCAACTGTGCCTGCGGGAACAACTGCGGAGTAGATCTCCTGACCGTACTCGTTCTTGCCGAGAAGTGTCATTGCTGTGCCGGGCCATGTTGCTGCCTCGCCGTCTGCTGTCCAAGTGTAGATAGAAACATTTGTCCAGTAGTTGCCGTTAGAGAAGTATACTGTGGTATCCTCTGTTGTAGCAGCTGTTGTAGCTGCAGGTGTTGCAGGCTCGTCGCCTGATGTCTCGTCCTGTGAAGGAACAACGTCGCCGCCAACGTAGTTGAATACTACTGCTTTGCCTGCGTCGTCAATGTATACACCATAACCGTCAGCAATTGTTGTTGCATCCAGGTTATCTGTCTGTGTGCCATTGTTGTTGTTGAAGATGATGAAATCGATATCCTCTGCAACCTCTGCGCTGTAAACGTCCTGGCCGTACTCGTTAGTCTCAACCAGAGTCATCTTTACGCCGGGCCATGAAGGATCGCCGTTTGCGCCATCATACCAGCTGTAGCAGTAGATGTCGCCTGTCCAGTAAGCGGCGTTTGTGAAGTAAACAGTCTTCTTTGCAACGGGAGCTGCTGTTGTAACCTCAACATCATCACCGTATGCATACCACTCAGCATTGTACTTGCCGCCGGTCTGAGTTGTGAGATAGTAAACTCTATCTGCACCGATATCTGTCAGGTCAACAGTCTGTGTAGAACCGTTGTTGAAGATAAGGCCTGTAGCATCGTTGGGGATCTGAACAGAGTAGAGACCGTCCTCGCCCTCAACGGGAGTCATTGCTGTACCGGGCCATGAGGGAGTATCGGAACCGCCGAAGAAGTAAGCGTTAACTGTTGTCCAGTTAACTGTGTTCTCGAAGTAGATTGTGATGTACTCAACGGGAGCTGCTGTTGTAGCTGCTGCTGTTGTGCCGCCCTCTACAACTCTGGAGTCATCGATAACAACATCGTTCTGGTTATTCCAAGTCATGGAGTAAGCACGATTGTCAACGAGCTCTGTGATGTCGGGTGTCTGATCACGGTTACCTGAACCGTCATCCTTCAGACCATTGATGATCATAGCTGTGATCTCAAAGGGAATCTCAGCAACATAAAGGTCATCAGCAACGTTAGTGTTGCCCTTGTCATCAAGCAGGGTCATAGGAATGCCGGGCCATGTGGGATCAGCGTCTGTGCCCCAGTAGTAGATGCAAACATCAGACCAGCACCAGTTGTTTGTGAAGTAAACTGTGAGGAGCTCTTCTGTTGCGCCGGCTGTTGTAGCTGCTGCTGTTGTGGAAGCTGCTGTAGTAGCTGCTGCAGTTGTGGAAGCTGCAGTTGTAGCTGCTGCTGTAGTAGCTGCTGCTGTAGTAGCTGCTGCAGTTGTTGTGTCAGCGACAACTCTGGAGTCGTCGATAACTACTGCGTTCTCGCCGTTCCAAGTCATGGAATATCCACGATTGTCAACGAGCTCTTCGATGTTGGGAGTCTGATTACGGTCGCCTGAACCGTCATCCTTCAGACCATTGATGATCATAGCTGTGATCTCAAAGGGAATCTCTGCAACATAAAGGTCGTCAGCAACGTTCTCTGTGCCCTTGTCATCAAGCAGGGTCATAGGATAGCCGGGCCACAGGGGATCAGCGTCTGTTCCCCAGTAGTAGATGCAAACATCAGACCAGCACCAGTTGTTTGTGAAGTAAACTGTGAGGAGCTCTTCTGTTGCGCCAGCTGTTGTAGCTGCTGCAGTTGTAGCTGCTGCTGTAGTAGCTGCTGCAGTTGTAGCTGCTGCAGTTGTAGCTGCTGCTGTAGTAGCTGCTGCTGTTGTAGCTGCTGCTGTTGTAGCTGCTGCAGTTGTAGCTGCTGCTGTTGTCTCCTCTACGAGAGGCTCGTACTTGTAAGAAGCACAGGGCTTTGTGTTTGTTGCGCTGTCATAAGTCATGTAGTAGCAGATACCATCGTACCAGCCGGACTTAATGTCAGCGGACTGCTCTGCGCCATACTCACCGGTACCGTTGAAGAGCATACCAGTGATATCTGTGGGTACCTCGATAGAATATCTGTCATATCCTGCATCAGTTGTATCTACCTTTGTCATAGATACGCCGTTCCAAGCAGGATTTGTGCCGGTTGTGCTGCCCCACCAATAAATCTTGGCATCGGGCCACTTCCAGTTATTCTCGAAGTAGATTGTCATTGTTTCTGCAGCTACGGGAGCTACGTCAACGTTAGCTGCATTAGCTGTGAAGCCAACAGTAACGAGAGACATGAGCATCATAACTGCCAGTACGGCTGCTAAAAACTTAGAGCCGGATTTGAATGATCTCATCGATTTTTCCTCCTTAAAGAAAGTTGAATTAGATTTGTTATTTGTGAAATGCGTGTCTTTGCCTTACCGTCTGACCACCGGAGGATCCGACAACCTATACAATACACGAAACCGTCTGCACGGTGTTGTGCATTGCATAGGTTGCCTGTGTTAAAGCCACAGCATGTTCTACCTGATTCTTCCCGACAGTTTTTCTGTCGCAAACATCGGCAAATTTATATATTAAATAGTATATAAGTAAATAAATCTATATTCACAGGAGATATGGAGCAAAAAAACCACAACCCCTCTCTGAGAAAGAAACACGCCTCTTGTACCCAACAAAGGAATCTACGGGCACAGTAGAGGCATTTATCATATCTATCGAATTAATTATATCACGAAATGGTTTTTTTACAACAAAATTGTAACCAAAATACCTACCAAAAATCCCCTCGGGATTTTGTGCAACTCATCAAAAAATTATGACACTTTTCTGAAAAATAGATAATATTTGGCCATCCAACAAAAAACAGCCCTGGCCATCGTGTGGTTTGCTCACCAAAGACAGCCAGAGCTTTGTTCACTATATTATCAATCTGACAGAATTTTTCCGTCGTTCATCGCAGTACGATCACCTTGTACTGTCCATCCTTCTCGTTGAGACAAAGCTCAACGGAAGAATCAGCTGTCAGCCCCTGGTATACAGTCAACCCCGTACCTGTCAGTCTGAGTCCTGATGTAGCTCCGCCTCCGTAAAAGGCAAAGGCGGCATACACCTTGGTGCAATCCTCAGCGCTGTCATACACGCTCAGGGGCATATCCTCCCTGTATACAAACACCGCCGAGGCTGTGACAGGCAGGGTAACAAGCTGCTCAGAGTTGCCGTTGCCTGCGTATCCCACCAGAGTTCGAGGGCGGGAGACACGGGCCTTCTCTGTGGTGGTCAGATGAATTCCCTCGTTCTCCACGTGCTCTCCCAGCACCTGATCAATAATGAGATTGTCGGAATTGAAATCGTTTCTGACAGGTCGATCCGATGCCTCCCAGCTGTTGAGCTGCAGATGCTCTGTCTTATATGTTGATGACATTTTATACCTCCGTTATATATGTATATCAATGTAGTCCCATGTGTAGGCTTTGCTGTCAATCTCGCCGAAGCTGAGACCCCGTGCATCCGCCACATCCCAGCAGAAACCTCCGAACAAGGCGTCCACCTCCAGATGTGCAGGAAGCAAAGCCCGAAGCTGACTCAGCACCCAAGTACGCTGACCCGGGGTGAGGTTGCTGTCTGTCAGCTCCACGGACAAACGCTGAACATGAGGATACTCAATGATGTGACCCTCAACACCCAGCATTGTGAGTATCTTCCGAACACCCTCGGGTGTAAAATCGTTTCCGCCGTAGCTCCAGCGCACACACAGCATGTTTCTGCGTTTTTCTGTGGGAAGGTCGGCTCTGCAGGCACCGACCACCCTCTCTGCCCTCTCCAGTCCGTAGCTTTCGGCGGTGGCAAAGAAGCTCTCCCCAAGGAGTCTGTTCAGTTCATCCTGCACCATATCCAGAGACTCTCCGTAGGCAGAAAGCTCCCTGAAGATATTGCTGTCCTCACCGAGGGAATAAATACCCACAGGCTGGAGCTTGCACAGCATTGAGTCAAGAGCCGTCATCGCACTACCCCCTGACTGATGCTGATTTTGCCCACCACCGCATACTGGGAGGGATCGAGTCTGTTGTCTCCGTTAAGCCCCGATACAAACACATACTCCTTTACACCCTCCACATGATAGATCCTCTCTCCTGCTTCGGTGAGCAGCACTGCCTGTCCAACGTTGCGGGTGTTCACATAATCCTCCAGAGCCTGCCTGCAATCTGCACTGACCTGCTCAAAGTCATAGCCGTCCTTCACATCTATTCTCACATAGAAGTCCACGGCCACCGCCTGTGCCTGCATAACCTTGACGTCAACGTTGACCTCTCTCATCTCGGACAGTCGCCTTGAGACCTCGTCGATCAGCTCCTCGGGCACCTCTGAGCCCTCGGCTGAGATATACACATCCACCGTGCCCACTCCTCTGCCCAAGGGCACAACAGACGCTCCTGCCACACCGGGAATGTCCATAGCCTGAGTCTGATAGTAGACCTTGTTTGTACCATTTGAGGCAAATCTGAAGCTGTCAAGCACCCTCTGTCTGAGCATCTCGTCGCTCTCTGTGTCCGTGCCGCCCATGCAAGGGTCGGGATTTGTAACACTTCCTATCCCTGCAGGAGGAGTCACAAGCACGCTCACCGCCCCCTGTGCCACGTTGTACTCTCTGCCGGGAGCCAAGGCACGGATGAGAGCATGAGCCGCCAGATTGCCTGCCAATATCTCTACCGTCTCAGTTGTCTCAAACTGCAGGGGATTCTCTCCTCCCGTAGACACCACCGTCCCCGCAGGAATGGTGATGGTAGACACAGGAGTCTCTGTCACAGCAAAAATAACCTCACCCACTGCACAGGACGCCTGACGACGGGTGAGTCCTCGGGTCATGGCGTGATAGTCCAGAAACTCTCCCTCTGCGGTGTCAGCAAAAATCTGACGTCTGAGCCACTGTGTCTGCACAAGGCAGGAGTACACCTCTCCTGCCAGCACCTTCATTCTGATTGCAATATCCGAAGCTTCGTGGGGAACTATCCCCGAAAGCTCCGTATACTTATCTGTCATACGGCTCAGAATCTGTTCATAAGTCTCCACTATATAATCACCTCTGTGCTTACTTCTTCATAGGGACTTCTCAGGGTCACGGCGGCCAAGACCCTTCCGTCCTGAGTATAGGTTGCCTCCTTAAGCTCAAGCTCCACTCCGCCCATAGGCATTATGGCCTCGCGCAGGCGAGCCTCCAGTTGCTTCTGACCTCGGGGAGTGCTTATGTCTCCCACGCTATGACAACCCAAATCTTTATCATATATAAAACTGCCTTTTTCTGTTGCGATACAAATGCACATCCGCTGTATCAGCTCCTTGGCACCTTCTGTATACACAGGATTCCCCGTAAAATCCAGACACATATCTCCGTCTTTTATCAGTACATCCATATCAATCGCCTCCTGCCGCCACACCGTTGATGAGGACGGTGCCGTCGTTTTTCAGTACTATGGAGGCTCCACCTGCTGAGCAGAGCATAAGCTCTCCCGGCAAAAGGTCCTTTGCCCTGGGAGCCACAACCCCCACGCAGGCCTCTCCTGACAGGGTGCTCATTACCACCGCATCCTCCCCCACAGGAGGCACATACACCACTCCGTAGGGTGCAACAACAGGCAGGTTGCGGTGTCTCAGGGCTGTGTCAACATCCACGATTCCCCCTGCGGATGCCACAACTGAGCCTGTGGATGTCCGTGACTGACCTTTACTTTGGGATAAAAATGATGCGAGCCACATATCAGTTCTCCTTTTTATTAAGTATTAGTCGGGTTCTCTCGCCCTTGGATGTGAGGCTGTATCTGACACCGGTCACACAGAAACCCTCCTGCCTATGACCGAGATCATACTCAACCTGAGCATCCGCTCCCAGCAGACCTGTGTGTCTGCCAATACAATCAATTATCACCGACTCCGATGCATCAAGCCCTGACCTTATGATATTCTCTGCGTCGGACAGGCTGGTGACCGAGTAATCGCTGGCGTTGAGATATCTCTCCCGACGGATACCTCTCGAAAGCGCCCGGGAACTCTCTACAACCGACGTATAGTCAGCCCCGGGCAGAGTCTTCACCCTTACCCTTGAGATAAGTTTGCACCTGAGTCTGTTATGAGCTATGTACGAAAAGGGAATTCCCTCGGTGGATTGGTTGGAAAACAGCACCCGAGATGTACTGTCCCCCTCCTGCAGATACAGCACACCGCCCTCCTCACGAGGGGTAGAGCCATAGACCTTCCTGCAGAAGTCCTCAAGCACCTTGTAGCAGGAACTGCCCTTGGAAACCTTGAACTCTCCGTTTACACACCTGTTCTCTCCCACAAACTTTTCAAATCCCAAGGGTCTCAGATATCTGAGGAAGATAAGCTGAGCGGAGGGGTTTACGTACTTCATGGGAAGGGCTTCGTTGTCAAGGAGCAGAGCCGCCATACTGCGAGATATAATCTCTGTCTCCACGCACTCTCCATAGGACAGAACTTGCTCGTCCACAATCCCTGAGTACACAAGCTCGTCCGAGTCATAAACATATATCTGAGCCAGCTCCTCCTCTATTGCACAGGGAAAAACTCCGCTGAGGCTGTCTGCGGGAGCATCCTTGTCCCTTGAGATAACAAGGCTTTTGGGGGATTGCAACTCAACCCTGTCACCCTGTGCACTCACTCCGATAAATCTCAACACAGCCTCACCGCCTTCCCCGCTGTCAGCTCGTCGGGACGCCTCAGGTGAGGATTGAGCCTCACAAGCTCATCCACAGTAGTGCCGAAGCTGTGAGCAATATCAAAGAGGGTGTCCCCCTCCCTGCAAATATATTCTGTGTTGGTTTTCTCGTGGGGCAGGCTGTGCTCCTCAACAAACTCAAAACTATAGGTCAGCAGATCGGGAGTATCCGCCGCCAGAACGGTGAGCCTTGAGAACCTGGCACGCAAAGGCATAAGCCCCGGGATAGTCAGGACTCCTGTCTTTCCCTGAAGATATTTTTTCTCAAGCTGTGAGTACTGCTCCATACAGTCCTTACCGTACAGCTCGCCCTTGCCCGATACCACCATACAGTCTCTGCCCATATCCTCGGTATCCCTGCCAACCTTCGGCAGCAGGTCACAGACCAGTACGCGCTTATGGGATATCTCTACAGACAGGGGATTGTGCAGCCACTCGTAGCCGTCAAAGCGCATGGTGCTCAGTATCATACTCCCGCCTCCCCTGTGTCGAGAGAGCCGTCGTATCTTCTGCTGTCACGCTCAATCATAGAGCTGAGGACCTCTGCCTGCTCCTGATTCTCTGTATTAAGAATTGTATTCTCGTACATATACACTCTCCTTATCATTCTGATGATTCTGCCCTAAGGATGTACTGGACCGAGATACTGCCGTCATCCTCTGCCTTGCGGTCAATGTTTGTGACAACACATCCGAAGTAGCTTTTGGCATTATCGTTGTCTCCCACCGTAACTGTGAAGGCAGACCTGCAAGGTGCAACATCCCGTGCTGAGTCAACAGTCAGCTTCAGTATGTACTCAGGGCTGAGAGGAATCTCCCCTGCGGGAGGGCGGCTGAGCATCTCTCTCACAGGATACACAGGGTACTCCTCTGACACGGACAAAGCCAAAACCCCCTCCACTGCCACTCCGTCCAGGTATACGGGAGCAAGCTCCTTTTTGGGGGATTCATCCTGAGGCCTCTCCTCGGCAGCGGTGCCTACCATAACGGTCAGTACACGACACAGAACCGCCATATCCGAGTCATAGGTCACCTCTCCCATACGCACCGAGAGAACATTCCCATCCTCGTCCGCCTGCCACAAAGCTCTGCTCAGGGACTGACACAGCAGGGACAGTTCCCTGTCCCCTGCTGTGGCGGGTGCGTATACATACAGTTTAAGCTGTGAGCATAAACTCTCCTCTCTGTCCGAGGTCTCCTCTGAACCCACCCCGCAGGCGACGAGAAATGCGGACAGAGGCTTTTCGCTATGGCGCCTTTTCCTTGAGTGCACAAACCGCACTCCCTCAAACTCACCTGTTGCCTTGACCCCTCTCACAAGGCTGTCAAGGATATCAGTGGTTGTCTTCATAGTCATCCTCCGCCTTTCCGCCGTAGGGTGTCAGCACCGCCCACACATACAGGTCACAGTCATCTGCGCTAATAACCTCGCTGCGCTTGATTATGTAGGAGGAGGTACCGTCCTTTATGACCATATCCGAGTAATCCCAGTCCTCGCTCTGTGCAGGCATTATCATTATGTAATGCCCTCCGTCAAACACACCCGCAGGCAGGATAGTGCCTCCCAGATACATTTTGTTCTTGTACATGAGAGGCTGGATGATCGCCTTCTCCTGCTGACTTCTTCTGCTGTCAGACAGAGTCACCGTATCTCCGTAGCGACATATCATCTGTGTGATATCTCTCTGTATCCTCATACTCTCACCCTTCCGAAGAAAAATCCCTCAGGTGCAATCAGGTCAGCCACCGACTCCCGCTCTGCCTCCCACAGAAGCTTTGCCCGTCGGGACTTGTCGTCCTCCTCGGTGATGCTCAGCGACCCTGCGGTGAAGGCCTTGATCCCTCCGCGGGAGTAGAGGGTATACTTGTAGTATGCAAGCACCCCCGCAAAGGCAGACAGCCTGAGGGAGTCTGCCTCCGAAGGAGTCATATTGGGTCTGAGCATCTTGCTGACCTGATTCATAGCATCCACGCACAGGGGTGTCCATCGGGACAACTCCTCTCCACAGAGACCTGACACAAGGGCAAATCTGTCAATTACCTGATTCAGTCTCAAGCCGCTCACTCCTTATCAGTATGTAAGCTTTACGCCTGCATCTGTGAAAATCTTTGCAAAACCTGCAACACAACTGATGGTGGCACGCTCAAGCTGTCTGTCGATAAGCTTGTCGTAGTCGGTGATGATGTCTCCTGCCTGAACCATCTCCAGAGCGCAGTTCTTGTCAACACCGATGATGGTGCCCTTATCCATCGCAGTTGTGTGGATGAGCTTTGCACCCAGAGGTGTGACCATTCTGCCTGATCCGTGGAAGCTCTGGCCTGCGGTGCTGTCCTTCAGCTCTGACATAGAAAGCATCTTGCACATAGCATCTGTAGGTGCAAGGATGGTTGTCAGGTTGTAGGGAGACAGCTTTGCCCACATAGCCACCAGATCCTTGTAGCTGAGGTTGTCTGTCTCAGAGGCTGTGATACCCTCACAGGGGTTTGAGTTGCCATCACCCTCAAGCAGTACGTCGATGGCGTCCTTCAGCTGTGCTGTGGCAATATACGCACCGATCTGACCCAGAGTCACAGTGAAAAGGTCAAGACGCTGAAAACGCAGCGCCTCGTAGGAGGACACCAGCATTCTGCCGCGCTTGTGAAGCTTCACAAGGTTCTCCTGAGTGCTGATCTTTGTCTGGGGAATATAGGCACCCTCTGCCACAACCTTCAGGGACTTGTCATCCTCTGAGGGGGTGGAAGTGATGCTTCTGTAGTCCATGCCTGCAATAGAGGTCTTTGCGGCTACGATATCACCCAGCACGTCTGCTCGCTCCATACCCTGACGGACCGCACGGCTCACATACTCGGGAAACAGCGCCGCGGAGTCTGTTGTCTGGAAGAACTTCTCCACAGGGTCAGACTTTGCACCGCTGACCTTGATGTCAAAACGCTTGAGCTGACGGGAGAAAGCATCCAGACCCTCAAGCTCCGTACCCATGTAGTTTACGGAAGGGTCCAGCTCCTCCAGAATATCCGTCATGCTCTTCTGACTGTTTGAATACATACCCTTCTCAAGGGAAATCTTCTCATAAAAAGCCATAGTAATTCTCTCCTTTTGATTAAAGAATAAAGCCGACTGTATCGGCATCTGCTGACACAACAAGCACCGGGTTACCGCTGTCGGAGACCTTGACCTTGCCGTCTGCTGCAGCTGCGAGCTTCACAAAACCGTAGCCGCAGTCGCCGCTTACGGGAAGCTCCACGTAGCCCTTAAGCTGGACCGCCGCATAGCCGCCTCTCACATTCACAGCCACACCACAGATGGTGTCGCCCTCCTCACAGAGAGCCGCCTTGCCCTGCTGTGTAATGGTCACAGGCACTCCTGCACAAGTAAGACTTGTGTCTGCCTCGAATGTAACCGTATTATCACCAAAACCATTGAAACTGATATTCATAAACATCCTCCCTTAAATTCTGAATTCCTTATTATCTGCGTGAGCAGACCCGACCTCTGAACGAAGCTGAGGAGAAGGCAAAAACGCCTTCTTTGTCTTGTCCTCAAAGGCCTTTGCAAACTCACGAAGCTGACCGATGCTGAGTCCCGACAGAGCACTCTCCATGGTCTTTCGGGATACATCAGGCTGAACAGTCGCAGACATTCTCAGCACCTGAGCCATCAGCTCCTGTCTGTACTCCTCTCCCTGAGAAGCACTCTGCTCCAGACCTGTGATATACTCCGCAAGCTTTCTTGCATCTGACTGACACAGAGTCACCGCATCCCCTGCGGTAAGGTTCTTAATAATCTCATTCATATCCGAATAGTCCTTTCTGCCATCTGTCAAAAATCCCTTTATGACACCGGCTTCTCTCTGGGCAGGCACCGCCACAAAGCTCCACTCATAAGCGTCGCTGATGTGGCTCAGCTCGTAGTAACACAGCTTTGAGCCGTACACCTGTCCCTTAACATGTCCGCATAAGGTGCCTTTGTCGCTGCCGCACACAGAGCACACAATTCTGTCTGCGGCACAACCAACGCTGACCTCCTTGCAGATACCGCTCTCAATCTGCAGTATCATATCCTCGGTGGCGCTCCCCTTTGGCATATATGCCCTGGCAACAAGACGGAAGTAGTCGTCTCCTGTCAGGGTTTTTCTGCCCTGGACCGCCTCCACAAAGCATCGGAAAATTCTCGCGGTCTGATTCTGCGCCTTGGGATTATGGTCAAAGATTCCCGTCTTGCCCACAAATAGCTTCTCCAGCTCAAACAGAGCCTCCACAGTGAATCTCTCATAGTCCCTGTCCACGTCGTTGTCACACAGCACCACCGAGAAAACATACACCTCATCCTCTGTGAAGGGGCGCCTTGTGTAGCTGTTTATAAGCTCCAGCTCCCCCTCCTGCAGAGGCTGTGCCGATGCACTCTTCAGTATTTCTCCTGACCTCAAACCGTCACCTCCAAGGTATTCTCTATCTGTTGTGCACGGGCGTTATCAAGTCTAGCCTGTGCAAGCTGAACCTCGTCCTGCAGAGAGATATTGTCCCAGTTGACCCTCACATCCCCGAAGCTTCCCAGAAGTCTCAGATGAGCAAGGCATATCTTCCTTATGACGGGGGTCAATAGTGAGCGATAGTATTCCAGCTCGCTGGTGAGGATGTCCGCCTGCACAGAGCTCATACGCTCGGTGCTGGACCAGGACAGCCCAAGCAAAAAAGGCGGTATGCCCAGCTTTGACACAATCTGCTCCGTCACGTGCTTTATGGGCACATCGCAGTCCAGTATCTGGCTGTCCGCACCGATAACCCTGATGGACACATCACCAACAGACACAAAGTCGCATACACGGCTTTCGTCCCTCATGGCTCTGCTCCACTCGTCGGCTATCTCACGGGCTCTCTGGCGAGCGTTGGTACCGCCTCCCTCGGGCGGGTTGTAGGTCACAGCATACCTGATGTTTCCTGCACGCTCCCAGTTGTTGCCAATAGCTCCGAAGATACGCAGCAGCACCGAGCTTATGAAGGGCAGACCCTTGAGCAGGGAGTTGCCCTGGACTCTGCCCGGGGTGGGACTGAGCAGGGTAGCAAACACCAGATCCTGTCGCTCCAGAGGTGTATGTGAACTGTCACGTCTGCTGACTATAATGTCCAGGGGAGTCTCTCCCTCTGTGACAGTCACATCCCGAAGGGACGCATTGTACAGAGCACCGATGCCCCCAAGGTCACCTCTGGGGATCATCTCTCCCACCGCAGTGCCGAAGGTGAGAAGCTGGTCAAAGTAGCTGTACACAAAGCCCTCAAGCCCCGTGCCTCCCCCTCCTGTGGGGACCTGCTGCACAAACATATCCAGCTCCTTCTGATACTGTGCCTCTGTTGCCTCCACACAAAAACCTCCCAGAAGTCTGACGATCTTTCCGATGGCGGCATCTATCATAGGCACAGCCTCCCTCAGGGATGAGTAAAGCTCCAGCTCAACCATACTCTGAGGGGAGTATCTGCTGAGAACCGAGAAGGGATGGACTCCTTTGTTGTGTACAGCACAGGTCTGCACCGCCGATTGCTGTGTACCTTTTTTCTTAGAAAATAACTTCACAGCTTTTCCTCCTGTCAGCAGCAAAGGCAAAGAAGTTGTCCCCTTCGCTGCCGTCTTCTAAAATTGTTGTGACGAAATATCTTATATCGTCCATTGCGTGATCGTTCTCTTTGACGGGCACCTCTGTACCCTCACGCTCATCCCAGCGATACAGCGAAAACTCCCTTACCGAGTCCTCACAGTTCCTGCAGATTCTGATCCTGCCCTGCTTCAGGGCTGAGGATACACGGCGGATGCCGTCCACAACCCTGTTGTCAGCAGCAAGCACCCTGAACCTGCGGTGTCTGCGTATCACCTGGATGAAGCTGGCAGCGGAGGGGTCTACCACAACACGCCCCACGTCCCGTTCTCCCACAAGACGGCATAGTGCCTCGTAGTGCTCCTCGTCGGTTCGCTGACAGCCCTCTGTCTTGGAGT
Organism: Ruminococcus sp.; assembly: GCA_017457155.1. Taxonomy (GTDB): domain Bacteria; phylum Bacillota; class Clostridia; order Oscillospirales; family Acutalibacteraceae; genus Ruminococcoides. The sequence continues at coordinate 13,818 of JAFTHZ010000008.1, forward strand.
CATAGTAATACTCGTCGATTCTGTACCACACCTGTCCCCGTCTGCCCCATAGTCCGAAGGATGCAGGGTTGACAGTGCCGTAGTCACAGGACACCGCGTACTCCTCACACTCTCCCTCCACCTTGTCACAGAAGGCTCCGTCCCCCTCCATAAAGGGGTACACCGCCCCTGTGACTGCAGTCCATTCTCCTCTGACAAACCTTCTGTAAAAGCTCCCCGAGTACATCTGCTCGTAGCGCTTGCGTATCTCGGGTGTAAGAGACGGGTTGTCATCCATGAGAAAATGCAGATAGAGGGCGTTCTTCTCACGGGACTTCTTTATCCACTCACGATAGAACCAGTGAGCAGGATGCTCGGGGTTGCAGTTAAACCAGAAGCGGGAGCCATAAACAGAGCATCGTGCCAGCGCCTGCTCAACAAAAGACCGTGGCATAAGCGCCACCTCATCAAGAAGCACCCCCGACAGGGTGATTCCCTGGATAAGCGACGCCGAGGACTCGTCCTTGCCACCGAAGAGATAGAACCTGTTCTCTCTCCCGCCATAGCGTATTTGCAGGTAATTTGACGAGATGTTCTCCCTGACGTCGAACCCCAGTTCCCTGAGTACGGGAACCACGGGAACGGTCACGTTTCGTCTTACAGAGCGGATGGTTTTGGAGCAGATTGCAAAGGATCCGTCAGAGAAAGCCGAGAACGCCCAGATCACAAAGGACAGCGCCATACAGAAGGTCTTGCCGGATCTGACTGCTCCGTCACAGATGACTGCGTCACAATCCTTGTACTGTGACCCCTCTGACCACCAGGTCAGAGCAGTCATCTGCTTGCGACTGAAGGGTACAAGCCTCATTCGCCCTCCCCCTTAGGGTCTCTCAGCGCCAGAGCTCCCGCTACGATGGCATCATACACAGGAGGGGCCCCACTCTCCTGCTTTGCGCCTTCGCGCAGTTTCTCCAGCGCCTCGAACCTGTTGAAGAACTTGATCTCCATGGATCCGTCCTTAGGACGTTTTATTTCCGATACAGAAAATAAATCCATCTTCTCCAGCTCTTCTTCCGAAGGGTTGTCCATATACAGCAGCTTCACCGCATCGGCAATACTTCCGAAGGCAAGCCTCTCGTATCCCACCGCCGCCAGCTGTGAGGACAACCTGCGCCTGAGCAGACATATCCGCTCTATCTCACAGGCAATATCCTCCCGCGAGAGGAGCTTCAAAGACACCTTCTCACAACTGTCTTTGAACCCTGCCTGAGAGGCGGCAAGTACTCCGTCACCTCCCAGGGCATATCTGCGACAGAACTCTTTTTCTTTCCCTGTCAGCTTTTTTTCACTCAATCTGCTTTGCTCCTTTCTCTGTGTTGCTCTCCGCGTACATAACACCAAAAAAGAAAAAATTGCATATTTGAGTGCAATTTACGAAAAAATTAATAAAAAATATTTTTTCGGGACAAAATACCTTGGGGTGATAAGCAATATGCTAAGTACAGATTTCAGACATAATACAGAGACCCTCGATAAACTTCTGCGAGCGGACGAAAGCTTCGATCTTATCAGAAGAGACATTATAATAAACAACCGTAATGCACGAATATACTCCGTGGACGGACTGGTCAAGGACACGGTCATGGGCAAGATAATGATCTTCTTCTACGGCATCAAGGATGACGCCTTCTTTGCCGATGCAGAGACCTTTGCAAAAAACTGCGTTCCCTACATCGAGGTCAACACCGAGTCAGACGAGAACACAATAGTACAAAACATCCTCAGTGGTATCTCTGCGGTATTCATTGAGGGCTTTGACAAGGCCATCATGATGGACACCCGAACCTACCCTCAGCGCCAGACCAGCGAACCCGACGACGACAAGGTCATGAGAGGAAGCAAGGATGGCTTTGTAGAGACCATCATCAGCAACGTGGCGCTTATGAGGAGAAGAATCAGAGATGTGAACTTCACCGTAAAGCCCTTCTCCGTCAGCCGAACCTCCAAGTCAGACGTGGTGTTGTGCTATATGGAGGACAAGGTGGACCACAAGCTTCTGGACGCTATCTCAAAAAGGATAGAGAGTGTGAAGGTCGAGTCCCTTGCCATGAACCAACAGAGCCTCATCGAGGCAATATACCCCAAGCGCTGGTTCAACCCTTTTCCGAAGGTCAAATACACAGAACGTCCCGACTCTGCCGCCGCCAATGCCATCAAGGGAAACATAATAATACTGGTGGACAACTCCCCCTCCGCACTGATTATCCCCACCTCCATCTTTGATATCACAGAGGAGGCGGATGACTACTACTTTCCTCCCCTGACAGGCTCATATCTGCGACTGGCAAGGTTCCTCATCCTCTTTGCCTCGGTATTCATCACCCCTGTGTGGATGCTGATGATACAGAACCCTCATCTGGTGCCCGAGTCTCTCAGGTTTGTGCTGCCCACAGATGACTTCAACGTGCCCATCTTCTGGCAGCTGATCATACTGGAGATAGCCATTGACGGACTCCGGCTTGCATCCCTCAACACCCCCACCAGCCTGTCCGGAACATTGGGAATCATCGGTGCCATAGCCCTTTCGGAGTTCACTATTGAGGCAGGTCTGTTCACCACTGAGGCAATCCTGTATATGGCCTTTGTCACCATTGCAGGATTCTCCCAGCCCAACTACGAGCTGGGTTACTGCGTCAAATTCATCCGTGTTATGATCCTTGTGCTGACGGTGCTGTTCGATGTATGGGGCTTCGCCTTGGGAGTGATACTCACCGCAGTTATGCTCGTGACAAACAAGACCCTCTCGGGCAAGAGCTACCTGTATCCCCTCATCCCCTTCAACGGCAAAGCCTTTATCAACAAGGTCCTTCGACTGAAATAGTTTTCATAAAAATAAAAAGACAGCCCGCCGAAAGCTTTGGCAGGGCTGTTTTGTGTTGCACTTTAAAAAAGTCTATGATAAAATTTATATGACAAGACTGTGAGGTTTTACTCTTCATTGGCGTCTAATAATTGAAACCGAAAATTCAAAAAAGGATTGATCGTATGAGAACTTTCAGAAAAACTATTGCTATTGTGTGCATATTTGCGCTGATTGCGTCCATAGGGATGCTGAGCGCAGGCGCAGTCCCCGCACCCCTCACCGTAGGCAACGTGGACCTGAGCTACTCCTATATTTCAGACAGCGAGATCGACATCAAGGACGCCACCCTGGTGCAGAAGTTCCTGGCAGGGCTCGAGGAGCTTGACAAGAGACAGATGCACTGTGCGGACACAGACTTTGATGGCAACGTCACCATCAAGGATGCCACCATGATCCAGAAGAAGATTGCAGGCATCATCAAGAGATTCCCCTTCCCCGATGACTACTACGGAAGCTGGGACTACACCCGCTCCAACTGCTTCTATGCAGACTATGACTCAGGTAATGCCATGACAGGTGTACCCGTCACCTTCACCGCACAGGCCTACGGCGGAGACAGCCCCTTCACCTATGAGTACAAGATAAACGGAGAGGTCATCCGTGAGCGCAGCGAGGACAACACCTGCACCTATACCTTTGAGGAAGCAGGAGTATATAATGTTCAGGTTGTGATGTACAACTACTATGACACCACCTGCACAAATAATATGGAGTATGAGGTGGTTGAGCCCTACACAAGCGACAAGGTGATGATTCAGTCCCTCTACTATGACAACAACACCCGATTCGAGTACAACTACGACACCACCGTCACCGCCAACGCCTTTATGGGCAGCGGAGACTACGAATACTGCTTCTGGATTGACGAAGATCTGATTCAGGACTTCAGCAGCAAGAACACCCTCAGCGTCCAGTACGGTAACCTCTTTGACGGATATGAAGAGTGCCTGCTGACAGTGTATGTCCGCGACACCGCAGACCCCGACTATGTAGTCAGCAAGGAGCTTCCCCTGCACCTGTCTCACGCCATCGGATAATTCCCTGATAGAAATTTATCAAAGCCGCTGCAAAAACCAGCGGCTTTCTTTTTACCTTCCTCTCATAATTCTCCCAGAGAAGATTACATAAACAGTCTCACCGTCAGCACAGAGAACACAACCGCCGTAAAATCCGCCGCAAGTCCCGACATCAGGGTGTGGCGGGTTTTCTTTACTCCCACCGCTCCGTAGTATACGGCTATGGCATAGAAGGTGGTCTCTGTGGAGCCTGCCATAACCGACACTATCCTGCCCTGAAAGCTGTCAGGTCCGAACCGCTCCAGTATATCCACCAGAAGTGCCGTGGACCCACCCCCCGACACAGGACGCAAAAGCGCCACAGGCACAATCTCAGCAGGAAACCCCAGCCTCTGTGCAAGGGGTGTGATCGCCTCTGTCAGCATCTCAATGGCACCGCTCTCTCTGAGCATGGTCACCGCAGTAATAAGTCCCACAAGGGTGGGCGCTATGGTGTAGGCTGTATGAAGCCCCTCCTTTGCCCCTGTGAGAAAAGCATCAAACACCCCCACCTTTTTCACAAGTCCGAACACCACAAAACCTACTGCCACAAGAGGAATTATTATTTCCATACTCTCACCCTCTCAGCCTGCTTTGATGGCCGCAGGCACAGGAGAAAACCTTTGCAACGGTTACTCCCACCATCAGCGCTGCCAGGGAACTCACCCACACCGAGGGCAGAATATCAAAGGGTGCCTCACTGCCGTATGTAGCCCTGTATGCTCCAAGTGTTGTGGGAAAAAGCTGGATGGATGCGGTGTTCATCACCACAAACAAAAGCATGCTGTCCGTGGCCTCGTCCCTCTCTCCTCCCAGCCTGTGAAGCTCCTTTATAGCCTTCAGTCCGAAGGGCGTGGCGGCACTGCCAAGCCCCAGAAGATTTGCGCTGATGTTAAGGCTCATATACTTCATGGCAGTACTGTCTCTCGGCACCTTAGGGAACAAAAGAGAAAGTATCGGAGAGAAGAGTCTTGCCAGCATATCCGTCAGTCCGCTCCTTCTTCCTATCTCCATCATCCCCGACCAAAAGCACATGATTCCAAGGATACTCAGCAGAAGCTCCACCGACTCTCCCGCTCCCTCAACAAGTCCTGCGGACAGCACCTCTCCCCTGCCTGTCAAAAGGGCACATAGCAGGCTTATTATCATCATTCCTGCCCAGATGTAGTTCATCACAGTTTTTTTCCTCCCCCGATTTTTTTCGCCCCAAAATCCCTTTATCCTTCTTTTTGTCACGATGGAAGTAATAAACCCCTTGACAATTACAATTAAATATATCATTATTAGTATAGAAATATGATTCGGAGGGCTTATTATGGTTCGTATTGATAAAGAAAACTACTATCTGGATATTGCAGAGACTGTTCTTGAGCGAGGCACCTGCCTGCGACGTAACTACGGCGCCATCATCGTCAACAACGACCAGATCGTATCCACAGGATACGTAGGCGCTCCCCGAGGCAGAAAGAACTGCATCGACCTTGGCCACTGTGTCCGCGAGCAGCACAATGTTCCCCGCGGAGAGAGATACGAGCTGTGTCGCTCTGTCCATGCAGAGCAGAACGCCATCATCCACGCCTCTCGCGAGCGTATGATAGGCGCCACCCTGTACCTTGTGGGCAAGGATGCCGTCACAGGAGCATATGTGGAGAACGCCAGCGCCTGTGCCATGTGCAAGCGCATGATAATCAACGCAGGTATATCCCGTGTTGTTATCCGCAACAACAAAGAGAAATTCACTGCCCTGTATGTTGAGGAATGGATCGAAAACGACGATTCCCTTAACGCAACTCTGGGCTACTGATAAAACACAAATGAGACCGTCGGCATTCCCTTTTCGGGAGCACCGACGGTCCTTGTTTTTTTTTGGGGACACCTTATCTGAAAAAACAAAAATCAAATCTGTCCCCATACCCTACGCAGACAGCTTATCACGCTGTCCGGTTATATCCTTCTTTTTTATGACAAAAGACTTACTTTAAGCCTCTCTCATAAGACTCAATCATCTTCTTGACCATCTGGCCGCCGACGGAACCTGCCTGGCGAGCTGTGATGTCACCGTTGTAGCCCTGCTTCAGGTTTACGCCAACCTCGGCTGCTGCTTCCATCTTGAAGCGCTCGAGAGCGTCCTTTGCCTCAGGAACTACGATGTTGTTCTTAGACATATTTCTTCTCCTTTTCTTTTAAGCTGACTTGTGTGCTTTTCATTGGCGGATACTGTTTTTCTCCGCAAGATTATTATGTGATTATGAGGATTGTATATGATATGCAATAATTGTTCATAGGGGGAGTTTCTGCCAGAGAATTTCCTCACCGCAAATTTTAAGCATATAAAAAAAGCAAGATAAAAATCAGGAATCGTTCCTCGATAAAATTTGTGTTTGACTGTTTACAATTCGGTTGTGTTTATTATATAATTTATGTGTAGCGTTGAACCTTACTTTTACTACAAAAGGAGCAATGATTTTTATGAAAGCAAAAAACACCCTTCTCTCCCTTTTGCTCATACTGTGTCTTCTGATATCCGCACTGCCTTTGTGCGCAGTCACAGCAGGGGCTGAGGAAGCAGTACGCAACGTCATCTTCATGATCGGAGACGGCATGGGATACGAGCAGATCGAGGCAGGCGCTGTATTCAAGGGCGCTCCCCTCACCTTCCAGACCTTTGAGCATCAGACAAAGGTAGACACCTCCTCCGCCTCGGGAGTCACCGACTCCGCTGCCGCCGCCACCGCCATGGCAACAGGCACAAAAACCTACAATTCCTACATCGGACTTGACAAGAATCAGGACAAGGTAGAAAACCTGGTGGAGTTCTCCAAGGCACGAGGCCTCAAAACAGGCGTTGTTGCCACTCAGGTTCTTCCCCACGCTACACCTGCAGGCTTCACCGCACACACAAATTCCCGTTACAGCTACAACACCATCGCCGTACAGCAGATCCTTCTGCAGCCTGACGTACTCATGGGTGGCGGTGCTACATATTTCTCAAACAGACAGCAGCTTATCGAGGACAACAACTTCCAAATGGTGACAACCCTGGAGGATGCATACACCGTCCCCGAGGACAAAAACCTGCTGGGTGTATTTGACAACAACTACATCAGCGCAGACGAGGATCCCGAGCTTGCAGATATGACCGCTCTGACCCTCAACCGTCTGACCGGCGAGAATGGCTTCTTCGCTATGATCGAGGGCTCTGACATCGACTCCTACTGTCACCAGAACGACATGGAGAATATGCTCAAAGAGCTGATGGACTTTGACGCTGCGGTTGCAGTTGCAAAGGACTACGCAGACAACAACCCGGGCACCCTGCTCATTGTCACCGCAGACCACGAGACCGGCGGCCTGAACGTCCCCGACGGCGCCACCAAGGAAGACCTGACCGACAGTCTCTTCTCATCTGAGGCACACACAGGCTCAAACGTTCCTCTGTATGCCTACGGCACAAAGGCCGAAGAGCTCTGCAGCGGAGATACCATCGCAAACACAGACATCCACGCCTTTATCACCGCTCAGCTCAACGCCACCTACGGCGAGGCTCCCGAGACCGACTTCACAAACTACAACGACTATCGTATATTCTTTGAGAAGCCCGAGGACTGGCAGGGTGTCAAAGCTCTGTACAATCCCACAAACACCTTTGGCTTTGCAGAGTACACTATGGAGCAGGTGGAAGAAAACATCTACAGCCTGACCTTCTATGGCCGCACCGACCTTGATGCAGGGGACGGCAGACTCACCTTTATGGATTCAGCCGACATCTACACATATCTGGGAGACGCTGACCTTTCTGAGAAAATCAACGTCCGTGATGCCACAGCAATCCAGAAACACGTGGCACAGCTGTCAACCCTCACAGAGCTGGGACTCATGGCAGCAGATGTTAACCGCGACACAAACACAAACATCAAGGATGCCACAGCCATCCAGAAGCACGTAGCACAAATGGAGACAGGCTACCACATCGGCATCCTGAAAATCCGTGAGGAGTTCAGCACAGATTTTGAGGGCTACTACAAGCTCTATCGACCCGAGACTCAGCAGTGGGAGGACTACGTTCCCACACGAGGTATCATATACTTTGAGAAGCCTGCAACCTGGGACGAGGCTGTGTATATGTACACCTCAGGCACCTGCTACTACGGCACCTTCCCCGGCACCGCCATGAGCAAAGTTGAAGGCAAAGATAACCTCTATCAGCTGGTTGTCTCCGACGATGCTCTGAATGAGGATTTCCTTGAGTTCTCAATCATCTTCTCCGACTCAGTCAACAAGTACCAGACCACCGAGGTATCCTTCGCAGGATTCAACAAGGTGTTCAGGGTATTTGGCGAGGAAACCACCGACACCGCCTACGGCTACTGGTACGATATTGACCATACTCCCGAGGCTCCCTCACAGACCACAAAGAAAATCTACCTTGCAGATGAGACCGAGTGGAACATCAAGCAGAGCAACGCCGACCTGTTTGTTCAGTGCGACGGCGCGGCTCCCATTCCCCTCACCTACGAAGGCAAGGACTCAGGCTTTGCGAGGGTCTGGAGCGCAGACATCCCTGACAACACTCAGGCAGTGGTATTCCTGCGCAGAGACAGCTCTGCTCCCTATGACCTTTGGAACGTATTCACCCCCATCACACCTATGGAAGACGGCAAGAACCTCTATGCACTCACCGACGATGCCGGCGGATACTGGGACACAGAGCGAGAGATAACCCCCGACGAGGTTATGGATATTACCAACACCCCCGTCACCCTGTACTACGCAGTACCTCAGGCTATCATCGATGCAGGCTATACCGTCAAGGCAAACCGCAGATTTGACAATGACGCAGGTGTTCAGGAATGGGCACAGATCAACATGACCGACACAGGCAACACCTACAACGGCAAGAAGATCTACAAGGCTGATTTTATCCTGCCCTACGGCGGAGTATTTGTTCTTCAGTTCCAGAACTACCAGGGCTCAACCTGGAAGTCCCAGACAGTTGCCATCAACGAGGAGTGGACCACCGCCGACAAAATCAACGGAAAACTCTTTGACGGCTCAAAGTTCGTAGACTATACCCCCGGCACCGATGTAGGTCAGGCAAACCTCACTAAGATCCATCTTGACGCTACAGCCTTCTCATGGTACACAGGCGCCGCTGTCACCGTCTATGATGAGGATATGAACATCCTCACGCAGAACGAGCCTCTGGTCTCCATGACCATCCCTGCAGGCTACACCCCTGCTGGCTCAAGCCCCACCACCCTCTATTCAGGCTATATTCCTGCAAACGGCAAGTACATCCAGTTCTTCCGTATTGATGGAGGCAACATCTACAACTACTGCTGCACCACTACCGATGTGGACAGCAACATCATTGAGATAGAGGATGACCTGTTCGTGCTGGACGGAGTCAAGGCATCCAGCGGATACCGCACAGGCTCATGGGCAAATATGGCCTCTGTGACTAACCCTTGAGATAATTCTCACAAAGAATATTCATAACACAGAATAAACCCAAAAACAAAAACAGCTCCCTGCATCACAGCAGGGAGCTTTCTCTATGTCTGCCGACAAAAAACACAAACCTAAAATACCATCAGAATCCGTCACAAGTCCTACAAATATCTTCTCAGAAAAATCCGCATTTAATCCTTGCTTTTTTTGAACATTTCCGTTTTGTTTTCAGTGTAACCGAGAAGTATCCTCTCTCCTCTGTACTCTGAGTTTTCACGTCTTTGTTCTCATCTGTTTTTTGGCATATCCTGTCCGCATCCTTTGTCGGACTGCGGCGTGGACTCATTACTGTCCTGCCGTGATATTATCATGTGCAGACTGTCCTTAAGTATAAGTGGAAAAATATAGAAAAAAACTTTCTTGTCCTACTCAGCTGCAGTACTCCTCCACCGCCTCATAAAGCTCCTCAAGGCTATTGTATTCTATCCCTTGGCGGATACTCATCTGTACATCTCTGGGCAGAGAGCTGACCGCGGTGGTAGTCTCCAGAAACGGTTCCCTCGCCCCCTTCACAAAGGCAACTATCCTGTCTCCCTCACAGGTCAGCACATAGGTACTGTCCGGTGACTGTTGATCTGACACCGGAGCCGAAACCTCCGCCGACTGAGTTGTCAGCAGGGCAGTTATATGAGAGCCGATTACGCACCCGAGAACAATGATACACGTAGCATAAAAAATTTTTTTCATTATTTCATACACCTTCGCAGTTATTTTTTCACAAAAATCCCTGAATATTCATATTACATACTGACACTTTATAAGAAAATTTCTGATTGTTACAAAAAAACTTTAATTTTTAATCAGTTGGTGTTATAATATCTAATGTATGATTATATCCAAATGACTTCCTATTGAGTAATAAGGAGGCTGTGTCCATGCGCAAAACGGACATAAATAACTATCAGGCAAAGCAGGACAAATCCTCAGGCAAGGTCATCTCCGTGATCCTTTCCGTACTCTCCGTCCTGTTCAAGGCACTTTTGTCTTTGATGCTGATATTCTTCGTGGCAGGCGTAGTTGTCTGTTTCAACATACTGCTGTACCTCATCGAGCTGTCGGCAGAGCCTACGGGTATCGACCTTGACGCCCGTTCGCTGAACCTGTCAAGCTTTGTGTATGTACAGGATCCCGACACAGGGGATTTCTACGAATACCAGTCCCTCCACGGCAACGAAAACCGAGTTTGGGTTGACTACAACGAGATGCCCAAGGCTATGCTGGACTCTATCGTCGCCATTGAGGATAAGCGTTTTTATGAGCACAACGGTGTTGACTGGGTGCGTACAGGCGGAGCTATGCTCAGCCTTGCAGGCGGAGACGACTCCTACGGCGGATCCACCCTGACTCAGCAGCTTATCAAGAACCTGACCGAAGATGACGAGGTCAGCATCAACCGTAAGATAAGGGAGATCGTCCGTGCTCTCAATGTTGAGAAAGAGTACTCCAAGGAAGAGATCCTGGAGGCATACCTGAACGTTGTTAACTTTGGCGGAAATTGTCAGGGCGTAGAAGCTGCTGCACAGCAGTACTTTGACAAGAGCATCTCCGAGTGTTCCGTGGCCGAGTGTGCAGCTATTGCAGGTATCACCCAGAACCCCTCCAAGTGGAACCCTCTCATCTATCCCGAGAACAACAAAGAGAGACGAGAGATCATTCTCTACGAAATGTACGACCAGGGCAAGATCACCAAGGCTGAGTACGACGAGGCTATGGACGAGTCTGAGAACATGACCTTTGAGGGTCGCTCAATTCTCGGCGAGACCAACGACGACAGCATCACCGTCCAGAACTGGTACATGGACGAGCTCCTATATGACCTGAGCGAGGATCTTGCAAAGTACTACAACATCGGCGAAACCGCCGCAAGAGACAAAATCCTGGGAGAGGGCCTGCACATCTACTGTGCTATGGACCTGGATGCCCAGAAAATGCTTGAGGAAGAAGCCCTGAGTATTGACAAAACAAACAACGCACAGCTTGAGATAGCCATGACAATGATGGACTACAACGGCAGAGTCATCGCCTCTGTGGGTAGTTCCCGTCCCAAGGACGGCAACCTGGTCTTTGACCGCTCCACCATGTCAGGCCTGCAGCCCGGTTCATCCATCAAGCCTGTGGTCGCATATCCCGAGGCCATCGAGCAGGGACACCTGAACTGGTCCAGCATTATCCCCGACGCAACCCTTGAGAACTGGATCTACGAGGACGGCTCTCACGGCCCCACCAACTGGTACGGCTACTACCACTCTGCAGGTCTTATGACCGTTGATGCCATTGAGTGGTCATCCAACGCCTGTGCCGCTCAGGCACTGGAGATGATGGGCGGCCCCATGGCAGCCTACAACAAGGCCACCGCATACCTGGGCTTTGAGCACCTCAATCCCGATGCCGACCCCTACGCCTACGCAGGCTTCTCTCTGGGCGGTATGAACGGCGGTGCAACCGTTCGTGAGATGGCATCTGCCTACACCTACATCGGCAACGGCGGACTCCACTACGATCCCTACACCTACTACTACGTTACAGACCGCAACGGCAACACCATCGTTGACAACCGTAACGAGGCACCTATCCAGGCATATTCCGAGGAGACAGCGTCCATTATGAACCGACTCCTCTACAATAACGTCACCAACTGTGTCAACACCAGCGCATGGCGCGCACGGGTCTCAGGCTGGGAGATCGCAGGCAAGACAGGTACAACCAACAGCGGACGAGACATCTGGTTCTGCGGTGGTTCACCCTACTGCACTCTGGCCGTATGGACAGGATTCGACGAACCTTCCGTCATCTCCTATCCCGGCACAACAGTGGCATCAAATACCTTCTCCACCGTCATGAGCAACTATCTGGCGGACAAGGAGCACAAGGACTTTGATATATCCTCAAACCTGATGGAGCTTTCATACTGCAAGCTCACAGGACTGCTTGCATCAGACTCCTGCTCAAGCACAGGCGTGGGCTACTACAGCCAGGATAATCTTCCCGGCTACTGCGAGTCCCACTATGGCTTCGGCGAAGACTTCACAACTGACGTGGAATCCACAGAGGATGTGAGCGGATCCACCGACACCACAGAGGATGTGAGCGGATCCACCGACACAACCGGGGGCACAGGCGCTCCCGAGGGAGGAGACAATCCCACCGAGCCCGCCGAGCCCGCTGTGACAGATCCTGCACAGGCTCTTGTCTGATAAACCATCAAAAAAACAAATCTTGCATTATTACTTAATGCTATATATAAAAAGGGGTAAAAAAAATGATATCAGTAGCATTAATGGGACATGGAGTTGTAGGCTCAGGCGTCGCCGAGATCCTCACAACCCACAAACAGAAGCTCTTTGCCTCCATCGGCGAAGAGATCTATCTGAAGCGTATCCTGGACCTGCGTGAGTTCCCTGAGAGCCCTCTGGCTGACAGATTCACAAAGGACTTTGATCAGATAATCTCTGACAGAGATATCCGCGTTGTCATCGAGACAATGGGCGGAATCAATCCTGCATACGACTTCACAAAACGCTGCCTCAAGGAAGGCAAGAGCGTTGTAACCTCCAACAAGGAGCTGGTTGCACGTCACGGTGCAGAGCTGCTACAGCTTGCAAAGGACAACAACGCAAACTATCTCTTCGAGGCAAGCGTAGGCGGCGGTATTCCCATTCTCCGTCCCATCAACCAGTGCCTCGTTGCCAATATGGTAGACGAGATTGCAGGTATCCTCAATGGTACCACCAACTTCATCCTCACAAAGATGATCAACGAGAATATGCCTTTTGACGATGCTCTCAGTCTGGCTCAGCAGCTGGGCTATGCCGAGCGCAATCCTGAGGCTGACGTTGAGGGTCACGACGCCTGCCGCAAGATCTGCATCCTTGCATCCCTTGCATACGGCAAGCACGTCTATCCCGACAACGTACATACAGAGGGTATCACAAAGATCACCCTGGAAGATGTAGAGTACGCCGCATCCTGGGGCGGAGTCATCAAGCTCATCGGCAGCTGCAAGCTCCTTGAGGACGGCATGATGGATATTGTTGTTGCACCTATGTTTGTTCCCTGTACAAGCCAGCTAGCAAACATCAACGATGTATTCAACGGCATCATGGTCCGCGGCGATTGCACAGGCGACGTTGTGTTCTACGGCAAGGGCGCAGGCAAGCTCCCCACTGCATCTGCGGTTGTGGCAGACACAGTTGACTGCTGCAAGCACCTGAAGTCCCGCAAGTACCTCTTCTGGGCAGACAGCACCGAGGAGTGTGTAGCTGACTATAAGCTGTCAAAAACTCAGGTTTATCTGCGACTTCTCGCCGACAACACCGAGGACGCATATAATAAAGTACAGGAAAAGCTCGGCAGTGTCACAAAGCTCAGCAAGGCTGACGCTCCCGCAAACGAGCTGGCTGTTGTCACCGACAAGGCTCTCCCCTACGGCGAGATTCTTGATGCAGTAGACAGCCTCACTCAGGATGGTATCAAGGTACTCTCCAACATCCGAATCGGCAACCTGTAATCAAAGGATAATCTATATCTCAGAAAGGATTTAAGTATATGAGTTTAATTGTACAGAAGTTCGGCGGTTCCTCCGTTGCTGACGCAGACCGTGTCCGCAACGTTGCACGAATCGTAACCGACACCTACAAGAAGGGCAACGATGTTGTAGTTGTTGTGTCCGCTCAGGGCGATACAACCGACGACCTCATTGCAAAGTACAAAGAAATCGATCCCAACGCATCCGAGAGAGAGAAGGATATGCTTCTGGCAGCAGGCGAGCAGATCTCTATCTCACTGCTGGCAATGGCAATCCAGAGCATGGGCTGTCCCGCTATCTCTCTGCTGGGCTGGCAGGCAGGTTTCAGAACCTCCTCTCACCACACCTCTGCCCGTATCAAGAAGGTAGACCCCACCCGTATCAAGAACGAAATCGCAAAGAAGAACATCGTTATTGTTGCAGGTTTCCAGGGAATCGACAAACATGACGACGTTACAACTCTCGGCCGCGGAGGCTCTGACACCAGCGCAGTTGCTATTGCAGCAGCAATGCACGCAGACCTGTGCCAGATCTTTACCGATGTTGAGGGTGTCTACACAGCCGACCCCAGAAAAGTCCCCGGCGCAATCAAGCTCTCCGAGATTTCCTACGACGAGATGCTGGAGCTGGCTACCCTGGGCGCACAGGTTCTTAACAACCGCTCAGTAGAGCTTGCCAAAAAATACGGAATTGAGCTTGAAGTACTCTCAAGCCTGACAAATAAACCCGGTACCATTGTAAAGGAGCATACTAAAATGGAAAAATTACTCATCAGCGGCGTTGCCAAGGACGAGGACATCGTCCGCATTTCTGTTACAAATATCCCCGACGAGCCCGGTCTCGCATTCAAGCTTTTCTCTATTCTTTCTGCAAAGAACATCAATGTTGACATTATCCTCCAGTCCATCGGCAGAAACGACACAAAGGATATCTCCTTCACTGTCAACAAGGAGAACGGCCAGGCTGCTGTTGACCTGCTCACAGATAAGTTCCTCAGCCGCTACGAGAACGCAAAGATCTCCATGAACGACAACGTAGTCAAGGTTTCCATCGTAGGCTCCGGTATGGAGAGCCACGCAGGCGTTGCTACCGATATGTTCGAGGCTCTGTATGATGCTAACATCAACATTCATATGATCTCCACCAGCGAGATCAAGATCTCTGTTCTCATCCGCAAGGAGTACGCTGACAAGGCTGTCCGCATCCTCCACGACAAGTTCTTCTCCGAGAACTGATTGTTCTAAGAAAGAATATTACAAAACCAAATCAACCTGTCCCAAGGCACATCCCGGGGGCAGGTTTTCTCTTTGTTGCGTTTTTTTGAGCCACAAGAAAACAGCATATATGGTCTGTTTTTTTCATTTCTGTTGAGCATTACAACTATATATTGTGACAGTAGTTACAATTTGTTAAAAATTTGAAGAAAACTATTGACATCAGACTCAATTATCAATAATATGGTTTTAGTATCAGTGATGCTGATATAAAAACTAAATATTCAGAAAGGTGATCATCTATGGAAAGAATCAAAAAGTACATCGCCGAATTCATCGGCACCTTTGTTCTCGTACTCTTTGCCTGTGGCACCGCAGCAGCTCTCGGCTGTGCAAAGGACGCTTTCAACGCATCCTACATTATGACCGCTCTGGCATTCGGTCTGGTTATCGTCGGTATGGCATACTGTGTAGGTAACGTTTCCGGTTGTCACATCAACCCTGCTGTTTCCATCGCTATGCTTATCGACGGCAGAATGGACATCCGCGACTTCATTGGCTACCTTGTAGCTCAGTTTGCAGGTGCAATCGCAGGTGCAGCAACTCTCATCCCTCTGCTGGGTGCAGATTGCGGTTTCGGCGCCAACAGCCTCTTTGACGGCAAGGTTGGAGTTTCTCTTCTTGTTGAAATTATCTTGACTTTTGTATTTGTATTTGTTATCCTTGGTGTTACATCCAAGCCTGAGTTCTCAAGCGTTGCCGGACTGGTTATCGGTTTCACACTGACACTGGTTCACATTTTCGGCATCTATTTTACAGGCACATCCGTAAACCCCGCAAGAAGCTTCGGTCCTGCTCTCTTTGCAGGCGGCGACGCTCTCTCCTGCGTATGGGTATTCATCGTAGGTCCTCTGGTAGGTGGCGCACTGGCAGCACTGGTGTTCAGATTCCTCAAGGACAAGAAAGCCTGAGTCCTCTGACTCTCGCTCTGTCATAAACTATATCCCACAAGTACCAAATTAGCCTACAGGCTGATTTGTACAACATAAAAGGTGCCCCACTCTAAAGGGCACAAATTCACAGGAGGCATTCCAATGGTTTTAGAGAAAGTAAAAGCTATCTTAGCTGATCAGTTTGACGTTGAGGAGGATACCCTCACCACAGATACAGACCTGCAGGACGACCTGGGCGCAGATTCCCTGGACGTTGTAGATCTGCTCATGTCCATTGAGGACGAGTTCGAGATCGAGGTTCCCGACGAGGAGATCGACAACATCAGAACTCTTGGTGAGCTGGTTTCTTACATCGAGGCAAACTCTTAATATTTTTCAGAAACCACTGAGAGTCGGAGGAGCTTATCCTCCGACTCTCTTTCTTTTTCTCTCCTATTTTAGTAAAAGACTTGAAAAAATCCCTGTTTATATGTATAATTAATTCATTGTTTATAATCTTTCAGAGGTGTTTATATGGCAGACAACAAAAAGATGGTCGAGGCAATCACCAGCCGCGACGAGGATTTTGCAAAATGGTATACAGATATCGTCAAGAAGGCGGAGCTGGTTGACTACTCAGGCGTCAAGGGATGCATGGTGATCCGTCCCTACGGCTATGCAATCTGGGAGAATATCCAGGCTGACCTTGACAGACGATTCAAAGAGACAGGACACGAGAATGTTTACATGCCTATGTTCATTCCCGAGAGCCTGCTTCAGAAGGAGAAGGACCACGTTGAGGGCTTTGCACCCGAGTGTGCATGGGTTACCGTCGGCGGCAGCGAGAAGCTCAACGAGCGTCTGTGCGTACGTCCTACCTCCGAGACTCTCTTCTGCGAGCATTACGCTAAGATAATCAACACATACAGAGACCTTCCCAAGCTGTACAACCAGTGGTGCTCCGTAGTCCGCTGGGAGAAGACCACCCGTCCCTTCCTGCGTACATCCGAGTTCCTGTGGCAGGAGGGTCACACCATGCACGAGACTCAGGAAGAGGCAGAGGCAGAGACCCTGCAGATGCTGAAGGTGTATGAGGACTTCTACCGCGAGACTCTGGCCATCCCCGCAGTTGTGGGCAGAAAGACAGAGAAGGAGAAGTTTGCAGGTGCAGAGGCTACCTACACCATCGAGCCCATGATGCACAACGGTGTTGCTCTTCAGGGAGGTACCACCCACTACTTCGGCACAGGCTTCGCTGAGAGCTTTGGAATCACCTTCCAGGGCAGAGACAACAAGCTCCACTTCCCCCATCAGACATCATGGGGTGTGTCCACCCGTATGATCGGTGCTATCATCATGGTACACGGCGACGACGACGGACTCATCCTTCCCCCCAGAGTTGCTCCTGTTCAGGTTGCTATTGTGCCCATCGCACAGCACAAGGAGGGCGTTCTGGACAAGGCATATGCTCTGGCAGACAGCCTCAAGAAGAAGTTCCGCATCAAGCTGGACGCATCTGACAACTCTCCCGGATGGAAGTTCTCTCAGTACGAGATGCAGGGAGTTCCCCTCCGTCTGGAGCTGGGCCCCAAGGATATCGAGAAGAACCAGTGCGTTCTTGTCCGCCGTGACACAAGAGAGAAGATCTTTGTATCCCTCGACAATATCGAGGAGGAGATCGCAAAGCTCCTTGATACCATCCACGACGCAATGTATCAGAGAGCTCTGGAGAATATGCAGAACAAGACCTTTGAGGCTCGCACATACGAGGAGTTCCTGAAGACCGCCGAGGAGACCCCCGGCTTCATCAAGGCTATGTGGTGCGGCGACAAGGAGTGCGAGGAGAAAATCAAGGAGGAGACAGGCGGCGTCAAGTCCCGCTGTATCCCCTTTGAGGAAGAGCACCTTGCCGACACCTGCGTATGCTGTGGCAAGGAAGCAAAGCACATGGTATACTGGGGCAAACAGTATTAATAGAAGCGCCGAGCACCGTAGCCCTCAAATATTGGTGGCGACAACACAATTTGCCAATGTAACTAACAAATAACTAACTATCCTACAAGGAGGTCATATTATGGCAGAAGATATCAAGAACATCTCCCCCGAGGAGGAAGAAGCAAGCATCATCGTGCTTGAGGACGACCTTGGCAACGAGGTTGAGTTTGAGTATCTGGATGTTATCGAGTACGAGGGCATCGAGTACCTGTTCCTCATCCCCGTCAACGAGGAGGACGGCAACGATGTTGTTATCCTGAAGATCACCTCTATCGACGACGAGACCGAGAGCTTTGAGGGTATTGAGGACGAGGAGCTCCTGGAGACTCTGTTCGAGATTTTCAAGGACAAGTGGAAAGACGAGTTCAACTTCGAGTAATCAACACATTCACACAAAAACACAACAGGAGATGCAGAGGTTTTCTGCATCTCCTGTTTTCTTTTTCACATATTTATCAATCAATAATCAAGTCCTGCCAGCATTTTCTGGATTGCAGTTGCATCCGAAACAGTAACCTTTCCGCTATGGTTAAAGTCAGCCAAATCCTCCTGTACTGCGCTGAAGCTGATGATCTGTGCCAGATACTTCTGGATTGCGGTAGCATCCTTGATGTCTACTTTTCCGTCAAAATTTGTGTCTCCGTCAATTATCTCTACAAAGTCAATGCCCTTGTCAAGAGCATACTCCTGAGCATAGGAGCCTTTCTCACCGAAGATGGTAATTGCCTCGGTGTCAGAGAAAACGTTATCTCCCATATAGGTTACACCTGCGGGAATATAAATCTCGGTAAGATTTCTGTCGTTATAAAAAGCAAAATTCTCAATATACTCCAGGGACTGAGGCAACACAACGCTGCTGAGCTGTTTGCTGTCACCGAATGCTCCCTCCTCAATGCGTGTGACTCCCTCAGGGAGAATTACCTGTGTAATATTGCTTGTATAGTAGACAGAGTAAGCACCTATGCACTCAGTGCCTTCGGGAACGGTAAGCACACCCTCCTTGCCTGCAGGACAAGCAAACAGAGTTTTCTTATCCTTTGAATACATAACTCCGTCTATGGAGGTATATACCTGGTTATTATCGTCTACATAAAAGTTGCGGATAGAATCAATACCGCTGAACGCAAAGTTATCTATAGCCTTTATCGAATCAGGAATGGTGACACTAACGGGAGCAAAATCCTTCCAATTGTTATAATAAAAAATGTTTGATTCAATTTCTGTCACAGGGGAATCGTTGCAGCTGTCGGGAATAACCACCTCTGATTCCCTGCCATCATACTGATATACACTGTATCCTTCCTGACCATAAGCAAAGGAGAAACCATCTTCAAGCTCGCTTATGTAATAGTATCTGGGGGCAGTCTCAGCAAAGCCTGCTTCTGCCTCGTAGTATTTTCCGTCAATACACACAACTGCATTTCTGTGTCCGCTACCTGCTCCGGGATCGTTTACACCATACCTGACGGCTGCATCAATGTTAAGAAAATTGTTGCACATATAGGTAATGAGGGTTGCACTTGCCCAACAGTCACCGCCGCCGAAAATCACCATGGTCTTATAGCCTGAATAATACACGCTGTAATCAAAGCCTGCTACATATTGGCAGACCTTGTCCAGCTTTTCATAATCAGTCATAGAGTCGGTGATGTTGGCGTCAATATACTCCTGAATCTTCTCATCCACATACACATCAGAATAATCAACCACATTGATAACCACCGATACACTTACCCCGTCAACAACACATACAACCGTGCTTTCGCCTGTATTGTAGCTGACTTCGATGGAAGTAGGCTCCTCGCCCTCTTCAGGAGGTGCAGTTGTACCAATATTTCCGTACCAGTACCAGACTTCTGTACGGGGAGTCACCAGACCGTTCTCATCAACAGTAACAGAATCGCCCTTTGAAACATACCATCTCACCGAGTCAGAATCAGAGTTCACCTCAAGCTGAACTGACTGGGGATACTGAGAAGGTATATCGCCGATAGCTTCCTTGTAGCTGTCATCCAGCACGTACAATTCTGCGCTTTCATAATTAAGCTTCAGTTCTTCCTGAGCGCTTACGGGAGCAGAAAACACACAGAGCATAATCAGCACCAGCATAAACGCCATAGTTCTTTTGCAATTGATTTTTATATATTTTTTCATAAATCATCACCAATTTCATTATAGCCCTCAAAAAAACCCAAGTCAACAGCTGCACAAAATAAAAAGCTGTGGCTACACAGTAACCACAGCAAGTTTTTTCATATAAAATATGGTATCAATTCCTGAATACAGGCAGTTTTTTCAAAATAAAGTAAAAGGGAATTCCAAGCACAAGGCATACCCCGAACTCTCCCAAGGCGACCAAACCCGCCTGCAAACAAAAGCCTGTGAGGGTGAACGCTCCTTCGATAAAAAATATCTCCAGCTCCAGTCCGATGATGACAGCGTTGAAGATTACAGGCATGGACAGAGACAGCAGGGGCAGACCCCTGAGGGTAAGTGAGCGGAGTCTGTATGCACACACCGCCGCCAGGAATGTTGCCATAGTACCCAGCACCATATCCAGTGGCAGAACCCCCACCGACACGATATTTGACAGCAGGCATCCTACCGTAAGCCCGGGAATGGCCGCAGGTGTAAACACCGCCAGAGTACACAGCAACTCGCTGAGCCGAAACTGCACAGGCCCCACCGTCGAGATAAAAGGCAGAAACAGCTCCTGAGAGTAGTTCACCGCAACATACAGAGCAGCGATGATCGCACTCTGCACAAGGTACAGAGTGGTTTGCTTTTTTGTTTTCATAGATTTTCCTCCGTAGTTTTGATTTGAGACTTCCGTCTCTGTCAGGATTTTGCGAACTGACATAGAAGCGCCGAGCACCGTAGCCCTCGGTTTTTGAGTGCGACATCGGATTTGCTGACAATGCAGATTTTGGAAAATACAAATCTGCATAAGCAAATCAGTGGAGTGCGACAAAAATCCGAGGAACTGCGCAGGTGAACGAGGCGTGACACAGAAGCGCACTTTCACCGTAGCCCTCAAATATTGGTGGCGACAACACAATTTGCCGAATAACCATCGGAACATCCGAGTAAGCACCGCTTCCACAGGTGACATTATACATCATATCCGGGCATAACGCAAGGTGTAAATCCAACGCTTTTCTCCCCTGCTAAGGCCCCACAGAACAACCCTCACCCTCCCTACAAAAAGCAAAAGTACCGCCGAGAATACAGCGGTACTTGCTTTTTTTTAGGATTGATTTGAAATTTACATGAAACGTATTAAACGTCGCTATCGATGTTTTATGCAGTCTTTGTTTCGATTTCGCCGAAGAGATCGAATCTGAACAGCTTACTCTCATCCTCGTTGTTGTCACAGAGAATGTAAGCCTCAGCGATCTTTCCGCCTTCGATCAGCTTGGTTAAGCCGACGAGCTGACAAAGCTTGCTTTTCAGGTTGAGGTGATCTCCCTCAGGGGTTACAAGATAGACATTGCCCTTGCAAGTGTCAAGCACGTCGAGGAACTTTGCAACATCGATGTTGTGCAGGCTGATGATCTTATTCATCACATTTCCTCCTTTTATAAAGATATAAAATTTTCGTGCTGCCATTTACCATTTGGCATGTTCCTAAAAAAAGGTCTCATGTATAAGTTTTGGATTGTGTGTTACACATGGACCGTCAGGTGGACTTTAACCTGACAACTATATTATAGCAGGTTTTTCGTGATTGTCAACAACAAAATAGATGTTGCATTGTGCAACTTGTCAGGTGTCGTATAATTATTGCATATCTGCTGATAGCATTTTTTTGTACACTTTATACAACACGCAAAGGACTCATCTTTTTTCTCTGACAGAATTTATCGGCGAATTGTACCGAATTTATAAAAAATCCGCCTGTGTTTTTTCTATTTTCTCCAAAAGTGAGGTTGAGTTAAAATCCGATATGATGTATAATACCCTTGTAACTCTTGAAAAAGGAGAAATTTCCTATGCTTAATGACTTTTACAAACAATTCAAAAGCGGCACCGACATCCGCGGAGTAGCATCCGAGGGAGTTGAGGGCGAGCCGCTGAATATGACCGATGAGGTCATCCGCAACATGGCAGGAGGCTTTGCCCTGTGGCTGAGCAAAAAGGTTGGAAAGGATGCCGCAGATATGGTGGTATCCGTTGGCAGAGACAGCCGAATCTCAGGCGAGAGAATCGCCAAGGCCGTCACCGAGACTCTCTGCTCCTTTGGTTGCAAGGTGCTGGACTGCGGACTGGCTTCCACCCCATCTATGTTTATGACTACTGTTGACCTTCAGTGCGACGGCGCAGTACAGATCACCGCCAGCCACCATCCCTTCAACAGAAACGGACTGAAGTTCTTTACCCGTCAGGGAGGACTTGAGGGCAGCGACATCGCCGCTATACTGGAATATGCACAGGAGGAAGAGACCCCTGCCCTCGCTCAGGGCGGCTCCATCACTCCCACAGACTATATGACAAAGTACTGCCACAACCTCTGCGAGCAGATAAAGCGTGAGGTAAACGCCGAGAACTTTGACAAGCCTCTGGAGGGATTCAGAATCGCTGTGGACGCAGGCAACGGTGTTGGCGGATTCTATGCAGACAAGGTGCTTGCTGTGCTTGGTGCAGACACCTGCGGCAGCCGCTACCTTGAGCCTGACGGAATGTTCCCGAACCACGTCCCCAACCCCGAGAGCCCCGTGGCTATGAAAGCAATCTCCGAGGCTGTGCTTCAGGCACAGGCAGACCTGGGAGTTATCTTTGACACAGACGTGGACCGCGGCGCCGTAGTTGACAGCAAGGGCAACGAGATCAACCGCAACCGCCTTGTGGCGCTGGCATCCGCCATTGCTCTGGAGAACTGTCAGGGCGGCACCATCGTCACCGACTCCATCACCTCTGACGGACTCAAGGAGTTCATCGAGGATCATCTGGGCGGAAAACACTACCGCTACCGCCGAGGCTACAAGAACGTCATCGACAAGGCTGTGGAGCTGGAGTCCCAGGGTATCCCCTGTCCTCTGGCAATCGAGACCTCAGGCCACGCCGCTATGAAAGAAAACTACTTTCTGGATGATGGTGCATATCTGTGCACAAAAATCATCATCAAGGCCGCTCAGCTCCGCCGTGAGGGCAAGGACATCTCTGACCTTATCAACTGTCTGAAGGAGCCCGCAGAGCAGAAGGAGATCCGCATCAAAATACTTGAGGAGGACTTCCGTGCCTGCGGAGAGCGTGTCATCGCAGACCTGCTCAGCTTTGCACAGCAGCACGAGGACTGGCACATCGCCCCCGACAACCGCGAGGGTATCCGCGTGTCCTTTGACAAGGACAAGGGAGACGGCTGGTTCCTGCTTCGTCTGTCGGTTCACGATCCCATCATGCCCCTCAACATCGAGAGCAACACCGAAGGCGGTGTAGAGGTTATCCTCTCACAGCTTGATGAGTTCTGGGGCACCACCAAGGGTCTTGACATCTGATAAACAAACCATATATACCATCTCTACTCTCTCATCTTCTCCCGAAGGTGAGAGAGTATTTTTTTCTCTCGTCGGCTGACCTGCACCTGGGTCATCCCCAGAGCGGAGGCTGTCTGCTGCTGGGTCTTGCCTTTGTAGTATCTGAGGATAATCAGCTCTCTGTCAGAGCTTGACAACAGCTCCATCATCTGGCGCAGGGCAAGTCTCTCGGTGATAGCCCGCTCCTCTGACTCCACAGGCACATCGAAGCCTCCCGACTCCTCTCCCGGTCCTTCGCTGAGAGACAGGGGCAGGCGGGTGGCGCTCAGCGCCTCTGTGACTTGCTCCGGGGAGACCTGAAGCATCCGTGCAAGCTGTGACACCGTCGGCTCCTCTCCCTCTGTCTGCTGATACTGTTGCACCGCTCTCGAAATCCTCAGGGACAGCTCCCGTATATTCCGACTCACCTTCACACTGCCACAGTCTCTGAATATCCGCTTCATCTCGCCCATTATCACAGGCACCGCATAGGTGGAGAACCGAAACCCCAGCGAAGGGTCAAAATTATCCGCTGCCTTCACAAGCCCCACACAACCGCAGGAATACAGCTCCTCGTACTCCACACCCCGAGCGGTGAACCTTCTGGCACAGGCGTGGACAAGTCCCGTATTCTCGGTTATGAGCCTGTTACGCTCTGTCAGGGCTGGCACGGCGGATGATGGCCTTTTCCATGGTGACGGTGGTGCCCTTGCCCTGTGCAGAGCGCACCCTCACCCTGTCCATGAAGCTCTGCATAACCGCAAACCCCAGTCCTGCACGCTCCTCGCCCCCTGTGGTGTACAGGGGTTCCATGGCTTTCTTCACGTTCTCGATACCACAGCCCTTGTCCCGTATCCTGATGATGACCCGACTGTTGTCCTGGATCTTTACATTTATGTAGATAGTACCTTCCGAGTAGCCGTAGGCATGAACAATACAGTTGGTCACCGCCTCGGACACCGCTGTCTTGATATCCGACAGCTCAACGATGGTAGGGTCCAGAGGGAGTATAAATGCCGCCACAGCAGATCTGGCAAAACCCTCGTTGATACTCTTTGCGTCAAAGCTCAGGTTCATCTCGTTCTGACTATTCATTTCATCACCCCCAAGGCGGGCAACCCCGACATAACAAACATTCTCTCCATATTATCAGGCACGTTCACAACCTGCACCCTGCCACCAATAAGTGACATCTGGCGGTACCTGCCCATGACAAGTCCCACCCCCGAGCTGTCCATAAACTGTACCCCCGAAAAATCCAGGCACAGCAGCGCAGGTCGCTCGCTCTCGGCACAGGAGTCAATCTTCTGTCGGATTTTTGAGCAGGTGTGATGGTCAAGCTCTCCCGTGAGCATTACCGTCATCACCCGTCCCTCGTGCTTTATCTCCATATTTCTCACATCCTGTATACTTTTTTGCAGGGTGCTTGTCCCCTGCTTTTTGCGCAAAAAAACGCCCATACCTATTGTAATAAGTATGGGCATATATTTTTTGTATTATTCAGTTGTCGCACAAATCCTATCCCTGACATTATGAGAGGTTTTGAAGGATATAGGGTCGTATCTCCCCTGCCATATAAAGTGACCCGCACACACACAGAAAACTCTCCTGCTGCTTTGCCCTCTCATAGGCTCTGAGAAATCCCTCCTCTACGCTGTCGGCAGCGAACACCCTGTCAAAATGCGCAGAGACAAGCTGTGCAAGCTCAGGAGCACTCAGGGCTCTGGGGTTGTTTATGGGCACAGTATACACCGTCTCAAACAATCCCTCCAGCAGTTTTATGGAGGTGCGGCTGTCCTTGTCCCTGAGCATTCCCAGCACAAGGACTCCCTGCCTGTCTCCCAGGTATCTTCTGACTCCTTTGCAGAAAGCACCCACACCGTCGGGGTTGTGGGCTCCGTCGATGATAACATGAGGGTCTGTTGCCAGACACTCAAAGCGGGCAGGGTTGCAGGCTTTCTCCATGCCGATTCTGACACTCTCGTCACAAACTCCCTCAAAGCCTGATGAGGCTCTCAGCACCTCCAGCACCCTCAGAGCCGTGGCGGCATTCTCCAGCTGATGCTCTCCCACAAGTCCTATCCGCAGGGTGTGACCCTCATACTCAAACTCAAGTCCCTCAAGGCTATCCTTGAGAAGTACGAGGTCATCAGGGTCAGAGACAACAAGAGGAGTCTGTCGCTCCTTGCATACTTTGACAATAACCTCAAGAGCCTGTGAGGTCTGCTGTGACGAGACAACTCGTGTGCCACTCTTGATAATTCCGCATTTTTGATGCGCTATGGCGGCGATGGTGTCTCCCAGTATGTCCGTATGATCCAGCCCGATACGGGTGATGACGGCGCACAGGGGAGGCTTTATGACGTTGGTACAATCAAGCTCGCCTCCAAGGCCAACCTCCAGCACAACTATATCACAACTCTGCCTCTTGAAGTATTCAAAGGCAACACACATAACAAATTCAAATTCAGTTATGATAACTCCCTCTTCATACAGCTTGTCCGAGAGAGAAAAAACATACTCCGCCACCATTGACAGCTCATCCTGAGGGATGGGTTCTCCGTCTATCTGAATCCTCTCACAGAAGTCGGTGATAAAGGGAGAGATAAACAGTCCCGTCCTGTATCCCGAGGCGCACAGCACCGAGGATATCATCTGGCAAGTAGAACCCTTGCCGTTGGTGCCTGCCACATGGACAAATCTCAGGCTGTCCTGAGGATTGCCCATAAGAGTCAGAAGCTTTTTGACTCTGTCAAGTCCGGGACGGGAGCCGAACTTGTTGAGTGAGTGTATTCTGTTCAGGGTTTCGTTGTAGTTCATTTATATCAGTTCCCTGTAAATATCATTTTTCTTAAGCCCTGTAACCGCGGCAGCGTCCTTTGCGGCCTGAGTGGGCTTTGTACCTGATTCTATCAGCTCTCTGGCAAGGGTCACCGCCTCCTCCAGAGTGTAGCTTTCTTTCTCTTCATTCTCTATAGCACCCTCCAGCACAAGCACGATCTCTCCCCTCAGGGAGCCGTCGCCGTAGTCCTGCACCGCCTGTGAGGTTGTGGTGCGGATGACCTGCTCGTGGAGCTTTGTGATCTCTCTGACGATGGTGAGCTTTCTGTCTCCGAAGGTATCAAGAAAATCCCTCAGGGTGTTGCTGAGCTTGTGAGGAGCCTCATAGAACACCATGGTCCGCCTCTCGCGGACAAGAGACTCAAGATGCTCTCTCCTGCTCTTCTTGTTCACAGAGAGAAAACCCTCAAAGGTAAACCGTCCTGTAGAAAGTCCCGACACACACAGCGCCGAGATCACCGCCGATGGTCCGGGCACCACAAGGGTCTCGATGCCTCTCTCGGCACACTGGCGCACAAGCTCCTCCCCCGGGTCCGAGATACAGGGCATACCTGCATCCGTCACCACCGCACAGCTCTCTCCCGAGAGTATCCTGTCACAGATGACCTCTCCCTTGAACTGCTTGTTGTGCTCAAAATAGCTTATCATGGGCTTCTTGATTCCCAGATGATTGAGGAGCTTCACCGTAACCCTTGTATCCTCTGCGGCAATAAAATCCACATCCTCAAGGGTCTGTGCCGCTCTGGGGCTCAGGTCGGACAGGTTTCCGATGGGAGTCCCCACCACGTAAAGTTTTCCTTTTGTGCTCATAATATCAGCTCCCTGCTCCGTCTCTGTAGCTTCCGTATATATCCGTCATTTCACGGGTGAATCCTCCATCCTCGTTCTCAACGATGAGGGTGGGCATAACCACCAGATTCCCCTGCTTTGAGCCTCGCTTGCCCTCAAGCAGGAACAGCTTCGGGGCCTTGGAGCTTTTGCCCTGGACAAGTCGCAGTCTCTTGGGCTCTACGTCATATTTGCGCATAAGCTCCATGGCATCTGTCAGCCGCTCGGGGCGCTGGCAGATACACAGCCTGCCCGAAAACTGCAGCAGCTTTGAGCCTGTGCTTATCACATCCTCAAGGGTGCAGGTGTGCTCGTGTCTGGCAAAAAGCTCGTGCTCCTCACGGCTCTGCACTCCCCCTCCGCTGAGCTTGTAGGGAGGGTTGCAGGTCACAAGGTCAAAGGCGCCGAAGGGCACCACACCCTTGAGCTGCCTCATATCTGCGGCAACAGGGGTTATCAGCTGTGCAAGAGAGTTATGCTCTGTGCTGCGTCTGAGCATATCTGCCCCTTCCTCAAAAATCTCCACCCCGAAAATCTCCTTGGGGGGATTGTGCCTTGCCATCAGCAGGGGGATGGTACCGCAACCTGTGCCCAGGTCCACAACCCTGTCGCTCCGCCTGTGACAGGCAAAGTCCGCCAGCAATATAGTATCAGTTGTAAAATGGAATTCATCGGAGACAATTATCTCAATGCCGTTGCCCAGTGGCTCCAGCCTCTCGCCCGTCTTAAGCATCAGGCACCTCCTGTGAGGAAATTTATGGTATATACAAGAACAGCACCCCTGCCTCCCTGGGGGAGAACATCGGGATGCTGTTTCAAGTTCAGGTAATTGATTAGCCCTCGGAGATAGCTTCTACGGGGCAAGCACCTGCACAAGCACCGCAATCTGCGCAAGCGTCAGCGTCGATTACATACTTGCCGTCGCCCTCGGAGATAGCGCTGCAGGGGCACTCATCTGCACAAGTACCGCAGGAAATGCAGTCATCACTAATAACGTATGCCATACTTGAGGCACCTCCTTAATAATTTCTAACCCTAATTGTATCACATTTTTTCAAAAAAGCAATTACTTTGACACATTTTTCTGAAAATTCCTGTTCAGCATATATCTGTCAAAGAAAAAGCCCTGATTCTCTTTATAAAAATATAGTCGGAAGAAAATGGAATTATTCCAGTCCCTTCAGCTCCTCCAGCTCCTTCTTGTCAATTCTGATAGAGCCGTCGCGCACAAGGCGGACCTCCTTGACCTTAAAGCTCTGGGGTGCGGCCTCGGGGGGAGTGTTGTCCATCTTCACCTTCAATGTACCTGTCAGCAGGCTGACCTCAACAACGGTACCTCTGCCCTGAGGAGTCTTGACAATAGCGCCTGTCTTGGGTGTATTTCGCAGAAGGTCTGTGTATGCCTCCTGCTCGTACTTGAGACAGCACATGAGTCTTCCGCAGGTACCGGATATCTTCACAGGGGACAGGGACAGACCCTGCTCCTTTGCCATCTTGATGGAAACAGGCTGAAACTCACCCAGAAAGCTTGAGCAGCAGAACTGCTTTCCGCATACTCCCAGACCGCCCAGCATCTTTGCCTCGTCGCGGACACCGATCTGTCTCAGCTCGATTCGGGTCTTGAACACAGATGCCAGGTCCTTGACAAGTGCACGGAAGTCCACTCTGCCGTCAGCTGTGAAGTAGAAGAGGATCTTGCTGCCGTCAAAGGTATACTCAACGTTCACCAGCTTCATCTCAAGGCCGTGGTCGGCGATCTTCCGAAGGGCTATGTCGTAGGCCTTCTTCTCCAGCTCACGGTTTTGCTCCATTTTCTTTATATCTGCGTCGGTGGCCTTGCGGATAATATCCTTGAGGGGATGGACTATCTCGCTGTCGTCCACCTGCTTGTTGCCTGTGGCAATCTGACCGCACTCAACTCCTCTGGCGGTCTCAACAATTACCATATCCCCGGGGACAAGCTGTGTCTCTCCCGGTGCAAAATAATATATCTTGCCCACTTCCTTGAAGCGGACTCCAACTACTTCTGCCATGAAATCCTCCTGTATTCACCGCATATCCATGTGGACAATAGCGTGAGATTCACGTTGCGGTTAACTTTATTTATAGCGTCGCTTGTAGCGTCGATAAGCCTGATTATCTTGTCCTTTGTCAGTCGTCTGCGCAGGAGCGAGGCTGTCTGCGGGTCATATATGGCCTGCGCACACACAGACACAGCAAGGGCATCGCTGAGCAAAAGCCTCACCACAGGCAGAACCTGAAGCGCCTTCTGTCTGCTGGCCAGTACCCAGCAAGCTTTCAGAAGTCTCAGCTCCCCTGTCTCCACTATGCCCTCCAGTATTTCTCTGGCAAGGGCAAGGCTCTCCTCGCTGATGATGCTGTCGCTCTCCATAGTCAGGGTCACACATCGCGAGCGGATAGTCTCAGGCAGAGCCTTTGGGTTTTCTGCCGTCAGCAGAAAGAGCATATCCTGAGGGGGCTCCTCCAGGGTTTTCAGCAGGGCGTTGAGTGCCTCGGCACCCATCCTCCTGTCTGCGTCATACATAACATAGACCTTCCGCCTTGCTTCGTTTGGCAGGATGGCTGTGTCGGCGGTGATACGCCTCACCTCGTCCACAGATATGCTATCGGTCTTGCCTGTGCCCTTTGCATAGTAGACGTCTATGTGGTTTTTGCTGTTGCACTTTATGCACTGGGGGCATTCTCCGCAGGGAGAACTGTGAGACGTACAGACACTCCACATACTCAGAAACCGCACCAGCTCCCGTCTGGAGTCGTCGCTGCCTCCTGTCACAATGACCGCATGGGGGATCCTGCGGCTTTCCTCCATGGCGGACAGCTCTGCACACAGGCTGTCGCTAAAATCAAATCCAAGGAAATTCACAGTTTCTCACCTCCACGCCTTCTACATTGTATCATATATAAAAATAAATTTCCACAGTTTATTATTGTCAAAGAAAAAGTCAGTCTCTCAGGGTTGCGGTATTCGTCACAACTCCGGACTCCTCAATATCCACCAACCCATAACTTCCGGGATATCCTCCCACCGAGCCGGGATTGAGTATATACAGCCCCTCATCATATACAGAGAGGGGGATATGAGTATGACCGAAAAGTACAATATCAGCCTGTTGCTCTCTGGCGGCACAGCACAACCTGTAGAGACCGCCCTTCACCCCGTAATTATGGCCGTGGGCAATAAATATCCTTTTGCCCTCAATGTTTATTACCTGCGTGTCAGGACAGTCCGTACAGAAGTCGCAGTTGCCCCTGACGGATACTATCATCCTCTGAGGAAACTCACAACGTAAATCCTCCACATCCCTTGCCCCGTCACCGCAGTGGACAACAACCTGTGCCTCACTGTGAGCCATCAGGGCTCTTCTGGCGGAGTAGTAGTTTCCGTGAGAGTCGGACAAAACTAAAATTCGCATAAACTAACTCCCTGTCATATTATATAGATGAGTAGCATAAATTTCTTAGTAGCGAGGTGTCAAAAAAATGTCTAACACAGATAACAGTTCTCAGATTCTGCGCATGCTGTCAGAGAGGCTGGGTAAGTCTCCCGACAGTATCAGATCATCTGCCCAAAAGGGTAACATCAGCGATCTCATATCCTCTCTGGACAAAAAGCAGAGGGATAAGATATCCTCTATCCTGTCAAACCCCGAGGCTATGAAAAAAATCATGGAGAATCCCACTGTCCGCTCTATGATAGAGAAGAACAACACAGATGGATAATATAGAAGAAACCCTGAGCAGCATCCTGTCAGACCCTAAAGCGATGGCGTCGGTCATGGAGCTTGGAAAAAAGCTGGGACTCACAGGAGATACAAAAAACCAAAATGATAATTCACATAACAGCTCCCATAGCAACGGAGAGAATGACCTATCAGCCATAGCATCCCTGTTGTCATCAGGCGACAATTCGGGGAGCCTCCTCCCATCTCTGTCCGACCAAAACACCCTGGGTATGCTCAGAAAATTCCTGCCTCTGCTGTCAGGGCTCGACAAAGAGGACGAGACCACAGTCCTGCTGCAGGCTCTGAGACCCTTCCTATCAAGCAGCAGACAGAAGCGTCTGGACGATGCCGGCAAAATGCTCAAGGTCATAAGACTCCTGCCCGTTATTCAAAGCACAGGTCTATTCTGAGGAAGGTGGTATCTTAATGGACCCTATGCAATATGAAGCCCTCCGTCGCGCTCAGGAGATGCACTCAAGGGCAAACCCCCGTCCTGCACCTGCTGACAGTAGGAGTCGCCCCTCTGCCGAACCAAAGCCCGAGGAAACAGACAAAATCCATGAATCGCCTCAACCCGATGAGGAGCCTGTGAGCAAGGACAGAGAGAACATCCCCGTCCCTCAGGACAAAGAAAAACTCCTCATCCTGCTGCTGATACTCCTGCTCTCCTGCGAGGAGAAGACAGACCCCTCGGTGTTACTGGCGCTGCTGTATCTTATTATCTGAGACTCAGACCCTCACCTGACCGTTACCGTTAATAATAAACTTCATGCTGGTGAGCTCGTTGATACCCATGGGACCTCTGGCATGGAGTTTCTGGGTGGAGATTCCGATCTCCGCACCCAGTCCGAACTCTCCTCCGTCAGTGAATCTGGTGGAGGCGTTTACATATACAGCCGCGGAGTCAACCTCTGCGGTAAACTTGTTTGCGTTTGCATAGTCGCGGGTGACAATGCACTCGCTGTGGCCTGTGGAGTACTTGGCAATATGAGCGATAGCCTCATCAATATCCTCCACTACCTTCACAGCCAGGATATAGTCGTGATACTCGGTGAAGTAGTCCTCATCAGTAGCAGCTGTCACACCCTCTCCCAGTATCTGACGGGTCTTGTCACAGCCTCTGATCTCTACGTTCATTTTGTCAAGCTCTGCCTTCATACAGGGCAGGGCACACTCTGCGATGTTCTTGTGTACAAGCACAGTCTCGATGGCGTTGCACACAGAGGGACGGGAGGTCTTTGCGTTGAAGACAATGTCCGCAGCCATCTGTACATCGGCGAACTCGTCGATATATACGTGGCAGTTGCCGGCACCTGTCTCGATAACAGGCACCTTGGCGTTTTCAACGGTGGCGCGGATGAGTCCTGCACCGCCTCTGGGGATGAGCACATCCAGATAATCTGTGAGACCCATCAGCTCGATGGAGCTCTGTCTGGAGGTATCGCTCACAAGCTGGATACAGTCTGCAGGCAGACCTGCACCCTCAACTGCATCCCTCATAACCTGAGCGATGGCCATGTTGGAGTTGATAGCCTCCTTGCCGCCGCGCAGGATAACTGCGTTTCCTGACTTGAGACACAGAGCCGCCGCATCTGCGGTAACGTTGGGACGTGCCTCGTAGATAATACCGATGACGCCTAAGGGGACTCTCACCTTGGTGACGCTGAGTCCGTTGGGCAGGGTGTTTCCGCTGATGACGGTACCCACAGGGTCAGCAAAAGCCGCCACCTGTCTTGCACCCTGAGCCATACCGCTGATGCGTCCCTCGTCGAGGGCGAGTCGGTCGATGAGCGCCTCGGACATTCCGTTGTCCCTGCCGTTTTGCAGGTCGATTTTGTTGGCCTCAATAATTGCCTGTGCGTTTGCCTCCAAGGCATCTGCCAAGGCATACAGAGCCTGAGTCTTAAGACCGCTCTTTGCTGATGCGAGCACGCGGGAAGCCGCCTTTGCTCTCTGTCCCATCTCTATCATAGTCATAGTAATAATCTCCTTTTTTATCCTTTATTTCCCACAAACAGTGTACCCACGGACTTGCCGTCTGTCACATCATAAATGCGGGAGGGTTTTTCTCCGCTGATGACATAGCAGTCAATGCCTGCCTTTGTGGCGTACTTTGCGGCCAGCACCTTTGTTGCCATTCCGCCTGTGCCGCGGTTGGAACCGCTGCCGCCTGCCATATGCTCTATATCTTCAGTGATACACTCCACCCTCTCAAGGCGCTTAGCCTCAGGATTCTTTCGGGGGTCAGAGTCATACAGTCCGTCAATATCCGTTAGGATAACAAGTCCGTCTGCGGACACGAGCTTTGCAACAATGGCAGAAAGCATATCGTTGTCGCCGAAGTTATGACCCTCCAGCTCATCAATAGCCACTGTGTCGTTCTCGTTGACGATGGGGATGATCCCCATCTCAAGCAGGGTGTTGAAGGTGTTGAGAACATTCTCTTTCTTATGCTCCGAGTCCACCGCGTCACGGGTGAGAAGCACCTGTGCCACCATGTGGTTATACTCGCCGAAAAGCTTGTCATACATAAACATCAGCTCGCACTGGCCAAGTGCAGCCAGAGCCTGCTTCTCCTTTGTACTATCGGGCTTCTTTGCAAGACCCATCTTGCCGACACCCACACCGATGGCGCCTGAGGACACAAGGATAATGTCCCTGCCCTGATTCTGCAGGTCACAGAGCACTTTGCACAGCTGCTCCACCCTCCTAAGATTCACTTTGCCGTTTTCATATGTGAGGGTAGAGGTACCTACCTTGATAACAATTCTCTGAAGGTTCATAAAAAAACACTCCCCAATTTTACATCTAATCGGTTTATTATAACACAGATATACCCCATACATCAAGCATTTTTGCACACAAAAAAACGGACAGAATCTGCTCTGTCCGTTTACTTCTTATTTGGAATTTTAATTGTGCTTTTTATTTCTCTATCCGAATATTATTTCGCACATATTATTCTCCAAGAGAATATAGTCCGCCGTTTATTATTCTTAGATAGAATTTTATTGTACCAGTATATTTCGATATAAGAAATTTATCCCTGGATATACTTCTCGCACAGAATAATACCAACGCAATATATTTCTACAAAAGAATATTATTCCTCGTCAAACCGACGACAAAAATCCATAAGACAATTCTCAAACTTGACCCCATACCAGTGGCTGTCCATATCGTCCAAGGTCTCTCTGATACATCTGACGGTGAAGTCCGTGGCAAGCTGTGCCCCACGGGAGAACTCACAGCCCCTCACATAAGCCGCCACAAAAGAGCTGACCCACACGTCCCCTGTGCCGTGGAACATAGAGCCGATACACTCCTGAGCATAGTAGCTGTACTGACCTGTGAGGGAATCGTAGCAGGCAACCCCCAGCCGCTCTCTGTCATAGGTGACACCTGTGAGCACAACCTTCTTTGCGCCAAGCTCAGAAAGGCCCTTGAGGATGTCCATGATATATTCTTCATCATATTCGGTTTTATACTCACACCCAAGCATCAGGGATGCCTCGGTCAGGTTGGGAGTAATAACATCCGCCAGAGAGCACAGCTTCACCATCTCCCTCGGGAATTCATCGGTAAAGTTTGCATACAGCTTGCCGTTGTCCCCCAGCACAGGGTCCACCACCACCGCCGTATCCTCTCTACGAAAATCGCGGATAAAGTTCTCCACAAGCTCTATCTGACGCACAGAACCCAGATATCCCGAGTAGATGCAGTCAAAGCTCTCTCCCCTGTCCTTCCAGTGATTAACGACCCTGCTCATCTCGTCCGTCAGGTCACAGAAGGTGAACCCCTCAAAGGCAGTATGTGCCGACAGCACCGCAGTAGGAAGCACCACCGTCTCGATCCCTGCAGAGGAGATAATGGGAAGCGCCACCGTCAGGGAACATTTGCCCATACAGGAGATGTCGTTTATTGCAACAGTTCTTTTCTGCTTCATATAGTCACCGACTTTTGCAAATAATATACTACGATTATATCACAAGAAGGGATTATTTCAACCCAAATTATTTACAAATAAAGCCTGATATATTATACTATTTTTTATAATACTTAAATTATTCCCCCAAAAAGAGGTTATCATGGAACTTATCGAGACCACAGAGAAGATCGACCGGGCCCTGCTTGTGAGCGTTGACACAGGAGACTTTGACGCAGAAAGCTCACTTTCTGAGCTGTTTGAGCTTGTTGAGAGCGCAGGCGCAGAGCCTGTCGCCTCCATCACCCAGAAGCTGGACAGATACGAGACCGCCACCTGTGTTGGCAGCGGAAAGCTCATAGAGATAAAGGACTACTGCGAGGCAGAGGATATCGACCTTATTATCTTTGACTGCGAGCTGACTCCCACCCAGATCAGAAATATCGAGGCAGAGACCGACGTGCGTGTTGTTGACCGCACCACCCTGATACTGGATATTTTCTCCTTGCGTGCCCGATCAAAGGAAGGCAAGCTTCAGGTTGAGCTTGCACAGCTGAAGTACTCTCTCCCCCGTCTGACCGGTAAGGGTATTGCCCTGTCCCGACTGGGCGGCGGTATCGGCACCCGTGGTCCCGGTGAGACCAAGCTTGAGACCGACAAGCGTCACATCCGCCGCAGGATGGAGACGGTGAAGGCACAGCTGAGAGAGGTTGAGAATCACCGCAACGAGCTTCGTCGCCGCAGAGAGAAGAACTCCGTCATCACCGTTGCCATCGTGGGCTACACCAACGCAGGCAAATCCACCCTGATGAACTACCTGACAGAGGCAGGAGTCCTTGCCGAGAACAAGCTCTTCGCCACCCTCGACCCCACCTCACGTGCCCTGAAGCTCCCCTCGGGAGTCACCGTTATGCTCATTGATACCGTAGGCTTTGTCAGACGTCTGCCCCATCACCTGGTGGAGGCCTTCAAGTCTACCCTTGAGGAAGCAGCACAGGCAGACATTATCCTCAACGTGTGCGACATCAGCTCTGAGGAGGCACAGCTGCACCTGAGTGTTACAGAAGAGTTGCTGAAGGAACTGGGCTGCGGAGATACTCCCATTGTCTCGGTGCTGAACAAATGCGACCTGCTCACAAACAATGTGGAGGACATAAACATCGGCAACAGCGTCAGGATATCCGCCCGCACAGGAGAGGGTATGGACGCGTTGCTGAGTGCCATCGAAGATAACCTTCCCGTCAGAGTCAAGAAGGTGAGGCTGCTGATTCCCTTCAGCGACGCAGGGCTTGTGGCAGAGATACGCAGAGTCGCCACCCTCCTCAGCGAGGAGTACACCGCCGAGGGTATCCTCACAGAGGCCATCATCGACGAGAAGTTCTGGCACAAGGTCCGTGACTTTGCGCTGGATGAGTAAGCTTGCACAGTGCACCCCTCGGGTGCTATAATGATATGATATATTTTTTGAAGGAGGCATAACCATGGATATAAAAGTAGGAGACCGACTCCTCATGAAGAAACCCCATCCCTGCGGAGGAAAGATTTTTCTGGTTGACCGTATCGGAATGGATTTCAAGATGACCTGCGAGCAGTGCGGCCATCAGGTTATGCTCCCCCGCTCCAAAGCCGAGAAGAACATCTCCAAGATAATCACAGAGTAAAGAACGTGATTCATCCTGCCCTCTCAGGCAGACCACATCACCCCGAAAAGGACTGACGCAATTGCTGGAGAAAACAGAAGTTTTCGAGAAAAGATACAACGAACTGAACACAATGCTCTATGACCCCTCGGTGGCTTCAGACAACGACCGATACAGGCAGATCATGAAGGAGCTCCACTCCATCGAGCCCATTGTCAACGCATACAGAGACTACAAATCCGCCAAAGAGACAGTCGCGGACTCCCTCTCTATCCTCTCAGACAGCTCCTGTGACGGAGAGCTTCGTGCTATGGCTCAGGAGGAGCTTCAGAGCGCCAAGGCGGACATTGCCCGACTTGAGGGAGAGATCCGCCTTCTACTGCTGCCAAAGGACAAAAACGACGACAAGAACGTCATCGTGGAGATCCGTGCAGGGGCAGGCGGCGAGGAGGCAGCCCTGTTCTGTGCTGTGCTATATCGTATGTACACCATGTACGCCGAGAGCGCAGGCTACAGCGCAGAGCTTCTGAGCATATCCGAGACAGGACTGGGAGGCTTCAAGGAAGTCTCCTTTATGATAGAGGGCATGGGCGCTTACTCCAAACTCAAGTACGAGAGCGGCGTCCATCGTGTACAGCGTGTACCCGAAACCGAGTCAGGTGGCAGGATACACACCTCCACCGTCACCGTAGCGGTGCTCCCCGAGGCAGAAGAGGTAGAGATAGACATTAACCCTGCCGACCTAAAGATCGACACCTTCCGCGCCTCGGGTGCAGGAGGTCAGCACATCAACAAAACCTCCAGCGCCATCCGCATCACTCACCTGCCCACAGGTATGGTGGTTGAGTGTCAGGACGAGCGAAGCCAGTACAAGAACAAGGACAAAGCCATGAAGGTACTGCGCAGCCGACTCCTCAGCGAGAAACAGCAGGAGCAGTCGGGAGCCATCGCCGCCGAGCGAAAATCCCAGGTAGGCAGCGGCGACCGAAGCGAGCGCATCCGCACCTACAACTACCGCGAAAACCGAATCACCGACCATCGTATCGGTCTGACCCTGTATCGGCTTGACAGCATACTCGAGGGAGCTCTTGAGGAGCTTATCGACCCTCTGATTGCCGCCGACAGAGCAGAAAAACTCAAAGAAAGTATGGAAAACTGATTAATGGATACACTACATTTGACTACATCACAGGAGGACATAGAGACCGCCGCCCGTATTCTCAGACAGGGCGGACTTGTTGCTATGCCCACAGAGACTGTGTACGGACTTGCGGCCAACGCCCTGGACGAAGAGGCTGTCAGCAGTATCTTTGTTGCAAAGGGCAGACCATCTGACAATCCGCTCATCGTACATATCAGCTCTGTGGAGGATATCGAAAGGTACTCTCTGGTCTCCTCTTTCCCCGAGAAAGCACGCAAGCTGGCAAACGCCTTCTGGCCAGGTCCCCTGACCATAATAATGCCCAAGTCAGAGTCCGTCCCCTCTGTTGTCACAGGAGGGCTTGACTCTGTGGCTGTGCGCTTTCCCTCTCACCCTGCGGCACAAGCTCTCATCAGCCGTGCAGGCTGTCCGCTGGCGGCACCCTCCGCAAACCTGTCGGGCAGTCCCAGCCCCACCACCGCAGAACACGTCTCCAAAGACCTCGAGGGCAGAGTCCACGCCATTATGGACGGAGGTCCCGCACAGGTAGGCCTTGAGAGTACAGTAATCACCCTGTGCACAGAGCCCCCCACCCTGCTCCGTCCGGGCGGAGTAACCCTTGAGCAGCTTCGGGATGTGCTGGGTCAGGTTGACCTCAGCGACGCGGTGCTCAACAAACTCAACGAGGGAGCACAGGCCCCCTCCCCGGGAATGAAGTACCGTCACTATGCCCCAAAAGCAAAGGTATATCTTGTCAAAGCAGAGGATGACACCTTCAGAGACTTTTTAAGCTCCAAAGACAAGAACTCCACCGTGGCACTGTGCTATGACGAGGACGTCCCTCATCTCTCTGTGCACACCCTGCCCCTGGGCGAGAAGAACGACTACACCACCCAGGCTCACAACCTGTTCTCTGCCCTGCGCTCAGCCGACGAGATCCCCGGCACTCAGGTGGTATATGTCCGTTGTCCCGACACAGAAGGCGTGGGAATGGCGCTGTTCAACAGGCTCATCCGCGCCGCAGGCTTTGAGGTGATAGATCTTGAGTAATAAAGGATATACGGTAATAGGACTCACAGGCCCCACAGGCTCCGGCAAGACCCTTGTGAGCAGTATGTTTGCAGAGAAGGGATTTGCTGTTGTGAATGCCGATGAGGTTGCCCATAAGGCACTGCTGAATCCTGAATATATAGAGAAACTCACCGAAGCTTTCGGGGAGGGTATCCTCCTTGAGGACGGCTCCGTCAGCCGACCCGCCCTGGCAGAGGCCGCCTTCTCATCGAAGAAGAACACAGAGCTTCTCAACAGGATCTCCCACCCTCTCATCATCAGAATGTGCAAGGAGGAATTCGAGCACCTCTATGAGGAGGGTTTTGAGAGAATACTTTTTGACGCACCTACCCTGTTTGAATCAGAGGGTAACAAACTTTGCGCCTTCACCATCGCCGTGCTGGCTGATGACAAAACAAGGCTCTCTCGCATAATGGCAAGGGACAACATAACCCCCGAGCAGGCTAAAAGCCGTATGAAAGCACAGAAGTCCTACGAGTTCTACTCAAACAGAGCAGACTTTGTTATTATGAACGAGGGAGACATAGACACACTGCGCAGGTGCACCGAAGAAAT
This sequence comes from Ruminococcus sp., assembly GCA_017457155.1. Taxonomy (GTDB): domain Bacteria; phylum Bacillota; class Clostridia; order Oscillospirales; family Acutalibacteraceae; genus Ruminococcoides. Next base: position 53,209 of record JAFTHZ010000008.1, read on the forward strand.
CATCAAGGAGCTTCAGCTATGACCGAACGAAGAAGAAAAAAAGGCTTAGGCTGCGGCAAGATCTTTATCACCCTCCTTGTGCTGACTCTGGTGGCGGTAATACTCATAGGCAGCGGCCTGGTCTCGAAGCTTCGGACAAAGATAGAGATGCTCATCTATCCCCTGTCGTATGAGGAAGAGATAGTCATGGCAGCACAGGAATATGACTTTGAGCCTCAGTTTCTCTGCGCGGTGATCCACACAGAGAGCAAGTTTGACATCCGTGCCGAGTCCCACGCAGGAGCCAGAGGACTAATGCAGATAATGCCCGATACCTTCGAGTGGCTGTGCGAAAAACGCGGTGAGGATCACTCCCCCCAGGATATGCTGAATCCTCACCTGAGCATTGACTACGGCACCTACTACCTGAGATATCTGACGGATATCTATCAGGACAGATACACCGCCTGTGCCGCATACAACGCAGGCAACACCGCTGTGAACGAGTGGCTGCAGAACCCTGCCTACTCCTCGGACGGAGTCACCCTGCACACCATCCCCTATGAAGAAACATCCGAGTATGTACAGCGGATCAGGGACGCAGAGCAGATGTATCAGAAGCTTTACTTCAGCGAATAATAAATGTTGAAAATCCCACCTGCAGGTGGTATGATTATAATAGGAAATAAGCGGTGACTATCCGCAATCTTATAAACAGGAGGAATCCAAAATGGCAGAAGAAAAAAGCCCCATCAAGGAGCTGAAAGAGAAATTATTAATGGACCCCAAGCCCGGTATCTCAAAGCTCTCCCAAGAGGAGATCAAAGCAGCTGACCAGTTCTGTGAGGGTTACAAGCCCTTCCTGGACTATGCCCGCACCGAGCGTGACGCAGTTAAGTATTCCATCGAGCTGGCTGAGAAGGCAGGCTTTGTGGAGTTTGACCCCGACAAGGCATACAAGGCAGGCGACAGAGTTTACGTCAACAACAGAGGTAAGGCTCTGATGCTGGCAGTCATCGGCACCAAGGGCGTCACCGAGGGTGTGAATCTGGCTATTGCCCACATCGACTCTCCCAGAATCGACCTGAAGCCCAGCCCCCTGTACGAGGCAAACAACCTGGCACTTTTCAAGACTCACTACTACGGCGGTATCCGCAAGTATCAGTGGCTGGCAATGCCTCTGGCTCTGCACGGAGTTGTGTGCAAGACCGACGGCACCACCGTTGACATCCGCTTCGGTGATGACGAGTCCGAGCCCTGCCTGTGCATCACAGACCTTCTCCCTCACCTTGCTTATGAGCAGGTTGAGAAGCCCCTGAAAAAAGCCTTCAACGGCGAGGACCTGAATGTTCTGGTAGGCTCACGTCCCTACTGCGACGAAGACGAGTCCGAGCTTGTGAAGCTGAACGTTATGAGCATCCTCAACGCAAAGTACGGCATCACCGAGGACGACTTCCTCTCTGCTGAGCTTTGCCTTGTGCCCACATACAAGACCCGCGACGTAGGCTTTGACGGAGGTCTCATGGGAGGATACGGCCACGACGACAGATGCTGTGCATACCCTGCACTCATGGCTGCCATCGACGCAAAAACTCCCGAGAAGACCGCCATCACCGTCCTGTGTGACAAGGAAGAGACAGGCTCCGACGGCAACACAGGTATGCAGAGCGACTTCCTGCGCTACTTCATCTATGACCTTGCAAAGGCAGACGGAGTTGACGGCTGGAGAGCAATCAGCAAGTCCAAGTGTCTTTCCGCAGATGTTAACGCTGCATACGACCCCACATACGCATCCTGCTTTGAGGCAAAGAACTCCAGCTACGTGAACGAGGGCGTTGTCATCAGCAAGTACACAGGCCACGGCGGCAAGGGCGGCACATCCGACGCATCCGCAGAGTTCATGGGCGAGGTCCGCACAATGCTTCAGAAGAACAACATCCTCTGGCAGGTAGGCGAGCTTGGCAAGGTAGACCTGGGCGGCGGCGGAACCATCGCAAAGTACGTTGCCAACATGAACGTGGACGTTGTTGATCTGGGTGTTCCCGTGCTGTCAATGCACGCACCCTTCGAGCTTATCTCCAAGATCGACATCTACATGGCATACCGTGCATTCAGCGCACTGTTCGGCTGATAGCATTCAATAGTAACATTAGTCAGTATAACGCACAGAGGAACCGCTCCCCTGTGCGTTTTCTGCTTAGGCAGCGGATTGCCTTTGAGCGCAAAGAAAAAATAAACGCAAATTTCCCGTTTTTTTCTGAAATTAAGGCTTGACATTCATAAATAAATAGTGTATTATATTTTAGTCGCTAAACGACATCCGGGTGTAGCGCAGTTTGGTAGCGCGCTTGAATGGGGTTCAAGAGGCCGCAGGTTCGACTCCTGTCACTCGGACCATAAAAAGACAGAAGCACTAAATGTGCTTCTGTTTTTTTATTGCCTGAATAGCATCGGTTTCCCCTGCGGCCTCTTGAAGGCGACCGTTAAGAAAATGTCCCGGTGGGACATTTTTAGGGAGAGCGTTTATTGGCATTCAGATTCTCGTCTCGTTCCATCATGCGAGGTAGCCGTTCACCTCTATATTAAACTAAGCCGCAGGTTCGACTCCTGTCACTCGGACCATAAAAAGACAGAAGCACTAAACGTGCTTCTGTTTTTTTATTGCCTGAATAGCATCGGTTTCCCCTGCGGCCTCTTGAAGGCGACCGTTAAGAAAATGTCTCGGTGGGACATTTTTAGGGAGAGCGTTTATCGGCATTCAGATTCTCGTCTCGTTCCATCATGCGAGGTAGGCAACCACCTCTATAATAAACCAGGCCGCAGACTCAACCCTGTCACTCGGGTTATCAAATCCGAAAAAAACAAAACCGAACCCACTCCTGATTGGAGGCAGGTTCGGTTTTGTATACATCTAAGTATTCAGTCCGCAGGTTTGCATTTGACTATAGCTTCGGTGGCATTTGTCAGCACAAGCTCATCACTTTGATTATATGCCTCGATGGTTATCTCCACGAGTCCGTTGCGTGGATTTCTTTTTTCCATCCTAGTGACCACAGCTTTGCCCCTGAGAACATCCTCTGCAAAGACAGGTCTGAGCCACTCTATCTTTGTGGATTTGCCTGCAAGGAGTTCCTCGCCAAAAATATCCACCTCAAGATACTTTGCCCACACCACCAAAAAAGACATAACCCCCGGTGCGATAAGTTTGCCGAAAGGAGTTTTCTTTGCGTATTCCTCGTCTGTGTGCAGCGGCACATCATCATAAAGCCTTGCAAAGTCCAGCATCTTGTCTTTTTTGATAACCGCAGGGGCGATATCTATTTGTGTACCCATTTTGATTTCTTCAAAAAACATATTTACCTCTGTGGCTTACTTGGCCGAAAGCATAACCTTATCGCTGGTAAACTGGCTGCCGCTGGATGCCTCGAACATCTGGAGAAGCTCTTCGATGGTGAGCTTCTTCTTTTCTTCACCCTTGACGTCAACCACGATTCTGCCCTCGTGCATCATGATCAGTCGGTTGCCTACCCTGATGGCGTCTGCCATATTGTGGGTGATCATAATTGTTTTAAGGTTATTTTTCTCAACTATCTCCTCTGTAATATCCAGAACCTTCTTGGCGGTTTTCGGGTCAAGGGCTGCAGTGTGCTCGTCAAGGAGCAACAGCTTGGGTTTGTTGAGAGTTGCCATAAGCAGGGTCAGAGCCTGACGCTGACCGCCTGAGAGAAGTCCCACCTTTGCGGTGAGTCTGTCCTCAAGACCCAGGTCCAGAACCTTCAGGAGCTCTTTGTACTCTGCCCTTTCTTTTTTTGTTATACCCGAACGCAGGGTTCTTCTTTTGCCTCGTCTGGCGGCAAGGGCCAGGTTCTCTTCGATCTGCATATCAGCCGCAGTACCTGTCATGGGATCCTGAAAAACTCTGCCTAAATATTTGGCTCGCTTGTACTCGGGCAGTCTTGTAACATCAATTCCGTCGATAACGATACTTCCGCAGTCCACAGGATACACACCTGCAATCATATTGAGCATGGTGGATTTGCCTGCACCGTTTCCGCCGATAACAGTCACAAATTCCCCCTCGTCCAGATGAAGGTCGATGCCGTTCAGGGCTTTTTTCTCGTTGATGGTTCCGGGGTTGAAGGTCTTCTTCACGTTTTTAATATCAAGCATTTATTCTGTCCCCCTTCTTTGAACCTTTGATATGATTTTCGTTGTACTTGCTCTTCCAGTAAGGAACCGCAAGGAAGATTGCAACAATCGTTGCAGAGAGGAGCTTCAACAGGTTTGCGTCGAATCCAAGTGTGATAACCGCCTGAATAACTATATAGTAAATGATGGAGCCAAGGGCCACAGACAGAAGTCTGAGGGCAAAGTTTCTGAAGATTTTTCCGAACAGTGCCTCACCGATAATAACCGCGGCAAGTCCGATGACGATGGCACCCTGACCCATTTTGACGTCAGCAAAACCCTGATACTGAGCAAGGAACGCGCCCGAGAAGGCCACAAGTCCGTTTGAGAGCATAATGCCCAGAACCTTGTTGAAGTTTGTGTTGATACCCTGTGCACGGCTCATGTTAAGGTTAGATCCCGTCGCACGCAGAGCACATCCCATCTCTGTGCCGAAGAACCAGTACAGAAAAGCAATAAGGATAAGAAGGACGATGCCCACCGTAACAAGAGGGTTATGAAAAGCAAACTCCTTTACCCAACGCAGGGACACAAGCAGGTCGGTCTGGTTTACGTTCACAGACTGATTTGCCTTGCCCATGATTTTCAGATTGATTGAGTAGAGGGACAGCTGTGTCAGAATACCCGCAAGGATAGGTGGGATACCCATGAGTGTATGCAAAAGACCTGTCACCGCACCTGCCAGAAGTCCTGCAATAAAGGAGAGGAACATAGCAAGCCACAGGTTGCATCCGTTCAGTATAAGCATAACCGCAACTGCACCGCCTGTTGCAAAGGACCCGTCAACCGTCAGGTCAGGTATATCCAGCAGTCGGTATGTAATATATACCCCGATGGCCATTATGCCCCAGATGAGTCCCTGAGACACCGATCCGGGCAAAGCATTGAGAAGTTGTGTCAATATTTCCATATCTTTCACCTTTGTCAGAAAATTCAGAAATCAGTCGGAGAGATCTCTGAACCTCTCCGACTGATGTATTCAAAAAAGATATTATGTTACCTGATTATCTGCAGAAAATCACTCTGCCTCGATAGCCTCGTAACCCTCAAGAGGTGTGATTCCAAGTGCCTCACAGTTCTGTGCGTTGTACTTGGGAGTCTGCTTCTCAGCGTACTCGATGGGCATTGTAGAGATATCGGCACCGTCTCTGAGAATCCTGACAGCCATCTTGCCTGTGGTGTAGCCCAGGTCATAGTAGCTGATTGAGAGTGTTGCGATACCGCAACCTGAGCAGATGCCTTCCTCGCCTGCGATTACGGGGATCTTCTTGGGCTCACAGATGTTGTCGATAATACCTGTGTTCTCGGCTACTGTGTTGTCGGTGGGAACATAGATTGCATCGCAGTTGTCAGCAGCTGTTGTGCAAACCTGAGCCAGGTCGTTGGAATCTGTGAAGGGATACAGAGTAGCTGTGAGACCCTTTGCTTCAAGCTCTGCCTTTACAACGTCAACCTGATACTGGCTGTTGGCTTCTTTGGAGCAATAGAGAAGTCCGATAGTCTTTGCATCGGGACACCACTCGGTGATCATCTGAGCCTGCTTATCAAGGGGAGCAAGGTCAGATGTACCTGAGATGTTGCCGCCTACTGTGCCGTTGAAGTCCTTAAGCTCAAGGGCAACGCCGTACTCTGTAACAGATGTGCCCAGAATCGGAATATCTGCAGTTGCGGCAGCAGCCGACTGGAGAGCAGGGGTCGCATTTGCCATAATCAGATCAACGCTGTTTGATACAAACTGATTGGCGATGGTTGAGCAGGTAGCAGGGTCGCCCTGACCATTCTGAACATCGAACTCAACCTTATCTTCTCCAAGCTCGTCGATGAGAGCCTGCTTGAAACCGTCTGTTGCAGCGTCAAGAGCAACATGCTCCATAAGCTGGCAGATACCGATGGTGTATTTATCTGCGGTTTTGCTATCGTCACAACCTGCAAAAGTCAGACAGCAACCCACACACATAACAAGTACCAAAACAAGGGATAATGCTCTTTTCATAGTAAAAACTCCTTCATTTCAAGTCAAAACCACCCGCAATATTTGCGATATGACCTTGCTTTTTTCTTGAGTTCATTATATAATACATTTATCATTAGTCAAACAAATGATATTGATAACAATTATCGAAATTTTAGATAACAAAGGTGAGACAATGGAACTGAGAAATCTGGTAACATTCATTAACGTGGCAGAGCTGGGCAGCTTTACAAAGGCGGCAGAGCAGCTTGGATACTCACAATCTACGGTTTCGTTTCAGATAAAACAGCTGGAGGATGAGCTTGAGTGTCTTTTGTTTGAAAGGATAAACCACACCATAACCCTCACAGAGCGAGGACACGAGCTTATCTCCTGCGCGCATCGGATCTGTGCTCTGGAAGAGGAGTTCAAGGAGAGCTTAAACGAGAACAAAACCTGCAGCGGTCATATACATATAGTAACACCTGACTCTATTTGTGAAGAGATGCTCAGCGCTCACTACATGGATTTTCACACAAAGCACCCGGACATCTCCATCAGATTCACCACAGGAGACTCAGGGGTTATGCTTGATATGCTTGACCACAACGAGGCCGACGTTATCATGACTCTTGACCATCGTCTATACAACAAAGATTATGTAATCGCCAAGGAACAGCAGATTCCCATACACTTTGTTGCAGCTTCAGACTCGAAGTTCGCAGGGGCAAAGGGTCTGTCCGTAAAAGATATTATTGACGAGCCCTTTGTGCTGACAGAATGCGGACAAGGATACCGACGGGTGTTTGACAGGGAGCTTGCAAAAAGATCCCTGGAGATAACCCCTGTGCTGGAGATCGGACGGACCGACATTATCACAGCCCTGGTTGCGCAGAGCAATATGATTTCTTACCTGCCTGATTTTGTGACAAAGCCTCTGATCGATTCAGGCAAGCTCTGCTATCTTGATATCTGCGATATGAACATTGAGGTCTGGAAACAGCTTATCTATCACAAGAACAAATGGATATCAAAGAGTCTTCGGATCTTCATTGACTATGTAAAATCAGCAGAGTTTTCAAACTGAACCGAACATAAAACGAGAGATTCACATTGTGTGAGCCTCTCGTTTTTTATGTTGAGGACGGGATCCTTGGCTATGCATGAGGCGACCCTTGCCCAAAAGCCGTTTTTTTTGTTCAGATATCTCACAAAAAAACTTTCAGATAACATAAAAATATCTTGAAATCCATAACGTATACAAGTATAATTTATATGTAATATTAGATGTATTATGAGGTGTTGTATGGTTAAGCGATTTGTGGCTGTGATAACAGCTTTGCTGATAGTTTTGTCCTGTACCTTCGCTGCACTTGCAAGCAGCAACGAGACCGAGATCATCCCCGGTTCAGGATTCAGCCTTGGGGACGCCGATATGAACGGATCCGTCAACGTCAAGGATTCCACCGCAATACAGAAGCATATCGCAGATATGATTGTGCTGACTGCTGAGCAGTTGAACCTGGCAGACACCGACCAGAACGGCACTGTCAACATCAAGGATGCCACATATATCCAGAAGCAGGTTGCAGGACTTGTCCCCCCTGCGGCAATCAAGCCTCCCGCAAATCCCCCTGCAACAACTGATGCAGCGGCTACTGTCACAGAACCTACCGACAACACACCCGATACAACCCCCGTCGCAACAGATGCACCTGCATCTGCGCCTGTTCAGGACACCACACAGGCAACAACCACAGCTCCCACAGAGGAGCCCACCCGCGATTCAGACAAACCCATTGAGCTCCCTTTTATCCCCATAAACTGAGCCTGCGGTAATCAGACAGCATATTACAAAGGTGTTGGAACGTCACTCAAACACTTATCACCTTTGTGAATATATATTTTTATACAGGAGGCAAAAACATGAAAAGAATCTTGTCATTTGTTTTGACAATGCTTATGCTTGTGGGAGTGCTTACCATAGCACCCGTCAGCGTAGGCGCAGCCGAGGCACAAGAAATCTCTGTGTACTTTGAAAACAACTGGTTATGGTCAGATGTGTTTGTTTACACCTGGGGTAGCTCAGTAGTTCCTGACACCCAGTGGGAGCAGGGCGAAGTTATGCTTGTCGGCACTTCCGAAATGGGTAATGAGGTCTATAAAGCTACCATCGGCTCTGACGCAACCGGAGTTATCTTTGCAGGTACAAAGGACGACGGCTCAGGCAGCATCGACCAGACACCCGACATCACAGAGGGCTTCTACGACGGCGTCTGCTATTCCATGATCTGGGACAACGGCAATGGAGTTGTAGCAAGAGATATTGACCTTGTCTGTCCTGACCGCAACGAGACTCCCGATCCCGAGACTCCTGATCCCGAGACTCCCGATCCCGACACCCCCTCCCAGCCTTCAGAGAGCTACACCTTCTACTATGTTGACTATGCTGACAACTTCACCGAGGTTTACGCATACGCATGGCGTGGGGACGTAACAGGGGATGAACCCGCAGAGGCTGCTCCCTTGCCCGGCATCAAGATGGAACCCACAGGTGAGGTCCTCTCTGAAAATGCAGAGCAGGCAGGAGGCCTGGTTTACTCCGTAACCTTTGACCATCGCTATTCCTACATCAAATTCAGCGGCAACTTTGGTGTCGGCGAAGAAATAGCAGCTGAGACCCAGACTCTGAGTTTCTACGATGGTATAGGTAAGTACCTCTACTGGGGCAACGAGTACTGGTATGACAGCCTTAAAGAGCTGGAGGATGATAATTCCATCAACGGTTCTCCTGAAGATGAGACCGAGTACATAACAGTTTACTTCCAGAACAACTGGCTCTGGACCGATGTCGGGATTCATTACTGGGGCAGTGCTACTGCCGAAGATACCGAGTATCCCGGTATAGAAATGGATTACTATGACAACTGTGATCCCTACGACGTATACTGCGCAAGCGTTCCCGCCGATGCACAGGGCATCGTTATCTCAGGTATCAAGGACGACGGCTCCGGTGAGCGCGACAAGACTCCCGATATCACAGAAGGCTTCTATGACGGCATCTGCTACAATATGACATGGGACAACGGCAACTCCTATAACTACATGGATATTACCGTTTTGTTCCCCGATATGGGTGGCGGAGAGGAAGAAGAGATTACAGAGACCTCTCTTGAGGGTCTGTCAGTAACCCTCGACGGCAAGATCGGCTTCAACCTCCACTACAAAATCAGCAGCGATATCATGGCTGATCCGACCGCAAAGCTTATTGTTTATCGCAATAGTACTCCCTGGTATGAGCTTCCTGCAGCCGAGTATAACTACATCGACGATGTATCAGGCTACTATGTATACACAGTAGAGCTGGCTGCAAGAGAGATGTCTGAATCCATTGTCAGCAAGGTTGTATCTGATAGTTACAACACATTCTTCAACCGAAACTCTCTCAACGGATACTGTGACATCATCCTCAGCGATCCCGTGAAGTACGCTGCCGAGCAGAATATCGTCAAGGCAATGCTCAACTACGGCGCCGCTTCTCAGAAATACTTTGACTACGGCACCGACTACCTTGCTACCGACATTTACAACATGACAGAGGATGACAAGGTTGTTCATGTTTATGACTTCTCTGATTATGCTCCCGTTATCGAGGGCGAAGCAGATATTTTCGAGTATTATGGTGCTTCACTTGTTCTTGAGAATGACACATTCCTCAAGTTCTACTTCAAGGTAGATGAAACAAGACTCCTCGAGGACCAGATCCCCGCAATCAACATCAACGGACTTTCGGGTGCATCCCTTGAGCGCAACGGCAACCTCTGGTGTATTTCAATGCCCAGACTCGCCGCACATGAGCTGAATACTGAGTACGTCCTCAAGACTGATTCACAGACTATCACATACTCTGCATACAGCTACATCTGCCTTGCACAGCAGAGCAGCAACCCTGAGCTTGTAGCCCTTGCAAATGCACTTGGTGCATACTGCGTCGCAGCAGGCATTTACAACGGACAGTAATAAGAAAGGTATAAGGACGCAAAGAAAGCAGGGCCTGTCCCCCACAGGGATCACTCCTTGCAGAACTTCCTAATATCCTACTAGACAAATTAATTTTACGAGGTGATTTTCTATGAAGAAGATTTACGAAGCAGCAGAAATCAACATCGTGTTTTTTAAGACAGACGACGTTATCGTAGCAAGCGGCGTGGATGTTACATTCGTACCCTCCTACACAACACAGGACCACGAAACCGAGCTGCTCTGATTTCTTTTAGCTTATAAACAAATCCAAAAAAAGGCTTACCCCTGCGGGTAGGCCTTTTTGTTTGCTCGCTTCCCCTTTTGTTGCCGAAAAACCAACTTATGAGACCGATTGGTATTAACATATTGAAACCACGGTTTTACGGTGTTATAATAGATTCAGAAAGGTTGTGACGCTATGAAAAACATTTTTTTCAGACTGCTCTGTGTGGTTTTTGCATTGATGGTGGTATTTGCTTTTTCTGCATGTAACAAGGCCCGGCAGAACGACCCCGAAACCACCACCGCCACAGCATCGACAACTGCGCCTGAAGAGTCCCGGGACACCACAACACAGGCAGCCGATGACACCATCAGCACAGAGAAGAACAACACCGCCGGCAATAGCAACAGCGGATCCGACTCAGAGGATACACAGCCACAGTATACTCAGGATGAAAACGAGCTGGAGATAATGACAAACCCCAACGGGCAGCAGAACAAGCCTGCTGACAAGCCCTCAACCAACACAGGCAGCAACTCTACTGCCGAGACCACAGCCCCCATACAAGAACCCACCCTCCCACAGGGAGAGAAAATCGAGCTGCCCTTTATCCCCATAAACTGACCATACTGAGCCTTTGACAAAGGAGTGGATAATATGAAACGTGAGAAAGCTTTGACCCTGATAACAGCCATGCTGATTGCGGTTTTCCTTTTGACTGCCCTTGCAGGGTGCGAGGAGACAACAGACCCCACCTCTGCTGATGCCACAAACCCCTCATACAAGGTCGACTACTGCGGACAGCAGGACCAATACTTGGATGCCGAGGACTCCTACGAGGAGGGCGAAGAGGTGGTTATCCGTTATACCCACCTGGCCACAGAGTATAGCTACAACTTCTTTCTTGACGGAGAAGAAATAGACACAGAGTACGACAGCGACAAAGGCCATTTCATCCTCAGGTTCACCATGCCCGATCACGACATCACCCTGGAGTGCAAATCCTACAACTCCTGGGGCGCGGTCTATGACGAAACACCGACAGTTACAACTGAGCCTGTACTCTGATAAACAAACGATATCAAGGAATCACTGCTGTGTTGCGAAACACTGATTCCCACCTGAATTACAAACGGAGAATATGTAAGAGTAATCGACTGGATCACAGAATAACGTAAACAATAGTCAGATTAATCAAAATACAGCGCAGAGCAGGACTTTGATCCTGCTCTCTTTTTTTGGGCTCCTCCCCAAAATCCCAAGTTGAAAATCCACGCTCTGTGTGGTATAGTATGGGTATATACTTATTTTCAGGTGATATTATGAACAAAAGACTTTTTGAGTTTATAGAGAATTCTCCCTCCCCCTACCATGTGGTGAGGAATATTGAGCAGAGGCTTCTGTCCCTTGGATTCTGCCCCCTGTGCGAGGGTGACAGCTGGGAGATTGAGCGGGGCAAGGGATACTTTGTCACCCGCAACAACTCCTCCATCATCGCCTTTAGGGTGCCGAAGGAGGACTATCAGGGATTTATGGTCTGTGCAACCCACAGCGACAGCCCTGCCATAACCCTCAAAGAAAAACCCGAGCTTGAGGACAAGCACTATGTCAGGCTCTCCACGGAGAAATACGGGGGAATGATAAACTCCACATGGATGGACCGCCCCCTCTCCCTTGCAGGCAGGGTGGTTGTGAATACTCCCAAAGGAGTCAGCACCATCCTTGTGGACACAAAGGAGCCTGTTGCCATCATCCCCAACACCCCCATCCACCTCAACCGAAAGCTCAACGAGGGCATTACCCTGAATCCTGCTGTGGATATGCTGCCCCTGTACGGTATATGTAGCGAGGACAGAGTCCCCCTCACAGACCGCATCGCCGATATGGCAGGGGTCTCACGCGAGGATATCCTGAGCACAGACCTGCTGCTGTATAACGCAGACAAGGGTGCTGTCATAGGCGACTTTATCAGCGCCCCAAGGATTGATGACCTGCAGTGTGTGTATGCCTGTCTTGAGGCTTTTGAGCAGGCAGAGGCCGTGACCTCCATACCTGTGCTTGCGGTGTTTGATAACGAAGAAATCGGCAGCAAGACCCCTCAGGGCGCAGACTCGGACTTCCTTCACAGGGTACTTCGCAGGGTGGCTGATGCCACAGGCTGTGACTGCTTTGACCGCAAGGCCGCCTGCAGCTTCCTGCTGTCTTGTGACAATGCCCATGCTCTCCATCCCAACCACCCCGAGCTTTTTGACGCCAATCATCAGGTGCTTCCCAACGGCGGCGTGGTCATCAAGCATAACTCCAACCGTCAGTACACCACCGATGGGATCTCCTGCGCATTGGTGACACAGCTGTGTCGCAAGGCACAGGTCCCCTGTCAGCACTACTACAACCGCGCTGACATTCCCGGGGGCTCAACCCTGGGATGCATCGCAGGCACCCAGCTGTCTATGCTCAGCGCAGATGTGGGACTTGCTCAGTTTGCCATGCACTCAGCCCTTGAGACCGCAGGAAGAAAAGACACCGAATATATGACGGATGCCCTGAAGACTTTCTTTGAGAGTTCACTCAAGGTCCTGCACGACGGAGAGTACGAGCTCTCATAACAATCAAAGGCCAACCTATCCTACCACAGGAGGAGTCATCAATGACTGAATCTTCAATGCTAAAAAACACAGTACGCAACCTGCTGTTGCTCATATCCTCAGCGGCAGCACTGGGACTGTACTGCTCCTACAATATAGTCTCCATAATGGCGCTGGGCGCTGTTTTCATCGGGGTGGCGGTCCTGGTGTTTATGGACAAGACCAGACCGAAAATCGTCCCCTGCGCTCTGCACAAGCTGTGCTATCTGGGGATGACCCTGTATCTGGGAATCCTGGGTGTGTACCTTTTTACCCTCACCTGGACCAAGGGTGGCGGCTATGTGCACTCTGTTATAGATTCCCTGTCCTTCCGCCCGTCAAACGGGTCCCTTCTGGCAGGAGGCGCCCTGTTCATCCTTGGATTCTATGCTCTGTATGTGCTCTCTGTATTCTTTGTGAATATGATATTGAGGGTTCTCTCTGAGCATCTTCCCCGAAGCGAAGACTCCACAAAAGTCAACCTCCGAAAAAACCTCTTCTTCATTTTCTCGGCTATGGTTTTCTGTGTGCTGGCCATGTCCAACGCTTTGGAGTACTTTATGGGACTGCCGCTGACACTTGCCTTCCTTGTGATACTGGGTGCGAAGGCCCCCTGTGTGTGGCAGGTTGTGAAAAGCGACAGCACCAAAAAAAGGATATTCACCCTCATAAATGCACTGGGTGGAGCCCTTGCTGCCAGAG